>CAMAVR010000004.1 GCA_945861885.1 Nannocystis exedens | reverse complement strand
CGGAGTCGTCGTCGTGCTCTGGTCGACGACCGTCGTCGCGCTGCTGCCACCTTCCCGGTGGATGCAGATGACGACCTGGTGAACGCTCCCCTTGCGGCCGTCAGCGAGCTTGTCTGCTAGTGCGGCGAGCTTTGCATCGGACGCTGCGAGGCGTGCCGCGATCTCATCCGCTTCGGTTGTCCTCGAGTCATCCACGACCGGCTCATCGGTCGAGTCTGTCGGATCAGCCGAGCTATGTGAACCGCCGCAGCCGACGAGCGAGACGATCCCGAGCGCCATAAAAAACGAAATCGATTTAATTTTCGAACTAACCATAATCTTAGCCTCCGTGAACCGTGCCCCCGCTCCCAATGTGCGCCGGCGAGGAAATGCGTGTGTGGCCGTTAGGATGACATAGGCTTATGTGTGCGCAAGGGCGCTGTACGATTTCAATGGCATCGCAGTCCCGCTATGCGACGCGGGTTGTTGGAAACGCGGGGAATCGTTGTGGTCGTTCCTTGACCGAGGGGGTGTCTCCCGTTAGAACGCGCCGTTCTCGATTTGTGTCTCGGCTCGTTTCTCGGGTCGTTTCTCGATTTGGTGCGGTAGCCAAGTGGTTAGGCACCGGTTTGCAAAACCGGCATACGTGGGTTCAAATCCCATCCGCACCTCCAAAACCCATGGCATTTCGCGCCGGGGCCTTCGCGTTAACAGCGTTTTTCGGGCGCAACGTACGCGGAGTACGCTGCGCCCGAAAAAACGCTGTTAGCGCTTGGCCTCGACGCGAACCGCCATGGGTTTTGCCCCACTGTGGTTACTGGCTTCTCGGCCTTTGGCCTCGGTTTTCGTCTCGGCCTTTGGCCTTGGATTAAAAAAAAAGAGCGCAGCTTTTGCTGCGCTCTTTTTGCTCTTTTTTGAGCTTTGTTACTGGCGAAGGCCGTTTGCGAACGCTTGGGTTGCTTCGTCTAGGGGGTGCTCGTCGTCCTGGACGCCTTCGATTGTTGCGTTTGGATCGCGGCGTACTCGGTGGGCTTCTGTTAGGCCGGCTTCGCCGAATGTTAGTGAGCTGGCGTTTGTGTCGAAGCCGGCTACTCGTGCTCGGCCGGTTGGTCGTGCTGGGGCTGCGCCTTCGGTTGGCTCGCCGTTGATGGTGAGGTGGTCTTGTGGACCTTGGACTTGCTTGCAGTGTGGGCGATAGTCGCTGGTTTCTACGCTTACGCTGCCGAGTGCAAGGTTATCCTGCGGCGCTTGTGATTTGCGGCTCTTGGTCTCGTGATCTGACGGGAGGCCTGCGGCGTCTGCGGCGACTACTGGGGCATGCCTTCGGCCTGCAGCGACGGCTTCTTCGCGGGTCGGGACGAAGTCTGATCCGAGGTGGGCTTGCGGTCCTCGCGATGTGCGGACGCGCACTGGTTCGTCGTTCACCGGATTGAGGCCTACGCCTAGCGCATCTTTTGCTCCAAAGTGCCTGCGGCCCGTGGCTGACTGTTCGTCGTTCACCGGATTAAGGCCTACGCCTAGCGCATCTTTTGCTCCAAAGTGCCTGCGGCCCGTGGCTGACTGGTGGCTGCTTGGGAGGCCTGCCGCTGTCTCATCGACGATCGGCGCGTGCCTGCGGCCTGAGACGGCATGGTGGCCGCTTGGGAGACCTGCTGCGGTGTCATCGACGATCGGCGCGTGCCTTCGGCCCTTGGACGTTAACGTCGCGCTCTCTGGCGTCGGGATGCAGCCTCTGCCCAAGCTATCGTTCGGCTCAAAATGCTTTCGCCCACGAACGACTACGGGGCTCTCCTCCTTGTCATCGCCTTCTTCGACATCGCTTTCTTCGACATCGCCTTCTTCGACATCGCCTTCTTCGCCGCCATCCGGCGAGAAGTCGCTCGCGGGGGTGGAGGTGCCGGTGCCGATTTCGACCGCTTCGGTGTCTGTCTGCGTGCCTTCTTCGAGTTCGGTGTTTGTCCCTTTGCTATCGGTGCTGTGATCTGACGAGCCGCAGCCGACGATTGAGACTAGGCCTAACGCCATCAAAAACGATATCGAATGAATCTTTGAGTGAACCATGTGAATAACCTCCATAAACCGTGCCCCCGCTTCCGTATGCGCCGGCGAGGAAAATACTTGTGTGGTGACTAAGGTGACATGAAAGTCGGTGTGCGCAAGTTGGCGTTTGCTGCTCTTTCACGTGAAAAAGCGTGGTCTTGGCGTCTCCTAGGCGTCTCGATTGGGCCGCAGTTCCGGCTCAATCGAGAGCTCGGATTGGGATCAGAAGCGAGTCGTCTGGTCGTGCTCCGCTAACCGAGAAGACCTTCCGAGATGGTGAATCGCGGTGATGAGTCGCCCGTCGCGGGTACTGACCTCGGCGGTTCCGACCTGCGCCACCTCGCGTCCTGACACTGGATCGACCGAACGAATTCTTACAAAAACCTTGTCGGTGCCCTGAATTTGCGCGCCGAAGACGTTGTAGATTTCATCGTCGCTTAGCGCGACGCGCAGTTGCTCAAATGGGGCGCCGTCTTGCGCATCGCTGTCGATGCCAAAGCGCGTGATGCGTTGGCTATTTGGGTCGGTTCCACGTTGAACCACTCCAATGACTTGGGCAAACTTAGCCTCGGCTCGTCTTCCCGGGTTCGACTTTGGCGTCGGGAGGGCGAGGAAATCACCTTCCCCGAAAAAGTGCGATCGCGCTCCCAAGCCGTCGTCGTCGGAGTCGCTGTCTTCGTGGTGAGCGCGAGTCGAGTCGCTATCGCCACCGTGCGGCGCTGCCCAATCACTGGCTAGAGGGAGATCGACATCACTGGCTGGAGGGAGATCGACCCAGTCGTAATCCCCGGCTGGCGGTCCGGCTGACGCGCTTGGCGAGAGCGGTTCCGGTTGAAGCTCGTACCAGGTCGGCGATTGCCGGTCGCCGTTGTCGAACGGGCGCTCGTCGGCCAGTCTTACGAGGCTGAGCGAGAACGGCGGGCGACCCGAGTAGTCTAGGTCGTCGTCGAGGTCGAGCGCTGGGTCAGGTGATGGCTGAAACGACCACGACCTTGCTGGTGGTGGTCGTCGCGGTTCAAATTCGCGGTCGAACAGAGCGGCTTCCGGGCCGTCTTCGTGTGCCGGGTCATCGTCAACATGTGAGCCGTGGCCCACCACTGTTGAAACGGGCGTCGCGAACCTCACCCGGTTCCGTTTGCGGGTGGCTTCTTCTTCTTCTTCGACCAGACGAAGAGTCGGAACGAATGGCGCGACGCGATTGGTTCTCAGCACTCGCTCATCGTAGTTGTGTTTGCGCGGGCGATAGTTGGTGCCGGCGCTGAAGCGTCGCGGCGGGACGCAGCGCTTTGCTCGGGCCGGCGCGCCGAATAGGTCGCCTGGGAGAGCGGTTCGGGGAATTGACTTTCGCGCCGTTTTTGCCGGCTCCGCGCTATCCGCTTCGCTGCCGCATGTCGGCGATGTTGCGCCGGCATCACCGGTGTCGATTGGCTGGGCCAGTTCGACTGCGGCGATCGCTGCATCGGCGTTGTCGAGCGCGGCGGGGGCGCTCGGCGCGTCACTCTTGGCCGTCACAAGCTGCTGCCGGCTATCTTCCAGCAGAATGACATGATGCTGAAACGACGTTTGCGACGAGCGCGCGTCTACTGCCGTGTTCAGGTTGTCCAAAATGGAGTCGATAAAATCGATGGCCGCTTCGAGCTCCGCGAGCTGCTGCTCTTTCGCGCTTGGCTTAGGATCTGTTTCAATCGGCTCTTCGGTGCGCTCTTCGCTCGAGCCGCCCGAACTGCCGCACCCGATCATCGCGGCCGATGAAATTCCGAGCGCAAAAATACCAAATGTAGCTGCGATGTGCTTGCGACTAAACATAGTGTGTTCTCCGTAAGGGTCAGGTCTCGCCAAAGAGTGCAGGCGGCGCAAAAAGTCTTGCCGACGTCGTGACACAAATTGGGCGTTTCGCAATCGTGCCCCGCAAGTCTTGCGTTCCAAATTGGGAACCCGCGTGTTAACCGTGGCGCCATGAATCGCTCGATTGCTGCCGCTATTTCGCTGGTTTTTCCGCTCGCACCCGCTGCCGAAGCGACAACGCCGCACAGCATCGCCCCGTCGTTCGTCGTTCCAACAAGCGAAGGTGATTGGTCGTATTCGCCGGCGTCATCTGAGGCGGACGAGAGCACTCTCTTTCTCGTTTACGCTCCGGGGCGGATTCGCAGCGGAGGCGCGGCCGATTTTTCGAAAGAGCTTTTCACGAGCTCGGCCAGCTCAGTAGGCGCACTCGTGTCGGCTTCGCCTAAAAACACGCACTACGTTTTTATGTGGCTCGCCGATCAGGCTGGGTTTAATAGCTTCGCGTCGCGTGCGCGCGCTGAAATCGCGAGCTTGCCAGCGGCCGATCGCGATCATTGGAGCAGTCGCGTTCATTTTGTGACGACGCAGGCCGATAAAGTTGCCGGCTGGGCAGGCGACGTCGTCCGCACGCGCATGGCAACACCGATGCCATACAAGCGGTTCGATCCGTTCCAGTGGGGGGTCGATTCAAAAGGGCGTGTCCGCGAAGTGGGGATGCTCGGGCGATTGGGCAATGGCGGGGTCGACGCCGATTTAACATTCCTCGCGTCCGAGTCTGCGTATTACGAATTTGAGCGCGTTCGTGAAGCGCGCCTTGCCGCCGAGAATGCAGCGGTCGTTCCGCTTCTCAATAGCGTCGTGATTGCCGACGAAGCGATTGTCGAGGCATCGCTCCCCGATGCCGCAGCGATGTCAAAGTTTGATTCGCTCGAGGTCGATTTGGCCATCAACTGCGAAAATCGTCGCGATGGCGAGTGCGGCGCGTGGGATTACCTCGCGAATTTGTATTTGTGCGACGACGCCCCGGGAGAGGCGCGGCGATGCGATGTCGAAGTTGCGCGGTGGATCACGCCATATTGGCGCGAAGGGCGCTGGGTGACAGATATCAGCGGGCTCCTGCCGCTGTTCAAAGAGGGGGGCCATCGCACGCTTCGATGGTATGCGCTCAAACAGTGGAGTCCGCGCGCAGCGAACTACGTGCTGTCGATGTCGCTGCGTTTTTCGGCTAAAAATAAGCCGATTCGGCCGGTTTCTGTGATCCCGCTCTTTTCGGGGGGTGAGCTCAACTCGGGGTACAACGCCGCGCATCCGGCGATGCACATCGATGTGCCAGCCGATGCGCGCAAAGTCGAGTTGGTTGCGCTCGTAACAGGGCACGGCTCAGACGAAGAGCAGTGCGCGGAGTTTTGCGATCACCGCCATCACTTTGCGGTCAACGGGGCGAAGCATGTGGTGATGTTCCCAGATGTGCAGACGCTCGACGGCTGCCGCGATCGCGTGAGCGAAGGGGTCGTGCCGAACCAGCACGGGACATGGTATTTCGGGAGGGGAGGGTGGTGTCCCGGGCTCGACGTGAAGCCGACGGTGTTCGACGTGACGGCCGACGTAAAGCGCGGCGCGGCGAACGAAGTGGCCTACCGCGCGACGATCGGCGAAAGCGAGATGGCCGCAGCGAAGCGGTACGGAAACGCGGTGATGACGAGCTATTTGGTGGTGTGGAAGTAGGGCGGGAGAGCCCCGCCCGGATGGGCCCTGTCGGCCGACGACGATCGCCGGCCGACCTTGCGTGCGCTAATTGACTGTTACGTCGACGGAGGCTTTGAGGTTCCCTGCGGGCCGAGGGATCTCAGCAGTCACTGTGATGGTTTTGCCCTTAAGCGCCGCCGGACACCTCACAAACACCGACGGTTGCATCTCATCCACAGCGAGGACGACGGCGGGGGTTACCGGGGATTGTACGGTCCATATGAATCGGTTCAGGGGCAATTGGAAATTCCTCGTAGGCGTTGTAAGTCGCGCGGCCATTCGGACATAGGCAACTACTTGCCCCGCTTTCTTGGACGTGCATGTTATCGGGGTCAGGCCCCAGGTGACCGCATTCCGTATCGCGTCTGGATCGGTGACTCTATTTTGCAGCACACCGAACTGTATCCCGGCACCAAGGTTCGCTGGGCCGACCAATGGGGTTGCGGTGGCCGTAATCGGTGCGCCACCTTGGGGGCGTGCCATTGCTGCGACAATTGGCATCGGTGCGCTTGCGTCTGCACCGGCATCTGCGCTTAGTGCCGGGGCTATCACTTCTAGCACGCCTGGTGCACCGACGTGGTCGATGTCTGCAATTACCGCCCCGGGGGGCAGTGGGGGGAGTCCGCCGCCAGCAAAGAGGTTGGCGCCGGCCAGGATGGCCGCTTGGTTGGTGACATCGACGTTGTTGACAGCGGCTCCTCCGTCAAGACTCAAATTGGCAAAGATGGCCAACGGAAACTCGCCCTCCGCCGGGAGGACCCACGGAAGTGCTCCGGCATCGGTGGAGTCGGTGCCGGCGAGCTGGATTGAAAGACCGACAATCTCGCCGTTGACTACATCAACGTTTGCGGTTGCGGGGGCTTGCCCAGGAAGGACGAAATTAACCACGACCCTTCCGGTACCGCGTGTGCGCAAGCGACCCGGTCGTGCGATCATCCGGCCGCCGACTTCCACCATTCCCGACTCTATGGTCGCCAATGCCGTCGATGCGGGCGCAATGCTCCATTCACCGAAGCCGGTGACGTCGACTGGAATGTCCTCACCGTCGGGACCAGTAACCGTGAATGTGCTCGCTGCCCTGAGCAATTCCCACAGACCTCCAATGATGACAGGTTGTGGAACGAGGACGGTCGGGGCGGCGAATGTACCGGCTAGAACGCGCACTGGAACGCTTGCTGAAAGGTTTGAGCCGACAAGACTGGCCGTGACCGTTGTATCACCCGGTGCAAGAGCGGTAAGGCGTCCGCGACCCTGAGAAACATGGACAACTCCATCTGCTGATAAAGCTCTGGCAGCTCCTACGGAAAAGACCACCTGCGAGGGGTCAAGGCCGATGGTCCGCCCATCTGCAAGGAGGCAGGATGGGTGGAGATCGGTGGCGAGCCCAAGCGGAATTGCTGGCGCGGGGTCTGCAAAGGCTATCCCTGTGCATCTGTCCGCGCCGAGCACGCTGAATGGTTCAGAGGCACTCACAGTGACGGCAGGCATTGCGCTAAGCGCTCCGCCGTCCGCTCCGGTGCCACCGTCTGTCGCCAGTTGCGTGGACGTAACAGTAATCGTCGCCTCGCCGGCACCGATTGCCAATTCGTCGCCGCCATCGATGCTAACGACGGCTGGTGCACTTGAAATGACGACACCTGTGAAATCCTCCTGCTCGGTACCGTCACCTAACACGAGATCGCGACCTTTATCGCCAAGGTTACCGCCGACGACGGTAGTGCGTTCGCTCATCTCCACCGCGACTGCACGCGCGGCGGTGAACGTTAGAGCAAGCGTCGGTGAATCGTAGCCTGCCACCGTAGCAGTCAATGTCACTGGTTCCGGTACGCGCGGCATGATGCTTCCGCGGGAAACGGTTGCCGCGGTTGCGGGGTTTACCGTTATCGTCTGCTCCTGCATCGGATAGCGCCGCCCTTTGTAGTCGCCGAGCACCCAACATTCGGCTTCAATTCCGACCGCTAGCTCGTAAGCATCCGCGTTGATAACAACGGTGTCCGGATCGTCCTCGAGAACTGTGACGGTTTTTTTGGCCGACAGACCACCCAATGTAGCGGTAATCTCGGACGTCCCTTTAGCAACTGCCGTTACGACGCCGTGCTCATCGACTGTTGCCACCGCAGGATTGCCCGACGTCCATGCGCACTGAGGGTTCGCGATTTTTTCGGTCTCGGCCCCGGTGGTTATCTTGTACGTATGAAGCTGGAGGAACGTTTTTAGCGGTAGCTTGCCGTCCTCATACCCGTCCGGCCATTGAAGGACCAGTTGATTTGTCGGCGCTGGAGTCGCGGCATCTCCGCCGTCGGGTATGCCGACTGCGGTCCCGCCGCTATCGGGCGTGCCGCTGTTGGTCTTGCTGCCGCCGCCGCCGCAGCCGATCGCGAGTGCCGGCAGGAACACCACGCACGCGATGCTGCGCCTTAGCCATTTCGATTGAATACTACCTAATGAGCGAAAGCCGAGCATAGTCCCCCCTAGTGTTCTCACGCGCGCGGATGGGCGCGACGATCCGTGGCCAGGGTACATGAACGGCTTTTGAAAGTGTCTTATTCGCCCGATAAATTACTCAATTGTGTGGGCAATTGTCGACTGAGGTGCGGTTTTAGATAGCGCCCGGTGTGCGACGTCTCACATGCTGCCACCGCTTCAGGCGCCCCTGCTGCGACAACTTCGCCGCCTCGATCGCCCGCTTCGGGGCCTACGTCGATCACCCAGTCGGCGCATGCGACGACGTCGATGTTGTGTTCGATTACGACAACTGTGTTTCCTTGATCGCGCAGGTCGACGATCGCGGTGAGCAGCTGCTCGACGTCGCTGAAGTGTAGGCCGGTGGTCGGTTCGTCGAACAGATAGAGCGTTCGCCCGGTCGCTCTTTTGGCCAGTTCGCGCGCTAATTTCACGCGCTGCGCTTCCCCGCCCGATAGCGTGTTTGCCGACTGACCTATCGCGATGTATCCGAGCCCGACGCGCGAGAGTGCCACGAGGCGTTCACGAATGTGCGGGAACGCGGCAAAGTGATCGATTGCCTGTTCGACGGTGAGCTCGAGCGCATCGGCCACCGATAGCCCGCGATAGGTAATTTCAAGCGTTTCGCGGTTGTATCGCCTCCCGGCGCACGTGTCGCACGCGACGAAAATGTCGGGGAGAAAGTGCATCTCCACGCGGATGACCCCGTCGCCCTGGCACGCTTCGCAGCGGCCGCCGCGAACGTTAAATGAAAATCGCCCCGGCTTGTAACCGCGCGCGCGGGCGTCTGGGAGCGCGGCGTAGAGTTCGCGCAAATAGCCAAAAATGCCGGTGTATGTGGCCGGATTTGAGCGCGCACTGCGGCCGATCGGCGCTTGATCGATCGAGACAACTTTGTCGATGTGCGAGAGCCCGTCGATCGATTTGCACGCGAGCGATTCACGTCGATTGGCGTCGAGAGTTCCTGCGAGCGAGGCTTTTGCTGCGGGAAGGAGCGTGTCGACAATTAGGCTTGATTTTCCGCTCCCCGATACGCCTGTGACGCACGTGAAGAGCCCTATCGGAATCGACGCCGTGACATTTTTTAGATTGTGCAGCTGCGCGCCAACCACCCGAATCGCGGCGTCGCCCGGCTTGATGCGCGAGCGGGGAATTGCGAGCTTTCGGGTTTGGGCGAGCCACGGCCCCGTGACCGATTTTGGGTCGTTTATCAGCGCGGAAGGGGCCCCTTGCGCGACGATTTCGCCGCCATGAACGCCGGCGCCCGGGCCGAGGTCGACGACATAGTCGGCCGCGAGAATAACGTCGCGATCGTGTTCGACGACGATCACGGTGTTGCCGAGATCGCGAAGGCGCTTTTGCGCAGCAATAAGGCGTTCATTGTCGCGCGCGTGAAGCCCCGCGGATGGCTCATCGAGCACATAGATCACGCCGACGAGCGCCGAGCCGATTTGAGTCGCAAGGCGAATGCGCTGCCCTTCGCCGCTCGATAGCGTTGGTGCGGGGCGATCGAGCGAGAGGTAGCCGAGGCCGACATCGATCAAAAAGCGGAGGCGCGAGCCGATCGCCGCGAGGATCGGCGTCGCGATTGTTATTTCGCGCGGTTCGAGAATTCGCGATGCGCTGTTGGTTGAAAGCGTGGTGACCCAATCGCCGAGCGCTTCGAGCGAAAGGTTCGCAACGCCCGCGATGTTCGCGTCGCCTATTTTGACCGCGAGCGCCGCGGGCGAAAGGCGAGTTCCATTGCACGCGGCGCACACTTCGCGCGGCACTTCGCGGTCGTCCGCATCGTCACTATCGTCGTCCACTTCGCTCTCGCCCGACGTTGTGCCGAGTCCTACGCATGCGGTGCAGGCTCCGTGCGGGCTGTTGAACGAAAAGAGTCGCGGTTCGATGGTAGGCAGCGAACTATGGCAATGAAGGCAGGCGAAACGCTCGCTCATCCAGACCGGCGCGCTATCACCGGTAGCCACGAGAACTGCGCGATCGCCTGTTTTTAAAGCCAATTCGACGCTATCGGTCACGCGCGATTTGAGGTTCGGCTTGATAACAATGCGGTCGACGACAACGTCGAGATCGTGCGCGCGCGTACGTGCGACGTGAATGTCGTCGCCGAGATCGAGCATGACCCCGTCGACAACAACGCGAACAAATCCTTCGCGGCGGAGGCGATCGAGCTCGAGCTTAAGCTCACCTTTGCGGCCGCGGCAGATCGGGGCGAGGAGCGTTACTTTCGACCCTTCGGCGATCGCGAGGATGCGATCGACAATCTGCTGCACTGTTTGCGCTTCGATCGTCCTTCCGCATGTCGGGCAGTGCGGCGTGCCGATGCGGGCAAAAAGGAGGCGGAAATAATCGGCGATTTCTGTGATCGTGCCGACGGTTGATCGCGGCGACTTTCCCAGCGTTTTTTGTTCGATGGCGATTGCTGGCGACAGGCCTTCAATTCGGTCGACGTCGGGCTTTGAGAGCTGCTCGAGAAATTGGCGCGCGTAGGCGCTGAGCGATTCGACGTAGCGCCGCTCCCCCTCGGCATAGATGGTATCGAACGCGAGCGACGTTTTTCCGGAACCGCTCGGGCCGGTAAAAACGATCAGCTTCCCTCGCGGAAGCGTGACCGAAACGTTTTTGAGATTGTGCTGGCGCGCACCAACAACCGAAATATCGGGGCCAAGAGACACCAGGAAGTCGTAACACGTTGTGCGACAACACGCTTCTCCGCGCGCGTAGAGGCGCCTCGTTCGCGTGCGCGGTCATTTTCCACACATGCATGTTTTTTCCGTACGTGCCGGGTTTAAGACGGGTGCGCAGTTCTTTAAGTGTTAACCCGCCTCCCCTACCGGCCGTACCTGGACGAGCGACGTCTCGGAGAGTTGCGGCGTCCTAAAGAAGGAAAGGGGAGACGATGGTTCGGGTTCACTGCGATTCTTGTAAGGCCAAATTCAAGGTCGACGAGAGTCGCATCCCTGCGGCCGGCGTGAAGATGCGCTGCCCGAAGTGCAACCATATGTTTTTTATCGGCCCTCCCGAGGCCCATACGTTGCCGTCCGCGACAATTCCGGCCGCGTCGGCATCGATTCCGCCATCGGCGCTCATCCCCCCTTCGCATTTTGTCGACGATGGCATCCCGACGCCATCAAGGCCGATACCGGTAGCGGCGCCGGTCGGGCCCAGGACACCTCGCGTCGCTCCGCTGGATGTGACCATGGATAAAAAAAACGACGTACCCACGCCTCCACTTGATGTGACGATGGGGTCGAAAGTCGAGACGCCTCCACTAGACGTGACGATGGGGCCACCGAAAGTCGACACGCCCGCCCCCCGACCTGATCTGACGCTGGGCGCGAAAATCGACGTGGCGATTCCGGCGCGCGAACCGCCAAAATCGCACCGCGCGAAGCCGGTGGCGCCCGAACCGGCGCACGAGGTTCCGCATTTCGATCCGCCAACCCACCCTGGTCCGAAGATATCGATTCCGCGGTCTTCGCCCCCCTCGGCGAACGACGACGAGACTGCAAAAAAGCCGAAAAAAAAGCGCTTTTTAATCGCGATGTTGTGCGCCGGGTTCGCGATTGCCCTGGTGTCAGGTGGAGTCGCGATGCAATGGACATCGTGGGGCGCATTCGGATACCTCGCGATCAACGATGCGATGTTTAGAGGTCGGTACGCATCGGCGGGGCGCGATGCTCAGGAGTGGATCGATGCCGCGCTTCGGGTCGATTCGTACGAGGTGGCGACCGAGACGTCGGCGCGACTAAAAGAGCTCGGAAGCGAGATGCCGCGAGCGGTTGGTTTGGCGACGCGCGCCGCGATTTTCGATACGATTTTGGCGTTGAGGTTTAACGTCGTGCAAAACGAGCTGCCCGCGGCGACACGTTGGCTGCGCGGTCTCCCCGAAAGCGCGGAAGATAAATACTTTGCGATCGCCAGAGTTGCCGATATCGCGGCGCGCGGAGACAGCGCCAGCGCGCGCAAAGCGCTTGATATGATCGCGCTCGAACCGGGCGATCCGATGTCTTCCGCAGTCGCTATTTTGCACGGTGAAATGTCGCTCACGGAGGACGATCCTGCCGGCGCTTCGCGCGCGTTCACCACGGCGCTCGCGAGCGCCGACACCGCGGCGGGGCACTTTGGTATCGCGCGCGCACTTACGAATCTTGAAGATGGGATGGCGGCGGAACGTGCGATTGTCGCGACGCTCGCGATCAACCCAAGTCACGCAGGGGCGCTGCTGCTTCAAGCGGCGAGTGAGTACCGTCGATCGGGGAACGCCGATGCGGTGATTGCCGCCGTGCAACGAATCTTGGCTGGTGTGGGCGGTGCGCGTGCGGCCCCCTCCGAGCAAGCGGAAGGTTACGCGCTCGTCGGCATGGCGGAGCTCGAACGCGGCGTGACGTCGGAGGCGCGCGCGGCGTTTGACAAAGCTGCCGAATTGTCGCCACGCAGCGTCGGCGCGCTTGTTGGGCAAGGCGAAGTGTTTTTTCGTGAAGGGCGATTTACCGAGGCGCTAAACCGTTTTGCGGTTGCCGAAAAGACCGACCCGTATGACGTCGACTCGGTGACCGGCGCCGCGAAAGCGCGACTCGCGCTTGGGCAGCTTGAGCAGGCAAAAGCATCGCTTGTTGCTGCGCGTTCGCGATTGCCTAAAAATATGTGGATTTTGTACTGGTTGGCGCAAGCCAACGAGGCTCTCGGTGACAAAGCGGCGGCCGAGAAAGAGTATCTCGCGGCGATCGAAGTTGCGGAGTCGAGCGATCCTGAAGCAAGTCTGCCGTACATGCGCCTGGCGCTGCTCCTTCTGAGCGACGGGCGAACTGACGACGCGCGCGCGAAAATTGCCGCTGCAGGCAAGCGTTTGGCGCCGTCTGCATCGCTCGAGCGAGCTCTCGGTGAGATTGCGGCAGCGGAGGGGAATTTCGACGGTGCGCTCAGCTATTTTCGCCATGCGCTTGAACTGAATCCGCGTGATTTGTCGATTCGTTTCCGGATGGCGGTCTTGTTGCGATCGATTCGACAGTTTGAAAATGCGGCGGCTCAACTCGACCGCATCATCGCGATCGACCCAAAGTATCCGGGGATCGCGCTTGAACGGGGAGTGCTTTTCGAGCAGGCGGGCGACGCGAACAAGGCCCTAGCCGAGTTTAAAGCGGCGCTCGCAAAAGCGCCGGATGATCTCGACCTTCAGCTGCGTATCGGCGCCGCGTACATCGCGATCGACCGCCCGGAAGAGGCGCTCGAGGCGCTAAAAGGTGTGTTGGCGAAACGGCCTAGCAGCGCAGAAGTGCAGCATTTCGTGGGGCGGGCGCTGTTTGCAAAAGGGGCACCCGAAGCGATGCGCTATCTGCAGCGCGCGGTGGAGCTTGAGGGGAATCAGGCGGAGTACCACTTGGCGCTCGCCCGCGCCGCGAACGAATCGAGCCCTGCGCAGCTCGGACTCGCGCGCGTCGAAGTTGAAAAAGCGATCGCGCTCGACCAAACGATGGGCGACGCGTACTGGGTGCGCGGCGCGCTTGCGACGAAAGAAGGGGCGCTCGACAACGCACTCATCGATCTGACGCGCGCGCTGCAGCTCTTGCCAGGCGAGCCGGCGATTCATGCGTCGATGGCGGAGCTTTGGGAGGCAAAAAACAAATTGCCGCAAGCGATGAGCGAATGGGCGACGGCTATCGCGTCCGATGGCAAGCAGCCGATGTGGCAATACCGTTACGGCAAACTGCTCCTCGATCGCGGCGAGGTTGTACCGGCGGCGAAGAGTCTCGCGTTCGCGGTCGATGCGGGGGAGAAGTTATCGCTTCGACCGGGGTGGCTGCCGCAAGCTGAATTTTTCGCAGCGGAGGCGCTCCGCCGTGTTGGGCAAGGGCGCGAAGCTGTGAATTACTACAAGCGGTACTTGGAGATTGCGCCGATCAACGCGCCCGATCGCAGGGCCGCCCAGGGGGCGCTCAAGTCGCTGATGTAACCGCGAAGGTCCTTGTCATCGACCCAACAGATAGCTATCATGATGGCTATGAGGTCTTATAGTGTAGCGGAGGCAAAAAATAGCCTTCCGGAGCTCGTTCATGAGGCGGAGGTGGCGCCAGTTGAGATCTCAAGGCGAGGGAAGGTGGTCGTTGTTGTGATGTCAAAAGAACGGTACGATCGGTTGAACCCTCCAAAGGAGAGTCTTTGGGAATTTGTTGAACAGTTTCGGCAAACTCTCACCAAAGAGACAGCATCTCTTAAGTCAACATTCGCAGCGGTACGCGATCGCTCGCCGGGCCGTGACATCAAGTTTGACGAATGAAATTTTTGCTTGATTCGGCGGCGCTGTCGGAACCGACGCGAAAGGTCCCAAGCATCAGCTTCATGAAGGCGTTGCGCTTGCATGAGTCGCAATGTGCAACATGCTCGATTGTTTGGCACGAGCTCAAGTTTGGCGTCGCGCGGCTCGTGGTTGGCGCCCGTAAGGATACGCTCGTTCGATATTTAGTGGGGATTCGCGAGCGAATCGATATTCTTCCCTACGACAATCTAGCTGCCGAATGGCATGGCGAAGAGCGAGCGCGCCTTGAAAAGGCAGGCCGCCCAGCTCCGTTTGCCGATGGGCAAATTGCGGCAATTGCCGCGACGCGCGGGCTCACGCTTGTGACAGACAACATAAAGGATTTTCGCAATTTTCGCGGGCTAGACGTCAAAAGCTGGTGGTAATTTGGTACAACTAGCGATTGTCGCCGAGCGCTCTCGCTACTTTGGCGAAGGCTTCTACGCTTAGCGTTTCGCCTCTTGCGTCTAGCGAGACTCCTGCTTGTTCGCATGCTTCGGCGACGGTGCATCTGTTTGGTTGGATGCTCTTCCAGGCGTTGCGTAGCGTTTTTCTTCGCATGCCGAACGCGCCTTTTACTAGTTGCCTAAATAGGTCTGTTTCTTCGGTCACTCGTGGCCTTTTGGGCACTAGGCGGATTACGGCGCTCGTTACGTCTGGCATCGGCAAGAAGGCGCCTCGCGATACGGTCATGACGCGATCGACTTGAAACGCCGCGGTTACGAACACGGTGAGTGCGCCGTAAGCTTTCGTCGATGGGTTGGCGACGAGGCGATCGGCCACTTCGTTTTGCACCATAAAGATTGCTCGATCGATGCTCTCCGCTTGTTCGACCGCGCGCTGAAGGAGGCTCCCCGTAATTTGGTACGGGAGGTTCCCGCAAAGCACGCGCGGTGCGTCGCTGGTTTTTAGAAGCTCATCGACGCGGATCGCCTGCGCGTCGGCTTCGAGGACGCGAAGACGATTTGCGGCGATATCGGCGGCAAAATGCGTTTCCAAAATCGGGACGAGATCGCGATCGCGTTCGACCGCCGTCACGTGGGCCGCGCGATCGATGAGCAGTTGCGTGAGCGCTCCGAGTCCCGCGCCGAGCTCGATTACATCGGCTTTGCCGAGCTCATCGTCGGGGACGCACGCTTTTGCGATCGCTTCGACAACGCGATCTTGCACGAGAAAATTCTGACCGAAACTCTTCTTCGGCGAGAGACCATATTGGCGAAGTAGAGCGCGGGTGTTGTTCACGGTGTTGGCCAAGTATAATGGGGCTTAATGGAAAAGAGCGTGACAGTCCTCGCTTTTGCATCGCTACGTGAAGCGATCGGAAGCGATAGGGTAGCGATGACGGTAAATGGCGGGAGCAGCGCCGGTGAGCTGCTTAGCCGCGTGTGCGCGCAGTATCCCGCGGTGGCGGCATATCGCAAGTCGCTCCGAATTGCGGTGAATGGGGAGTATGTCGACGCATCGGCATCGGTCGCTCCGGGCGATGAAGTCGCGCTCCTTCCGCCGGTAGCAGGAGGCTGAAATGGCAAATGGGGCGCAATTGACCCACCTCGATAGCGACGGGGCGGCTCGCATGGTCGACGTGTCTGAAAAAGCTGTGACACGCCGAGAAGCGGTCGCGTCGGCATGTGTGCTGATGAAGGAGGAGACACTTCGCGCGATTTTGAGCGGCAGTGTCGTAAAAGGGGACGTGGCCGCTTCAGCGCGCATTGCCGGTATTATGGCCGCCAAGCGCGTTTCCGAGCTGATACCGCTATGCCATCCAATCGGCCTTGAATCGGTCGCCGTGGAGCTCCTACCAGACGGTCCTGGGCGCCTTCGCGTGAGAGCGCGCGTCGTGGTCCAGGCGCGGACGGGGGCCGAGATGGAGGCGATGTCGGCTTCGGCGGTTGCGGCGCTGACAGTGTACGATATGGCAAAATCGATCGACCGCGCGATGACGGTGACCGATTTGCGGGTCGAGCATAAGCACGGGGGGAAGAGCGGCGAGTACCGGCGCAATGAGTCGCGCTACCGATTGAGCGCCGATCGGCTCGACGTGAACGATATGATCGATTGCGTAAGCGGTGCCGAATTTCAAACGGTCGGCGCGGTGGCGACATTCATCGGAACTGTTCGCGGCGACAGTCTTGAGAACGGTGATCGCGTCATCGCGCTCGAATACGAGGCGTATCCAGCGATGGTGCTCGGTCAAATGGTGAAGATTGGCGAACGGATCGAGCGCGACATTCAAGGGGCGCGCATCGCGATGGCGCATCGAACGGGGCGACTTAGCGTAGGCGAGATGGCGGTCGTGATTGCAGCCTCCGCGCCGCATCGCGAAGAGGCTTTTCGCGCCTGCCGCGCGGCAATCGAAGCGATTAAGCGCGACGCGCCAATTTGGAAAAAAGAGGTAACCGCGAGCGGAGAATCGTGGCTCGGCTGCGATTGCGGAGAAGCGTCACCCCAAGTCAAGCACAACAACGCCGCGCTCTGATCGGTCTCGCTCTGGTCGGTCTGGGTCTTCGTTGCTTTCGCTTGGCGGAGGGCTGGTGCGCGGCCTTCGGCGCTCGAGCGGCAATTCGATCTGCATGCGATCGCGACGCGCGCGCTCTTCAATTTCGCGCTTCAGAATCTGATCGATGATAAACGCCGGGATCATCACAGCACCTCATCTCCCGTAGTTCCGCCTAGTAAATCGCCGTATTGAGACCGTCTCGTTGGGGCACGTTCGGTGCCCCCCCTACTATTTCTATGACCTGAAACGGACCGAGCGCCAGCTGCCGGTAGCCCCGTCATCAATTTGTGTATGTAACGCACTGTTTCATGAAGAAAATAGGGGGCTAGTAAGCGAAATGGGGTTTTTGTCGCTTTAAGGCGCGCGATCGGTGTCGCTAACGGGTACAGTCCAGCACGCGCATGAATCGCTGTATTTTCCCACGTTTTCTCTCCGCTTCGGTTGCTCTTTTTTCAGCCGTTTCAGGCTGTTACTCGACTGGCGACGGCCTTTCGCCTCCAGAAAAGAGCCTGTATTTCCCCGTCGGCCTTGCCGTGTCTCGAGGCGGTAATGTGCTCTATGCAGTCAATTCTGACTTCGACCTCCAGTACAACGGCGGGACAATTCAGAGTTACGATCTGCATCTGATACGCAAGCATGCCGTCTTGGCGATCGCGAATCCGGCCGATCCGGCGCTGCCGACGGTGCGTCCCGCGGCGCCGGCAGGTTCGTGCCCGTCGAATCCGCCCGCGCTGATGACCGATGGTTCGGGCGATAGGCAGCCGCTCGGTGAAACGTGCGCGCCGCCAGTCAATTCAGATGTTTACGTGCGTGATTCGGCGATCATCGGCGCATTCGCAACGACGGTGCAGCTGTCGCACGATGGCACGCGGCTCTTCGTCCCCACGCGCGGTGACACCTCGCTGTTCTGGGCCGACGTCAAACCGGATGATGATCCAAACGTCGCGCCAGATGAAAACGCCAACGCCGACAGCTATCCGTCGTTTAAGCTCGCGTGCGGCGAGCGAAGCGGAGAGCGCTGCGCGAAGACACACTACGCCGGGTCCGATCCAAACGCGCCGGGCAACGTGCGAAACTTGTCGATGCCAGGTGAACCGTTCGCCATGGCGCAGAGCTCAGACGGCTCTGTCGTCGTCGTGACGCATCAAGCGAGCAATCAAGTCAGCCTGTTTTCTTCGGGGCTGTCATCAAGCGCGCCCGTCGATCCGTCGCTAAAATATATATTGGCCGGCGTTCCCGTGGGGGGCACGGCGCTCGCCGCGATTCCGTACGGTGACACGATGAGTCGTTGTTCGGGGGCCGCTTCGGCGTCGTGCGATGCAAACACGAGCCGCGTTGCATTTTTGGAGACGAGTCGCAGCGTCGCGCTTATGTCGCGGCTCCGGTACTACGATACCGACGGCGATTTTACGAAGCCGATCCCCCCAGCGGCCGCTGCCACCGCGCGTCCACTTCTCGTGCTTGAAGCGTCGTATGGCATTGCGGTCAACGTGAGCGGAGCCGATTCGCGCGACATTGCGATCGATCCGACGCCACGTCTCGCGTGCGAAAAGCGTCTCAGTCGCGATCCCGCGGCAACAAGCGAACAAAAAGAGGCGTGCTCGCGTCTTCCAGCGCGTCTGTTCGTAGCAAATCGTTCGCCCGCATCGCTGCTGGTAGGCGAGTTGGGCGGGCGCGTCGTTGCGGGGACGGGTGAATACGACCCCGATGCTATCTCGTGGCACGCGAGCATTCCGCTTGCCAACGGTCCGTCACGCCTCTACCTCGCACCGATTGTCGATGGCGCCGGGAATTACGCGCTGAGGCTTTTTATCGTCTGTTTCGATGCGGCGACAATCTTCGTCTACGACCCCAAGGCGAACGCGCTCGAGAGCATCGTGCGGGTCGCGCCGGGGCCGTTTGCGCTCGCATTCGATCCGTTCGATTTGACAGACGTGGCGATGGGTGAGGCGGTCCCCGCCCACGAGCCGGCGATCGACGGTCTCAAGAAGTACAGGTTTGCATACGTGGCGAGCTTTACGAATTCGTACGCCCAGCTGCTTGACCTCGATTCGTCGCGCCCCGACAAATCGACGTTCATGAAGGTGGTGTACACGCTAGGCAAGCCGACCCCGCCCAAAGGAAGCTAGAGAAGTTTGATGAGATACGGAAATCCGCTTTTTTTCGCCGCCCTTGCAGCTGTTTCTGGCTGTCAGCAGACGCCGACTCCAATTCCTGTGCGAACGTTTGAGCGCGCGGGCGACACCGATGTTGTCTGCATGAAAGTAAACGACGTGAGCGGGGGGCGGAGCGTTCCGCTAATTCCGCCGCAGCCGATTCCGCTCGCAGAGTGCGCGCCGGTTGCATCGGGCGTCGATCCGGCTTTCGTCGCGAATCACATGTACGCGCTGGTGACGCAGACGATGCGCGGCGAAGTTGCCGTTGTCGATCTGAGTGCGGGGGGCGTTGTCGACGAAGACGGTACGACGCCCGGCGTGAATTTTATTCCGGTCGGAGCGCTGCCGATCGACGTCGCCGTGTCGTCCGATGCCGAGCTCTCGTTTGTCGCGTCGCGTGAAGCGAACAAGCCGGCTCTCTACGCGATTCCGAATCGAAGGATTCTCGGCGATACACAGCGGCAAATGGTGCCAAATCCGCCGAAAACAGCGCGTCCGCTCCGTCTGACCGATTTGCCGGTCTGTAAGCTTCCGTCGGAGCCGGTGGCGATCGCGGTGCACGAGCAGCCGGTGGGGGCCGATCCGTCGTATGTGATTTCGGTGGTATTGGCCGGGTCGACGACGCAGCCGTCGGCGGTCGTGACGATCGATCCGCGGCCGTTTGCGCGCGGCGCGGGCATTGTCGAAAGCGATGGCGGCGTTGAAGACGATGCCGGTACACCGTCGGCACCGGGCGAATCGATTGCGCCCGGCTCGCTCGCGGCGTGTCCGATCATCGGTTCGGTCGCTCTGTCGAAGCAGATGCCAAAATCGTGGAGCGCCGGCCCGGCTTGGAATGACGGCGTCGAATATGTCGTCGGAGGGGTTAGTTTGTCGGCGGACGATTTTCCGCAAAAGGCGAAGGCGTGCGGTGCGCCATCCGACGCGCCGACGGAGTTTTCAAGGGTCGATCTTTACGATCCAGAAGCATCGTCGGCAGTGCGTGATGGCAATTATCTTTTTGTCGCCGATAGCGCGCGTCCGGTGATCCATCTGTTCGATTTGTCGGTGGTCAATGAGCCGCGCGAGCTTGCCCCTTTTGTGGCGACCAGCCTGGGGGAGCCGACACGTCGCGTTTCGATTGGAGTGATGGCGGTGAGCCCCGCAACGCACGACTACGCGAAGTTTTTGTACGCGGTCGATCGCACCGATGGCAACATCATGGTGTTTGACATCACGTCGCCGGCCGATGCGCGTCGCACGCCGCTTGTTCGCCCGCATCCGGAGCTAAATCCGTTTCAGCCGGCCGATCGCTTGGCGTTTGGCGCCCCCGTTGTCGATGTTTCGTTTTTCCGGCACGATTTTCCGCTTCACAAGAAGAACGGCTTGCCGCTCAAGGCGGCGCCGAGCGGTCTGATTTGCAACCCAAATCCAAATGCGGGAGATCCGCGCGATCCTAACTCGATGCCGATTCGCGATCTCGGCGTCTATTATCGCGTAAATTCGCCCGATCTGACGATCGGGACGGCGTACGAAAGCGCCCCAGAGACCGAATTTCCGACACGCCTGCGAGGTGTTTTTGCCGCCGTCATGCTGACGAACGGGTCGCTGGTGATCGTCGATGTTGACGATTGGGATGCGCCGTGCCGACGCCCCGATCCGATGACAAAAAAAGCGCAGTTAGGTTCGCTCGACTTCCCCGAGCCCGATCCTCTTTCGTCAAACGATATTAATCCGTACCACGCTCCGAATACATACGTGCAAAAGGCTATGGGGAGTTCGTCGGCGGTTACGCTCGAAGCGTTTTTCCCGGTGAGTGCGCCGCATCGTCCGCGATCGCGCTTCTTGTTGCGCAACGATCCCCGGTTCGGGCAGCACGCGCCGTTCATCGTCAGCGCGCAGCTCTACAGTTTGGGGGCATCGCTCCCAACGGGTGGCGCCGAGTCGGTCGGCTATCCGCGAATGCTCCCGCCGGAGTCGCCGTTTGACGACCCGACTTACATCGCAAATCCGATGGAGCCAAATTACGCCAAGCGGGACCGCCCCACGGATAGTAGATTGGCGAATACTTGGCTTCCGACGACGGAGGCGCCGGCCGGCGTTCGCTTTTCGCGCGAAGATCCACTCGTGCATAGCGATCAAGACTGGACGGTCGAATACGAGGGGGTGATGCCAGTAACAGTCACGGCGCCGACAGCGGTGTCGACATCAGACGACTTCGCGACGTTGCAGTTGGTGAATGGCGCGGGTCGTTTTTGCGCGCAAGGGATCGAAGGGCGCGAGCTCGGGCAAGCGCGGGTCGCCGCGGCGAACGTTCAGCTGAAGGCCGCGTCGCTGCCGACACTCAGTAAGAATCTTAGCGATCAAATTGGCGATTACGTGCAGATTATCGATCCGATTGCCAGCGTCGACGACCCATATTGGGCCGACCCACGGTGGAACGCCGGCGGCGAATGCGCGTTTGACGGCGCCGCGAGACCGGAGGCGCGGCAACAGTTTTGCGTTTCAACGTTCGGTCCGCTCGAAGAGATCGACAACACAGTTGCTCGCGATTTTCCGATTCTCGAGGCGTACAACGATCATCTTGTCGTCGGCGCGTTCTCGTCGAACGGCACGACGACGTCGTCTGCGGCGACACGCAGTCGCACTGTGACGGCGCCCACTACGATTTCGCGCGCGGCGCTTCGTAGTATGAGCTGCTGTTTCCACCAACAGGTTAATTTCAGAGTGCGGACGGGGGGCGAATGGCTTGCGGTCGGGTCGATGATCGGCTTCTTGCACCATGTCGTTGCAGAACCGGCGACGAACAAGTGCGTGCAGTCGTGCTTGCAGCGCGATGTGCTGCTCAATTCGCGCGCGCTTGAAGTCCCGCGGCCGGCAGCGGGGAGCAATCCGACGGTGCCGAATCGCGACAGCATTCTGGCGCTTCGCAATCCGCTCTTTTCATTTGTGATGTGGCGCGGCGCCGACCCAGCGGCCGACCAAGTCACGACAACATCGCGCGGCCTTGTCTGGAGGTTTTCGACTCGTGGGCAGTTTGTTCCACTGTCGGTTTCGCTCGGTGGTGGAACGGGATCGGTGCTTCCGCAATCGATGCATCCGATCGAGCCGTTTGGGCAGATTGCCATTGTTGATGGGTCGGCTCAGGGGCTGATGTTTTTCGATATCGCCAACGTTCAAATCTCCGCTCGGCGCTATTTCTAAGCTTTAAATGAGTTCGACATTCCCCGACAAAGCGGCTGCGACGCCGGTGATGCGGCAATATCTTACAGCGAAAGAGTCGCACCGAGATGCGCTGCTGTTCTTTCGCATGGGCGATTTTTACGAGCTTTTTTACGACGACGCGGTCGTTGCCGCGCGCGCGCTCGACCTCACGCTGACAAGCCGAAATCGTGGCGGCGCCGACGAAATTCCGATGGCCGGCGTGCCGCATCACGCGGCAAGTTCGTACATTCAGCGGCTTATTGAGCAAGGGTTCAAAGTAGCCATTTGCGAGCAGATGGCCGATCCCGCGACGGTGAAGGGGATCGTCCCGCGCGAAGTTGTGCGGGTCGTTTCGCCGGGGATTGTATTTGACGAGACAGGGCTCGACGCGCGTCAGAATCATTTTCTTGTCGCGATTGAGCGCGATGGCGCGGCGTTTGGCATTGGGGCGCTTGATCTGTCGACCGGCGAGCTCGTTGTGTGCGAAGCGGCCGACGGCGTCGCCGCTTTGTCAGAACTTGTTCGACTCGACCCGCGCGAAGTGCTTGTCGGTCCTGACGCGAGTGAGATCGCGGCGCAGCTGCTGTCGGCGCGCCCAGGCGCGGTCGTTCGCGATGATTCGGCTCGCGTTATTGACGATAATTTGGCGGTAAAATCGCTCGATTTGCTGCTTGGCGAGGGGGAGGCGCGCGCGTCGTGCCGGTCGCCGGTTGCGCGTCGTGCGGCGGCGCGATGTGTCGCGATGGCGATGGCGTGCGAGCCGGGGCGCGCGTTGCCGGTCGCCCGTTTGTCGACGTACACGCTGGGCGATCTCCTTCTGCTCGACGATTCGGCGCAGCGGCATCTCGAGCTTGTTCGAACGATGACCGGCGAGACGATAGGCTCGCTGCTTGAAGCGATCGACATGACGGTGACGTCGCCCGGGGCGCGTCTTCTTCGACGTCAGCTTCTTTCGCCGCTCACTAATGTGGCAGCGATTCGGCGACGGCTCGATGCGGTCGATTGTTTTGTGAGCGATCCGCCGATGCGCGAGCAGCTTCGTTTGCAGTTTGCGCGGATATCGGACATCGAGCGTCTCGCGGTGAAGCTATCGATGCGGCGCGCGGCCCCTCGCGATCTCACTTCGCTTCGAGGGTCGCTCGGTGAGCTGCCACGCATTTGCGCAACGCTTGATCGTTCGCCGGACAAGAGTCTGCGAGACGCATTAGGTGAGGCTCGGCGGGGGACAAGCCCCCGCCCTACGACTCTCGATGAACCGTGGATCGATTTGTGCGCGGAGCTGCATGAGCTGCTCGCGCGGTCGATCGCGGACGACCCGCCGGTGAAAGCGTCCGACGGTTACGTGATTCGCGATGGCTTCGACGCGCAGCTTGATGAGTCGCGCGCGATGACGAAAGACGGGCAGCGGTACATCGTTGAGCTCGAAGCGAGGCTTCGCGAGCAGGCGCAAATACCAAGCCTCAAAGTCAAATTTACGCGTGTTTTTGGCTGGTATTTAGAGGTTACGCGTACGCATCTCGACAAAGCGCCTGCGTCGTGGCGGAGGAAGCAGACGATTGCGACAGGGGAGCGGTTTACGTGCGATGAGCTCGACGAGCTCGCCGACAAACTGGCGCACGCCGAAGACCGATGTTCCGCGCGCGAAGCGCTGCTCTTGTCGGAGGTGATCGATCACGCTGCGAGCTTTTCAGAGCGGCTCCGGGCGGTGTCGGCGCGCCTGGCGCAGTGGGACGTTTGGGCGGCGCTCGCGCAGCTCGCGCATCGCGACGATTGGGTCAGGCCGACGGTCGACGATTCGCTGACGATCGACATCGAAGACGGGCGGCATCCGGTGGTCGAACGAGCGCTCGGCAGCGGGCGGTTTGTGCCGAACGATGTGCGGATCGACGGGGAAAAGCACGGGCGTGGCGACGGTTCGCACAAGCGGTTGTGGCTCATCACAGGGCCAAATATGGCCGGAAAATCGACATTAATGCGCCAAACGGCGCTCGCCATTGTTCTCGCGCAGATGGGGTCGTTCGTGCCGGCGCGGCGTGCGCGCATCGGAGTTGTCGATCGCGTGCTGACGCGCGTCGGGGCGAGCGACAATCTCGCGCGCGGCGAGAGCACGTTTATGACCGAGATGAAAGAGACGGCGCATGTGCTGCGAAGCGCGACGCGTCGCTCGCTCGTCGTGATCGACGAAATCGGGCGCGGAACAAGCACGTACGATGGGCTCGCGATCGCGTGGGCTGTCGCTGAACATCTGCACGACGCCGTCGGTTGCCGCGCCATGTTCGCGACGCACTACCATGAGCTGACAGCGCTCTCGGCCACACACACCGGGTGCGAAAACTGGAGCGTATCGGCGCGAGAGCACGAGGGGGACATCGTTTTTTTGCATAAGCTGCAGCGCGGAGCGGCGTCGCGCAGTTACGGCGTAGCGTGCGCGCGCCTCGCCGGCCTCCCAGAAATGGTGCTAGCGAGGGCCCGAGTCATGCTCGTAGACCTCGAAAATGGGCGCGGAATCGCCGACATGAAGCGCCCAGCGCCACAACTCGAGCTCTTCGTTCCGCCGGTGCGCGACAGTGCGGCATCGAGCGTGGCCGAAACGCTCCGAGGGCTCAACGTAGACCGAATGACGCCGATAGAAGCGCTGCAAGTCGTCGCTTCGCTCAAAGCGCTGCTCGGGTAACGAGTGGCCCCTATGGCTGCATAGTCGCGGTTACGGGGCAGTGGTCGCTTACTGCTACCCATGTTGTTCTAAACCGGTTTAGAGCTTGCTGGTTTTCTCGGCTGAACTCGACATCTTCGCAATTGAATGCTTCGCAGTTGCCGCCTGCGATTGCTTGGACGTGCTGAAACCTGTTTCGCATCGAGTCGTTAACGAGAATGTGATCCAAAAACGATGGGACGTACTTCCCGTAGACTCCTGAGTACGCCGTGCACGTTAGGCCGCTGGAGAGATCGGTTAGCTTCATTTGCGCAAACTGCTGCTCGTAGAGCAATTTGCCGTCAATGCCCTGGTTGTATTCGGCGGTGTTCATGTCGCCCAAGACGACGATATTCTGCGTATGAAAGTCGCTCTTCATGCGCGGAATAAAATCGGTGGCGATTTCTGCCAACTGGCGGAGCCGTGTTTGCTGATCTTCGGGTTTGATCCCCGCTTTAAGGTGCACTCCGAGAATCGCAAATTTGAGGCGTTTGTCGGTCGTTTCGAACGCCGCCGCAAGATGCTTATGCAGTGCCTGTGCTTTTGGGAAGCGGAGGTATTTCGGTGTCCCGATGGGCGTTAGCTTATTTGGATCGTAGACAATCCCGATCACCTGCGGAACTTTCAACTTTGCATCGCCGTCCCCAAACAGCACCGTGTATCGGCCATTAAAAACGCGCGTGTGAATCAGGCTTGTAAAGTCATTAATTGACGTGGGGACGATCTCTTGCACAGCCATTACGTCGGCCTCGGTCGTTTCGATCGCTTGTGCGAGAAGCCCGAGCTGCTCGTCGGTTCGAGCGCCGTCGTTTTGGCGGCCGCCTATGCGCGCCGCCGCATCGTTGAAGTTTTCGATATTGAACGTAGCGATTCTTAGAGGACCGGTGGAATGTTGCTGCGGTGGGGGCGGCGTCTTTTTTCGTGTTGCGGTCTTGGGCGCCTCGCCGCCTGCATCTCCTTGGGAGAGCACCTTCTTCTCTTCGGGGCGCGGCATCTTTTTAAGCTTGCCGTCGGGAGCTACATCAAACGGGGCTTGATCGTCTTCACACGACGTTACCGACAACGCCAAGGCGCCTACGAGCAGAACGATGAACGACTTGGCGTGAAGGTGCATTCTGTAATGTACGGTGCACGTGGGCCCGCGCAGCCCGAAAGCGTTTTTTTACGCTCAAATTCGGCAGGTGCACCTACAGTCTAATCTGCGAATCCTTCGACGTAGACGTCGATTGTCTGGGCGGCTGCGATCATCTCGCCGATAAGTCTGTCGAGTTCTGGTTCGCTCAACTGAGGGAACGTTTCGTGAAGGCGTTCTCGTTGTTGTGCGCCGCCGCTCTTGTACTCGTCCAACCTCTCTTCTTGGCTCGGGCGCCGCGCTTCTTGTTTTACCGAATGGAACGCGGTCGCCAACGTTGCCGCTTGATCGCGTGTTACCGGGCCGATAAATGACAAATCCAAATCGGCTCTGCCGACGTGAGGGCCGCGGCCCAAGTCGATCCCGAAAAGATAGGCGACCGAAAATGGGGCGGCGCCGCCCGGCTCCGGATACTGCACGTGGACTGGGCAAAATAGGGTTAATGTCAAGTCTGCGTCGGGACGGGACAGGCCAAGGCACGATTGGATATCGGGTCTGGCGGCAATCTTAGGCTCGCTATCGAAGAGCGCTCGGGTCGCGGCGACGATGGCATCTGTGCGCTCTGTCAATGTTTCAGCCAATTGCTGGTAGTCTCGGTGCTCGTTGAAAGAGCGGTCGGCGCATCCGCGCTCGTACGTTGAGACGACGCTCGAAACAAAGTTTCCGTCAGTATCGCGATCGGTGCCGACGAGGTTGTCTTCAATCCATTGTGAATTAAGTTCGCAACCAAGCTGCTCCTTAATTCGTCGCAGGATCGAGAGATAGACTTCGCCTGGGACGGCGGCGAGCACCGCGCCGTCGATAAATTGCTCCATGACCGGGACCACCAGCGCCCTGCGTTCTGAAAGCGGTCGTCCTGGCTTCGAACGCAATTGCGTCGTGGCCCAAAGCAGCTGCGCTCGTTCGGCAGGGGACATCGCATCGAACGTCTGGTAGATCGCACTTTCGAGGACTTGCGGAAGCGCGTTGCCCGGCGGGAAAAACTTGATAAACGCTTGCGCGTCCGCATGTGCCGCACGTGCGCGTCCGCCCGGTGTCGAGAGCCGTACCCGTTCCATCAACTGGGTCGCGCCGGTCATTACGCGACTGGCAGCGCTCTTCGCTCTGTCGCGGATGCTCTCGATTGCACTCCCATCCACTGTGTGAACCGGCGCAACGATAGCGTTCGCCTCGGATTCGGACGACGCGTCCGACGAGCAGCCGACGAGCAGAATGGAGGCTAGCGCTGCGACCAAGGCGAGCGACGCCGATCGGCGCTTTTGCGGAGAAAATAGTGCGAGTGGTAAATTCCGATGAAACATAAGCGGCCTCCGCTGGATGGGGGTTGCTCACGTTGGCTGAAGTTTTTCGAGCGGCAACCGCTAATTGCTAATAGAGCGGGCCCATATCGTCATCGGGCATCAGCGGTGTCCCTCTGAGGGCTAGCGTCGGCTGGGTAATCGGTTTCGCGCAAAACTGCGTAACCACATCGTCGTTTGGCGTCACAGTCGGATTGTCCAAAAATGCGCCCATCACCGCATAGAGGCCTGGCTCTTGTTCGAAAAAGCCGTGTCCGATGCACGAGCCGTGGACGACTCGCGCATTTTTAAAATTCGCGGTCGGTGCCCACTCCGCCGGCGTCTGCGTATCGAGGTCACCAATTAGGAAGAGTGTATTAACGTCTGACAGAACCGTCGAACTGAATTCGGTCGTCGCGTAGCCCGTTGGACTTGCCGCGAGTATCGCTTTGCAGACGGCCACGTACTGCTGCATCTGCTTCAACGAGTTGTCCGCGATTTCCGTAGGCATCGTTAGCTTCGCCCGCCAGTCTGCGAGTTGAGCATCGGTCCAAAATTGGACCTGATCTGAGCAATTCACGGCGAAATAGTCGGGGAGTGAAACGATGGATTGAAACGCCGCGGCAAGCGCGCTGAATGCGATCTGGGTGAACCTCTGGGTGTCTGATCGATCAACCTTGTGATTTACGTTGTATGCCCAGAGAGAAAACGTCGGCGCATACGCTGGGAGATTGCGCATGAACCGCAGAATAGTCTCCGCGCCGGAAGGCGAGAGGCCCTGGGGGAGGCCGGTCAGCGTCGGATACTTGGCGAGTTCATCAATCGCGGCGGGAAAATCCTGTTCGGGATTGATATCGCGCGGCGTAGCATTGATCTGCGCGAATTTCGCTTTAAGCCAGGCGCTAAATCGTTTTAGTACAACGACGTTTGCCGGTTCGGTTTCTAGCAGCCACGAAAACCCACCCGCTGGTACCGACCCTTCGAGTACCAAACCTTCAACGACATCCGGGTGTTTCTGCGCGACCCGCTGCGCCAGCAACGTTCCGTAGGATTGACCCCAGATGATGAACTTTGTACCGAGCGTTGTGCTTAGCTGCGCGACGTCGGCGGCGCTTTCGATCGTGTTAAAGGACGATAGCTGGATCCCATCGTTCGCAAATCGATTGAGGCACGTGCCCGGGTCTTCGTTCGAGCCGCATTCTAGCGATGGAGAGGCGCCCAGTGTCCCCCGCTGCTCGAAGTAAATGATGTCGCGATTAAATCGCTTGGCTAGCTCTGGCCCCGCCGCCGCGTTGTTTATGACTGAGGCGCCGGGCCCTCCTTCGAGGAAGAGAAGCGGCGTTTTTGAACTTGGTGTTGGCGGACTGAACCGCATGACCGGCATCGACACCGTTTGGCCGTTGTTGATGACCCTATTCATCGGGACCGTGAGCGTCGAGCATTGCGCAACGGCGCGCGCACTGGAATCAAGTTCGCGCGGGCAGCCGCGGTAATCGGTGCCGCAGGCAGATAAAAAAAGTGCTGCGAGAGGCCACGCTAGGATGTGCGCGGCAGTGGTCCGGTCGAGAACGCTTGGCATGGCGCAACTGTATCAGCGCTCTTTCGTAAGGGCTGCTTCAACGCGCGTTCTCACAGTGAGACGACTTGTTGCGCGTGTGCGCTTATCGCTCACACTGACGCCCATTCATTTTGTCGCTCTGGGGGCGCTTGGGCGGGACGACACGGAGCAATTATGAAAAATCAAGTTCTATTCGGGCGTTTGACGAATTCGATGGGCGTTTCAGCTGCTTTTTGCGTAGGCGCTGCGCTCTTTGCCGGCTGCGGTGGAGCAGACGATTTTGGCGGCGAGGAGCCCGGAGTCGTCGCACAGGCGGTTCGCGGGCATACCCGCTCTACGGCATCTTCAGCGGTCGACTCGGCGTCCGATCCTGTTGCGATCGCCCAGATGGAAGCAAACCGTCTTTTGATCGGGCAGCTCAATGATGCGCTTCGGACGAGCCGGGATGCAATGGCTCTCATGTCGATTCGCGTAAAGGCGACATGGGGCACAAGCTCCGAGATGCAAGCGATTCGCCAGGTCTTCCTACAACAGAAAGCGAGCCGCACCAAATTCGAAAGGCTCCTTGAGTCGGTCAATTCGGCTCATAAGAACATCCGCAATTTTTGCACGTCAATCGCCATCGCTGCCGACGTTGCGAGCGGCGATGCGTCGGAGCAATCTGACGCGCTTGGTCCCGTTCGTCATGGCCAACGATCTGCGGCGGCGAAAGTGCTGAGAGAGATTCGTAATACCGACGTTCGGCTTCTAAAAAAAGCTAGCGCTCTTCTCGGCATCGAACCGCCGAGTGCTGGCGATGAGGCGGCTATGTTCGACGAAGTTAGCCCGAGCCCAGACTTACCGCCGGGGCCCATCGACGCCGATCGTCTCTTGACGCCTCCTAGAGAGTACGAAGAAGATCCAGAGCTTGCGGAGGCCTACCGAGCGGCTCTGGAAGGATTGAGGGATGGTCTATTTGACGATCTAGGCGCTTCGCCGATTGTGCCAGCCGTTGGTTTAGATCCTGATGTTCTAGGGAGTGTCGTTCTAGACGATGACGCGATTGAACGGTTCGGCATCTCAGGCTTGCCCGTTGAATTGGAAGAGCTCATGTTGAGTCCCACCGACTTTCAGTAGTCCGCGCCTACGAGAGCTGCGCGACGAGTTTGTCTAAATCGGCTCGCGTGTGACGCTCGGTTACGGCAATCAATAGCTCGCGGTCGCGGTTTGGAAACCAGCGCGACAGCGGAATACCGGCTAAAATGCCCTCGTTTTCGAGGTTTTTTAGCGTCGGTGCCACCGGGCCTCGCTTGGACTTGATGACAAATTCGTTGAATGTCGGCGCGCTGTAGGGGAGCTCCCATGCGCCGGTTTTCACGAGTTCGCGTTTTAGATATTCGGTTTTTGCGAGGCACTGCTCGGCTACTTCGACGAAGCCGCGCTTTCCTAGCATCGACATTCGGATGGCGATGGCGAGGGCGCACAGCGAGTGGTTCGTGCAGATGTTGCTCGTTGCTCGCTCCCGCCGAATGTGCTGCTCTCGCGTTGAAAGCGTGAGCACGTAGCCGCGCTGGCCGTCGGCATCGACCGTTTCGCCGACGATTCGCCCGGGGATGTTCTGCAAAAATGCGCGGCTATCACGGCATGCGAAAAGGCCGCAGCCAGGGCCGCCGTACTGCATTGAAACGCCTAGCGGCTGCCCTTCGCCGACGGCGATGTCGACATCGAGCTCACCAGGCGGCTTGAGCAGCGCCATCGCGTATGGGTCGGCGCAGACGGTGACGACGAGCGCTCCGTGTTCATGCGCGGCCCGCACGATCGGCGTAAGATCGCCGATGCAGCCGAAAACGTTGGGATAGCCGACCACCACGCACGCGATGTCGCTCCAGTTTTTTGGCGACCACGCGCTATCTAAGCAGCCGTCATGGCCGAGTGGCGCTGTCTCGATCGCCTCGACTCCGCCGGGGAGGCTTCGAACGTAAGTTTTGAGCGTTGCGATCGTCTCTGGGTGCACGCCGGCGCTGACGGCAACGCCGTTACGCTTTGTAAGGCGGCGCGCCATGAGAACCGCCTCGACTGCGGCTGTTGCGCCGTCGTACATCGATGCGTTAGCAGCCGGCATGCCGAAGAGCTCGGCGACGATTGTTTGGTACTCGAAGACGGCCTGCAATGTCCCCTGGGCGACCTCGGCCTGATATGGCGTGTATGCGGTGTAGAATTCACCGCGCAAAAGAAGCTGGTCGGCCGCTGGGGGGATGTGATGATCGTAGATCCCCCCGCCGAGAAACGAGAGCATCGAGCTTGCGCGATTGCGCTGCGCGAGATCGTCGAGTTCACGCATCAGCGTGATTTCGTCGATCCCGTTCGGGAGCTCTAGTGGGCGACCAAGGCGCACCGATTTTGGGATCGCATCGAACAGGGCGTCGATTGTTGGCACGCCGATCGTTTTGAGCATCGACGCGACTTCAGTCGCCGTGTGGGGGAGGTAGCGCATCGTGATTTAGTGGGCCGAGCTTTCAAGATATGCGGTGTATGCGGCCGCATCCATGAGCTCATCAAGTGCTTCTGGGCGCATCGGCGTGATCGAAATCATCCACCCTGCGTAGCAATCTTCGTTGATTAGCTCGGGGCGCTCTTCGAGATCGACGTTGACGCGAACGACGGATCCATCGACCGGGCCAAAGAGATCGCTCAGCGTCTTTACGCTTTCGATCGTCCCGAACGACTTTCCGGCGATGATTTGGTCACCTGGGTCTACATCGATATTCACCAGGGTGATATCGCCCAATTGCGACACGGCGAAGCTTGAAATTCCGATGAGGACTTCACCGTTTTGGAGCTTCGCCCACTCGTGATCTTTGGTGTATCTCAGCCCCTGTCGAACTTCCGGTTTGCTCATCTGCTACCCTTTTTTTCTTCGATAGAATGGCGTTTTGACGACCACGGCGTCGACTTTTTTGCCACGGCAATCAACTTGAAACTTTGTGCCGACGGCTGTCATGTCGGCTGGTAGAAAGCCTAGGCCGATGCTCTTGCCGAGCGTGGGCGACGGGCCGCCGCTTGTGCATACGCCGATTGCGTTACCTTGCAAGTCGCATAGCGGGTAGCCGTGCCTCGCGATCCCCCGGCCGGCCATTTCGAATCCGGTCATCTGCCTGACTTCCTTGGCTCGGGCGCGTTCGGCTGCCGCTTCGAGAGCTTGCCGCCCAATAAAATCGCCTTTGTCGAACTTTACGACCCAGCCTAGCCCCGCTTCGATCGGGTTGATCGTCTCGTCGATGTCGTTGCCGTAGAGCGACAGGCGCGCTTCGAGGCGAAGCGTATCGCGTGCGCCTAGGCCGGCCGGCTTGAGGCCTAGCGGTTCACCGAGTGTTAGAAGAGTGCGCCAGAGCGCTGCGGCCTCGCTCCATGCGCAGAAAATCTCGACGCCATCTTCGCCGGTGTAGCCGGTGCGGGCGGCGGTGCATGCGACATTCGCGATGATGACGTCGCGAAAATGAAACGGCTTTAGCTCCGACAAGCGCGCTGCATCGGCGCCCGCTTTTGCAAGGACATCGAATGCGCGCGGACCTTGAAGTGCGATGAGCGCCGTTTGCTCGGTGATGTCACGGAACGTGCAATGATGGTCGGCCGCTTTGGCAAATACTGCCGCGATTTTCTCGCGATTCGATGCGTTGCAGACGATGATGTAGCGATCCCGTGCGGCGCGGTAGACGATGAGGTCGTCTAGAATGAAGCCATCCGCATTGCAGGCGCATGTGTACATCGCCTGGCCATCGGTCAATCGGGACGTGTCGTTCGTCACGAGATAATTGACGACGTGGCCGGCGAACTCGCCCGACAGCTCGAGCTCGCCCATGTGCGAGACATCAAACAGCCCCGCCGCAGAGCGAACCGCCTGATGCTCAGCGACGATGCCGGTGTATTGGAGCGGCATCTCCCAACCGGCGAACGGGACGATGCGCGCACCAAGTAGCACATGCTCATCGTGAAGAGGGGTGCGCTTAAGACGCGCCGATTCTGATGCAAATTCGGACATGCGGCGTCGGAGAGTAGCCCAAGCGGCTTAGAGCCGCCAGGCGTTCATGTCGGGTGGTAACATAGCACTTTGCGCTTCGATGTTCGCTTCAACTGGTGTTTCCGCGCTTTGCATTTAGGCTTGTTCTGTGTGGTCCCGAGGCGCAGCGATTCGGCCGGTTCCGGCGTACGCGGTCGTCGATCCCTTCGCGCTCGAGCAAGTTGAGCTTGAACTGGCGGTCGACGGTACGATCGCGCGCGACGAGCTCGACCGAGCGTTCGAACGCTTCGAGGCGACGCAGCCATTTCTGGCCAATGAGATGTCGCGCGTTTTTTCGCAACCGCTCGACGAAACGGCTCTGGCACTAGGCTATTTCTTGACGATTTCGATCTGGCTTGCGTTTGAACGGGCAATGGGGCCGCGCCTCGGAATCGTCAGTTCCGATGCCGTTCGGGCGACGCTCGACTCGATGGCGCTCGAAGAAGAGCTGCGCGCCAGCGATGCGCGCGAGCCGATCGATATCGATGATGTGGTGGCAATCGAGCAGCCGGCGATTTTAAAATTTATCAATCAACATATAGAGCTGGCACTTGATGTGACGCAGGCGACCGCTCCCGAAGGGGATGAATACGAAGTCGATGTCGACGACGTGCATCTGATCTACCGCGCGGTGCTTGTCTTGGTGATGGCGCTGTCTCACGCTGTCGGCCCTGTTGAAGGGTCATCGAGCTGCGAAATTCTCGCGTAAGCTTTCTGCAGGAGCGATGCTCTCGCACTGCTCGAACGATACGTTCGGATTGCCGGCAAACCTGCGCTTCATGACGCCGATCGCTTCGGCGTGTTCGTCGATCAGCAAAAATCGCCTTCCGTGTTTTAGCGCGGCTTCGCCGGTTGTGCCGCTTCCGGCAAAAAAATCGAGAACGAGGCCGCCGGGTGGCGATGACGCGCAGACAATTCGCGACAGGATCCCGAGCGGCTTTTGGGTTGGGTAGCCGAGCTTTTCTTTGCCGGTCGGGCTCACGATCGTGTGCCACCACGTATCGGTTGGGAGCTTTCCGCGGGCCGCTTTTTCGGGGCCGACGAGGCCGGGGGCCATGTACGGGATGCGGTCAATTTCGTCGGTGTTGAAGCGGAACGAATCGGCGCATTTTGCAAACATTAGAATGTTGTCGTGCTTTGCCGGCCACCGCTTTGTTGCGCGCGCGCCGTAGTCGTACGCCCAGATGATCTCGTTGATAAAGTTGTCGCGCCCGAAAATCGAGTCGAGAAGAATTTTGCAATAATGCACTTCGCGATAATCGATATGAAAATAGAGTGTCCCTGTTTTTTTTAATACGCGATGAGCCTCAACCAACCGCAGTTCGAGAAAGCCTAGGTAGTCGTCGAAGCGGTCAGCGTACGCGCGCGATACGGTTGTCGACGTCGAATATCGGCGCCCTTTAAAGCCTATTCGGTCTCCGCCTTCTTCGTCGCGCGCCGATCGCGTGAACGCGCGCGTTTGCTTTTTGCCGGTGTTGAATGGCGGGTCGATATAAATCAGGTCGACTGACTCGCTCTCAATAAGCGGGAGGTGGTCGAGATTGTTGCCGAAGATGACACGGTTCATGTGGGGCTCAATTGGTTTGCGCGTAGCAAATTGATGACTACACCCTCGAGATTCAAAAAAGGGAGCAAATTATGACTGTTTTTTGTGCGCGCGCGATTGTCGGGTTGTCGTTCGCGGTTGCTAGCGCCTTCGGTATTCTCGGCTGCGGCAGCACGCACGAAATGTCGGCCGTTTCGAAGCACGACGCGCTTGGCTCCTGCTCCGCGCCGCAAAATTTAAAAGCATCGTATGTGCGCGAAGGGGCCGATTTAGGCCGAATCGAGCTGACATGGGATGCGCGTAGCGAGGCGCTCTCGCCGATGACGATCGCGGCGGCGATGAACGATGAAGCTAGAGAGAAGGAGACGGTCCCATCGGGGGCGACACGTCACTTGACCGCGCTTCGAGTGCAAGAGAGTCGCTCCGCCGATGGGGCGATTCAGCTTGAATTTGCGATTGAACAGCCCTGCGCCGATGGAACAACGGCGACGGCCAAAGAGCAAATCGTGTTGAACGATCCGATTCGCGATTGCACGATTGCCGAGCTAACGTCGGTTCAAGCGCACGCATCAGAATTTTATTCGTGCGCCGAACAGTGGGCAAATCATGGCCGCGGGTGCGGGGCCGACGGCTACTTGCTCGGATACGGAGAAAAATATTCCGGCCGCTTTATGAAGCGCACGCGCGCACGCGTCAGCTCTGTCACGCAGGCGTGGCTCGATTCAACGCTGATCTGCCTCCAGACCGAACTCCGCGCTACCGCGACCGTCGCGACATCGTGCAAAGAGATTAAAGACACCGCCTACGCGCAGCATACGCCGTGCTGGATCGATAGCGGAGTGTGCGACGTACCGGTTCGCGATCTGCTCAAAGTTGTTCACGACGTCGACGTAAAAGATCAGGCATCGTGGAAAGCCGTAAGTCTGATGAAAGACGTAAGCGACGCGTGCGGGCCACTCTGGGCGCTCGGGTTAGTCACCGCCGGTCTATTGTAACTAAAGCGTTGGCGCAATTGTTGAGACGGGGAACGCTTGGCCGAATGAAAAGTAGAACGCTGGCGGCAGATGGGTCGCGCTCCCGACCGGAAAGCCGAAATCGCCGCGAAGAACTACGCGATCAAATTGCGGAAACAGGACTCGCGCGCCGAAACCTACCGATTGGCGCACTCGAAGATTGTCAAACCCGTTGAACGCATCGCCCACGTCGTAAAACAGCGCGCCGCCGATTTGCATTGTAAATATTTCGATCGGTTGCGTGCGGTATTCAAAGTTGTAAGCGATTAAATCGGGCCCAATAAGATAGTTGCTCGGGTAGCCGCGAAGGCGCCCGTCGCCTCCGAGCGAACTGTTCTGATTGTAATAGTTTCGGTAGCGGTACATCAGCTCTGCGTCGACGATAAGCCGGCCGAGGCGAAAGCGCGGCGTAACGAGCCGAGCATTTGCCGAAAAATAGGCTGTCGGAATGCGATCGCTCTGAAGGTCTGTCTGCGACTCGATCCCCACTCGCGTGAACCCATCGGCGAGCGCCATCGTGTACTGAGCGCCGGCATAAACCGACAAGAAATCGCGTGTCGAACCGAGCGCGCGCGACACAGGCGTCAGCATGACAAACACGTCGTGACCTAAACGGTAATCTTCTTGAAGGCCGAGCGTTTCGAAATCGAGAAGATGCGCAAATTCGCTGCGGTACGAACGCACTTGAACATACGGCGCCGACCGCGTGTCGGTGGTCGGAAGCGCGGTGTGAGCAAACTGGGCGAGGGCGAGGTAGTTTAGATTTCCGGTATCGATCGTGCGATAGACGCGGCGGTCGTAGATATACCCCCAGGTCAAGTCGTGCTTAAAAGACGAGCCAAACGATCTTGTCGCCGAGATGGTCGGCGTCGTCTGAATGCTTCGGTACTCATAGGGGACCGACGCGTCTGCAGCTTTTGATTCGAACGCCGCAAGGTGCGCGCCTACGTAGCGACGGTAGACAATATTTTGCCACGAGATCGACGTCTTCCAAGCCCACTTGGTGGTCGACGAGAAGAGCGGCTGGTTTAAACTGAATGCCCCCAGCGACCCTTCGGGTTTGCCGGTGCGCCGATTGACCGTCATCGCGCTTTCGGCCACCGCCAAGATTCGTGAGTTGGCAACACGCGGCATCACATATCGCGCGCCGAACAGATGCGAATTTGGCTGCCATTGGTATCGCGCTGTGATTGCCTGGTGCGTCCCCAAAAAATTTGTCTCGGTCGGTTGGAGCGTGAGCGATTCAAGACCGCCCGACCCGAACGCGGCGTTCCAACTTGGGCGCAGGCTCCACACATCTTTTGCGACGACGATCAAATCGACTTTGCCGCGCGTTTTGCTTTTGGCTGGGATGCACAAAACGAGCGAAAATTGCGGCAATAAGCGCAAATTAATCGCCGTTTCATCGACAAGTTTTTGCGAATATTTGCCGCCTGGCGAGACAAGAACTTCGCGGCGAATCACATACGGTCGCGTTCGTATATGAAACATGTTTGCGAACTTGAGCAGCGGGTCGCGGTCTTCGAACACCTCGAGCGGGACAACGTAAATTTCGCCGATTGTCTCCCCCTCGGCGTTTGAGTCCCACGTTGTATCAAACGTTTTCAGAACTTCGTGAATCGTTGCGCGCTCGTATGCGGAGTACTGCGACTGGAGCATTTCGGTGCTCGGGCCTTCAGCGCGCGCCAACCGTGGCGCTCCGCTGGCGGCCACCACAAGAAGCCACCGCGAGAGTGTTTGCGCGGTGCGCCTGGGATTGCTCGGCGTCATTTCTAAAAGCTGCGTAGAAAAGTTAGAAAGGGAAGGAGCCGGTCGGTGTTGCACGGCAGAAGCGGCGACGCAAAATAAGATAGTAGTGGTAGCGCTGCGGGGTGCTGCTTTCGCCTTTGCTGTCGCACATCAAGCTGTGCAAATTGCAGCGAAAATAGCGCATTTTTAGTGTTGGAGATGTGACCCATTCCGATTCCGCACCTACGATATGACCGAAAGTTTTTCGTAGCTGTTCGTATTCGTCGTCGAGTCCTAACATGTGGCCGACTTCGTGGGCGATGAGGTGCCACGTCCATTCGATGCCCCAGGTGGTGTCGAATGGCGTTCTGGGGCTGCCTTCGACCAGAGTGACATCAAAGTGGGGGTGATCGTGGTCATTTGTGACGGCGATGAACCGAAATTCGATTTGCTGGTCGGGGCTAAAGTGTCGCCAAAACGCGGCGGCGCGGTCGAGTTTTTGTTGGATGCGAGCGACAATCGCTTTGTCGCGAGCGAGCGGGCCGAGAAACATAATGCGAACTTCGACGAGAGCCCCGGCGCCTGTTGCAGGGGAAATATCGTAAGAGTACTCGCGAGGGTCGACTCCCAAATAGGCCATTTCGCCGACGATTCGGCGCGGTCGTGCGACCGGTTGTCTGAAAACATCGATTGGCCGCGCGGAGCATTCGCGCATGCTGTCGCGCGTGATGTTGTCGTTGAGGGCGTGGCACAGCCACTCGGGGGCGAAGGTATCGGCGCCGGGGCGCACGCGCCAATCGTCAATCGTGCGTGCCGCCAAGTGAGCGCGGCTTTGGGTGCAGCGATCGCCGTCGGAAATGGCACCGAGTGCGCGCGCCAGACTTCCGAGGGGCGTTTCGGCTTGGGCGGAGCGGCCGCAAACGAGGATCAGTGCGACAAAAAGCGCGATTTGTAGGAGGCGACGGGACAGAACGCTACGCCATTCGGAACGTGCCGATGATGGGCGAATGGTCGGAGAGCCCAAAAAAAGGCGAAGTGCGGTCGTCGAACGGCCGCGTATCTTTGAAGTCAATCCATTCAATGTCTTGGCCGGAAAATATGTGATCGAGGCGCATGCGCAAGTGCATAAAGCCTGCCGTCGGCCAACGGTCGCTGCTCTCATCGTCAAAATGGTGAAATGAAGAAAATCCGTCGACAAAGCGCCCTTGGTCGATCAAATGCGCGTAGACGCTCGAACCGGGGCGCGAATTGAAGTCTCCGACGACGACAAAGCGATCCGATTTGCGCTCCGCGTTGACAAAGCTGATCAAGTTGCGAGCCTCTTGAAGCTGATTCTGCCCGTTTCCGAGCCGAAGCGATCGCGTCCAAAATGCGCGCGTCAAACTCGAGGGGAGGCTCAAATGCGTGTTAAAAATATCGATCGTCTCATCGCGCTCTGTTCGAAAGCGAAGGTGCGCGCAAATACGCGTCTGCTTGAGGCTTTTGATCGGATGAAGATGGCGACACGTGATGTCGATCGGCGCGGTCGCGTTGTGGTGATCGATGCGCAGGTTCGCGTCGGCCAAAATCGCCAGGCCGGTCGTGTAAAAATTGGTTTTCGATGAGATTCGGTACGAATGCGCCGGAAAATAATAGGTCTCGTAAGCCGCGTGCTGATGGCGCGACTGGAGCACTTCGCTGAACACGTCGGTAAAACGAGAGAGCTGCGTTTGTTTGTTGTGCGCGAGCGGATGCGCGAGCGTCGACCGGAGCGACTGCGCTTCGACCTCTTGAAGGCAGATAATTTGGGGGAGCGGATCGAGCGCGCCAAGCGCTTCGGCAATGCGGTGCATCGCCCGTTTGGTACTCGCGATGCCTCGCGTCGAGTGCCCAAAATAGCGAACGTTGTAAGTGACAATTCGAAGGTCGGTCATTGGGACTACGTCGCGATCACAACCCGATTGCGCCCTTCGCGTTTGGCACGATAGAGGGCAGCATCGGCATGAGCGACAAGTTGAGAAGGGGAGGCGATAACCGGGTCGATCGAAATGGCGACGCCGAACGACGCCGTGACCTTAATTTGTACACCGTTGTAGATAAACACATGTTGCTCGATCCCGCTGCGTATCCGCTCGGCCAACGATTCGCCATCGGCGGCCGATGTTGCGCGGGTTAGCACGACAAATTCCTCCCCGCCGTATCGCGCGAAGATATCTTCTTTTCGCAAGAGCTCCTGCGTCACTAGAGATACTTCGCTTAGTACGTAATCGCCTGCTTGATGCCCATGCTCGTCGTTGACGTTTTTGAACAAATCGATATCAAACATGCAAAAAATGCACGGTTGGCTGTGCCGCGAGGACCAGGCCCACTCGGCGATAAATCGCTCGTCAAATGAGCGTCGGTTGAGAGCGCCAGTGAGCCCGTCGCGCGTTGCGAGCTCGTAAAGGCGCTGCTGAAACGACTCTTCGAGCTTGCTTCTCAGCTCAAATTGCAAGACGGCCCGTGCGCCGAGGTTGATGCAGTCGCCCTCGTGGAGCACCGTGGGGGCTGAAATTCGTGCGCCGTTTACGAACGTGCCGTTCGTCGACTGAAGGTCGATGACGGTATATTCATCACCCGTGCGCTGAATTCGCGCGTGTGTCCGCGAGATCCCCTCGTCAAGCAATTTGATTTGGGCATCGTCGGCGCGGCCGATGACGCTGTCAGGACGGTCGAGAAAAAAGACTTTTCCGGAGGCAGCCCCTGCGATGGCCGTCATGGCGGCGGTGCGCGCACCCTCCTCCGCACGGTTTTCGGGGAGGAGGGCATCAAGTGCAATCTTGATTGTATGCAAATCTGGGCGACCTGCTTTCTTGTCGTCCCCCGAATCACCCATAGAGTTGAACGTACACTCAAAACTTGCGCAGATTGCGATCAATCGGCCAAACTCCCAGTTGATTTGGTGGCCGCCTCACTTTGCGTGGGCAATAAGTAGGAGACGATGCCGAACGTCGATCTTCGCCCGTTAAAAGAGCTCTCTTCATTCCGCCGGTTGGCTATCGGGACGTGGCAAACCGCCTACGATCCGTCTGTCTATGGCTCACTCGAAGTGCGGATGGATAAATCGATTGCCTATATGGAAGCGTTTCGCGCGAAGACGGGGCGCCGCGTCACTGTGACGCACCTCGTCGCAAAAGCGTGCGCAGAGGCGTTAAGGCGATGCCCCGAGGCGAATGCAATTCTGCGTTTTAATCGGATTTATCTGCGAAATACGGTCGATTTGTCAATTCTTGTGGTTCAGCCCGACGACGAACTTGGTAAAGTCGATCTTACAACTTGCAAAGTGAACGACGCAGACAAGCGCTCACTTTTTGAGCTTTCAACGATCATCGAAGAACAGGTCGCGCGCGTTCGCGAACGGCGCGATCTCGACCTCGAGCGGGGGAAAAAAACGGCGCAGTGGATCCCCTACCTGCTGCTGAACGTTTTTCTGAAGGCGCTGTCGGTGGTGATGTATGCGCTGAATATCAATCTTCAGCGGTTTGGCCTTCCGCGCGACCCGTTTGGCGGGCTCACGATTACAAATATCGGATCGCTTGGGCTCGATATCGGGTTTGTTCCACTCGTCCCGTATTCGCGGGTGCCGATCCTCGTAGCGCCTGGCGCGATTCGTGAAGCCCCGGTGGTCGAAGACGGCAAAATTGTCGTCGGACGCGTGATGCGCCTAAACGCGACGTTCGATCATCGTTTTATCGACGGATATCACGCAAGCATGCTCGCGAGGACGATTGTCGAAATGTTCGAAAACCCGTCTAAGTCGTTCGGCGCGATCGAAGATTTGCCAAGCGCGACGTAGTTCTTGAGCCTTAGCGCCGCAGCGGCAAAAAAAATCCGTAGTGCCCGAGAGCGAGGCCAATGGCGACGCCAATCGCAATCAGAACAATTGCGCGAACTCGTGGCGAAGCCGCGCTTCGATTAACATTAAATTCAATTTCATGAATGCGGCGCTGCTCGGGATTGACGAGAAGCGCGCCATCGCTGCCATACGCAATATGGTATTCAAGCAGCTGGCGACGCGTGATCGCATTGTCGAGTCGCGGGGCAAAGCGGCCTGTTTTTACTTCGACGACGAAGCGCCGCCCGCGTTTTTCGACAAGGTAGTCGACGCGCAGGTCGACTCGCGCTGACGTCCCGTTGATTGCAATGTGCCATTGCCGCGCCGCTTGCCTCGCGATTACGCGGTAGCCGCGCTCAACCAAAAGCGATTCGGCGCGTAGTTCGCCGGTTGCCGCTCGGGCAAAGCGCCTTCGGAGCGTGATGCGGTGCAGCCACCGTCGAAAAATCGACCAGAGCGCGATCACCAAGAGCGATCCGACGACAACGGCAATTGCCATCGTCTTGCGAGAGTCGAACGAAGTTATGAATGCGCTTCCGCCGTGCACATTCCGACGCTACCTTAATGCCATGCTCGTTCGTGAATTCGTCGCGTACCTAGAGACGATTGCTCCGCCGCAATTCGCCGAAGGATGGGACAACGTGGGGCTGCTCGTAGGCGGCGGCGATAGCCCCGTGACGAAAGTGCTTCTCACAGTCGACTTCACAAGAGAAGTAGCCGACGAAGCAGAAACGGGGCGATACGATTTTGTGATTGCGTACCATCCCCCTATTTTTAAGCCCTTTCGTACGCTTTTGTCAGGTGAGCCAGTCTACCGCGCGGTGCGCGCCGGGATTGCACTCTACTCGCCGCACACGGCGCTTGATGTCGCCCCCGGGGGGACAAACGATCTGCTAGCCGACGCCGTGGGGATGGTCGAGCGATCTGCATTGCGCCCGGCCGAAGCGCACAATGTGACCATCGGGCTCGGTCGAATCGGGTCGGTCGCGCCGACGACGCGCGACAAACTCATCGCACGGGTAAAAAAACAGCTGCATGTCGACCATGTGCTCGTGGCAGGTCCGCGTGGCGGCGAAGTGAAGCGCGTGGCGGTCGGTGCAGGCTCGTGCGGCGATTTGGTCGACGCGGCGATCGATGGGCGGGCCGATGTTTACGTGACAGGCGAGCTTGGGCATCACGCCGCGCTAAAAGCGGCCGCTTCGGGGATGACTGTGGTGGCGGTTCTTCACTCGAATTCTGAACGGGGGGCGCTGCATGCGCTTGCCGCGCAGATTGTCGAACGATGGCCGGCGATTTCAACCAGTGTGAGCTCACGGGATCGCGATCCGTTCGCGATTGTATAGCGATGAAAAGCGAGCGTTTGGTCGATATTGAAGGTTACGTACATCCGCGTTTTTCGGCCGTTCGGTCGGCGCTTGCAAAGCAGCTCCGCGAAGGGGGGGGCGGGGCATCGGTCTGCGTCTATCATCGCGGTGAAGTGGTCGTCGATGTGTGGGGGGGCGTGTCGTCGCCCGAGTCGCGGTGGGATGCGAGCACGATGGCGATGTCGTTTTCAACGACGAAAGGGGTGATGTCGACGCTGGTGCATCTGCTCGTCGATGAAGGGGTGCTTCGCTACGATGAGCCTGTCGCCACATACTGGCCCGAGTTCGCGCAGCACGGAAAAGAGCGCGTGACGGTGCGTCAGCTCCTTTGCCACGAAGCGGGCCTTTTTTCGATTCGATCGCGCATCGAAAAGGCCGACGAGATGCTCGATTGGTCGAGAATGACCGAACTGCTCGCGTCAAGCCGCCCCGCATACGAGCCGGGGTCGCGGTGCGGGTACCACGCGATCACCTACGGATGGCTTATCGGCGAGCTGATTCGTCGAGTGACCGGCTCGGCAATCGCCGATGTGGTCCGAACAAGATTGGTCGAGCCGCTCGGCCTCGACGGCGCGTACATCGGCGCTCCAACGTCGGAGTATCATCGTTTGGCGATGTTAATTCGTCCGCCACAGAGGCGACCGGCGACCACTTTTTCTCGGCGCGCAACGCGTGCGGCGGTCAAAGTCGGAAAGGCGTTCGGCGCAAAGTACGATCCGGCGTTTGCGATCGATGCGCTCATGCCGCGCGGCGCCCTCGATTTCTTTTTTTCGCCGCGTGTCCACGAAGGGCCAATTCCTGCGGCAAACGGCGTATTTACGGCCCGTTCGCTGGCCCGCATGTATGCGATGTTGGCGTCGGGCGGCGTGCTTGACGGGGAGCGTTTTATTTCAGAGAAGACGCTGCGCGAAGCGATTCGGGTGCAGCGTCGGAGCGTCGATGTCGTCGTCGGTTTTCCGATGAGGTGGCGGCTCGGCTATCATCTCGTGGGGACGACGCGCGGCGTGCTTCCGTACGCATTCGGTCATTTCGGGTTCGGCGGGTCGGGCGCTTGGGCCGACCCAGAGCGAAATTTGTCGGTCGCGATGACGCTCAATCGCGTTGCGGGGACGCCGTTCGGCGACATGCGAATGCTCCGCTTAGGCGCCGCTGTCGTGCAGTCCTGTTCGTAGAGGATCGGCGCCCCTGGTTGTGGCTAATAAAAAGTCGGATCGCAAGACCAAGTCTTGACCCAACGTAAATCACATGAGGATCACAGACGCGATGCCTGTTGGCCGACAAGGCTTACGACTCCGACGATTTGCGAGCGGCGCTTCTGGAGCGGAATTGCGATGCCGTGATTCCATCCAATCGCAGTCGTGCTCAAAAGTTCGCTTGGGGCCCGCTTGCGTCGCTACATCACCGTGCAGTTGGCTTTTTTTGACGGCTTCTTGCGCCCTTGCTTCTTCGCGGCTGCGTCCGGCGCGGACGCACCCACCTCAAATGCTCGGATTGCCGTCGCTGCTATGCGGCTATCTGTTTGAGTATCGATGCACTCGAGTTTTGCTTCGTAGTGTCCTGCCGGTAGCGTGTAATTTCTCTCGGTGAGCAGTTTGCTGAATTGCGTCCAGTTCGATTTACCGGTTTTATGAACCGACCAGCGCGGCTGATATCGAGACTGCTCTTCATTCACCGTCGGGAGCTCGGTGCACGAGCCTGAAAAGACCATCGGCTCACTTTCAACAAAGGCTGAACCATCTTGCCTCGCTTGGGTCGCCTGGCTCACCGACCAGATTGTCGCCTTAGCGTCATTCACAGTAACGTGAACTTTAGGAAATTCGGTTCCGCTCGTCGGGCACGCTTGCGCTATCACGTAGCGGCCAACAGGAGGAAGAGGCACCCGAATATGGTTGTTGGTGACGACCTCCATATCGGAATGCGGGATCCTGGCGCCATATAACGCCGTTACCAATCGTTCAGACGGTTCGTTCGTGACGCTCCACACGGGAATCGGCGGCGCGCCTGCGTAGCTTATACGCCCGTTGCACGTCCCCTCCAGGTTGAGCAGATCACCCACCCAGAGGACCGCATTGTCCTCCGGCGCGATCAGAGTCGCAGGTCCCACGGTGACCACCGCGGAAGCGACCGAGTCGACCGCCTCAGTTTCGTTGGCCGTGGAGTCGACCATGCCGGCGCAGCCGCATGCTGAGAGCACAATTGTGGCCATCACGATGGCGCCTGAAACCCCGCGTAGCGTTCGTACTTGATCGATCTTCACAGCAGCAATTCCCTTTCCCGTCGGCACCGAGCGCAGCTCAAGTGCCAACCGCGCGCGCTCTTCCACGCGAATGCGAAGCGCGCAACTTTGGTGGGGAAAAAGCTCTAAACGCCGAGGCGTTCGCGCCGGTATTTGCCGGTTGTGATGCTGTTACACCAGTCGCCGTGTTTTAAGTACCACTCGACCGTCGTGCGGATCGCGTCTTCGAATCGATGCTTCGCGCTCCACCCGAGATCGCGTTCGATTTTCGACGGGTCGATGGCGTAGCGACGGTCGTGGCCCGGCCTATCTTTCACGAAAGTGATGAGATCGCTGTATCTACCTTGTTTTCTCGGTCGAATCTCGTCGAGAAGTGCGCAAATTATTTTAACGATTTGCACGTTTGTGCGCTCGCTCCGCCCTCCGATATTGTACTGCTCGCCGACTCGCCCTTTCTCGAGAACGCAGCGAATGGCGTCACAGTGATCGGTTACGAAGAGCCAATCGCGCACGTTCCCCCCGTCGCCGTAAACGGGGAGCGGCTTTTCTTCTAGCGCATTCAAAATCATGAGCGGAATGAGCTTTTCGGGGAATTGATACGCGCCGTAGTTGTTCGAGCAGTTCGTCGTTAGCGTCGGCAGCTTGTATGTTTCGTGGTAGGCGCGGACGAGCATATCGGCCGATGCTTTCGACGCGGCGTATGGTGAATTTGGCGCATAGCGCGACGTTTCAACGAACGCGCCTGCTTCGCCAAGCGAGCCGTACACTTCATCCGTCGACACGTGCAAAAACCGAAACCTGTCTGCGCGATCGGAATGGGCGCGGCAATAAGCTCGTGCCGCTTCGAGAAGCTCAAATGTACCGTTGATGTTGGTGCGAACAAACGCGTCAGGGCCATCGATCGACCGGTCGACATGCGACTCCGCCGCGAAGTTCAAAATCGCGTCGACACTATGCGCGTTTAGAAGCTCAGCGACGAGCGGGCGACTGCAAATATCCCCCTCAACAAAAATATGACGCGGGTTATTTGCGATCGACGCTAGATTCTCGAGGTTTCCGGCGTATGTGAGTTTATCGAGATTGACGATGCGCACGCCCGGGTCTTTGAGCGCGCTGAGCACAAAGTTTGCTCCGATAAAGCCGGCGCCGCCGGTCACAAGAAGTGTCTTTGTCATTTGCGTGTGCTCCAGAGCATCCGTGCGGCGACATAAAGAATGAGAAACGCGAAGAGGCGCTTTAGCCATATTTGCGAGATGTACGGAACGAGCGTCGCGCCGCCGAGCCCGCCAAACACAAACCCGAGCGCGATAAGCAGAGCCGCCCGCACGTCCATCGCATCGTTGCGGTAATACTGAATCGCTGCCAAAATGCCGACTGGCGGGACCAGCGCTGCGATCGATGTCCCCTGAGCGCGCGCTTGCGAAAACCCAAACAGAAATACGAGTGCTGGGATCAGCAAAATAGCGCCGCCAATCCCAAGGAGGCCGCTGGCGACTCCAGCGACGAGGCCCAACGCAACAAACCAAATCACGTTTGTGTCCATGAACTCCTATCGCTCTCCATTCGAGGCCTAAGTTACGGGTGAGTGACGGTTGTCCCTGGCGGCGGAGTGAAGATAAATTCAGAAGCGGCGACCGGTTCGTTTACGCGCGGGCTTGTAAAATCAAAACGATTCCGATTCCCCTGCGAGTCCAAAATTAGAACTCGCCGCACTTGCGATGTTGCTGCATCAACATACAGAAATAGCTTTTGCACGGCGGTGCTCGGAGCTTTTGGCGTCCCCACGAGGACATAGCCGCCTGGAAATTTCATCTCGCCGGCTCCGTCACGCCACTCGAACGAGAACGAATCTTCGAGCTTGCCGTCTCCGGTGAGAAACGAGAGCGCCGCCGGATATTGCGACTTGGAGACTGCGGTTTCGTACATTTGATGTTCGGCCGCTTCGTAAACGCGGAGCGTCTGCCCATCGGAAACGAGGAGGTTGTTTTTCGGGTCGGTGTAATTCCAACGCATTTTCCCCGGCTTTAGAAAGACGACCGTGCCGCTCGACGTTTTGCTTTTGTTGTACGCTTTTATCACGTACTCCTGCTTGAACGGGCTTCGAAACGATTTTGTCTTATCGTAAAACGCCTGAACTTTTTTAACCGCTTCAGCGGCTTTGGCTTCAGCGACTTTTGGGTCGACCGCTTTCGCGTCGGCGACTTTCGGAGCTACCGTTTTCGGAGCGGTGGCGTCTAGGCCATCTGCGGCGCTTGCTCCGGCGAATGCTGTCAAAAGAAGAAAGACGGCGACCTGAAATTTCATGGTGGGGGAGCCTATCATTGGCAGCGGGGCGACGTTGCTTTGGCTGCGCGTGTCGCCTCGATTAAGGGAAGATGCTGGCTATGCGTGATCGCGATCGCCAGAGCGTCGGAAGCATCAAGCTGGGGGACTTCAGACAGATTGAGCAGCGCCCTGACCATTTGTGCCATCTGCGCTTTTTCGGCGCGGCCACCGCCGGCGACGGCGCGTTTGACATGCGTAGGAGCATATTCGCCAATCGATAGCCCCTCGCGCGCGCAGACGAGAAGGGCGACGCCCCGCGCATGCCCTAATTTTGCAGCCGCTTGCGCATCTTTTGCGAAAAAAAGCGACTCCATCCCGGCGCAGTCGGGCTTGTACTCGTTAATCACTTCAACCAGGCGCTTTTCGATCGCGACTAGCCGCGCCGCAAATGTTCCGCGCGTGTCGGTCTCGATTACGCCGTGATCGACATGGACCAGACGTGTCCCCGACTTTGAAATGAGCCCCCAGCCGAAGCGTCGCGACCCTGGATCGAGCCCCAACACTATCAAGCGTTATCCGAGCGCGGCAATCCGCTCGGCCTCTCGGTCAGAGATCACAAAGTCGGCGAACACGTTTTGAACGTCGTCGTGGTCATCGAGCGCTTCGAGCAAATTGAGTGCGATTTCAGCTTCGCGCCCTTCGATCGGCTTTTTCGCCTTTGGCAAGTAGGCGAGTGACGACTCTTTTACTGCGATTTTGCTCGCTTCAATCGCATCAACGATGCGCATTAGGGCATCAGGCGGCGTTGTTACGAGCCATGTTTCGCCGTTATCTTCGTAGTCGTCTGCGCCGGCGCCGATTGCGAGGTCCATTAGCTGGTCTTCGCTTGCCGCGCTCTTCAAAATTTCGATCTGACCTTTGCGCTCGAATGCCCAGCCTGCTGTGCCGCCGCCGCCTAGAAGCCCGTTATTGCGCTCAAATATCTTGCGAATTTCGGCGACGGTGCGATTGCGGTTGTCGGTCATCGCTTCTACCAAAATGAGCGTTCCACCGGGGCCTGTGCCCTCGTAGACCACTTCGTCGATCGATTCGCCTGCGAGTTCGCCGGTGCCGCGCTTTACGGCGCGTTGAATCGTATCGGCCGGCATATGCTGCCCTTTTGCGTCCGAAATCGCTTTGCGGAGCCGCGGATTGCCGCTTACATCGCCGCCACCCATACGGGCCGCTACGGTGAGCTCTTTGATGAGCTTGGTGAAGAGCTTGCCTCGCTTGGCATCGAGAGCCCCTTTTTTATGCTTAATCGTTGCCCATTTCGAATGGCCGCTCATGCCGGAGGTACCTCGTGTGCCTGCTTGTGCGATGTTTCAGTCGCAGCGCGGCCCGAGGTTTGTACTGCGGCGCCGTACCCTCGGCAAGGCCAGCGGGGCAATAACCAAGGTCGTGACATAAAGGGCCGGTTGCTGATAGCTTATATGAGTGCGCTTGATTCTCGCGATTCCGGCCTGCTTATTTATCGCCACCTGCGTACTGGACAGCGGCGAATGGGGCCGCCGAAAATCAGGTAATCTGGACCCGAAAAAGCAAGAAGGGACGCTAGCCACGGTCGCTTTGGGAAATTGCGTCCATCCGGTCATGTCGGCGTTCATCGGTCTCCAGGAGCAGGTCGCCGAGAAGTTCAACTGCGTCGAGCCGGGAACGATGAAAAGTCTCTCGTCGCTGCGTCGAGTCAAGGTGGCGCCAGGGCGACTTGCTGAACTGCAAGCCGCCGCGTACGAGAGCCTAGCTAAAATCGTCGCCGCGCGGAAAAAAACGCTCGCCGTGCGCTCCGCGCGTCGCACCGTCGCGGAGCAGTATGTCCTTCACGAGTGGATGCTGCAGGATCACAGGTGCGGTGTCTCCGTTTCAAAAAAAGCGGGCGAAAGCAATCACCTTTCCGGGCTCGCCATCGATATTGAGGACGACCGAGGTTGGCGAAAGTACTTCGAGAAGTATGGGTGGAAATGGTACGGACCTGAAGACCCGGTGCACTTTGATTATATCGCACCAGACGGGCGCGATCTCCGCCCGTCCGCGGTGCGCGCGTTTCAACTTTTGTTAAACGAGAACAATCCCGATGCGCCGCTTGCGGTGACAGGGGTTATCGATGACAACACCGAAGCACAAATAGCAGCGGCGCCTCGAAGTGGCTTTGCCCAAGGCGCCAGCTGCGGCACAGTAGATGAGAGCGGCTGGATTAACGCCTCGCGATGACGTCGACCGTAAATTCAAACGAGCGGAGCGCCGATGGATCACCCGAGCGGCTGTAGGCGAGCGTGACGGTGTGCTTGCCGACCATCGACATGCCGGGGATCGGCGCTGCTGTCTGCCACGTGAAAATGCGCGTTCCGCCTGCGCCCATCAGGTCGCCGGGGACCGGATCGCGGACGTAGCGCGTTTGTCCGTAACCGAACGTGCGATCGGTTGTCACAATCTGCCAATCGTAGCCGGTGGTCGGATTGCTCTTCAGCTTTAGGATGACCTCGCCGCCTTCGACGATTGACACCGTTTTCCCGTTGTCGGCGTTGCTGACGACGACCGCATTAGAATGGGCCGCTTCGCTGAATTCGCCAGACTCGTTGGGCGAATCGTTGGGCGCGACATCGGTTGCATCCGCGGAGCAGGCCGCGAGTGCGAGGGTAGAGGCTAGGAAAAGAAAAGAACGCATACTAAGTACTCCCTGAAGTGTTTTTGGAGAAGTCCGACGCCGAACTACAAGAATCTCCAACTGAAAGCAAGTAGGTGCCTGCCCATCCCGCCGACGCTACGCACATACTTCGCGCCGTCGCGATATCGTTCGTCATATAGACCGATGGCGAGGGGGTGCGAACTGAACCGCCTGAATCGACGATCGACGTCGGTTCAAGGATTGCTTGAATTCAATGTCGGGCGACTTTGGCCTCCCGCAGTCGAGCCCAATATCGATTTCGCCCGAAAGAAGAGCCTCTTCGACACCACCTCCCTGCCCGCCTTGTAAGCACTGCGTGTTTCTCGGCGATGCGTTTTAGCTGCTTCGAAATGATAGTCCCATCTTTGTGACCCGCCGCCGAAAGCGCTTCAAGCGACGGATTTGCTTCGAATGCCAAAAGAAGCTCAACTTCCGAATCGGTAAACAAAAAACGGCTCATTGCGGCCGGAGCGTAGCAACGCCGAGCCGGTTGTCTTTTCGTGCAACCGCACTTGCAATCGTTGCAGTGGGTTTACCGTCGAAAACGAAGGTACAGAGCTCTCACTCTTGAACGGAATGGCGAGTTCCGGATGGGCGAGAGCACTTCGTTATACACAAGGACGTACAATGTATTCATTCAAAATTCGCACCGCACTGGCTACTCTCGCGCTAAGTCTTCTGCAGCTTAATTCACTGGCCTACGCAGACGAATCGGTCGCACCAGCAGAAGCTGCGCCGGCAGAAGAGGTGTTCTACGGAATGACCGACGAGGGGTGCACCGAAGTAACGATCAACTTTGAAGAGAAGTCGCTTTTCGTCGATCGGATGGGGCCGTGGCAGCTGCCAGAAGGGGCACCTAAAGGGCTTGAATGTCCAATTGAGATGTCAATGTCCGGCCGTTATGTGATTAGCAACTATCGGCTCGCGTCACCGACCGATGCATCGTTCACGCTGAAACCTTATCCGCATGAAATCGGCGGGACAGGCTTCGGATCGGGCAATGTCGCCGATTTCGGCAAGCGAGCGAATGCGCGAATTGTTGAAGACTCCAAAGCCGATCGGCGGCTCGATATCGTGTTCCGAACCGATGGGCGAAAAGTGCATTTCGTATTTCATACTGACGCATCGCACATGGCCGAACAGTAGCGACGAAGCGGCGTAAATTAGCTCTCGGATGCGGTAAGACGACACGGCAAATAGCACGCAATTCGACCCATAAGTGCCATCAAGCTATCGTTGCGATCCGAGGGCTGAACGATGAAATATTTCGCCTCAACAATCGCGCTGGTATTCACGCTGCTGCTCGCGCGCTCTTCATTTGCCGATTGCATCGAAGAAGGGGGCGCTCTTTCTCGGCTCGCCGGATCAGATCGGCAACAAGCGCAACGGATGCCGGTACCAGCATAAAACCAAGGCTTTTTGCGACGGTTGTCACGGCACGTTAAGATCGACGTGCCCTACGCCGGTTCTTCCGAATGAATTGACCATGACCACTTCGGCGCGCACTGCTTTGCCTGGTTGAAACGACGTATAGTCGAAGGTCGCTTCGCCTTCGTTCGTGACTGACGTGTTGTCTCCGTCGCCTGCGAGCCTCCAGAGGTACAGGTGAATGCTCGGCTCGCTCGCCTGTGGCTCTTGCCCGGGATCGGTGATTTGCGTTGAAAAATGGGCTATTTGTCCAGTAAATCGCGCGTTTAGGCGAATGGCGGGCGGGGTTGGATGGGCGGCGATAGCGCTTCGAAGCGCTTCGAGCGTTGCTTGCGCGTCGAGCTTGCCGGCCCCCCATGCGTAGGGCGCGTCGTCGCCCATCGCGTAATAAAATTGGTCCTTTTGCGCGTTTCGACGAAGAAGCGAATTCGGAAAGTTCGTCGGGTCGATGTTGAAGATAGCGGCGACCACCCCCGCGACCGCTGGAGCCGCGAAGCTTGTGCCGCTGACCATTTCGTAGTCCGAGGTGAGTCGCGTACCCGAGTTGCAAATATCGCAGTGGGTCGACGCCGGCGCGATCGCGGTATACGGCGCCGATAGAAGCGGCGGGCGCCCGTCTAACGTGGGCCCGCGCGACGATTCGGGGGCGATGTCGCCTAGTACACCGCGACGAGATTGCACGGCGCCGTCGGATACCCAACGCTCGATTGTGGTATACCCGGTCACGCGAATGGCTCCAATGGCGCTCGACGGCATCGCTGCTGTGTAGTTCGGCGTCACGTGTGTCACCGGACTGTTTGGCGGTTGGAGAAAAAGCAAATTCCGTGTCGAATAGGCGTGCCATCCGAACAGGCTAACGCCGTCACCTCTTTTGGTGACCGTCATCGTGAAAATGCGCTGCTGTCCTCCCAAATTGGCGAAGGCGAACAGCCTGCCGCGGTGAAGCGCGGTCGCAAGCTCACTCGTAAGCTGCACGATAGGGTTGAGGGCGCGCCCCGCTTTTAACTTAAATTCAATGTCGAAATCTTCGCTCTTGTCCCACCATACCTCGATGAAATAGGTACCTGCATTCTTGAGGTTCGCGCTACCGACAAAGAGCTCGTCCGACGGAAGCGCGAGGCCGCCCATGGCGTGTCTTGGAAGCGACCCTTCGTTGCCCACCGGGGCGACAAACGCGAACCCTGGGCCGAGGCGCCGCGTGATCATCTGTTCGGACAAGCTTGTCCCGTCGCGCGCGCCATAAAATGTACCCAAGCTGCAGTTCACGACAAGTGGACGCCCACGCGCGCGCACTTTAAGGCGCGCGAGTGCGACATCGATATCGGCGATCCCTTCGCGTTCGCGAATCGTGACGCTTAGAATTTTTGCGTTAGCGGCTGCCGACGGACGAAAGCCTTCGGGAGCGCGCCCAATTTCGCGGCCGGCTGCCACTCCGGCAACCGCGGTCGCATGCCCCGTCGTGTCCCAATACGCTGGTGTGGGGCACTTTTGTGCCACTTCGCGCTCGACCGGCACCGACTGATACTGCCCATCGTCTTGCAAGATATCGATCGACTCGACGCGCGATTGCCCCGATGAGTCCAGGAACGCTTTGTTGCATGGGTCGACGGGGAGCGCTTCGATGATTCCGACGACCGCATCCATCGCCCCCCCAGCGCTAGTTACTGCGGTGTTGCCACCGTCATCGAGGAATGCGCGTCCGCCATCTGGCGATGGGCCGCCGCCGTCGAGATAAACGACGTTGCCATCGACAGGGCCGCCGGGTGGCTCCTCCTTTGCGAATCGATGTGACGCTTCGATGCGCTCCACTTCGGGCGCGAGCGCTAACTTTTTGAGCGCGCTTATCGCGACGCGCGCTGAATAGATGTTGGCCACGTGCTGCGAATTAAACGTCGCTCCTGCGATCGTTGGCGGCGCTTTTCCAGACGCGATTTTGACGAGCACATCTGCGGTCGGCTCCGACCCGTCGAGCGGAATGTCGATTTCAATAATGTCGCTAAGCTCGTCGACCGAATGAGGTGTTAGCGATTCGAGCGACGCAAGCGACGGGTCGAGTGTCGCTTCAAGTTTTTCACGTTCGCTCGCCGGAGCGGTTCGGCTGCAGCTCGCGGCGCACGTTAGGCACGCTGCCAAGCAGATAACGAGCGCAACAATTCGGCTAACCATGCTCCCCCCGGCAGATGCAACGTGGCTGGAATATGCACCTGATTTGATAAATACCCCGCATCGCGCCATTTGGCACGCTTTTCCGTGACGCAAAGTTGCGACACCAACGGATTGTGCCACACCCCGAACCGACGGCATCGAACGTAAGTTCCTGGTGTCATGTCGAAGGAAAGAGCCGAACAGATGAAGCGTGTCTTAACATTATGTTGCGCGGCGATCCGAACCGCGTTGGTTGGTGCAGCGTTGATGACGCCTGGTTGCGCGTCGAATGAGAAGCAATCGGTCGACGAGACTGCGGTCAACCGGTCAGACGCGCCGACAAACTTCAAGCCGTATTCTCTAGCCGCGGTTATGAGGCCGACGCTCGCCGCTGCCGACAATCGCACATGCATGGTTCTTCGCGATCAGTCGGTCTACTGTTACGATACAAATCCGAAAGACGGGAGGGTTTACGGGCAGTCAATCAGGCTTGATAAGCACGCGTTTGGGCCGGGCGAGCCAGAAGACTTCGCGAAGTCGGTCGCGGTTGGCCCTACGCTCGCCTGCGCTATTTTGGGTAACGACCGCGTTTCATGCTGGGGGTCGCTCGGGAAAAAACAGTTCGATGCTAGCGACTTCATCGACCTTGGAAAACAGGGGACCGAGCCGCATACGGCGGCAATGGTGTCGATCGGGCGGGCGAACGCATGTGCACTTTTAATGACTGGCGGCATCCAATGTTGGGGGGAGTCAGCAGGGAGATTGATCTACCTCGCCGATCCCGCCGCCGTGACTCCGAAAGGGATGATTCGATCGCCTCGCGCCGCAACTCAAATCGCATCGGGCGAATCAGAGATGTGCGCGTTATTTGCCGACGGAAGCGTTCGATGTTGGACGATGCGTCCTGGGTATGACGCCTTCGCGTCGGTCGGCTGGGACCAGCTGTTCCCCGATCGCGCCACAATGATCACCGTGGGGCAGCACCACGTCTGCGCGTTGTTGACCAACGGCGACGTCTATTGCGGAGGGCAAAATAAGCGTGCCGAGCTTGGAACGCTTGACGGACGAGATGCGGTCTCTTTTCCAAAGAAAGTTGGAATTCCGCGCGATATTGGCGGTCAAGCGGTCGTGGCGATTCAGGCATCCGGGTTCGGAGGGCATACGTGCGCGCTTTATGGCTCGGGAGATGTTCGCTGCTGGGGCGACAACGAGTCGCGGCAGTCTGTCGACGACGCAACGATGGTCGCAACGCCGAGCATCGCGGTGGTGGCTCGGGACGATACTGCATCGAAAGCTACGATGCTTGCCCTTGGAGCGACGCATACGTGCATCGGGACCGCGACCGGAAAGCTTGTCTGTTGGGGAGGAGGCAAAGAGTATTCGCTTTCAGGGGGAAGTGCCCCGATTCCGCCGCCGGGTAAACCGGTAGGTGATCGCCTGATTGCTGCGTCGTCTACATTTTCGATCGCGGCTTCACAACCAATTGTTGCGCCAAAGAACAGTGATCGCACACGCGGTAGAATTGCCGCGGGGAGTGATTTTACCTGCCGTATTACTGAAAGCGGAAATGTGTCGTGTTGGGGCGAGGGGAACGCTGGCCAATTGGGGATTGGCCTGAGCGCCAAAGTCTTCGCCCCGCCTCGTTATGCGATTCCGCTAATTCCGCTCGGGTTTGGCCGCGCTGTCGCCATCTCAGCGCGCAAGCAATTTGCCTGCGCTCTGAGCGAAATGGGAAAAATCGCGTGCTGGGGGGTCAATGACCTCAGACAGCTTGGGTTTGAAGGGGCCGGCTCGCAAAAGGTCACCGCGGTCACAGAAGTATTGATCTCGCGCGCTGCGATCGACATGAGTGTCGGCGACGATCACGGCTGCGCGATTTTGGTCGGCGGCGACGTCGAATGCTGGGGGCTTTCGCCGACGGCGCCCTGGCGCGCGATCGCGGGACAACCGGCCTACACTCTTCTAGCGAGCGCCCCGATGCCGCGATGGCTGCCATGGCCCGCGCGCACGATCGCTTCAGCGGGGAAGCGATCGTGCGCCGGGTCGGATTCAGGGCGCGAATTTGTATGCTGGGGGAAGCACGAACTTGATCAACAGGGTGATCCACCGGCGTTTTCAAGCTTTCGCCAAGGATCGTTCCCCGTTCCAGCGAGCGCGATCGAACTCGGTAAGAATCATGGATGCGCTCTGCTTCTCGACGGGACGTTTCAATGTTGGGGTCGAAACGATTTCGGTCAGCTTGGGTACGGCGACAAGTCAAACCGTCCAGATCCAGGGGCGCCGATCGCTCTGCCGAAGCGGACGATCGCACTCGCCCTGGGCGACGAGACGACATGTGCCATCGTTGAAGATCATTCGGTAGTCTGTTGGGGCAAAAACGATTCGGGTCAGATTGGTACTTTGACCGAGCGGGAGGTTTTATCGCCGATGCAGCCATCAACGCCGCGGCAATTGCGGAAGCCACTGTCGCTTTTCGGAAGGGCCAGCGCGATCGCCGTGGGCCCGCGCCACGCGTGCGCCGAGATCGACATGGATCTGACGCGTCCAGGGGACGGGGGTGTCGTGTCTTTCGTAAAAAAGACGGCCCAATGCTGGGGCGATGCAACAACCGGCGCCCTTGGAATTGGCGATCCTGGCGCATCGGAAGCGGAGGCGATCACAGTGCTCTCGGCCGACCTCTACCCGATGCCGGTGATCAACGAACACTTTTTTGGGGATGATTTCGATACGTACATCCCCGACGCCGGAGCGCAATAGCGCGCACCGCAACGGAGCGTTTCGCTCCGGTCGAAGGACTACCAACGTCGGGGGGCGTTGTGTTAGCGATGCCGCATGTGGAAAGCGGCATCGCTCATCGCCCTGATTCTTGCCGGCTCGAGCCCCGCGAAAGCGCAAAAGACCACCGAGCCGCACTCTTTCGGGGCTCAATATTTCAAAAACATGCAGGCCTGCTTTCTTCTTTATAATATGAAGACGAAAGCGTACGAAAAAGTCTTCGGTGAAGAGACATGCCGAGAGCAATTTACCGCGTTTTCGACATTTAAAATCCCGCTCGCCGCGATCGCCTTCGATTCAGGTGCGCTCCAAGATGAAAACGTTGTTTTGAAATGGGATGGGACGCCAAATTTTCTTCCGCAGTTCAATCGCGATCACAGCGCGAAAACGTGGATGAAGGAATCGGTCGTCTGGTTTTCACAGCGTCTCACTCCGCAAGTCGGGCAATCAAGACTTCAAAAATATCTCGAAGCGTTTCACTACGGAAATCGCGATTTAACCGCCGGAATTAGCACTGCGTGGCTCGTGGCACCGTGGAAGCACACATCATCATTAAAAATATCGGCCTATGAACAGATCGAGTTTTTAGAAAAGTTGTGGTCCGGCACGCTTCCGGTTTCGCGCCGAGCCATCGAGCTGACGCAAAAAATTACGTATATCGAAATGTCGCCACACGGCGCGATTTTAAGCGGAAAAACAGGCTCAAGTTTCGAGGATCCAGCGCGGACGAAAAACTTCGGTTGGTTTATTTCGCATATATCGGTTGGGGAAAACGAATACCTCACCGCGATGAATATTCGCTATCCTCGTCCCTCCGCCGAAAAAGAGTATGGCGGCAAGAAGGCCGCCCGAATCACCAAACAGATTCTGAGCGATATTGGGCTCTTGTGACCCTCCCGCGTCGGACGTAAAGCGATCGGGCTGCGCGGAAACTGTGTTGGCGCTGCAGGTTATTGCCGATCGATCCCATAGACTCGCCCTCATTTCGAAATCACGCTAAACGGTACCGTCTCATCCACGAAGGAGCCGTAGCTCGATGCGTCCTGCCATCTTTGCCTCCCTTTTCAACGTCGGTGGCCCGAGCGTCGCCAGCGCCGCGTCACACGATGGCCCCAAGCTCGACCCGGTGCAGCTGGTGCTCAACGCATCGATCCCGGTGAAAAGCGTGCTCGTCACTCTTGTTCTCTTTTCGCTTCTCTGCTGGGTCATTATTGGCGCAAAAGCGCTCCACTTGAGGCGCGCAAGGGTCGATTCGCGCCGTTTTCTGCCGATGTTTGATGAAGCGACGTCGTTTGAATCGCTCCGGCGCGCCGTCGGGCAAAATCAAGCCTCGCCATTTGCGCGCATTTTTGGCGCGGGGTTTGACCAGTGGCTTCGGTTTGCGCCGCGCCCGTCTGGCGGGCCGCCGCGAGAGCTCGACGACGCCCAGGCGACGCATGTCGAGTGTGTAACAAGGCGAGCGGCAACGCGTGAAATCAACCATCTCGAATCGTGGATGGGGCTCTTAGGGACGATCGGGTCGACATCGCCGTTCATCGGTCTGTTCGGCACCGTGTACGGGATTATGGATGCTTTTTTGAGCATCGGAAATCAGCAGTCGGCGAACTTGCCGGTCGTCGCACCAAAAATTGCCGAGGCGCTGATCGCCACGGCGATCGGCCTCGTCGCGGCGATTCCCGCGATCATGGCGTACAACTATTTCGCGCGCCGCATTCAAGAGATGGGCGACCAGCTCGATTCGTTCGCGACCGATGTCGCAGCGCGAGCCAAACTCGGGGGGACGTGAGCGGTGGGCTCTGGCCTACAAGACCGGTCGCCAAGGCGGCGGATGACCGGGATGAACGACATCAACGTCACCCCGCTGATCGACGTGATGCTCGTTCTGCTAGTGATTTTTATGGTGACAGCGCCGCTTATGACGACGGGCGTCGAAGTCGATTTGCCGAAAGCAAAGAGCGCGCCGATGCAGGCCGACGACTCGAAGATGATGGTCGTCGTAACGGTCGATGAGCACGTGTTTCTCGGAAAAGATGAAATTACTGGCGCCGTCGAAGAGAAATTGAAAGCAAATTCGCGCTTAAAAGCCGAAAAAGAGCTCTATGTGCAAGCCGACGAAAATGTCCGCTACGGCGTCGTGCTTCGAGTGATGGCGGCGGCCCGTAATGCCGGCGTCGACAAACTAGGGATGATCACCGACCCGCTCGCCGTGAAATGAGACGGTATACTTTCACTATTCCGAAATGGCTTCGCCCGTCGTATGTCGGCGATGAAATCGCGTTCGGCATTGCGCTCGCGCTCGCGCTTCATGCCATTCCGGTGGTGGTGATCATCGCTCAATCGATCTTTCCAAGCGTCGACCACGACGATAAGCCGCTCGTCGCAAAGCCGGCGATCGCAGCAACGCTCCTCCAGCTCGGAAAGCCGATCGACCTAAAAAAACTCCCCGATCGCATCGTGCCAGAGGAGCGCACCGCGCCGAAACCTGATGTTGTAGCGTCGCGTGAAGAGCCGATAAAAAAGAGCGCGCCGCCAAAAAAAGCGCCCCCTCCGAAGACGAAAGAGAGCGACCTCGAGCGTCTGATCGCAAACAGCGAGCCGTTCGCCGAAAAGCCCAAAAAAGAGACACAGCGCGAAGGGAGCGCCCTCGGCGTTCAAGGGGGGACGGAGACCGATCCATCGAAAGTGCGCGCGGGCGATCTCTACGCGGCGCTCCTGAGCGCTTGGCTTCACGAGCGATGGCAATATCCGACGGTGATTTCGCAAGGGGAGGCCAATCGACTATGCGTGACGTTTGAGATCAGAATCGCGAAGAATATGGTCATTTGGCACGTTCGAGGCGAGCCTATGCGCGCGAGTGGCAATCCGCTGTTCGACGATTCGGCAAAGTCGATGTTCATGAAACTGGTCGACGACAAAACGCCGCTGCCAGAGCCTCCTCCTGAAATCGAGGGGAATTACCGCGCACGCAACGTAGCGATTACGCTAACGGGCGACACGCATGGAGATGGGTCTAGATGCACCAGATAGGTACGAAGAGGCGGAAAAAACCGGGCACGTTTACGGGCACGGGCACGTTTACGGGTTGGATGTTGGCTTTGGCCTTTTTTATGTTTGCTGGGTCGGGTTTGGCTCAGAGTTCTTCGCGTGCTTCTGTTCGCGCTACGGTTGACTCGCGTCCTGTTACTGAAGTTGTTGTTGCTGGGGGGAATCGGGCGCTTTTGAAGATTGCGGTTGCTGGTGGCGGCGTTGACAGCATGTCGCAGATGGTTGCATCGACACTTTCGCACGACTTTGTTTTGTCGAGCTTGTTTGATGTGCTCGATCCTAAGAGTTTTACCGCGAATCCTAACGAGGGGATGCGGGTGAACCTTGAGTCGTGGCGCAATGTTGGCGCTGATGCGGTCGTAAAAATTCGCGTGACGCCGCGCGGCGGTTCTAGATGGCGCGTCGAAATGAAGCTGTTTGTCATTGCGCGTGGGCCGGTCGAAGTTTTAAGCGCTCCCGCTCCAACTGCGGCCGATCCTACCGGCAGCCGTGATTTCGCCAGTAGCCAGGTCCGAGGCGAAGTGCACCAGTTCGCGAACGACGTGATCAAGTGGTTTACCGGTTCGCCCGGCAGTTTTGGCGCGCGGCTTGTCTACAGTGCGCCGATCGGGCGCGGGCAGCGCGGTATTTTTTCTATCGACAGCGATGGCTACGGAGCGACAAAGCTTGACGCTGTATCGTCGGTCGCGCTCGCGCCGGTGATCGGCCCGGGCGGCGTTTACTATTCGGCGGGGCTACCGACCGGCGCCTACTGGATTTACCGGGTGGGCAGTCCACAGCCGTTTCTCAATCACCCCGGGTTGCTGTTTGGTGTCGCATTTCAAGGGCAAAAAGCCGCTTTTGTGGTTTCGCAAGGCGGCCAGACCGACATCTATCGCGGCGCGGCCGACGGGACAAATCTCACAAAAGTGACATCTGGAGGCCTCAATACCCACCCGGCGTTCGGGCCAAACGGCCAGCTCGCATACGTTTCGAATCATGGGGGGACGCCGCAGATTTACGTCGACGGAAAACGCGTGAGCCCGCGGGGGACGTACAACATGGCGCCGGTCTGGTGCGTAGATTCCGAGAGCGGTGGGACGCGCATTTTGTTTATGGGGCGCGATGCGGGGACATGGGATATTTTTAGCGTCGACCCTTCGGGCGATGTGTCGACGATGCGCAGGTTAACGCAAGATCAAGGGTCAAACACGTACCCCGCCTGTTCGCCGACCGACGGAAGGACCGTCGCGTTTTTCTCGTCGCGTGGCGGGCTCTATTTGAGCAACACACTAGGGCAGAACCAGCAAAAGATCGCCAACGTGATGGGCGAGAGTTTACGCTGGGAGGGGAATTAAGGCGCGCGCCCTCCGGAACGGCCCCCCAGAACGGCTCTCCAGAACGGATCGCTTGGCGCGTTGTCTTGCTGCGTGCCATGCCGATCCTTCTTAAATGAACTCCTTAAAGTATGCGTGGGCGCCGGCCGCCGGGATTTTTTTTTCTACGGTATCTGGATGCGGCAGCCACTCCGAGTCGGTTTACTCTTTATCCGCTAGTATATCAGGGCTTGGTAGCCCCTCGCCGCCCGAGGGCTCTGCCTTGAAGCTCTCTCTCGAGAGGCTGCTTCATGAGAGCGCATTCGCGATTGTCGACCTCAAGGCTGAGATGTCGTTTGGCGACTACCTTAAACCAAACGAAGAGGGGGCTGTTGCGATTGCCCGCCATTTGAGTCTCATAGAAGTCGATGGCGCGATCGTATCGGCCGGTACTGAGCGAAGTTTTTTTGATCTGGCGCTATGCGAAAATTGCACCGGCCTGATCGTCCGCGACATAAACCCGCGCGTAAAAGCGTACGTTGACTTCAACGTCGTCTTGCTGCGCCTGTCGTCGAGCTTAGGCGACTACCGACGAATGTCGTCTGAACTTGTTGCGAATAGGGATCGGGCGCTCGGCGCGACATCGCGGGCCCGACGAAAAAAGAGCGCCGCCGAGAGCGCGCCGATTCTCGCCGAATACGAAGGAGCTTGGCGCGCCATTCTCGATGAAGTGCGACACCGATGCGAAGCCGATACAGAGATGCCCGCCGACGCAAAAGCGTACTATCTCAGCCAAGTTCAAGAGTTTGGTGAAATCTATTTTCAAAACCAAAGCGACTGGAGACTGTGTGAAGGGTTTGATGGCGTTCGGTACGACGTCGATGAACTTATGTTTGAAAAGCTTCAGTCCGCAGCGAAGCGTGGGCAAATTGTCGCAACTGTTGGCGATATCGCGCAGCTTCGATTTCTTGACGACGTGAATATCGCCGCGATCGATGTGTCGAATATTGTTCAGTACACCACGATAAAATTCGAGTTAAACACGGCTCGTAACCCTCGAGTTGTTTGGACACTTGGGCCGTTTTCCAAGACGTTCTATTTCTCGTATATTTACGCTCCACTGAGCGCGCTAGAGACGGCCGAGTTGGATGCACTGTTCGCTCTTTGGGCCGATCGCGGCATGCTTCGCGAACGAACCAAGGGCGAAGATCTTGTTCGTCTATTCAGTCGCTCGCGAATGGTTCGCGAGCTGTCGGGCGTTGCCGAGACTGACAATGCGATCACGTCGATCTATTCGAAAGCGGCTCTCGCCCATGCGAGGGAGTTAGAGCGTTTTTTGCGAGAAAATAGCGGGAAGCGAGCTGAGTTTGGCTGGATGCCTGCTTCGGAGTAGCTGACCTCGAAATGACGACGCCGGCCACGAATTACGGGCCGGCGTCGAAGAATCGGTGCGTCTGTTACCGACCCGATCGTTGTGACCGGGTCGGTGCATGATGCGCAGAGTTACTGATTGGCCAATGGCAACCGCGGTTGCCTCCGACGATCGTTCCCCTGCAAGAATTCGAGATGGGAGGCGTAGTTCTGCTCTCTGCCTGCGCTCGAGACCTGCTGTGTTTGTTTCCTGCCGTCAGCCGCCGGGAAAGTAACTTGCTCCTGGTGATTCGACCCACGAATCCAAACCTGCTCGCGTGGTACCCCAGCTTTGAAGTAGGCCCAGGCGTCGGTTTTCATGTCGCCGTAGCCGGCGTACCATTGCACGCCCTTCTCAGCGAGTTTCTGCATCTCTTCAAACTTGAAGAGTCCGATCCCGAGTTTATCAAACGGCCCGGGCCCTTGATCGATCGGAATCTCATCGGCAACCTGATGGCGGAAGCTCTCGCTGGCGAATATCGTAAAGCCTCTCGGAAATCCGTTCGTGTCGAGGAATTCGCGTGTGTGAACCGCCACCCTCTGCGGTCGCCCAGTCAGGTAGACAACTTTATAACCGCGGTCGGCGTAAAGTTGGAACAGTTCGGGCGCGTTCGTAAGATGGGTTGGCATCAGGTTGGCCGATTCGGCAAAGAAAGCCTGGTTTCCGTGGTTGACCGTGCCGTCGATGTCGACCGCGATTGCCTTGGTGCCTCGTGGCCAAATGGCAAGCGTCCCTTCGGCGAACGTGCCGTTGGCTGACATCCGTACGCGGACTTTGTAGTCGCCCTTTGGAAGCGTCCCGGCTGGCAGTGCAAACCTTGCAAAGCCGCGTTTGCCTGTCACCTCCGTCCCTAGCTTTTCCCAGCCATGGCTCTTTTGGCCAAAAACTTTCTCTGTTGTGCATGTGCGCACCCAGAGCTCGACTGGTTCCTTAGTAAGCCCCTTGCCGAATGGTAGGATGCCGTCCGTTTGAATTTTTGCCAGGATGCCGGTCTCGGCCGTTGCTTCCACGTTCCACCCATTGGCGTCGGTTTCGATCAGCGTATCGTGAACGCGATGACGATCTTGGCGGCGTCCATGGTACATGCGGTGGATTAGCCTTCCGAATTGGCCGGTCGTTGCCACTGCCGGGAACTCATTGTCGCAGCCGCCGCCCCAGCCTGCTGGAGCTTGGGCTTGTCTTGAAGCGGCCGGGGCCGGCCCGTCATCCTCAAACGGCCCGTCATCCTCAAACGGTTCGCCATCGTCCCACAAGGAAGCTGGCGCCGCGGAGATGCCGCCGTCCTGGTCGGCGGGTACCGCAGGTTGTCCCTTAGCCTTTTCTTTTTCCTGCCCGCGCACGCGGTCCTCGGTTGAGTCGATCGACTCCGCATTAAACTCCGACCCGCTGCAGCCGGTAGTGAGCATCGAAAGCGCGCATGCGCTGTAAGCAGCAGCACAAGTAATAGATTTTAGTTTCATACGATTTATTCCTTCTGAAGACGCGGCGACCATGCCGCTGAAAATCAACGTGTCAAACGATTCAATTTTTTAATTCGCATCGCGATCGAATGCGTCGCGCGCTAGCGCTACTCGTTAACGGTAAGCAGCTCTTCTTTGAGCTGCGCGATGTGCTTCACGTATTGCATTCCGTCCCCTGCGTTCTGGACTTTCCAGACGGGCACGTGGCCGTTTTCGAGCGGTGGCGAGGACTTCCCTTCGCGCAGGTCAACCACCTCAATCTCGTCTTCGTTGTGACAACCTCGCATCCAGACTTGTGTCTTCGGCACCCCCGCCAGAAAATATGCGAGCGCATCGTTTGTTTGGTCGCCGTAGGCGGCGGCGAATTCGACGCCGTACTCATCGTGCAAGTGATCGAGCGCGTCGCGCTTAAAGTTGACGCTGCTAAAATCGAGGAGCGGCCCCGGAATCTGCCCCCACGGTGCCCCGTCTTTGAGCATCTGTATGAGATCTTCGCTCGCAAATAGAGTGATGCCGCGCGGGAAGCCGTTGTCGGTCAGAAATTCACGCGTCTTTTCCATCGACTGAGGCGGTCGACCGGTGAGGTGGATAATCGCATAGCCGCGTTCCTCATAGAGCTTCGCCAGTTCGGCGGCTGTTGGCATCGCGATTGGGGTTAGATCAATTTGCTGTCGAACGTACTGCCCGACCCCCAGGTTTAACGTTCCATCGATGTCGAAAACGACCGCTTTAATCCCCCTCGGCCAAACTCCAAGCTCCGCTTCTGCATAGCTGCCGTCGCCGCTCATTCGCACCGCCATTCGGTAGGTGCCTTCTTTCAGCCGGCCCGCCTCGATCGGAAACTTTGCGAAGCCATTTCTGTCGGTCAAGACGGAGCCAAAGTGCTCCCAGCCGCCAGGCCCGCATGTGCGAATCCAGAGCTCCGCATTCTCTTTGCGGGCCGCTTGGCGCCCCATCAGGTAATGCGTGTGGTACTTCATCTTCGCCGTCACGCCGAGCTCGCCAGCGGGAGCCGCCATGTTTGTCGCGGTTCTGCGGAGCCGAGTATCTAGAATCCCGACGCGTTGCGAACGCCCTGCAACAAGAGCCTCCGTATTGATGATCTGATCGTGAAGGCGATGTCCTGCGATGAATCTCGACTGAAGTCGCGCCGCAACTGTGTTGAAGCTGGCGTAAATGGGTGCAACGTCGGTAAACGGATCGTTGCAATTTCCTCCCCAACGAGGGCCGCGCAGCTCCTCAGCAACGGTTGCCGTCGATTCGGTCGCGTCATTTGGGTCGGCGTCTATCGCCTCGCCAGAACAGCCGATCGCCCACAACGAAAGCGATGACGCACAAAAAAAGGCAAACATTGACGTAAAACGCGACATAAGACAGTCCCTCCGACTAAGGATGGCGCGACGATGGCGCAGCAAAGCCGGCTGTCAAATCGCATGAAGCGTTTTTCACCACCTTCTTATTGAGGCGGCATCTGGGATTGCCGCGGTGTACTCTTGCGGCGTGAGTTCCATCGTCGAGCCTTTGCGAGAGTTTGGGTCGCTTTGGCAGCGGTATACCGGCCGCCCGCGAAGGCGAGCTGTCGTGCTTGCCGTTGTGATGATCGGCGTGGTCGCGGGAAGGTTGGTGCTCGAAGGCGGGTGGCGCGCGCGAATCGCCGCCGGAGGTCTCATTCTTTTCACGCTCGTCGCTGTGGTGCTTGGCGAGCTGCGTGAGCGGCGCAAAGCGAGCGATCCGGTTCACACACTTCGCCGGGTTGGAGCGCGATGCGATCGATCGATTGTTGAACGAGCGGAGCGCGCGCTCTCCTTGGTCCCAAGGGCTGCCGACGAACCGTCGGGGCAGGTGTCGAATGTTTTGGCCGAGCTTCATATTGAGCGATCGCTCGGTGCGATTTCACGCGCTCAGGTACTAAGTGCGTGTGCGCGCGTCGCTGCACGCTTCAATGTGTTGGCGTTGGCGCTTCTTGTTGGCATTGTCGCCATCGTTGCCGTCGATCCTTGGGCGATCGCCGAGGGGTGGAATATTCTGCTCGCGCGCGACGGTACTGCTCCGTTTGAAATGACGTGGATTCCTCGAGTCGATTCGACCGTACGTCCGCCCGATTATCTTCATCTCGACGAGCGGCCAACGTACGGCGCATCGTCCGCATCGGTTCACCGCGGTGCGGTGATAACGCTTCGCGGCGCCCCGTCGCGCACAGGTCGCAAACTTGTCGTGACCGACGGTGTAACCGAAGTTCCGTTCGACGATGACGGGTCGGGTCGCTTGGTGGCGCGGTGGACAGTGGGCGACAGCGGCGCGCTCCGGGTTGTCGCGAGATTCGGCGACGTTGTCATCGTTCAGCCTTCATTTCTCGATGTAAAATCGATCGCGGATGCCCCGCCGCTTGTCGTCGTCGACGGGGCTCCTCGCGAGATTCGACTCTCCGATGCGAGCACCGCCGGCGAAATCCCAATCCGCTACGAAGTGCGCGACGACCACGGTTTGCGAGAAGTGCAGCTCGTACTTCGATCGGCCGGTCGCGAAGAGCGGCGTGTCCTTTCGCGGCTCGACGGCGACACGCGGTCCGATCGCGGCGGGACGATGCTTCGCGCAAGCGATCCGTTTATCAAAAAATCGCATTCGACAATCGATGTTCGCGTCGAGGCAAGAGACAACGATGTGGTGACCGGGCCCAAGTGGGGGAAGAGCTTTCCAATCATCATCGTACCGGCGGAGCTCGGCGAACTCGAAGCGCTGAGGCTCGATGAGTTTCGCGCGCTTCGCGATCGCCTCGTCGATTCATTGGCCTGGCGCATCGAGAACGGTCCGCCGGCTAGCCTTGGAGCACGCGCGCCATGGCTTGCCGAAGAAGAGCGAGGCGTCGACGACGACGAAGCGCTGCTCCTCAATACCGTGTCCAAGAGCGTCGGTGGCCTCCGACTCAAGCGGCGCCTCAAATCACTGTTGAGCCGATCGATGCACAAGGTTCGCGTCGCATTTGTTGACGAAAAGAAATTGCCAACAGAAAAAACGCATAGCGCGCTCGTGCAGCGAAGCGAACGGGTCGTTCTGGTCGTCGATGCGGCGCTTCGCGGGCTCGGCGAGCGCGATGCGAAAGCCGTCGCGCTTCAACTCGCCGACGTCGCTGACGAATTTACGTTGGGGTTAGCGCAGCTCGATCGTGGGGAAAATAAGCCTGAAATTACGACAAAACTCGATGCAAACGAAAATCAGCTCGCGGCGGGCGGCGGCGCGATGCAGCGTCTCGGAGCGCTCGGTCGCGACATCGGCGAAATCGTCGTCGCGTATCTTGCGCGCGTCGGCCGTGCGCGCGATGAATCCGATTTGATGCACGCTACGCTCGCCGCGCGTGACTTGGCGTTACGCCTTCGAACGCCCGATCCGTCGTTCGGTGCGCGCGGTCGCTCGGGTTCGGGGAGCGGTGGCAGCGGCAGCGCTGGCGATGAAGCGAGCGATGAAGGAGGGGGCGAGGGGGGCGAGGGCGAAGAGTCTAGCGATACCGACGAAGCCTTCGGTGAGGCGGCCGGCGAAGTCGATCGCATCGCGCAGGATCACGCCGGGAATGTCGTTCGCGTTCAAAATGCGGTGCGCGATAAAGACAAGAACGTATCAGAGCACGGAGCGCGAGAGCGCGCGATTGCTGATCGCGCCAAGCAGCTCAACGAAAAGCTCGGCGAAGACGGGGCGCTGCCACCCGCCGCGCGCGAGGCGCTCGAGGCGGCTGAAAAGGCGGCGCGTGAAGCGGCTAGATCGCTCGACGAGGGGAAGGGCGAACAGGCGCTCGAGCAGCAGCGTCAAGCGCAGCAGCTGTTCGAGATGGCAAAAGACGCGACCGTCGGCGATTCAGAAGGCGAAGGGGAGAAAGACAACACCGGCGACCTAGGATCACCAAGCGGACATGCAGAAATACCTGACGAAAAGGCGCATAAAGGGCCAGAAGAGTTTCGTCGCCGCGTCCTAAAAGGGCTATCCGAAGCGACCGGCGGCCGCATAGGCGACGCGGTGCGGCGCTACGCAGAAGGGCTATTGCGATGATGCTGCACGAATGGCTTGCTGCAATGAAGGCGCGCGGAGCAGTTGCGATGATGCGCGGACGGGCTGCGATGATGATACCGCGCAGGAGCGCGACGTTGAGCGGCGGGGCATGCGCGCTGGCGATGGCGCTAGCGGGCGATCTGCATGCTCAGGTCGAGCTCGACAGCGCGAAGCGCGCGATGATTGCGACACTCGAGCTTGACCTCGAGCGCGCCCATGCCGAGCTCGATGGCGCCGATGCGAGCAGCGAAGCGATAGCAATTGAACGTGCGCGTCTCGCCATTTACGAAGGCGAGTGCGACGCCGCCGTCGCCGCGATTGCAGCGATCGATCGAACCAAGAACAACGAAGCGGCAACGCTCTTCGAGATCGCGACCGGATGTGCGCGAGTCACAGCGGCAAACGTCGTCTACCTCGATGAAGCCCAAGGGGTGGAGATTCGGTTTCAAGATGAGTTCGATTTGCCGATCGCGCCGCTTCTCGTCGAGACGATCGCCGCCGCGCGCGCATCGATCGCGCGCGACCTCGGCGTAACATGGCCGAATCCGACGCGCATCGCGCTGGTGCGAGACCATCTCTCGCTAAGTGCGATGACAGGTCTCCCCTACGAATCGGCGCGCACAACCGGGACAATCGCCGTCGCGAAATGGGGGCGCGTCACGATGCTATCGCCGCGAGCGACAAGAAACGGCTTCGGCTGGCGCGACACGCTAGCGCACGAGCTCACGCACTTGGCGATTACGCGCGCGACGACCGATCGCGCCCCGTTGTGGCTGCAAGAAGGGGTCGCGAAACGCGAAGAGACACGTTGGCGCGCGGCCGGACCATTCGACGATAGGCCATCGCCCGATGCTGTGTCGGCGCGCGGCATCGAGCTCGGTCTCGCGCTCCCGCTCGACAAATTGGGCCCTTCGATCGCGATGCTCCCGAGCGCCGACGCCGCGCTCGTCGCGTACGCCGAAGTTGCCAGTTTTGTGCGGTATTTTGCGAGCGTTTCAGGCGACGGGGCATTTGCGCGGCTCTTTGCGTCGCTTCGCAGTGGGCGAAATATCGAACAGGCGCTCGTCGAAACAAGTGGCGCCGATCTTGCCGAGTGGAACAAGCGATGGCGCGCCTGGCTCGCCGGGCAGCATCACAAGGCGCTGCCGCTAGGGTTTGGCCTAGGCGAGAAGAAAATTCCAAACGCACGCGACACGCGCGAACGAATGCGACTCGCCGAGCTTCTTTTTGGCCGAAGTCACGCGACTGCCGCGCTGCGCGAGCTCGACAAAATTAGCGGTGAAATGGCCGCCGCAGATCCAAGTTACCGCTACTTAAAGGGGCGAGTCCTCGACGCGCTAGGTCGCCGCGCAGAAGCCGAGCCGCTTATGCAGGACGCCGCATCGGTCTCGTCGTCGCAAGCGGCATGGTGGGCTCTCAGGGCCAAATGGCATCGAGCCGCAGGATTTTACGAAGAGGCGGCGCAATCGCTCGACGAAGCGCTAGGGATCGACCCGCTGAGCGAAGAAGTGGCCTGCGACGAAGCAACTCTGCTGTCCGGATGGGATCTCTGCGCAGCAGCCCAAGAGAGAAAAGAGCCAGCAATCGGCCACGAGTGACTGCGCTGGTTTTTCGGCGCAAAATATGGCACTTTTTGTGCCCTCAATAAAAATCGCAACGCTCTCGCAAAGAAGTTCGAAGTCGCTGATGAATTTTCTCTCCAACGTAGCCGCCCAAGTGTTGAAAGTCCTGCCGCGTCAGAGCGTAAGCCGCGCGTTCGGAGCACTTGCAGATTATGAGTGGCCGACGCCGCTAGGTCGCGCCGTCCTCGCGGCGTACTGCCGCAAGTACAACGTCACGTTCGAAGAGTGCATCGCGTCGAGCGGATGGCCTAGTTTTGATGCGTTTTTTACCCGCGAGCTTCGCCCTGGCATGCGCCCAGTCGATGCCGATCCGTCGGTGATCGTCAGCCCCGCCGACGGCCGCATCGACAGCATGGCGCGCGTCGAGCGCGGCGGTCAGTACATTGTTAAAGGGAGCGCTTACAGTGTGACCGAGCTGCTCGGCGACGAAGCCGAAGCGCGTCGCTACGAAGGGGGCGGCGCGTGCGTCGTTTATCTCTCGCCGCGCGACTACCATCGCGTGCACGCGCCAGTCGCCGGCCACATTGCGTACGTGCGATCGATCGCGGGCGACTACTACCCCGTGAACGACTTCGGCCTGCACCACGTTCCAAATCTCTTTGCGCGCAATCGCCGCGTCGTCATCGGCATCGATACGCCGCCAGAGCTCGGTCTCGGCCGGGTGACGGTCGTGATGGTCGCGGCGATCATCGTCGGCAGAGTGACGGTCGAAGGGGTCGATGAGCGCGATGTGAGCGAAGGGCTTCACCAAATCGATAAGCCTGTTTTTGTCGAAAAAGGTGGAGAAATAGGCCAATTTCACCTCGGGTCGACGGTCGTCATGTTCATCGAATCAAAAGCGTTCGGCCGGTGGCTCATGCCCGATGGCGCGGTTCGTTACGGTGAAGCGATCGCGCATCGCGGGGCTGAGAGATGAGTCAGGGCGGGCAGGGCGCCACGCCGTCTCTGTACGCCAAGCGGGCGTACGTTGAAGGCGAGCTCCGCGATGTGCTAGGCGATGCGCGCGTGACCGACAGCTGGACGCCGCGCCCCCCGTACGTGCGATCCGACCCGCCGCCGCTTCCGTCGACGCCCCCCGCAAGTGCGCTTTCGCCGTTAGCTACGTTGCACGATGCACCGCGGTCGCATCATTGGGCAGACGATTTTTTCGACGCGAATTTTTTGCGCCTTCAGCCGCGGCTGTCCGAAGTGCGCCTTCACGACGAAGTCGAGTTTATCGAAGAGAGCCTCGCGCTTGAGCGAGGCGCATCGGTGTTGGATCTCGCTTGCGGCAGCGGGCAGCATGCAATTCGGCTCGGCGCGCGCGGCTACGACGTGCTTGCGTTCGACGTGAGCGCGGTGATGCTCGAGCGTGCATCCGAAGCCGCGCGCGCGGCGAATGCCCGGCTCAACATGCTCCAAGGCGACATGCGCGATATGGCGTTTGTGGGGCTTTTTGACGGGATTTATTGCTGGAATTCGAGTTTTGGATTTTTCGACGACGAGGGGAACGCGCAGGTCATCGCGCGCATGCATCGCGCTCTAAAGCGCGGCGGTCGCCTGCTAATCGATGTGGTGAACCGCGACTACTTCATTCGGCAAAGTCCGTCGCTGGCATGGTTTGAGGGGGAGGGCTGCATCTGCCTCGACGAGATGCAGATCGATTCGATCTCGAGCCGCATGCGCGTCAAGCGGACAATGAATATCCACGACGGTCGCACGTGCGAGCGCGAGTATTCGATGCGGCTCTATTCGCTTCATGAGCTTGGGCGGCTCCTTCACGCGCACGGGTTTCGCGTGACCGAAGCGAGCGGCCTTCTCGCGACGCGCGGCGTGTTTTTTGGCGCCTACTCGCCGAGCGTGATCATCACCGCCGAAAAAAGGTAGTGCCCGCGCGATGGCCGACGAAACAAATTACATCACGGCCGAAGGTGCCAAGCGCCTTCAGATCGAGCTGAACGACTTGCTGATGGTCGAGCGGCGAAAAGTCGTACAAGAGGTCTCCGACGCCGCGGCGCAAGGCGACCGCAGCGAAAACGCCGAGTACATTTACGGAAAAAAACGCCTCCGCGAAATCGATCGGCGCATTCGGTTTCTGACCAAGCGGCTTGAAGCGGCAACGGTCGTTGCGCCTCGGGGTGCCGAAGAGAAGCAGGTGTTTTTCGGTGCGCGCGTCCAACTTGAAGACGAAGATGGATGCACCGTCACCTACCGCATCGTAGGGGTCGACGAGATCGATTTGAGACAGGGGGACATCAGTTGGAAGTCGCCTCTAGGAGCCGCCCTCCTGCGCCGCCGCGAGGGTGACACGTTCGTGCTGCGGAGGCCGAGCGGCGAGATCGAGATGACGATCATCGCCGTTTCTTACGGCTCCTAGCGCGGTCTCATCGCGAGAAAAGTTCTCGTTATAGCGTAAAATTACATCCCAAATAGACGGGCTCCGACACCCTGCTACAGTCTCGTACCGCCTCTGGGAGGCGTCTTGTGCACCACCCGCCGCAGCCTCGTTCCTGCGGCCCCCCGCGAAGGATCTCACGTATGAAATCACTGTTCACCTGCGCGGCGATTGCCGCGTTTGCGTTATCGGCCAGCTATTCGTCAACCGCGCACGCCGCAAAAGACAAGCACGGCGTTGAAGAGTCTGCATACGGCGGGAAGAACAAACACCGCATCGCGTACGACTACGCCAACTACGGTGTCCCGGCGCAGGCCGATCAGTTCAGCTGCAGCCCGAATGGCGCGGCCTGGGTGCTCGAGCACGACGGCGTGAATACTCGGCCTTATGCCGACTTTTTGAAGTCGTGCCCGCCATCGCTGTCGCCCGACATGCCGGCCGCGGAGGTCATCGGAATGCTCGAGACGTTGGGCGGGCAGGCGAAAGTTGGCCCGCTGATGATGATTAACGGGCTCATCCCAACGCTGAAAGCAGATCCCGCCGCTGTTTCGGAAGTCGTTAAGAAACTTCCAGCGATCGGCACATCACCGGCACCGCTCGCCGCCAGAATGAACGAAGTCGGCGCCGCTCGAGGCGTTAAATACGTCGTGCACGAAAACGCGAGCATCGAATCGATCATTCGTGGCCTGGTCGCTGAAGAGGGCGGAATTCCGGCGCCTCGTTCGCAGCTTGTTCTCGTGTGCAACGGTTGCCGCGATATTTCGAAAGAGCTTGCGGCCGCTACAGCGCCAAAGCCCGCGGCTTCGGCGGCAGCCGCGGCTGCTCCACCTCAAGCGGGGGGCTTTGCTGGCATGTTCGCGATGTTGTCAACAATGACTGACCCGCGGGCGGCGCAAAAGGCGTTTCAGCAAGCGGCAACGACAATGCTCATCAATCAGTTGTGCCCGAAGACAGTGCCGAACCTGCACTACATCGTTCCGGTCGGCTTCGACAACGACAAGGGCAAAGGCACACTTACGATTCTCTACCGAGACTCGAACAATGCCATTGGCGAGATTTCTGCTGCCGATCTCCAAGCACAAATGGCGAACGTTCGCGCGGCACAGGAGCACTTTGCGATCGCGGCCGTGTTCGACATGTTCATGCTGAGGGCGAACACGGTGATCGAGCGTAAGACGCCGGCGCTAGAAGCTGAGATTGCAGCGGAAAAAGCGGCGTTTGAGGCAGCGGCGGTAGCGGACGATCTCGATTAACAATTTCGTTCGATTTTAAAATCTTAGGGAGGGTGTTTTATGAACGGCTTTGCATTCAAGTATCGAGCTGGTCTATTTGCAATTTGGTTCGGTTCGTTCGTTACCGCGTGCAGCAGTACTGCCTGCGAACCGATCGAACCGTACTCAGACGAGTTCGCTTTGGCGCCCGCGAATGGTGACGGCGGAGTTCGGCCGTCTGCCGCTACTTTGGCCGACGATGAAGCGTCAGGAGCGTCGCCCTGTAAACGCACTCAATTGCCGGAAGCGGGTCCAGAGCCCTTTGACGATCAAACGGACGATGAGGCCGCAGGCGCGGCGAGCGGACGTTTGACGGCGGTCGAGCTCGTAACCTTGATCAATCTGCATGCCTCGGTGCACCAAATTTACAATGAGGTCAATGACCGAGTTCCGCCTCCCCGCGCCGCTCTTGTTGTGGCGTTGAAGCGACTAAATGAGGTTCCTGCACTCCTGCAATCATATGATCCGGTTACAAAGACGGTGGGACTGGTTGACCCCGAATTGGACGAACATCTTCTTGCTATGAAGACGGAGCTGATCGAACCGTCCCTATTCGTGAACGTATTGCGAGGTAACCTTGACCGAACCGCGCTTCCGGCACTTCGAAGCTCGCTTCACGAAATGACCGTACTGATAGAGAACGCGGTCTCGTCGAATGACGAGATGGACCGCTTCGCTCGAATCATTACGAACTTACTTCGTCTGGTTGGTGTCGATCGGCATGATCGTGTACCGCCGGTTCCGCTTGCTCTCCATATCTTCGCCGACAGCACGGTGCGGGCTGAAGCGGGGCGAGCCGCGGAATTTGTCCCCGCTCATTTCGTGGGGATCGGAACCGACGTGCGTCCCGCGAGCTTTGTTAATGACGATATCGAGTTTGAGCTAGTGCATCCCTACTTTGGGCTCGGCGGAAGCAGCTACCGTGCGCAAGAATGGGAGAGTCATGTAAAGAACGGGTATTTCAGTGCAGTCCCGCTTCTTTTTCTACGAAGGCTTGAACAGCATTCATCGCACGACGACCTGAGGATCGTACGCTTTCGGCAAAATGGATCAGGTTCGAACATAGACCTTCCACAAGACATGCGCCAAGCGATCGTTCGCTATCTCTCGCACGACATTAGAGCGATCCGCAATTGTTTCGATTTCGTATCGGAAGTTGCTCTGCCGTTGCCAAGCTATCGCCATCGCGATCCGGCACAGCCGCGTTTCGAGCTCCTCCTTAGTGAGATCGAATTTCAGCCTGGAGACGTTGTTGCGCTGCTCAGGTTGGATGAATCTACGAACACGCCTGTGCCGGTGCACTACGCGCTTGCTCTCGGCGACGGGCTCTACCTTTCAAAGATGGGGACGGGGAAGCGGCTGGGCGTCACTCGGCTCGCGTCCGACCTAGCAGGATACGGCGCGCAAAACTTCGCCAGGGTTAATCTCGACTCGCCCGAGGCGATCGCCGAGATGTTCGCCGCGCTCGTTAAATAGCCGTCACTTCCCGGCAAAATTGGGCGCGCGTTTTTCGATAAAAGCGCGCATCCCTTCTTGCTGATCGTCGGTGCTAAAAAGGGCGGAAAACGCTTTCGATTCGAGCTCATTGGCTGCGTCGAGAGGCATCCTTTCGCCGCGCAGAATGACTTGTTTGCACTGTTCGATTGCGAGTGGCCCTTTGCTCGCGATTTTTGCGGCGATCTCCCGCGCTCGCGGCATTAGCTCGCCCGGCGGAACGACTGCGTTGACGAGCCCGATGCGCAGCGCTTCGCCTGCCGAAATGAGATCACCCGTGTAGCAAAGCTCGCGTGCGCGGCCGATGCCAACTCGGCGCATGAGCCGCTGCGTCCCCCCGAAACCTGGGATGACTCCCAAGTTCACTTCGGGTTGACCAAACTTTGCCGACTCGCTCGCGATCAAAAAGTCGCATGCGAGTGCGAGCTCACACCCTCCGCCGAGCGCGAAGCCGTTGATCGCGCCGATTGCGACGAAGTGAGCCGCTTCGATCATTGAAGCTAGGCGCTGCCCCGCCTCGGAAAAGCGTTTCGCTTCGGTTGTCGACATCGTGGCCATGGCTGCAATGTCGGCCCCCGCGACGAACGCTTTTGGGCCCGCGCCTGTTACGATCGCGACGCGAACATTCCGATCGGCATCAAGCTCTTCTACCGCGCGCGTGAGTTCAGAAATCACCGCGGCGTTCAGCGCGTTCATCTTTTCGGGGCGGTTTACTGTCACCACAGCAATCGCGCCATTCGCGCCGCTGTCGCGCTCGACTTGAATCGTTTCGTATGCGCTCACGCTGCACCTCCGGCCGCTTTTTTCGCCCCGGGCGTATCGTAAGTATAGAAACCGCGCCCCGTCTTCTTCCCCAGCCAACCTGCCGCGACCAAATTTCGTAGCAGCGTCGGCGCTCTATATTTCGGGTCGCCAAAATCGCGCGCGAGCACATCGGCGATCGACAAAACGGTATCGAGCCCGATCAAATCAGCGAGCTCGAGCGGCCCCATCGGATGATTTAGCCCGAGCTTTGCGCCGGCGTCGATCGCTTCGGCGGTTGCAACGTGCTCTTGCAGCGCGAAGCAGGCTTCGTTGAGCAGCGGAATCAACATCCGGTTGACGATAAAACCCGGCGCGTCGTTGCTTAGAATCACCGTTTTCCCAAGCGATTCGGCGAACGCTTTGGTTCGCGCTGTTGTCTCGTCGCTTGTTTGCGTGGCGCGCACGAGTTCGAGCAGCTTCATGAGCGGGGCCGGATTAAAAAAGTGGAGGCCGACCACTTGAGCTGGCCGCGATGTCGCCGCTGCAAGGCGCGTCAAAGAAATCGACGATGTGTTTGATGCGAGAATCGCATCTGGTCGGGAGATGCTGCTCAGATGACCGAGCAGTTTCGCTTTTAGCTCAAAATTCTCTGCGGCCGCTTCGATGATGATATCGCATTCGGCAAATTGGGATGCATCGCCTACCGGAGTGATGCGCTGCGCCAGCTGTTCGGCTTCATCGGCGCCTAACTTCCCCTTATCGACAAGTTTCGCGAGCCCGCCGCCAACTTTTATTTTTCCGCGCTGGGCGACTTCGAGCGACACGTCGCCTAGGCGCACTCGGTAGCCGGCTTGCACCGCTACCTGCGCAATCCCGGCTCCCATTTGCCCGGCTCCAAGAATGCCAACAAGGTGAATTGTCTGTGATGTCATCGTTCCCTCTAGCTGTTCGCGCTTTTGCGCCGCGATTCATAGCAAACGGGCGGCGACCATGCGAAAAAAGGGCGAAGTGGCCATCGAGCCTCCGATGGATTAAGAAGAGCTGTGAGCAATTCTTCAATGGCGTCACGTTTTGCGCCGAAGCCAGCTTGGCTCAAAGTGCGAGCCCCCGGCGGTGATGCCTACACCGGCCTGAAAGAGACATTTCGTCGCCTCGATTTGCACACCGTGTGCGAAGAGGCGCGCTGCCCAAACATGGGAGAATGCTGGTCCGAGGGGACGGCGACGGTCATGCTCCTCGGCGACGTGTGCACGCGCGGGTGCCGCTTTTGTGCAGTAACAACAGGCAATCCGCGAGGTGCTGTTGATGTCCGCGAGCCGGAGCATGTCGCGCGCGCCATCGCCGGCATGGGGCTGCAGTACGTTGTCATGACAATGGTCGATCGCGACGACTTGATCGACGGCGGCGCGTCTCATATTGCGAAAACAGTCACCCGCCTCCGCGAGCTGCGCCCCGATATTTTGATCGAAACGCTCCTAGGCGATTTCGCCGGAAATCTCGAATACGTCGACGTCGCGGCCGCATCGAAACCGCACGTGTTCGCGCACAATATTGAAGTTGTGAAGCGCATTCAGCGCGTCATTCGCGATGTGCGGTGCAGCTACGAGCAGTCGCTCAACGTGCTCAAGAATGTGAAAAATAAGCATCCCGACATGATCACAAAATCATCGATCATGGTCGGCATCGGTGAGCGCGACGACGAAGTGCTCGAGACGATGCGCGATCTTAGAGGCGCGAACGTCGATCTGTTGACGATCGGTCAATACCTTCGCCCAACACCAAAGCACGCAGAGGTTCACCGGTACGTCGAACCGGCTGTTTTCGAGCGTTTTGCCGAGTACGGGAAAGAAATCGGTTTTGCGTATGTCGCCAGCGGGCCGCTCGTTCGCAGTTCGTACAAAGCGGCAGAAGTCTACGTGCGCAGCGTGCTTACGCAGGGCGACGGTGCTTCTGCCAGTGAGCTCCTACGCGAGCGCCTGGCAGAAGCGCGCCAACGAGCATCTGAAATTGCGGGCGAACAAGATGGGGCACCGCTGACAACAAGCGAGCTAGCGGCAAGGCAAGCGTCGCTATTAGTCCCCGCGAAGTCCCTAGTAAGGCATCAGCGCACACAGTCTCCACCCGTAAACGTGCCCGTAAACGTGCCCGTAAACGTGCCCGGCACTTAAAATGAGCAGCTCCAGAATCAGCTAACTCAGCCTTACGAAGCGGAGCCCCGGGCTTAAGCCGAGCAAATTCCAGCCGTTATTCGATATAGCGCGACGCGCGAACCGAAAGGCGGACGAAGTTGAAAACCCAAACACTTCAATGGAGTGAAGCGACTGGCTGGGCAGCGAAGGGCGACGCTGTCGCCGACGCTGAGCTCGTTCTGTTTTTTGCCGGTTCCGATGCGCTCGTCGCGGCCGACAAGATGCAAGAGCTGCACAAGCGCTTCACGAGTGCGACGATTGTTGGCTGTTCGACAGGCGGCGAAATAATCGACTCGGACGTTCTCGATAACAGCATTGTTGCGTCTGCAATCAAATTTGACGACACAAAGGTCAACGTGGCGACCGAGCGCATTGACGATGCCGCTCAGTCCCGTTCGGTCGGAATAAAGCTCGGAAAAGCGCTCAAGCAAAAAGATTTGCAACTGGTATTTGTGCTGTCCGATGGCATGCGGGTAAACGGCAGCGAGCTTGTTCTCGGACTGCGCTCGGTGCTCGGCGAAGGGGTCAGCGTATCGGGCGGTCTCGCGGGCGATGGCGCACGCTTTGGAACGACGCTCGTCGGAGTCGGCGACCAAATTGACACCGGTCGTGTCGTCGCCATCGGTTTTGCCGGAACCAAGTTGAACGTTGGACACGGGTGCGTAGGGGGCTGGGAGCCGTTCGGTCCGGAGCGGATGATCACCAAGTCGATCGGGAACGTTCTCTACGAGATTGACGGTCAGCCAGCGCTCGATTTGTACAAGCGATATCTTGGCGACGAAGCGGCAAATTTGCCAGGAAGCGCGCTACTTTTTCCGCTCTGTTTGCGACGGACAAAATCGCACGACGACGACGTTGTGCGCACAATCCTGAGCGTCAACGAAGCCGATAAGACGATGACGTTCGCAGGCGATGTCCCCACAGGGGCCGTCGCACAGTTGATGCGCGGCAATATTTCCAATCTCGTGTCGGGCGCCACGCGTGCTGCTGAAGGCGCGGTGAAAGATGTGAAAAGTCCGACCTTGGCTCTACTCGTCAGCTGCATTGGGCGAAAGTTGCTCTTAGGTCAACGAACCAGCGAGGAGGTCGAAGCGGTAACCGACGTGTTGGGTGCGCATTGCGCGACGATTGGTTTCTATTCGTACGGCGAAATATCGCCGCAATCGACGACCGGTTTGTGCGAGCTCCACAACCAGACGATGACCATCACAGTCCTCTCCGAAACCTGATGTAAAATGCATAAGCTTCTCGAACGTCAGCTAAAAAAGGCCCGCGGCGATGGCGATGTTGTCGACTCCGAGGCGCTTTTTGTCCTCGTGTCTAAGGCGTACGAAGAGGCCGATCTCGATCGCGACCGACAAGGGCGCTCGAATCGCGTTCTATCGGACGAGTTGACGCAGATGAACGCGCAAATTCGCGAAGAGGCGAACATGCGCGTTCAGTCGATTCTGAACGCAGTAAGCGAAGGGATCGTGACGATTCGCAGCGACGGGACGATCGAGGCGATCAACCGCGCCGCCGAAGCCATTTTCGAGCTCGAAAAAGGGGCGGTAACCGGCAAACACGTCGATCTTCTCGGGATTGAATCGCTATTTTCGGCCGGCCTTCACGCGGAGTCCAAAGCGAAGCGTCCGGATGGGACGACGTTTCCTATCGAGTATTCGCTGAGCGATACGTTTCTCGGTGAAAAGGCGGTGCGCATCTGCATCGTGCGCGACGTTACCGAGCGGCGCGATCACGAACGCAAGCTTCGCGATCTGATCGAAAAGGCACAAGCCGCAAGCCGCGCGAAGAGCGACTTCTTGGCGACGATGAGCCACGAAATTCGCACGCCGATGAACGGCGTTCTCGGGATGACAGGGCTTTTAAACGACACTGAGCTGGATGTGATGCAGCGCAGTTACGTCGATGCAATTCGAGATTCCGGCGAAGCGCTTCTTTTGATCATCAACGACATTCTCGACTTTTCAAAAATCGAAGCGGGCAAAGTCGAGCTCGAATCGCAAGAATTTGATCCGCACACGATGGTCGAAGCTGTCATCGAAATATTGGCTCCGCGCGCGCGCGAAAAAGGGGTCACGATGGGGTCGGTGATGACGCGAAACGTGCCGCGCAAACTCATCGGAGACGCGGGGCGCGTCCGCCAAATATTGACGAATTTGGTCGGAAACGCCGTGAAATTTACCGACGAAGGGGGCGTGCGCGTGCAAGGCGATGCCGAGCGTCTCGCCGATGGGCGCGTGAAGCTAAAGCTTGAAGTGATCGATACGGGAGTTGGCGTGCCGGAAGGGGCAGAGGAGAAGCTGTTCCAGTCGTTTGTGCAGCTCGATGGATCGTTCGCGCGACGTCATGGCGGCACGGGGCTTGGCCTTGCGATATGCAAACGTCTCGCCGACTTGATGGGCGGTGAAGTTAACGTTTCACGAAACCCAGACCGCGGGTCGACATTCTCGGTCGCGATTCCGCTTATTTCGTACGAGCAGCCCGATTCCGCGGTGTCGCAGACGGCGCCGCAGATGCGCGTCTTGGTTGTCGACGACAACGCGGTAAATAGGCAAGTGATCGAGCAGCAGCTGATCGCTGTGGGGATGCGCGTCGCGGTGGTCGAATCGGGCGATGCGGCTCTTGCGGAGCTGTTCAAGGCGGTTGCCGTGGGCGACCCTTTCCGAGTGGCCGTGCTCGATCATCAAATGCCGGGCATGGGTGGCGACGAGCTCGCAATGACAATCAAAGGGTTCCCAGCGCTAAATGGAATTGAATTGATTTTGGCTTCGTCGGCCGGGCACGCGGAGCTTCGTCTGGCCGACAACAAGCCGCTCTTTCGCGCGGTGCTTCGAAAGCCGGTGCATCAGACATCGCTTACGCGCGTTCTTCAAGAGATCGCTCTGATATCTCAAGAGTCTCTGGTGCCACCTTCGTCGAGCAAAGGGGGGGCGGGTGGCTCTGCTCCGTCAGCTTCGAGTTCGGCGAAAGCAAGTCCCCCAAGCGCTGCGAAACGGAGCACTCCGAAGCCGAGCGTCGCGAAGGTGGCTACGAAAAAATTGCGGGTGCTTGTCGTCGACGACAATCCGATCAACGTCCGCGTAGCGTGCGGGTTTCTTGAACGCGCTGGGCACTATGTCGAATCGGCGCTCTCGGGGGCCGAAGCGATTGAAGCGGTTCGTTCGCGGCGATTCGACGTCGTGATCATGGACGCGCAAATGCCCGAAATTGACGGCTTTGAAGCGACGAACGAAATAAGAAAATTGCCGGGCGAGAGCGCCAATGTTCCCATTGTCGCACTGACCGCCAACGCGATGAAGGGCGACCGCGAAAAGTGCATCGCTGTTGGGATGGATGACTATCTTTCAAAGCCGGTCGATCGCGCCGCGTTGGTCGAAAAAGTCGCCCATTGGGGCGCTGTGGGGCGCGGCCGTATGAGGCCGGTGTCGCCGTCAGAGCCGCTCAAACGAACGCCCGAGCGACCAACCGGAATGATCCGTCCGGTTGCCACGCAACTCGAAGACGCAGTATGGGAGGCGAGCGACACCGAGCTTGTCAAGGGGCGACTAGAGACGTTCGCCGATCTCGGCGGAGCTGTAGCGCGCTGGTACGAAGAGTTTTGCGAAAACGCATTGGGGTATGCGACGGAGCTTGGATCGGCGCCGCTTCGCGGAGATCGCGTGGCGCTGGGGAAGAAGGGGCATTCGATTCGTGGAGAGGCGAGTTCGCTCGGCTTGATGCGTGTCGCGCGCGCCGCCCTTGCGGTTGAATCAACATGCCGTAGCGGGGGCGACACTGCGCAGCCGGTCGAACAGCTGCGTCGCCATCTCAAAGTGGCGGTCGACTACCTAAAAAGCGAGGCGTTTTTAGCTCTGATCAACCGAGTCGTGACCCGATAGCGTGCGCCTGCATTGGCAGAAAGAACTGCGAAGAATCGCTTAGTTGGCGATTTTTTTGGGGAAGCGGTATAGGGTGAAATGTAGGCGCTTGGCCGGCTTATGTGTATTATTTAATACGTAGCGGAACGTATAAGGGTATTGTCCGCCTTGGTTGATCGGATGGCTAGGGAGGGGTGGTCGTGGAGGCTGCTGGCGTTGCCGACATTTCGCGCTGCACGGAGCTTGCGCTCGAATTGCGTCGCGCAAACGACGACCTGGAGAGCTTTACGTCGATCGTCTCGCATGATCTCAAGTCGCCTCTGCGCGGTATTGCCGATCTCACCGACTGGATCGCAGAAGATCTCCCCGACGCCTCGCCGCAAGTGCGACGAAATTTCGAACGCATGCGTCTGCGCATTCAGAAGATGCAGCGTCTCCTTGACGATCTACTCGCATACTCCCGCGCAAACGCTGCAGGTGTGGCATCGACGGAAATCAACGTTCGTGATTTAATCGATCGCGTGCTCGAAGTTCAGACAATTCCCGAAGAGTTCGCGATCAGCGTCGACCTACGCGTCCCGCGCGTTTATGGTCCGGCGGTGGCTGTGGAGACGGTTTTGCGCAACTTAGTCAGTAACGCCATTCACCATCACGATATGCGTTCGGGCAGCGTGTCGGTTCGCGTCGAACTAGAAGGCGAGTATTGCCTATTTTCTGTCGCAGACAACGGCCCAGGCATATCGGCCACCCTACGCCGTCACATCGACGACATGTTTCGTGGGGCGGTGCCGCACGGGGTTTCGCATGGTGGGCTCGGGCTCGCAATTGCAAAGCGTCTTGCAGACCGCCACGGCGGGAAGCTTCGACTATGCGCTTCTGAGGGGGAGCGCGGCGCTGAGTTTTGTGTTTTGTGGCCGCGCGTGCCGATGCCGGAGAAAGCCGCGTGAACCTCGCCGATACCGTCGCGATTCGAACGCTTGTTGTCGATGACGATGATGTCGATCGCGAGAAGACCGTACGCATCCTTCAAAAGACAGGGCTCGTCATTGAGGCCGTTGAGGCCGCAAACGGCGCTGCGGCGATGCAGCTGCTCACCGAACAACGTTTCGATTTGGTGATTCTCGACCATCGCTTGGGCGATTGTTTTGGCCTGGACCTCGTTGGGAGAATTCGCGACACACCGTGGGGTCCGTGTCCGATCATCCTGGTGACCGGCTACGGAGATGAGCGCCTCGCCGTCGAAGCGATGCGTGACGGGGCGTGCGATTACTATTCAAAAAGCCAAGTTTCCGCGGCGACGTTAAGGTCTGCGATCGAAGCGGCGCTCCGTTGGAGCGAAGTTGCAAGGCAGCTTGCTGACGCACAAGATCGCCTTCATCGCCTAAGTTTTTTCGATGTTTTAACCGGCTTGCCCAATCGAACGCTGTTTTTTGAGCGGCTCGAGCAGGCGATGGCCGAGTCGCGCCGCGTCGGGAGCCGGTTTGCAATCGCGGTGCTCGACCTCGAAATGTTTAAAGAGGTGAACGACGCGTTAGGTCATGCAGCCGGCGATGCCGTGCTCTCGCAAGTGTCGCTCCGGTTGCAGGCGCTCGGCCGGTTGACCGACACCATCGCGCGAATCGGTGGCGACGAATTCGCCTGCATTTTGACCGACACGTCATCTGAAGCCGGCATCGCCGCTTTCGACAGCAGCGTTCGCGCGGTGATGGGCGAAGCATTTGGCGTTGCGGGGCAGGCGATATCGATCGGCGTTGCGACAGGGACGGCGATGTTTCCCGACCACGGCTCCGACGTAACATCGCTGCTCGCGCATGCCGATCAGGTGATGAATCGCGAGAAGCGAAGCACGCATGGTGTATCGCCGACCGACGATGAGCCGCCGCTTTCGCGGTCGTCGCATGAGCGCGCGGTTTTTCTTCCGGCGCAGCTGACACGCGCGCTCGAATCCGGCGATCTTTTTCTCGAATATCAGCCAAAAATCGACCTTTCGACCGAAGAAATCGTCGGACTAGAAGCGCTCGTGAGATGGCGCGCACCCGGAGGTGGGGTCGTTCCGCCATACCGTTTTATCGGCGCGGCGGAGCGCACTGCGGTCATCTATCCACTAACGCGCGAAATCTTTCGAATGGCGCTCGACCAAGCGGCGCGTTGGTGGCGTGATGGCGTTCGTCTTGGCGTCGCAGTCAACGCTTCGGTTCGCGTGCTCGACGACCCGCGCTTCACCCTCACCGTCGCGGACGAGCTCGCGTCACGCAATCTTCCACCGCGCATTTTGACGATTGAGTTAACCGAGACGGCGCTCATTTCAAGCCCGCTTCAAGCCCGCGCCGCTCTGAGCGAACTTGCGCGGCTAGGAGTGACAATCTCAATCGACGATTTCGGCACCGGTTTTACGTCATTTCGGTACTTGCGCGATCTCGACGTTGGTGAAATTAAAATCGATCGAATGTTCATCACCGACGCCCTACGAAGCCGGCGCGATTCAGCCATCATCAGGTCAGTAGCGGCCCTAGCGCGCGGATTCGACGTAAAAATCGTAGCCGAAGGGGTCGAAGAGCGCGCCGCATGGAGCGAACTAAGAAGGCTAGGCTGCACGATCGGGCAGGGGTACAGCATCGCAAGGCCAATGCCAGCCGACGCAGTAGCGCCGTGGGTCAACGCGTGGCGACTGCGACTAAGAGCGCTCGAGATTGCTGACCCAGGCGGGTTTTGATTAAAGTCGTCGCGCGCCGCAGCCGCTCAATTTGAGACAGCCAATAACCGTAACTAAGGCGAGCCATACTTACGGTTAACGCAATAACCGTATATACTGTCACCGTGAGCGTGAAAAATTGGCCTGCGTTAGGATGGGAGTCTCGGGTCTGGGATTGGAGCGCCCATGGCTCACGTCCGTCGGGCCGCGCCGAACGAGTTTTTCGGCAGTTTCGCTCAGCGGTCCCTCCCTTTATCGCAAGTGCCAGCCCAGCCTTTAGCGCCGAAGCGACGCAATGTATCGCTGAGGCGCAAGCCGATATCAGCATTCTCGAACACGGTGCGGGCGATTTTCTCGTCGAGCTCGGCGGCTTCCTTTTGCGTTCGGAATCGGTGGCGTCGTCGAAGATTGAGCGGTTATCGGCGCCGCCAAGCGATGTGCTCGCCGCGCTCGCCGGAATGGGGGCGGGGAGGATTGCGACTCAAATCGCTGCAAACGTGCGTGCAATGCAGCGGGGAATGCATATCGCGTCGAGGCACGAGGCGCTTGGCACTGCCGACATTCTGTCGGTGCATCGTGCGCTGATGGAAAAAGACGAAGTGGATAGCGCTTGGGCCGGACGTTTGCGAGACCGTCAAAATTGGATCGGCGGCTCTGACATCTCTCCTCGTGACGCGCTTTTTGTGCCGCCGGCGCCTGAGCTCATCGCTCCGTTGCTAGAAGACCTTGTTCACTTCGCAAATCGTCAAGATCTTTCCAGTTTGGTGCAATCGGCGATAGTTCACGCGCAGTTCGAGACGATTCATCCATTCGTCGACGGAAACGGGCGCGTGGGGCGTGCTCTCATTCACGTCGTTTTGCGAAAAAGGATGGCAATAAAAAAGGCGATTGTACCGATCTCAACCGCGCTTTTGGCAAACACAGAGCGATATTTTTCGGCACTCGAGCAGATGCGGATGGGGGATCTAGATGGTTGGGTTATCGAATTTGCGAAGGCCGCATCGACAGCCGCGCGTGAAGGGAAGCATCTTGCAAGCGATTTGCGCACTCTAAGTGAGAGATGGCTGTCTTTATGCAGTCCGCGCGCCGGCTCGGCCCTAGAAAGTATTTTGTCAGCGCTCATAAGGCAGCCGATAGTGAACCTGGAGCTGCTTCAGACGATCGCCAATGTCGCCGACAAGAACATCTACGACGCGATCGATACGCTGGCCAACGCGGGCGTGCTGCAAGAGACGACAGGCGGTCGCCGCAACCGAGTTTGGATCGCGCCGGATGTCGTCGACCTCGTTCAGCGCTTCGAATCGCGCGTAGGAAGGAGGCGTCGAGCCCAACAGGTTTAGCGCGGGCGGGTTTTGACGCTTGCACGACCGAGCGTCGGCTACATCACTGTGCAGTCGCTTTCTTTCTTTTTGGCTGGCGGGGCTGGGGGTCGTGCGAGCGACGGAGTGACCGCAAACGACTGCTTTAGGTACGCTTCGGCGACCCCATCGCGATTGACGTTTATGCACTCGAGTTTCACGGTGTACCGCCCTGTCGGGAGCGACTTTGTCGGGTTCAGCGTTGTCCCGAATAGATGCCACTCGCCAACTTCACCGTATCGAAGCGACCACCGCGGCTGATAACGCGACGACGCTTCGGTTAGCGGCGGTAACACTGTGCAGCTGCCAGAAAACGTAATCGGTTGATCTTCCGCGAACGGAGGTCCCGCGCCGTTCTGAGTCGGCGGCAATGCCGACACACGCACGTCGTTCACCACGATGCCGACTTGCGGCGGATCGGCTTCGCTCGTATTGCACGTTTGCGTTATCGTGTACGAGCCGACGTTCTCGGGGACCGGCACGCGGATATGACTGTCATTGATCACACTCAATCCGTCGCTCCGGCTAGTGGCGGAATACCGCGCACCGGCGTGTCGACCCGCATTCTCGTCGCTGGCAATCCGCCATATCGGAATCGGCGAGCGACCGGCGCGCGCGGCACATGTCCCTTTCAAATCGAGAAATGAATCGCCGACCCAGAACATCGCGTTCTGCGCCGGTGAGATCAGAGTAGCCGACCCTTTGGTGATCGACGCCGATGCAATCGACCCGATCGCTTCAGCTTCTTCTTCCGTTGGCTCGACCATCGCTGAGCAGCCGAAGAGAGACGCCGCCGACGCGGCAAAAACGACCAGCGTTGGAGCAATGACAAGAGACGCGTACTTTTTCATCGGTTTAAATGCCCGCCGCGCGATGTGACGCGACTCATCCGCGTGTCAAGCGAATTATGAGCACCATAGTAGCCAGTCGAGTACGCATGGCCGACCTTATTGCTTACAAACGTGTCGACGATGCTGAGCGAAATGCGGCGCTCGAAGAGAACCCCACCCCCTAAATCTTTCCGCCTTCGCGGCTTTCTGCCCCTAAATCTCTCCGCTCTTCGCGAACAAGTGGGCGCAGACGCTTGCACACGTGGGGAGAGCGGGGTAGGGCGCTTGCGTGGAGCTTATTCGTTCGGTCGTTCTTAGCGGGATGATGGGGTCTGGGAAGACTACCGTCGGGCGTCGTCTTGCAGAGCGTTTGCGCGTTGAGTTTGTTGATGTTGACGCGCAGATTGAAGCGGCGGTTGGTTGCACGATTGCTGAGTATTGGCGGCGCGAAGGGGAAGAGGCGTTTCGTGAGGCTGAGCGGTCGGCTTCACGCGAATTTCTTTTAGGGCCTCCGCGCGTGATTGCGCTTGGTGGGGGCGCGGTTGTCGATCGGCAGACGCGTCATCTTGCTGCAGGGCGCTCGCTTCTTGTCACGTTGAGAGCCGGTATCGAAACGCTTGCTTCGCGGCTTTCGAACGATACAAATAGGCCAAAAATAGCGGTAAGATCTGGCGATTTGCCGGGGCGTGTCGCGCAGCTGATGGCCGATCGCGCAGCCGCTTATGCCGAGTGTCATTTGTCGATCGGGACCGACGATCTTTCGGTCGACGACGTGGTTGATCGCATCTGTCTTTTGATCGATCGCGATCCGCTGCTTGTGCCGCTTGGTGAGCGGTCGTACGCGATTGATATCGGTGCCGACTGCGCACCGCGGTTGACCGACGCGCTCCGTGCGATAAAGCCGACGTCGCTTGTGATCGTGAGCGATTCAAACGTAAAGCGCGCGCAGCGAGCGGGCATCGCGTTGGCGACGCGGGCGGTCGATGTCCCTGTTGTCGAAGTTACGCTCGCGGCAGGTGAGGAGCATAAATCGCTCGCGAGCGTCGCCGCGATTTGGGACGCGGCGCTCGGCGCCAATGTTGACCGCAAGTCTGTTGTCGTCGCTTTCGGTGGCGGCGTTGTAGGAGATTTGGCCGGTTTTGCAGCATCTACGCTCCTTCGCGGTGTGCGATGCGTGCAAGTTCCAACTTCGCTGCTCGCGATGGTCGATTCGTCGGTCGGCGGTAAAACAGGGTTCGATCATCCGGTCGGCAAAAATTTAGTCGGCGCGTTTCATCATCCGAGCGCCGTCGTGATCGACCTCGAATACTTGAAGACGCTCCCCGCGCGCGAGCGAATCGCCGGCCTTGCCGAGGTCGTGAAAGTCGCGCTGGTCCTCGATGCGCAATTGTTCGAGATGCTTGAAAAGAAGGCCGAAAGAGTCGCTGCGGGCGGCGAGACAACGCTGCTCGAGCCGATCGTCCGCCGCGCTGTAAGTGCGAAGATTGGCGTTGTGCGTGACGATGAGCGCGAGCAGGGGGTTCGCGGGCTTCTCAATTTTGGTCATACGGTTGGGCACGCGCTTGAAGCGTATGGCGGCTACACGCGCTACAAGCACGGCGAAGCGGTCGCGATCGGTATGGTCGCTGAGATGGCGGCTGCGGTGCGTCTTGGGCTCGCGCCGAAGTCGCTCGTCGAGCAAACACGCACTGTGCTCGAGAGGTGTGGCCTCCCGACGCACGTCGAGCCAAAAGAGCTGAGAGCTGCCTGGGCTTTTGTGTCGTCAGATAAAAAGCGCGATGGCGCGACGCTCAATCTGCCAATTGTCGGCGCGGTAGGCGAGGGGCGCATCGAACGCATCGAGATGAACCGGTTTCGCGACGCGCTCTTGTGACGCGTCGCGCCGGGTAGCTATTCTTCATTGTAAGGCCTCTCCGTCTCCATCTTTTAAGGCGTCTTCGATAGCATTCGCGAAGATCCCTTGGAGGGTGGTCGCCTGGCAAATTCCACCAAGGCATCGATCGATGCCGGAGCATGGGGGCCCGAATGGCGGCCCGGGGTTGGGTTCGCACCGCTGTCCGCGTGCAATAGCCGGAAGGCATTTGTCCTCGTCCTCGTCGCAGTAACTGCTGACGTCGCAGATGAGGCCGCGATCTACACAGAACGAACCGCCGAGCGCGACGAGCGTTTGTTTCGCGCATGTGTTCTGGACGCACGCGCGGGATTTGCATTGCGAGCCAACGTCGCAATTACCACCCGCCTCAAGCGGTGCAAAGCAGGCGCGGCTATAACATACTAGCGCTCCTCCGCATTCCACTCCCTTGCTCAATATCGAACACGAGTCGCCAACTTTTGGTTTGACGCACTTTGATGAGGTTTTATTGCAATAGAGGTCGGAAGAGCAAGTTCCGGGGCCGTCGTCGTTGGGCGAGCAACTCTCCCCCTCCTTGCCTTGTGCAACGCAGGTCCCGCTTCCATCTGCACCGGCCTGGCAGACTGTACCGTATTTGCAAAGGTTGCCCGTTTTGGTTGCTTTTTCGATGTCGGGAGTGCAGGCCTCGCCGATGTTGGCCAAAACAACGGAAACGCCCTTCTTAGCGAGTGCCGTCCCAAAGCATTCAGCGGGGGGGTTGCCTTTGCTCCTGTCAAACGAGCAGGTTCCTACGATCGAATATAGCCAATTGTTGCATGTTTCGACACTCTCTAACGTGGCCTGTGATTCGTCGTCCGAGCGATCGACCAGCTCGAACATCGCTTCACGGCATCCAGTGTCGCTACCGAAGAAAGCGTCGCGGATCACTGGATTGCACGTGGAAAGCCCTTGACAAGTTGACGCGGCAAATTCTCGATCGGCCTCGTCAATCGGATTACTCTTCGAGTTACTCTTCGAGCTGCATTGAAATAGCGTCCCCATCATGGCGATGATGATCGCGGCGCGTCGAGTCGATCGTACAATTGTCATTGTCCCCCCCCGGAAATGTAGCTACTGAAACAGTAGCGGAATTTAATGGGAACACGCGCTAAATCGACCTTTTCTGTTCTTCCGATCGCGGACGTTGTTCTCGATCGCGCGATTGATGTCGCGCTTAATGAAGATCTGTTTGCAGGCGATGTCACGACAGAAGCGTGCATTTCTCGCGACGCAGTGGCGGTCGCGCATGCCGTGGCTCGGGCGCCGCTTGTCGCATGCGGTAGTGCCGTGTTTTCTCGTGTATTTTCGCGGGTTGACGCTTCGCTTAAAGTTCGCGTCGAGGTCGAAGATGGCGCCTCTGTGAAAGCCGGCAAGTCGCTCTGGAGCGTGCAGGGTTCGGCGCGGTCGATTCTCATGGGCGAGCGCGTGGCGCTCAATTTTGTGCAGCGTATGTGCGCTATCGCGACGACCACACGCGCCTACGTTGAGGCGCTTCCGCGCGGCTCAAAAGCCCGCATTTGCGACACGCGGAAAACGACGCCTGGCCTTCGCGCGTTTGAACGGTATGCGGTGCGCGTAGGCGGCGGAGTAAACCATCGCGACAATCTCGGGGCGGCGGTTCTGATAAAAGACAATCATATCGCCGCGTGCGGCGGAGTTGCCGAAGCGATTGGGCGCGCGCGTGCGTACGCCCCGCACACAAGTCGCATCGAATGCGAAGTCGATTCGCTCGACCAGCTCGATGAAGCATTGGCGGCCGGCGCCGATATCATTTTGCTCGACAATATGAGCGCAAAAACGGTCAAATTGGCAGTGGCGCGCACGGCGGGCCGAGCGATTCTCGAAGCGTCGGGCGGCGTTACGCTCGCGCGCGTTCGCGAACTTGCTGACGCCGGTGTCGAGGTTCTCTCGATCGGCGCGCTCACGCACACAGTTGCGTCGGCCGATATCGGTCTCGATTTCAAATCGTGATTGCCACAATGCGCCGCACGGCGATGCACGATCTGCACGATATTGAAGCCGAAATTCGCTCGCGAGGAGGCGACGTCGGCCTTCCATGCACGCTTCTTGAATCGGTCGACTCGACGAACGACGAAGCGAAGCGATCTGCGCGCTCCGGTGCGCCGCACGGCTCTCTGTGGGTCGCCGAAACGCAGACGAATGGCCGCGGGCGCCAAGGGCGCGCGTGGGTATCGCCGCGTGGCGAAGGGCTTACATTTTCAGTGCTGCTTCGCGCGCCGATGCCGCTCGAGCGATTGCCGCTGATCTCGCTCGCCGCAGGGCTCGCGGTGCGCGACGCAATCGCTCGCGTTGTGATCGACGAACCGGTGCTTGTCAAATGGCCGAACGATGTCGTCGTTGGCGGGAAAAAAATCGCAGGAATTCTCGCGGAGAGTATCGTTTGCGGAGGGCGCGCCGAAGCGGTGGTTGTAGGTGTTGGGATCAATGTCCACACGCGGCAATTTCCTGCCGAAATCGCCGATCGGGCAACATCGGTCGCGCTATGTCAAAAGGGGGCGACTGTTTCGTCCAGCGCGGCACCTAATTTGAGAGCGGCAATTTTGGCCGATACCGTGCACGAAATCGGACGAAACGCCGTTTATGTTGTAGCGCGAGGGCTCGGTCTGATTCATGCTCGGCTCGTCGCCGCAGATGCGCTTCGAGGGGCTTTCGTATCGAATGGAAGCGCTGGCGGTGTCGCGGCCGGCATCGATCTCGATGGCCGTCTTATCGTTCGTGATAACGAAGGTAATTCGGTTTTCTGGAATGCTGGCGAAGTACATCTTGGTGCGAAACACAATGGGTCATAACGTCGAGATTGGTCAGCCGGACAAAACAAAAATAGCAATTTTCGAGCGCAGTTTGTAGTGATGTATACGAACATCCCACCCATTGTTGGAGCTTGTTGCCACCAACGTTGTACACGTAGGCCCTCCCATCCTATAAGCGGCGCGCTCGCGTAGGGCGAGTGCGTGGCCTGTAGCCGAACCAATGCAAATCTTTCCACGATCGATCAATCGCTTGCCGGCAGTGGCAGCCGTAGCACTCGCCCTAATCACGGGCGGCGCGGTGTTTATTGTCTGGTATTACTTTTCGCCTCTAAACACGCAGGTTGGCTATGCGCCGCACCAGCCGGTGCCCTATAGCCACAGGCTGCACGCAGGTCAGCTAGGCATCGATTGCCGCTACTGCCACACGAACGTCGAGAGGTCGGTCGTAGCCATGGTGCCGCCGACGCAGACATGCATGAATTGCCATGCTCTTGTGAAGGCCGATTCGGCAAAGCTCGCGCCAGTACGTGAAAGCTGGGCGACCGGCAAGCCGATCGAATGGGTTCGCGTTCATCGGCTGCCCGACCACGCCTATTTCGATCACAGCGTGCACGTCACTGCAGGTGTCGGCTGTGTAGAGTGCCACGGTCGCATCGACCAGATGGATGTTGTCGCGCAAGCGAAGCCGCTGAGCATGAGCTGGTGCCTCGATTGCCACCGAGATCCAGGTCCGCGTCTCCGTCCGAAAGATCAAGTGACCAATATGGAATGGGCCCGAAAAGACGACGAACCGATCAAGCTCGCCCGCCCTGTCGACCCACCTAAACACTGCTCAGGGTGCCACCGATGACGCGCCGAACCCCGTATCCAGTGAATCAATTGCAACCGGGTGCGCCTATTTATTGGCGCAGTCTCGAAGAGCGTGAGCAGTACGCCGAACCGTCCGCGTTCGATGCGCTTCAAAAAGAGCGCGCGGCTGAATTCACGGCCGACGAGCTGGCAGCGCCAAGTGAAACGAACGGTTTCGATCGGCGTGGGTTCTTGTCGATCATGGGAGCGTCGATGGCGCTCGCAGGCGCCGCAGGGTGCCGCCGTCCCGTCGAAAAGATCGTCCCGTATACCCAAATGCCGGAGCAGGTGATTCCGGGCATCCCGTCACACTACGCCACGGTGATCAACCGTCGCGGCGAAGCGCTCGGCCTCGTGGTTGAATCGCACGAAGGGCGGCCGACGAAAATCGAGGGGAATCCAGAGCATCCAGCGTCTCGAGGCGCCGCCGATTTGATCGCGCAAGCGTCGATTCTCGATCTGTACGATCCCGATCGCGCGAAAAAGCCGTCGCGCCTATCGGTCGATTCGAGTTGGACAGCGTTCGCCACCGAGCTTGAAACAGAGCTCAATAGTTTTCGTGGGGAGGGCGGGGCGCGCCTTCACATTTTGACCGAGCCGACAAATTCGCCGACGGTGCTCCGCTTGCGCGCGGCGATTGCGCGGAGCTTTCCGAACGCGAAGTTTCATTCGTACGCGCCGGTCAGCAATTCAAACATGCGCGAAGGGGCGCGGCTCGCGCTTGGGCAGCCGCTTCAAGTGCATGTCGCTTACGATCGCGCCCGCGTGATTCTCGCGCTCGACAGCGATTTTTTGCAGACCGAAACGGCCAACGTGCGTTCAACGCGCTCGTTCACCGGCGGTCGCCGGCTCCATTCGCCGCGCGACACAATGAGTCGGCTTTATGTTGTCGAGCCGTCGCTCACGACAACCGGCACCAATGCCGATCACCGCCTGCGTCTCCCGGCAAGCCAAGTTTTCGCGTATACCGCGGCGCTTGCGGCCTATTTGCACGACAATGGCACCAATTTGGGGGAGGTCGGCGAGGCGGTCAAAAAGCTGCCGAAGCCCGATGCCGTTCCAGCCGAGTGGGTTTCCGGAGTGGCCAAGGAGCTTATGCAGGCGCATGGCCGCTCGGTCGTCGTTGCCGGTTCGCGTCAACCAGCGATCGTTCACGCGCTCGCCTCTGCGATCAATCAAGCGCTCGGAAGCGTCGGCGTAACAATGGCGTACACAACGCCGGTCGATCCGGCCGAGATCGACGTCGTTGCAAATATTCGTGAGCTCGCCGAGGCGATTCGCCATAGCGACGTAGGGGCATTGCTCATCCTCGGCGGAAATCCGGCGTACGATGCCCCGGCCGATTTGGGCTTCGGTGCGCTCATCAAAAAAGTGCCGTTTTCAGTGCATTTTTCGTCGCACGTGACCGAGACATCGAAAGCGACAACATGGCAGCTGCCGCGCGCGCACGAGTTTGAAGCGTGGGGCGATCAGCGAAGCATCGAAGGGGTCTACGCGATTCAGCAGCCGCTCATCGCGCCGCTTCACGATGCCAAGAGCGATGTCGAGCTGCTCGCGATGATAGCGGCAACCGCCGAAACGAACGGCAAAGAGCTCGTGCACGCAACGCTCGCGGAAACATTTCACAACGGGGCGATGGTAGAGGCCGATTGGAATCGCGTCCTCCGCGATGGCGTCGTGCGAAGCAGCGTTTATCAAGCGATGACGGCGGTGCCGATAAAGTCGCCAGAAATCGCGACTGCAATCGCTGCCGAAATCGCGAAGCAGCCGCCGACGGCCGCCGATCCGCTAGTAAAAGGTGTGGTCGAAGTCGCATTCGCGCCCGACGCAAAAATGTTTGACGGGCGCTACGCAAACAACGCGTGGCTCCAAGAGCTCCCCGATCCGATCACAAAAATTTCGTGGGACAACGCCGCGACATTGTCGCCAAAAACAGCCGCCGAAAACGGTGTGTCCGATGGCGATGTCATCCGGCTACGTCACGGCGGTCAGGTCGCAACGATCGTCGCGTGGGTCGTCCCCGGGCAAACAGACGGGACGGTCGGCGTTCATCTCGGCTGGGGGCGCACCGTTTCCGGTCGCGTGGGGACGGGGCGCGGTTTCGATGTGTACCCGCTTCGTACCACCGAATCGATGTCGTTCGTTACCGGCGTTCGCATCGAGCATGCAGGCGAGCGCTACCCTGTCTCGCAGACGCAAGAGCACAATGCGATGGAGGGGCGGCCAATCGCCCGCGAAGCGACGCTCGCAACTTACAAGCAGAAGCCGCATTTTGCTGAGCTCCAAGCGCCGCCACCAAAGACACTTCCGCTTTGGAAAAAGGTCGTTTACGCCGGCCACAAATGGGGGATGTCGATCGACCTCAACGCCTGCACCGGGTGCAACGCGTGCGTGATCGCCTGCCAGTCAGAAAACAACATTACTGTTGTCGGCAAAGAGCAGGTCGCCAAAGGGCGCGAGATGCACTGGATTCGCATCGACCGGTATTTCGTCGGCGATGGCGACAACCCGGCGGTTGCGTACCAGCCGCTCGCCTGCGTGCAGTGCGAAGAGGCGCCGTGCGAGAACGTCTGCCCGGTCAACGCAACAGCGCACAGCCCAGAAGGGCTAAACGATATGGCGTACAACCGCTGTATCGGGACACGATACTGCGCGAACAACTGCCCGTACAAAGTGAGGCGCTTCAACTACCTCGATTTCAAAGGGGAGTTTTGGCACGGCTCCGAGCTTGTCGAGTACGACAAGCTGCCAAAAACCGTGAAAATGGCGCAAAATCCAAACGTAACGGTGCGGATGCGCGGCGTGATGGAGAAGTGCACTTATTGCGTTCAACGCATTCAGCGCGCAAAAATCGCGGCGAAAAACGCAAATCGCCCGATGCGCGACGGCGAGATTGTCCCAGCCTGCGCGCAGACATGCCCGGCCGATGCGATTTCATTCGGCGACTTGAACAATCCGAGCAGCCGCGTGGCGCGACTGTCCGAGCTCGATCGCAAGTACAAGCTACTTGCCGAGGTGGGGACAGCCCCACGAACAACCTATCTTGCGAAAGTGCGTAATCCGAATTCGGAGATGAAGGGATGAGTTACTTCCAACCGATACCGGAACTTGGCGAAGGCCCGCTGGTTGCCGAGGGGACAAACTTCAAAGTTGTCACCGAAACGGTAAGTCGTGTCACCGAGCGAAAAGCGCCGCGGGGCTGGTGGATCTGCTTTTTGATCGCACTGTCGCTTGTTGGCGTTTTCACGATGACGATCGGCTACCTTTTTTGGAAGGGCATCGGCATCTGGGGGAACAACAGCCCCTGTTACTGGGGTTGGGACATCACCAACTTCGTCTGGTGGGTTGGCATCGGCCACGCCGGAACGCTGATTTCAGCTGTTTTATTCATATTTCGCCAGCGCTGGCGCACGGCGATCAATCGTTTCGCCGAAGCGATGACGATCTTCGCAGTTATCTGCGCGCTCATTTTTCCGGGGATTCACGTAGGTCGGCCATGGGTCGCGTACTACATGTTCCCGCTGCCGAATCAGATGGGCGTGTGGCCGAATTTTAAGTCGCCGCTTCTGTGGGACTTGTTCGCCGTCGGTACGTACTTCACCGTCTCGCTCATGTTCTGGCTGGTCGGTCTCATCCCCGACTTCGCCACGCTGCGCGACCGTTCCACCGGGCGAATTCGCCAGATGGTGTACGGCGTTCTCGCGCTCGGGTGGCGCGGGTCGAACCGCCACTGGAAGAATTACGAACGCGCGTATTTGATTCTCGCCGGCCTATCGACGCCGCTCGTGCTCTCGGTGCACTCGGTCGTTAGCTTCGACTTCGCAACGTCGGTCGAGCCTGGTTGGCACACGACAATTTTCCCGCCGTACTTCGTCGCAGGGGCTGTTTTTTCCGGCTTTGCGATGGTTATGACGCTGCTGCTTATCGCGCGCACCGTCTTCAAGATGAATCATCTCGTGCAGATGCGGCATCTCGAGCTGATGAACAAAATCATGCTCGTGACCGGTTCGCTCGTTGGCTACGCGTACGCGATGGAGTTCTTCACGGCATGGTACTCGGGGAGCGAGTACGAAATGTACGTGTTCATCAACCGCGCAACGGGGCCGTACGCGTGGGCATACTGGACAATGATCAGCTGCAACGTGATCTGCCCGCAGCTTTTCTGGTCGCGAAAGCTCCGCCGGAGCATTCCGGTTATGTTTGTCGTATCGATTTTGATCAACATCGGGATGTGGTTCGAGCGATTCGTGATTATCGCGACGTCGCTTCACCGCGACTACATCCCGTCGTCGTGGGGCTACTTTAGCCCGACGGTTTTCGATATCTGCACCTATTTGGGCACTTTTGGCATCTTTTTCACCCTCTTTTTGCTCTTTATACGCTGGGCTCCAATGATTGCGATCGCTGAAGTAAAAGGGATCCTTCCGGAAGCCGACCCGCATTACGACCCGCACGGGAGTCATGGCGCGCACGGCTCGCGTGAAGGCTCTCACGGGTACGCTCTTGAGCCACAGGGGGCCGAATGAGCTCTTCGATGCACCCTCGCAGCGAACGGCCGGCCACTCGCCAGCCGGTGCTTCTTCTAGCGGAGTACTCCACGACGTCGCACGTCGTTCACGCCGCGGAAAAAGTGCGCGACGCCGGCTATTCGCATTGGGATACGCATACGCCCTTTCCGATCCACGGGATGGATTCAGCGATGGGGCTGAAAGACTCACGCATCGGGTGGATCGTGTTGGTGATGGGGGTGCTCGGGCTAGCGACGGGCCTCAGCATGTATCTCTACATGAACGAGTTCAATTACCCGATCGTTGTCGGCGGGAAGCCGCCTGGTGCGCTGCCTGCGGCTGTCCCTGTCTATTTCGAATTAACCGTGCTTTTCTCGGCATTTGGGGCTGTTTTTGGGATGCTTCATCTAAATCGCCTTCCGCGTCACAATCATCCGATTTTTGAGTCGGATCGATTTCGAGCGGCGTCGGACGATAAGTTTTTTGTGTCGATCGAAGCGTGCGATCCGAAGTTCAATTTGGAGTCGACGCGCAATCTTTTGGAGTCGACGCACCCGTCGGCGGTCGAGCTGATTGAAGAGAAGGAGGCGCACTCGTGCTCTCATTAGCGTCTGAAAAGCGCTTGCGCATGGTGATGGCGCCGCTTGTCGTCGCGCTCGTAGCCGCTGTCGGCGGAGGGGCTATTGTCGGCTGTCGCGGTGAGATTTCGGCCGATCCGCCAATTTTGCCGATTCGGAATATGTGGCGCGTCGCGCGGTACAATCCGCAGTCGACGAGCGACTACTTCCCCGACCAGCGGTCGATGCGCCTGCCTGTCGAAGGGACGATGTCGCGCGAGGGGTATCAGGACAACGCTGAAATCGCGACCGGTCGAACGAGCGAAGGCTACTCGCTGATGATACCGTCACGCATGGTTGATCAGCTCGGCGGTACAGCTGAGATGCTCGCTCGCGGCGGCGAACGGTTCAAAATTTTCTGCGCGCCGTGCCACGATCTCTCGGGGACGGGGAACGGGATGGTCGTGAAACGCGGTCTCCAAAAGCCGCCAAGTTTTCACGAAGATCGTCTGCGCCATATTCCCGACGGGCAGCTCTTCGCAACGATTACGAACGGCGTTCGGAATATGGCGGCCTACTCGGCGCAGATCCCGATCGCCGATCGATGGGCGATTGTTTCCTATGTTCGAGCTCTACAACTGACGGGTATTTCCGGGGAGCAAAAGTAAGTGAGCACCACGAACCAGATGTCGGGCGGGAGCAATGTTGGTCGCCGCATTTATCGGGTCGACCCGTCAAGTGCGCTCGCGAGCGCTTGGAAAGTGGCCGGCGGTATCGGTCTGCTCGGTGCGGTGGGGGCTGCGTTCGGGTTTGTTCGCGCGCACGACCGTTTCGCCTATTCGTATCTTTTCGCATTTTTTGCGGTTCTCACGCTGGCGCTCGGTTTTCTGTTTTTCGTGCTGATTCAGCATTTGACGGGGGCCGGTTGGAGCGTGACGGTTCGGCGCCTCGCCGAATTTTTTATGAGCGGGCTCGTGATCTTTCCGGTTCTTGCGATCCCCCTTTTGCTAAGCACGGCGTCGCTGTTTCCGTGGATGAGTCACCGCGGCGCTGAGCATGGTGAGTCGGCGCCGGCCGAAGAGCATCACTCTGCGCTCGACTTTCTAGTTCGCGACGCCAACGCCGCTCCACCCGCCCCTCCAAGTCAGCCAGCCGTACCGGCTATGCGGCACGGCGGCGGTTCGAAAGCGTTCGCCGAAGAGCTCGAACAGGCTGAGCACGCAGAGCATGCCGAGATTTTGCACGGCAAACTAGGCTACCTGAATCGAGGTTTTTTCTACACTCGCGCGGTCGCGTACTTTGCCTTCTGGTGCTGGATATCGATCACGCTGTTCCGTCTTTCGACCGAGCAGGATAAGACAAAGAAGCTTGAAAATACGGTCAAAGCGCAGCGATTGGCCCCAGTGGCAACAATTCTGTTCGGTCTCACGCTGACGTTCGCGGCGATCGACTGGACAATGGCGCTCGAACCGCTCTGGTACTCAACGATGTACGGCGTTTATGCGTTTGCCGCCGGTGTTGTGGCGATGTTCGCGCTGCTCACCCTCGTCGCGCTAGCGTTCCGGCGCTCGGGGCTGATGGGCAATGCGATCACCGCCGAACACTTTCACGATTTGGGGAAGTTGACGTTCGGGTTTCTGATCTTCTGGGCCTACATCACGTTTTCGCAGTTCTTTCTCGTCTGGTATTCAAATATTCCAGAAGAGCTAACGTACTACCACCGCCGCTGGCCAGTTCATGGCGGGGCATGGAAAGTGATTAGTTTGGCGCTGTTTTTCGTGAAGTTCGTGATTCCGTTTCTTGTGCTTTTATCGCGCAACGTAAAGCGGCATACGGTGCTTCTCGCCATTGGCGCAGCCATAATCGTGGTTATGCATGTTGTTGAAATGTACTGGGTCGTCATGCCGAACTACGCGTCGGGGGCATTTGCACCGAACTGGCTCGACCTTGCCTGTTTGCTAACTGTAGGGGGGCTCTATCTGGCGGTCGTTTTGCGCAACATGACGGCCCATTCGCTCATTCCGGTCGGTGATCCCCGTCTCGAACGGGCTGAACATTTTCAGAACGCATAAGAGGAGCCGATGGCGACCGACGGATCACAACCAAAAAATAAAGCCATTATCATCATCGCGGTGGTGTCTATCGCGACGCTGGTCGTCATGCGCGGCACGCTGTTCTCGTATTTTAACCAGCAGATGGGCGGCGAGCTTCGCGAGAAAGTGCTCGAAGCGCCGACGCTGCAGCTCGACAAGCTTCGTCTCCAGGTCGCCAAGAATTTTGCCGACGCGCCAGTTCCGCTTGCGAAGGCGATTGAGATTTACGTGGCGCGCGGGCGTGGCGGTCTCGGCGAAACGGTCGAGCCGAAGCAGTCAGACGACAACGCGCCGCTCATCGGGTGGACGCAACGGCCGCAAAGCGTTGCCCCAGCGGCGAACCCGGCGGAAGCAGCAAAGCCGTGATAAAAGTCGACCACAGATCGATGCGTCTGCCAGTGATCGCGCTATTTTTCGTGATTCAACTGGTCGCCGGTTTGTCGATGGCTCAAGTAAATGCCCCGGTGCCGGAGCTTGAGGGGCTAGAGACGACAGAGCATCTTGGCGCGCAATTGCCGCTTGATGCAACGTTTCGAGATCATACCGGCGCGAACGTACGCCTATCAAACGTGCTGAACGGCACGCGTCCAGCGGTTCTCGTGTTCATGTACCACTCGTGCCCGATGCTCTGCAGCCTCGTGCTCGACGGGATGACAAAGTCGCTGGTAGGCGTCCCGTGGACGGTCGGCAATCAGTACGACGTCGTCGCCATCAGCATCGACCCGAACGATACGCCTGAAATTGCCGAGAAAAAGCGAGAGCAGATTCTCGGTTCGTACAAGCGGCCGGAGTCGGCGGCGGGGTGGCACTTTTTGGTCGGCGATGAGAGGCAGGTCGCTCGCGTGGCCGACGCGGTCGGTTTTAAATACCGTTATGACCCGCGGCAAAAGCAGTACGCCCACGGCGCCGAGATTGTTCTGCTAACAAACCAAGCAAAAGTAGCTCGATATTTGTACGGCATAGAGTTCCCATCGTCCGATATTCGTCTCGGTCTTTTAGAAGCGTCGGAGGGGCGCTCGATATCAACGATCGAGCGAGCCCTTATCTATTGTTTTCATTATGATCCGCAGGGGAAGCGTTATGCGGTCGTCGCAATGAACGTCATGCGCCTAGGCGGGGCGATCACGCTGGCCTTTCTAGGCGCCGTGCTCGGGCTCATGTGGCTTCGCGAACGCCGCGCTTTCATTATGAATAAATTCTCGCCAGCAGTGACATCTCCGCTCAACTTATCGCGAAAAGCAGAACATACGTCCGGATTGCCATGACACAAGAGCCGACTTTCCAGCTCCCGCCCGCCATGTCGACCTTCGCTGCAAGGTACGACGAGACGTATTATTTCATTTATTGGCTCAGCGTTCTCCTCTTCGTGGGAATCATCGGGGCTGCAGCGTATTTCGTGTGGAAATACAGGCGCCGTCCGGGCGTTGATGCAGAGCCAACCGGCCACAACGCGATTTTGGAGGCGAGCTGGACAATCGCCCCGATCATCATTCTCGCGGTGATGTTTCACGTAGGGTTTCGCGGCTATTTAGATATGGCGATCGCACCAGGAAACGCGCTCGAAGTCCGCGTGCGAGCGTGGCAGTGGGGGTGGGATTTTGAATATCCAAATGGCGCCCACTCAAACGATTTGAAAGTGCCGGTCAACAAGCCAGTAAAGCTGATCATGTCGTCGAATGACGTGATCCATTCGCTCTTTGTGCCGGCGTTTCGTATCAAGAAAGACGTCGTGCCGGGGATGTACACCACGGTCTGGTTTGAAGCGACGTCGACCGGCGAGACCGATCTATTTTGCGCCGAATATTGCGGAAAAGATCACTCGGCGATGATGCGAAAAGTTTTCATCGTCACTGACGACGAATTTCAGAAATTCCTGGAAGAGTCGAGTGGCCCCCCATCCGGGATGTCGACAGAAGACTGGGGGAAGAAGATTTACGGTGAAAAGTGTAAATCATGCCATTCGCTCGACGGCTCAAAAGTCATCGGTCCAACGTTTAAACACGTGTGGGGCGAAATGGTAACTATGACGAATGGTGAAATCGTCAAAGTTGACGAAAACTACGTTCGCGAATCGATTTTGGACCCTCTCGCGAAAGTGGTCGCCGGCTACCCGCCCGTGATGCCAACTTTCAAAGGGACACTGGGCGACAAAGAGATCGATGCGCTCATCAAGTTTATTCAGACGGTAAAGTAGCGACGCCACGTTTCGGAGGTTTTTTTAGCCATGACGGCAAGCAACATTGCGACTTCGGGCGGCCATGACGGCCACGGTGTCGATCTGAATGCGAATTATCTGAAGGCAGCGTCGGGCTGGCGTTCGTGGGTATTTACGCTCGATCATAAGCGCATCGGGATGATGTACTTAGCGGCGGTTTCGCTAGCGTTTCTCGCCGGCGGTGTGTTCGCGCTTCTGGTTCGCCTCGAACTGATGAGCATGGGGCGCACGATTATGGGCCCCGAAATGTACAACAAGATGTTCACGCTTCACGGCCTGATCATGGTGTTCTTGTTTATCATTCCGGCCATACCAGGATCGCTGGCGAACTTTATCTTGCCGATGCAGCTCGGCGCAAAAGACGTCGCGTTCCCCAAGCTCAATCTGCTCAGCTTTTGGGTCTATTGCGTTGGGGCAATTTTTGCGTTGATTAGCATCGTCTACGGCGCAGTCGACACCGGGTGGACATTCTACACGCCGTACAGTCTTACGAACCCGCAGGCTCAAACCGCGGTCATTTCGCTGGTACTGGGCGCGTTTATTCTCGGTTTTTCATCGATTCTGACCGGCCTCAATTTTATCGTCACGATTCACACGTTGCGCGCTCCCGGCCTCACCTGGAAGCGGCTGCCGCTGTTCGTCTGGGCGACATACGCGACAAGCATTATTCAGGTGCTGGCGACGCCCGTTCTCGCGATCACGCTGCTGCTGCTAGTTTTTGAAAGAATCTTCGGCCTGGGGATTTTTGACCCTCGATTGGGGGGCGATCCGGTCCTTTTCCAGCACTTTTTCTGGTTTTATTCGCACCCGGCCGTTTACATCATGATTGTGCCCGGGATGGGGGTTATCAGCGAGATTATCGCGACGTTCTCGCGTCGTGCGATTTTTGGCTACTTCGCCGTTGCGATGAGCTCGCTCGCGCTTGCGCTGCTCGGCTTTCTCGTCTGGGCGCACCATATGTTTGTCGCCGGCATGTCGGAGTTTGCGACGATGCTTTTTTCGGCGCTCACATTTTTGGTGGCGATTCCGTCAGGCGTAAAAGTCTTTAACTGGACGGCGACTCTTTACAAAGGGTCGATCTCGCTCGCGCCGCCGATGCTCTACGCGCTCGCGTTTTTGTTCCTCTTCACAATCGGTGGTCTCACCGGTCTGTTTTTGGGGACATTGTCGGTCGATATCCATCTTCACGATACGTACTTCGTCGTTGCCCACTTCCATTACGTGATGATGGGCGGCACCGTGATGGGCTTCTTCGGTGGGGTCCTCTACTGGTGGCCGAAGATGCTCGGGAAGCTTTACAATGTGAAGTGGGCGTCGATCAGCGCCGGGCTAATCTTTGTAGGTTTCAACGTGACGTTCCTCTCGCAGTTCATTATGGGCTCACGGGGGATGCCGCGGCGGTATTACGACTATTTGCCGCAATTCGAGCTGCTTCATCGCGTGTCGACGGTCGGGTCGTGGATCATCGGGCTCGGCGTGATGATCACCGTAGGCGTGCTCATTGTTTCGCTTTTCAAAGGGAAAGCGGCGCCACCAAATCCGTGGGGTTCAGCCGCGCTCGAATGGCAGACCGAGTCGCCACCGATTGCGCAGAATTTCGCCGAGACGCCGATCATCACGCGCGGTCCGTACGACTATCATCTCGCGACGAAAGCGGAGCTGTACGACGGGTTTCCAACTCAGCGTGGGGGATAAAGTATGCGGCGCAGTAAGTTTGAACGAACGACTCTGAAGGTGTGGCGATGACGAACAGTTCAAAAGCGGCAAAATTGTCTGAAGCGCACGATGCGCATGCAGATCATCCGTCGTTCGTCGCGCACCACTTCGATACCCCGGTGCAGCAGTTCGATGCGGCAAAGCTCGGGATGTGGGTCTTTATCGCGACCGAAATTCTCATGTTCGGCGGGCTATTCGTCGCATATGGGCTGTTTCGGGGCGAAGAGCCTTCGGTCTTCGTTGCAGCGCATCATGAGCTCAACAAAACGATGGGGGCGCTCAATACTGTCGTGCTGCTTTTTAGCAGCTTAACCGCGGCGCTCGCAGTTCGTTCGGCGCAGGTCGGCAAGAAAAACCTCACGTCGGCGTATTTGGTTATTACGTTGGTGTGTGCCTGCGTGTTTCTTGTTGTTAAGTATTTTGAATACACGCACAAAATTCACGAAGGGTTTTTGCCAGGCCGCTATTTCGGGCATCCGAATTTCGATCTGAATCAAATCGCCCACTGGGAGGCGCCGCTCCCGGCCCGAGCGAACGTGTTTTTCGGGCTATATTTCATGATGACCGGGCTGCACGGGCTGCACGTGCTAATCGGTATGTCGATTTTGGGGTGGGTGCTGTGGCGAAATATTCGGGGCGATTTTTCGAAAGAGTATTTCACCGCGGTCGATCTTGGGGCGCTTTATTGGCACTTGGTCGACTTGGTTTGGATTTATCTATTTCCGCTTCTCTACCTCATTGGATAGCGTCATGAGCACGAAACAGCACGCACATGCGGGGCATCATAAGGATCAGGCTGGGCGCGTTCACGCGCATGTGGCCCCCGTCGCCTTCTACTGCGCGATTTTTGCGGCGCTCATTGCGCTGACGTTTATCACCGTCGCGGTGTCAAACTTCGACTTCGGCGATGCGAATATTATCGTAGCAATGGTGGTTGCTACGATAAAAGCGTCGCTCGTCGCCGCGTTTTTCATGCATTTGACGCATGATCGCGTGTTTCATACGCTGATTTTTCTGGCGTCATTCTTGTTCCTCGCCCTGTTCTTTTTGCTGACCTACGACGACGTAGGTCGTCGCGGCGAAATCGATGAGGACTACGGCGTTCCGGTGCTGCCGTCGACCGGCGCGTATGCTCCGGGCGGGCTAACGCCGCATGAAGTTGGCGGTGGGCCTCCAGGCGCCAAGAACGATCACGGAGAGCACAAGCAGGAGTAGGGGCAAGTTGTGCCGAGCTGCGCCAGGCTGAGGGGCGGCCGCGGCGGACCAGTCACGAACGGTCGTGTTAAGCGGGGCCTGTTCTCCGGCGCTTCGTCTCCATTGCGTGGTGGCTCGCTCTTTGCTTTCCGGGACCGATAAGAAGCACCTTCGCTTCTGAGGAGACCGGTTTCAATGAAAACGATTCACCAGGTCAGTACATCGACGCTCGCGACACTCGCGATCGCAATTGCAGCCGTCGGTTGCGGCGCCAGCGATTCCGAGAAGCCGATCGGATCTCCAAGAGAATCGACAGGCGTGCTCTCGGGGACGGCGGAGGCATCGACCGACGATGTGCGTCAACTGGTCGCCGACGAAACGGCATTCGCCGTCGATATGTATGGGGAGCTTCGCAAGATCGCGAAAGACGGGAATATTCTCTATTCGCCGCATAGCATCTCAGCGGCGCTTTCAATGACGTACGCGGGCGCGCGCGGCTCGACGGCGACGGCAATCGCGAAAACGCTTCGACTCACCAAGCCGGAATCGCTTCACTCGGCGCTGAGCAAGTTAACCGCCAGCATTGCGCCGGTAAAGGCGCCTAAAGGACCCGTCCTCAACATCACAAACCGTCTCTTCGGCGACAACAGCTTACAGCCGACGCAAGCGTTCTCCAACCTTCTAGATCGCAGCTACAAAGCGCCGATGCAGCGGGTTGATTTTCGCCGCTCGTCTGAACAGGCTCGAAGCACGATCAACAATTGGGTCAGCGGCGTGACCGAGCATCACATCGAGGACCTCATGCCGAGCGGGTCGATCGACGGGTCAACAAGGCTCGTTCTTGTCAACGCCGTTTATTTTCTCGCCAACTGGATGACGCCGTTTCTCAGCGAGAAGACGTCCGACGCGACGTTTACTCGCGCGAACGGCGCGAAGACGACGGTTAAAACGATGAGCGAGATCTTTACTCTCGATTCGTATTACGAAACCGACTCATTTCAATCGCTGCGTCTCCCCTACACCAACGGTTTGCTAAATGGCGCCGCCGACGGGTCGTTTGAGCTTGCCATCGCGCTCCCGGCTGTCGGCAAGTTGGCGCAATTTGAGTCAGAGCTTACCCCGGAGCGAATCGCCGCCATTACGAAGAGCACTTCCGAATCGACGGTATCGGTCCAGGTGCGCCTTCCGAAGTTTAAAGTACAAGGCGATTCCGTGCCGCTCAAAGACGCCCTTACGAGCTTAGGGATGGGCGAGGCCTTCAGCGATTTTGCCGATTTCAGCGGGATTACACCGAATTCGCTGACACTGAACAACGCATTTCACCAAGCGATGATCAAAGTCGACGAGTTGGGGACCGAAGCGGCCGCCGCCACCGGTGTCGGGAGCAATGAGAGCATTTCCGTGCCACCGGCGAACTTGGTTGAGTTCAATGTAAATCGCCCATTTTTTATCTTTTTACGCGAAGCAAAGACCGGCTTGGTTCTGTTTATGGGCCGAGTTTCCGAAATAAAATAGGTCGGTCGGGTTAGGGCTTTGGCCGGTTTCACCTAGGCGTGCTATCTCGCCCGCACCATGAGGTTTTCTCGAGCGCTCATTCCGACGGTCAAAGAAGCTCCGACCGATGCTCTAAACGCTAGCCACATTCTTCTCACGCGCGGCGGTTTTATCCGTCGCGTGGGGGCAGGGATGTACGACTATTTGCCGCTAGGCGTGCGCGTTTTGCGCAAAGTCGAGGCAATTGTCCGGCAGGAGATGGACCGCTCGGGCGCGCTCGAAGTGCTCATGCCGGCGCTTTTACCGGCCGACTATTTCAAAGAAACGGGCCGGTGGGATCGCTTCGGCGACACGCTATTTCGGCTAAAAGATCGAAAAGGGGCCGATTTTCATCTTGGGCCGACCCACGAAGAGATCGTCACCGATATTGCGCGCCGCGAGCTTCGCAGTTATCGCGATTTACCAAAAAATCTTTATCAAATTCAGAGCAAGTTTCGCGATGAGCCAAGGCCCCGTGGTGGTCTCTTGCGATGCCGCGAATTTATTATGAAAGACGCCTATTCGTTCGATACGACCGAAGAGGGGGCGCGCGCCAGCTACGAGACAATGCGTCAGGCCTACGTGCGGATTTTCGACCGCCTGAATTTGACGTACCGGATGGTTGCGGCCGATTCAGGGGCGATGGGCGGGTCAACGAGCGCCGAGTTTCAAGTGCTCGCCGATTCAGGCGAAGATTCGATCGTCGCGTGCGATAGCTGCGAATACGCCGCCAACGTCGAAGTCGCGGTGGTGAAAGTGGCTGAGCGTGGTGAGGCGAAGGGGGGGAGCGAAGAGCTCCGAAAAGTCCACACGCCGTCAACATGGACGAACGCCGACGTGGCAAAGTTGGTCGGCATCGATGTAGCAAAAACGCTCAAATCGCTTGTTTTTACCGACGGAGCAAACGTTGTCATGGTCATCGTTCGAGACCATCACGAGGTGAACGAAATTCGCGTCGCGCGCGCTCTAGGTGTCGATCAGGTGCATCTCGCGAGCGAGTCCGAAGTGTGGCGCGCAACCGGTGCAAAAATCGGCTACGCGGGGCCTGTAGGGTTCAAAGGGCGCGTTCTGCTCGATCGCGACGCGGCGACGGTGACCGATGCGCTGGTCGGCGCAAACGAGACCGATTACCACTTGCTCGGCGTCAACTTCGGGCGCGATTTTACCGCCGATGTCGTCGACATTCGCCTCGCGGCGACGGGCGATACATGCCCCGCCTGCGAGAGCGGCAAGCTCGTCAGCTACAAAGGGATCGAAGCGGGCCACATCTTTATTTTGGGGACACACTATTCCGAAAAAATGGGGGCAACGTTCATCGACGAAGCGCAGCAAAATCGCCCGCTCGTCATGGGCTGTTACGGCATCGGAGTGTCGCGCTTAGTCGCGACCGCCATCGAGCAGAACCACGACGCCGAGGGGATTCGCTGGCCGGCGAGCATCGCGCCGTATCAAGTGCATTTGTGTACGTTAGGCAAAGATGAAGCGGTCACGCGCGCGGCCGACAAGCTCTACAGCGAGCTGTGGTCACGCGGCATCGAAGTCCTGTGGGACGACCGAGACGAGCGGCCTGGCGTAAAGTTCAAAGATGCCGACCTGATAGGCATCCCGCTCCGCGTGACAATCGGCGGGAAGAATTTCGCGGCAGGGAATATCGAGATGAAGCGCCGCGACGAAGCCGATCCAAAAAAGATCGAGCTCATTTCAATCAGCGAAGCGCTGGAGCGAATCGCGCAGCTGGTAAACGCGATGCTCCACTAGGTGCCGCAGAGCTTCCTCTCCCGCGAAGCGGGAGAGGGAAAGCGTGACGAAGTCACGCGAGGGTGAGGGCTCAGGGGTCTTAAATTCACACACAAAGATCTAAATCGAAGCAACCCCAATGGGTCCTAGTTCGATGAAGTGTCATGGACGTCAGTCAACAGGCAAAGCGGCTTCGGCGCGAAACAAGGACCTACCATCCAGCGTATCGCAAACGTCAACGTGATCGCCGACGAAGACGACGTCCTTCTTGCCATTCGTCGAAGCTTGCATCGGTGCAGCGCTTCATTGGGCTAGAGCTTGGTCGACGGGTGTTCTAGCGCGACGGGCGCGAGCCCTCACCCTCGCGTGACTTCGTCACGCTTTCCCTCTCCCGCGAAGCGGGAGAGGAGTACTTTTGTCAAAGTAGCGCTACGCCGTATAGTCCTATGCGATGGCAAAAATAGCCGATTTACCACCTCCACCTGTTGATCCCGAGCGGTCGCCTCCGGCGTCGGTTGCTGGCGAAGAGCTGATTGTGCTCCCCGGTCTGCCCGGTGAGCCGTCGCTTGAAGCGCGCATTCGTGCGCCGCTTGGGGCGACGCGTGCGGTTGTCTTATGCCATCCACATCCGCTCTATGGGGGGACGATGCATAGCGCTGTGATCGTCGCGATTGCCAAAGTGCTCGCCGAGCAGCGAGGCGACAGCGCGGCGTCGATACGGTTCAACTACCGCGGCGTCGGGACGAGCGGCGGCGCGTATGGCCACGGCGTGAGCGAAGTGGCCGACGCGCGGGCGGCGATTCGCGAGATGCGGAAGCGTGCGCCTAACGCGGCGCTCACGGTCTGCGGCTATTCGTTCGGAACAGGGGTCGGCCTAAAAGCGGCCGCGCTCGAGGATGGCATCGACCGCGTTGTTCTTGTCGCGCCGGCGGTCCGTATTTTCAATTTTCTCGATGGCGAGCCGCCGCCGGCAGTTCCGATATTTATCGTCGCCGCCGAAAACGACGACTACTGCGATGTCGCTGAGGCGGAGCAGATAGCCGACGCGTTTAACGCGCAAATTCAGGTCGTTCCTGGCGCGGATCACTTTTTCTTAAAAGGGCGCCGAAAGCTTGCCGAAGTCGTCCTCCCGCTCATCGCTCCTCTCACGAATCGCCCATGAGCGCCCTCACAAATCGCTCGCGATTGGCCATAAAATCGCGCGTTACCGTGACGATCTCTGCTTCGTCGTAGTCGATCGCTCGCATGCCTGATTGCGATAGCTCGTAAATGAGCGCGTCTGGGTACGCGAGCAAGATTGGCGAGTGCGTAGCAATAATAAATTGCGATCCTTGGCGCACGAGCTGATCGATGCGCATCAGCACCGCGAGCTGCCGCGACGGTGACAGAGCCGATTCGGGCTCGTCTAAAATGTAGAGCCCCTCCGGTCCGAAGCGATGTTTGATCAGCGCCAAGAACGATTCGCCGTGCGACTGCTCGTGGAGCGATATGCCGCCGTACGCGTCAATCAGCGGCCCGGCGCCCCCCGTGCGTCCGATCTCTTCGATCTCTGTTGCGACATTGAAAAAGCTCTCTCCACGAAAAAAAAAGCCTGTCCGCGGCCGACGCACCGACCGTGCGACACGGAGCGCGGAATGAAGCGGCGATTCAGAACGTCGCGTCGCAAACTGAAAATTAGTCGTCCCCCCTTCGGCGTTGAATCCGCTTTTGATCGCCAGCGCTTCGATCAGTGTTGACTTGCCGCTCCCGTTTTCGCCGACGAGGTATGTCACCTGTGGTCCAAACCGAATACCGGCCGAGCCGCGCAGCGCCCGAATCGCCGCGATCGAAAACGGATAGGACGCCTCGTCGAACGTGCTTTCTGCCCGAAGAGACGCGTGCAACAAAAACCCGTCAGAGCGCATCGAGCCGCTATAGCGCGATTATAGCGCGTTGAGAGCCGCAAGCAGAGCGTTTGCCTGCTCTTCGAGCGATTCAGAGCTCATTGCCGCCCCCGCTTTTACTTCGCGCTCTTCGATCAAATTAGCCGGTATTTCCATCAAAAAGCGGCTTGGGGTTCGTGCGACGGCCTTCCCGCGCGACGCGCGTGTTTTGGCGCGCGAAAGATAGAGTCGCGACTGCGCACGCGTGATCCCCACGTAAAAAAGGCGACGCTCTTCTTCGATATCTTGCGGCGCGGCGTCGGTGGCGCGCGTATCGAGCGTTCGTGAGTGCGGCAAGAGCCCCTCTTCGCAGCCGATCAAAAAGACGACTTTGAACTCGAGCCCTTTTGCGCCGTGAAGCGTTGAGAGCGTTGCCGCGTCGCTAGCCGTCTCTTCTTCGTCGAAATTGAGCGTCAACGCTTGAATGAACCCCGCGAGCCCTCGTGTCTCTGCCTCTTTGCCCGCGGCGAGGCGCTCGTCACGCCGCGCGAATGTCCGAATCAGCCCTTCGATATTCCCCCACCGGCGTGCGGCGACTTGCAGCGAACCGCTGCTCGCCTCTAGATCGCTCCGCAGCTGAATGCGCTCGGCGAGCGAGCGGACCGCTTCATTTGCCGGTGTTTGTGCCGACTCAAGATCGCGACGCGTTTGCATCACAATCTTCTCGAGCTGATGGCACCCTTCGCGCGCCGCATTCGGAATTTCGTCGATCGCATCGACCCGTTCGACTGCTTGCCATAGCGTCCACCCGCGGGCGAGCGCGTGCAGTGCTAGGCGCTCGACGCTCGTTTCGCCGATGCCGCGCGCCGGATAGTTGATGATGCGCCGAAGGCTAATTTCGTCGTTCGGGTTGATTGTCAATTTTAGGTACGAAAGGAGGTCTTTTACCTCTTTTCGCTCGAAAAACTGCTGACCGCCGATGACGCGATGGGGGATCGCTTCGCCGCGGAGGACCTCTTCAATCAACTTTGCCTGGCTGTTTGAGCGATAGAGCACCGCCATCTGCTTTGGCCGCACCGCTTCGTCGCGCATCAATCGCCGCATCTCGTGCGCCACAAAATTGGCTTCGACGTCGGGCGTTGGAGCAACGATGACTTCAACCGGCTGGCCGCCGAGGCGCATTGTGAAGAGTGTTTTGCGGTATTTCGCGTCGTTGCGTTTGGAAATGACGGCGTTTGCAACGTCTAAAATTTGGGCGCAAGAGCGATAATTCTGCTCCAATTTTACGACTGTCCCCCCGGGGAAGTGCTCTTCAAATTCGAGAATGTTTCGCACGTCGGCGCCACGCCAAGCGTAAATCGACTGGTCGTCGTCGCCGACGACGCAGATGTTGCGATGCTCGCCGGCGAGCAATTTTAACATGTGAAGCTGGGCGCGATTTGTATCTTGATATTCGTCGACAAGAACGAAACGAAACCGCTCTTGCCATCGTGAGAGCAGATCGCCACGCTCGCCCCACATGCGCGCGACTTCGCAAACGAGATCGTCGAAGTCGAACGCGCGAAACTGCTTTAGCGCACTCCTGTAGCGTGGGTAGATGAGTTTCGTAATCTCGTCGTATTCGTCGTCGGAATCGGGGAGGTCGTCGGCGCCGACAAATGCGTTTTTAGCCGCTGAAATACGAGCCAAAATTGCCTGCGCGTCGTAATTTTTGCCGCGCTTTACGTGACGTAGGAGCTCTTTGATCGCGCCGAGTGCGTCTCCCTGGTCAAAAATCGTAAACGCACCGCCGAGCGCCTGGCGCTCTTTTGTGAGCACTTGGAGCCCAAACGCGTGGAACGTGCAAATCGTAATTGGCAGCCCGCCGCGACGCTTGTCGCCTCCAGCTTCGCGAAGCACCGTTGTCACGCGCTCGCGCATTTCGGCTGCCGCTTTGTTTGTAAACGTAAGCGCGATGATCGACTGCGCGGGGACGCCTCGCTCGATAAGCCGTGCGATGCGGTGGGTGATCACGCGGGTTTTGCCGGAGCCGGCTCCAGCGAGAACCAAAAGCGGACCGGTTTGGTGTTCGACAGCCTGATTTTGCGCTGGATTAAGAAGAGCTTGGGCCATGGGATTTACTGAATTGAAAAAGCGAGATCGACGATAAGCACGCAGGCGTCCCGTACGCAAATCGCGTATGGTGCCGTCGAATGAAATTCTCAAAATCGAGCGTTCTATCGCGGTTTACGGCCGGTACATCGATTCACATGGGGGCCGCGCTTTGCCTATTGACGACACTCTCGTCATGCGCATCGACGCCAAAGCCGCCCATGACGCCAAAAACACCGCCAACGACCGCGGCGACGGCTTTCGTTGTCGATATGTCGCCAGTTGCCGAACCAGAAGGGTTGGTTTCGGTCGCGCGCATCGCTGGAGCGAGGCGCCTCGAAGCGGTCGTGAAGCACGCATTTGCCGGTTTGCCGATAGGATTGCCCGGTTTTAACGAATTCACCCAGGAGCTGTTCGGCCGCGATGCGGCGCAGTGGCTCGATGCGCGTCAGTCGATCGACGCGGCGGCGTCTGTCTACACCGCGCCCTTTGCGGTCGACATGGCGGTGTCGATCGCGGTGTCATCGTACGACGATGCGAAGCGTGCGCTGTCGGCAGGTCATGCTCTAACACCAACGAGCGCGGGCGCGCTGAGCTTTGATCTCGGCTCGCCGGTTGCCGCGAAGTTGTTTATCAAAAAGTGCGTTTTGTTGGGGGCAAGCGGTCCTACCGGGCGCATCGTTTGCGGTGACGGCCCGACATGGAGCGAACGGCTCGCTCCGTATCTCGTCCGAACGGTGGCGAATACCGCGCTGAAGACTGACGTTCATGTCGAGCTTCGCGCATCGCCGCTGCACAATTTCGTCCGCGAGAAAAAGCTTTTTATTACGTCGATGGTGACATCGCTCGTCGCGCAAGCGGGGTACACCAGTGAAGCGGCAACCGCAGTTGCTAACGCGGCTGGCGAAGAGCTTGTTGATGTTGTTCTTGATCTCGATACGGTGTCGTTCGATGCGACGATGCTCGCGACCGAGCTCAACGTAACGATGACGACGCGCCTAGGCGGAACGCAATCGCTCATCGCAAAAATCATCGCATCGAGGGCCGACGGAAAAAAAGGGCCGCCCGAACTCTTTTGGCAGCTGCCGAGCGATGCGTTCCAGGCGGGGTTTTCGCACGGCGTCGCCACGAAGGATATCGAGCACGCGCGCACTCTCATTTCGCAGCTGGCACTTGAGTCAGGAGGCGAGTTGGGCTTTGCGCCAAAGGCCGTCCCCCGCCTCGTGGAAGCCTTTTCACGCCTCGATCTTGCCCACCCGTGGGTCCACGCGTCGGGGGGCGATATGGCGGCGATAGCGGCGGCGCTCCGGGTCTCAAATGCCCCAGGCGCGGTGCACCTAGCGGACCAGGCGAGGCTCTCGGCTTTAGGCGGGTGGCATCTGACGGGCGTTGATGGCAATCCGGGTCTTTGGATCGACGTGATCAAGCAGTTCGTGTCTGCGTGGGAGTCGGGGCGCCAGACGCGCTTGGCGTGGACGAAACGTGCGCCGTTCAGCGCGCGCATTGTTCCGGTGCCGAAGAAAGCGAAGCTTCCGTCCGGCTCGATCCTCGTTGAAGTGAGCAGAGAGCTAAGCGCACCGACCGAAAATGAAGAAGGGAGCAAGGGGGCCAAGGCGGCCGCGTCCAAGGGTGGAGCGAAGCCGAACACCGTCAAATCGCTGGTATTCGCAGTCCCCGCGAGTGAACGCCTTTGGTTTGCAGTTGGGAGTGATAGCGCCGTTCTCGTTGAGAAATTGCAGAGCGTCATCGCAGCGAACGCGTCTGTCAAAACATTGGCGACGCGCGCCGGCCTCGAGCTTTTGCGCGACGCAGATCTCACAAGCGGAGGGTTCACGTCGGTGAACGCGCTTGTCCGGGGGGCGATTCCGCCCGAGGCCGCGACGCCTCCGAGTGCCAAAGTGAGGCGCGCGGTCGATGCGATCGTAGCGGCACCTGAACAAGCGGCAACGCCGATCCCCTACAGGTCGACTGTTCAGGCCGATCAGGCGCATCTAGGTGGCACTGTCTACACACTGCGCGGTGATGTGCCGATGCCGGTGATTGAGTGGGCAGTTCGTTTGTTGATGACCCAGTGACGAGTTGGCGCGTGTCATTTATTCACCACTGAACGGGCGTTTTTTTTCATTGTGTCGTGAACTTGGCCGCTTCGATGCGCTCTCAATAATTTCGTAGAGTGACTCTCGTTCTTACATCCCTGTTCGTCCTCATCACCGCCGTCGGCGGTTTCGGTCTCGTGTCGTTGAATCAGCGGCAAATTGCTCACCGCTGCGCTGATGCGGGAGTATTCCCGCGTCCGCTCGTTCGCGTTCGTGATGCCATTCGTGCGTATGCGTTTGGAGCGTGCGCCGCGCTTGGTCTCGGTGCCGAGGCGTGTGGCTATGAACTTGTCGCTGTCGCGTTCTGCGTCGTCGCCATGCTTCTAACGACCTATCGTCGCGTTCCGCTAGCGCTTGAAAATCGAGGCGTCGGTGTTTGGCTCCCGCTGCGCGATGCCGATGCGTTCGAGTCGTTCGATTGGCGCGCGTTCGCAAAGCATGCAGCGCCAATCGCGCTCGCGTCGGTCTCACTCACGCTTATGACGCTCGTTTTATTCGGCATCGGCATGAAGTCGATTTCGTGCGCGATCGCCAATCAGGCTATTTTTGTGCCGATTGCGCTCACCGGCCTGCGTCGTCAATGCTCGCCAACACTGTGGGGCGCTGCTCGTCATCATCTTGCGTCAGTCTACAAATCGCTCAAGCGAAACCGCGCGGTGCGCGCCGTTCCGATCGCGTATATCCAGACCAACTGCAGCATCCCCGACGAGCTTCGCATTGCGGTCAGGCCGATAAACGCGTGCGCCGGGTTTGTCGCCATTGAAGTCGGCACTGCTTGCGTCCGCGATCGCGTCGGCGTCGCATTTGTCCGCGATGCGATTGTTCGTCTGCACGAGGGGACCAAAGCGGCCGAAGCGATGCGAGCGCTCTCGCCGGGGGCGCGCCCAATGCCCGGCCGGGACGAATCGGAGGTCGCTTTCGCCCTCTCGCTGGCGGCCCTCGAGGGACATGCTATCGACAAACAACTCGCGCACTTGTGCTCCAAGTTTGCGGCGCCCGTCGCCGACTCTGTATGTGCGGAAATACCCGATACCCGGCGCGGCCTAGCCCGGGTGCTGCGGATTGTGGCAGGTGAAATTCGGCGTTGGAGCGGGTACAAGATAGCGCTTCATTCTTCCGGAACCTCACATGCCCGATTCAGTAGTGCGAATTCCCCCTAGCCACGCTCTCTGCGTTTACGCGGAGCCGATTGCGTCGGGGCGCCGGGTGGTGATCGTGGGCGACTGCACGCTCGGTTTTGGCGAGCGGATGCTCGCGCTCGGCGCCCGCATGGTGCACATGTACGATCCCGACGGCGCGCGGGCCAATGCATCGCGTCCCGGGGCGCGAGGGCTCACCGTGCTCCCACTCCCCGAAAGCGATTTCAACGTTCGCGACGGCGCGTTTGATGTCGCGATTGTCCCCGACATCGGTGCGCTCCCCGACAGCTCGTCAATTCTCGCGCGCCTTCGCAAAGTGGTCGGCCCAGGCGTCGCCCTCATCGCCATGCCGATTCACGACGGGAAATCGCCGCTCGATTATTACGCTTTTTTCGATCTCGTCGCGCTCCAGTTTGCTCATGTTCGAATGCTCGGTCAGGTGCCGTTCATCGGCGTCGCGCTCGCAGAGCTTGGTGTCGAAGCGCCGCAAATTTCGGTCGATACGCAGCTTGTGCAGCGCCCGTCGTCTCCCGAGTGTTTTATCGCGGTAGCGAGTCAAACGCGCCTCGACCGCGAGTCGTTTTCGATCATTCAGTTCCCAGGCGATGCGTTTCACAAGCCCGATCCTGCCGTCGAAGAGGTGATCAAAAAAGTCCCCGTGCTTGAAGAGGCGCTCGCCGATACTTCAACGAAGTTGAAGCGCGAAGAGTCGCGAGCGGGCGACAACCACGTGCGCGCCGAGCGTTTAACACACGACATTCGCAAGCTCGAAGAAGAGCTGCAGCGTCAGCGCGATCGCGGCTTTCGGCTAACACGCGATGTTGAGGAGGAGAAAAAGGCGCGTCAAAAAGCCGAGCTCGAACTCGGGATGATTCGCAAAAGCCCAGAGCTTGCCGCGGCTCGCGCGCGTATCACCCAGCTCGAAGAGGCGGTCCGCGGCGCGGAAGCGGTTTCAGCGGAGTCTGAGGAGCTCGGTCGGCTCGAAGCGGCGCTCCAAGAGCGAGCGCACGAAGTCAAAGCGTTAGAGAGGGAGCTCGCACGCCGCGAAGCGCTCGTTCAAGAGCTCGTCGGTGAACTCGAAGAGGCGCGCAGCGACACAGGCGACGCAAAAGCGGCCGACCTCGCCGAGATGGGCAAAAAACTCGATCGAATGGCGCTTGAATTGGCGCAGCGCGAGGCGTCTCTTCAGACAAGCCGCTGGGCGATCGCGGAGCTCGAACAGGCAAAACTCGAGGGCCGAAAGCTGTAATCCCTACTTGAGCACACATCGTTGACTCAGAATGAGACGGCCAATTTAGGCACTTTTCGCTCCGCGACGTTGACACACTTCGGAGGCGATTTACGTTCGCGTTCACGCGTGATGCGCGCTTCCGTTTTGGGTGCGCGAGAGGGTTGGCGGTTCTGAATAGATGACGACAAAACGTGATTATTATACGGTCATCGGGTGTGCTCGTGACGCGGCCCCTGAAGAGATTCGGCGCGCGTACAAACGCGAGGCGCTAAAGCACCACCCCGATCGCAACCCAGGCGATCACGAAGCAGAGGTGCGCTTCAAAGAGATCAACGAAGCGTATCAAGTTTTGTCAGACGAAGAAAAACGTTCGATCTACGACCAGTTCGGCCACGACGGCCTACGCGGACGGTTCGACGGAGCAGGTGACGTTTTCAGTCACATGCAAGATATGTTTTCCGAGATGTTTTCGGGCGGCTTCGGCCAATCGCGCCAACGTCGCGGCGGCGATTTGCGCGTTCAAATCCGGTTGACGCTGCGCGAGGCGGCTTTCGGCGTGAAGCGTGAAGTGACGCTGCGCGCGCCAGTCGCATGCGACGATTGCTCGGCAACCGGCGTAGCCACAGGGTCGAAACCAGAAGCGTGCGCGCAATGCCGTGGGACGGGGCAAGTATCAACCGCGCGCGGATTTGTGATGTTTTCGTCGCCATGCGGTCGGTGCCAAGGGCGCGGCAATATCATCAAAAACCCGTGCAAATCGTGCAGCGGGCACGGCGCGGTCGAGCGGACACGCAAAGTGACGGTGACATTCCCAGCCGGTGTCGATTCGGGGCAGCGCCTGCGCGTCTCGGGGCAGGGGATATCCGGCCCGGGGATTCAGCCGGGCGATCTTTTCGTCGACCTCGATGTCGAAGAAGACCGCCGGTTCGAGCGCGATGGGGCCGATCTTTTAACGCGCGTTCACATTTCGTTTACCGCAGCGGCAAACGGCGCAACAATCACGGTGCCAACGCTGTCGACAGAAGACGATTCAACAACGTCGCTCGAAGTGCCAGTAGGAACGCAGCCAGGGGCAGTATTTACCCTGAAAAACGAAGGTGTTCCGCGTCTAGATGGGCGCGGTCGAGGGGCGCTTCTGGTCGTCGTTCAGGTCGATGTGCCAACGGTATTGTCGGCGCGAGCGCGCGAGCTGCTGGCCGAGTTTGAAGCCGAAGTAGGCGCAAAAGCAGCCCCGCCAAGGCGAAAGTCGGCAACCGGCGACCGGCACCGGTAACCGGACACGGCCTGGCCGCCAGAATCAGTGCCGGCGCTCGGAATCGGTGCAATAGAGCGCCGCTGATGGATGCGATCGACATCAGCTCCGTACGCGCCGTTCTGGCAGCGACAACGACACTTCGCCCCACGGGTCGCGTGAGAAGCGTAACCGGCCTCGCCCTCCGCTGCACCATGCCGGGCGTGCGCATTGGCGATGTTCTCAACGTGCGTCGGCGTGGCGAACCACTCCGATGCGAAGTCGTCGGCTTTGAAGGCGGCGAGGCGATCGCCATGCCGCTAGGCACGCTCATGGGCGTCGGTCTCGACGACGACGTCGAATCGACCGGCGGACCGCTTCGCGTTCGCGCATCGTCATCGCTTCTCGGCCGCGTCGTCGACGCACTCGGCGCCCCGCTCGATGGCGGCGCTCCAATCGGCGGCGACATCGTAGTCGTAGACGCATCGCCGCCGAGCGCGCTCGATCGCAGCCCTATTGCGCGGCCGATTGCAACAGGCATCCGTGCAATCGACGGCCTTTTAACGCTCGGCGAAGGGCAGCGCGTCGGCCTGTTTGCCGGGTCGGGCGTAGGAAAAAGCACGCTTCTCGGCGCCATCGCGCGCGGCGTTGATGCCGACGCCGTTGTCGTCGCGCTAGTCGGCGAGCGGGGGCGCGAAGTCGGCGAATTTTTAAATCGCTCGCTCGGCGATGAAGGGCGAAAAAAAAGTGTCGTCGTCGTGGCGACGAGCGACGCCTCGGCTCTCGAGCGACTCCGCGCCGCGCAAGTGGCAACGGCGTACGCGGAGCACTTTCGCGATCAAGGGGGGCGCGTCCTTCTGCTCGTCGATTCGATCACGCGGTTCGCGCGCGCCCAGCGCGAAGTTGGCCTCGCCGCGGGAGAGCCGCCGGCGCGCCGCGGGTATCCACCGAGCGTGTTTGCGATGCTTCCGCGCCTGCTTGAGCGGAGCGGCCAATCGGCGCGCGGGTCGATCACCGCGATCTACACCGTGCTAGTCGAGGGGGGCGACATGGACGAACCGATCGCCGACGAAGTGCGCGGAATTCTCGACGGCCACATCGTTCTCGACCGCGCGATCGCGGCGCGTGGCCGCTACCCGGCGATCGACATTTGCGGCTCGCTTTCGCGTATCATGGCCGGCATTGTGCCAAGAGAGCAGGCCGAAGCGGCGCGTAAATTGCGCGCATTTTTGGCGATTTTCGAAGAAAAACGTGACCTTGTCGCGCTGGGCGCATACGCCAAAGGGGGCGACCATGACCTCGACGAAGCAATCGAAAAAATGCCGAAAATAGAAGCATTTTTGCAACAAAGTGGCACAGAGAAGCATCGTTTCGACGACACTGTTCGGGCACTTGTAGACTCGATTCGGTAACTCACGCTCAATCAATACTTTCATGACGATTCTTCAAGCTGCCGACCTGCGCTACGGCTTTGCCGGGGGGACTCTTTTCGAGTCGGTGACATTTAGCCTCGATGTTGGCGAACGCGCGGCGCTCGTTGCGCCGAACGGCGCCGGCAAATCAACGTTGATGCGCATCGTGGCGGGCGAGATCGAGCCGGAGCAGGGGCTTTCTGTCATTCGGCGCGGCGCCAAAGTTGGCTACTACCGTCAGTCGCACGAAGTGCCGCCCGAGGGGGATGTGCTTGGGGCGTTTTTGTCCGGTTTCCGCGACGTTGTTGCGCTGCGCGAAGAGCTTCACGCCGCGCAGCACGGTGCGGCGAGCGGCGACGCGAAAGCGCTCGAACATCTCGCCAACGTCACCGATCGATACCATCTCGCGCGAGGCGATGAGCTTGAACGCGAAGTCGGGATGCTCGCGCACGACCTCGGCTTTTCCGATGCCGACCTCTCAAGGCCAGTCGCATCGCTCTCGGGAGGCGAGCGCGGGCGTTTGAACTTGGGGGTCGTTCTTGCGACGAAGCCCGAGCTTCTGCTTCTCGACGAGCCGACAAATCACCTCGATCTCGATACGATCGCGTGGCTCGAGCGCCATCTTGCGTCGTTTCGCGGCGCTGTTCTTGTGGTGTCGCACGACCGCGCATTTCTCGACAATGTGTCGAACCGCACGTTGGAGCTGGGTAGCCGCGGCCTTCGCGCCTATCCGATGAAGTACACCGATTACATCGTTGCGCGCGAGTCGGATCTCGAGCGCGAGCGGGCGCTTGTCGAGCGTCAGCAGGCGATGGTCGCGAAGACGGAAGATTTTATTCGCCGCAACATCGCCGGGCAAAAGACGAAGCAGGCGCAGAGTCGGCGAAAAATGCTCGACAAGCTTGATAGAGTCGAACGCCCCGAAGATGTGTGGGCCGTCGCCGAGCGCGTGGCGTTTCGGTTTGTGCCGGCTGCGCGCACTGGCGACATCGTGATCGACGCGCAAGGGCTTGGGGCGTCGCGAGGAGGGCGTCAGCTGTTTGAAGCGGTCGACCTTCTCGTGCGCCGCGGAGAGCGGATAGGCATCGTCGGACCGAACGGGTCGGGCAAATCAACGCTTCTAAAAATCATCGCGAATCGCGCCGCGTTCGACGATCGCGGGCAGGTCAAGCGCGGGACGAACTTGCAAGAAGGGTACTTCGATCAGCACCTAGGGGACGTAAATCCGTCGCTCACCCCAGTCGACGAAATTAGGCGAATTCGCGGCGATTTAACGGTCGAATCGGCGCGGCAGTACCTCGCGCGTTTTCGCTTTTGGGGCGACGATACGCTTCGTGTCGTGTCGGGATTTTCGGGGGGCGAGCGGTCGCGCCTCGCGCTCGCGAAGCTGCTGCTTGAACCGCGCAATCTTCTGTTTCTCGACGAACCTACGAACCACCTCGATATTCCGGCGGCGGAAATTCTCGAAGAGGCGCTCGTGTCGTTTGAAGGGACGGTTTTTTTCGTGTCGCACGACAGGCGTTTTCTTGAAAACGTGGCGACGCGGATTATTCAAGTTCGTGACGGTGTTGTAGAGATTTATCCCGGTGCATTTCGCGATTTTATCGATTCGAAAACGCCTAAAAATGATGTCGATGGCGAAGCGGGTGGTGGCTCGGGTAGGCGAGCGAAAGTGGCCGAGCCCGACAAGTCGGTCGACAAGAGCGAAGAGGCGAAGAGGCGCGCGTACGAACAGCAGCGGCAAGAAGCGCGTGTTCTCGAGAAAAAGAAGCGGCGCGTGCAAGAGCTCGAGAAAGCGATTGCAGAGGGGGAACAGGTGCTTCAAACGATGCGCGTCGCGCTCCGTGATTTGTGCCCGGACGATTGGGAAAAGCTCGCAGAAATGGCAAAAAAGGAGCAAGATTTGACGAAGCAGGTCGATGCGATGATGTCCGAATGGGGGGCGCTGTCGGAGGAGCTATCGTGAGCGATGTGATTCGAAATTCGTTATCTGCGCTCGTCGTCGTCGCGGTATGCGCCTCGGTCGGGTGCTGGAAGCGGTGCAGTTCATCCGCTGCGCCGATCGCGGCGCAAACCGCTGCGCAAACGGCCGGGCAAACGGCGGTAACCGCCGCGCCAGATGTTGTCGTGAAAGACGATTCGGTCGGGCTCGTGCTCTCGTGGATCGACGAAAAAGGGGAGTTTCACGTAGAAGAGAAAGTGACTGACGTGCCGCTCGCGGGGCGCGATGCTGTGCGCGTTTACGATCCAGGGCGCGATGAGCCTCACGGCGAAGTAGTCGTCGCCGATCTACGAAACTCGCGCGCCGACGGCACGTACCAGACAAAGCGAATGACGCGCCTTGAGTTCGATGCGTTGGCCGTCTCACGGCGCGAAAAAAACAACAAGCAGGTCATGCCGGCGGAGCCCGGGCCGGTTGGCGGCAAAGAGAGCGAAGGCGATCGCATCACCGACGAGCCTGGGAGCCAAGCGCCAAACGCGCGCCGCGCGGCGGTGATCATCTACGGCGCCGAATGGTGCGGCGCATGCCATCAAGCGGCGGCCTACCTGAAACGAAGAGGGATTCCGTACGTAGAAAAAGACATCGAAGCCGACCCGTCAGCCGACCGCGAAATGCGCAGAAAACTAGTATCAGCGGGCATGCGAGGCGGGTCGATCCCGGTGCTCGACGTGCGAGGGACAATACTACTCGGTTTCGACCCAGGGTCGATCGAAGCGGCCCTCGGTGGGCGCAGGTAGGCAATTTAAACCCCCCCCGATTTAAGCGGTTGACTGTCGGAAATGGGGGGGGTTTAATTGGGCAAGTGGCCCATGCTCGATACAGGTGGTCGTTCAACCGCCTTCAAAAAAAGATGTCGCTGTTTCCTGTCGTTGCCATTCAAGGGGCGCGCCAGACCGGGAAGAGCTATCTCGCGCGGGAGCTATTGAAGAAGTCGTTTCCGCACGCCTACTACTGCTCCTTCGATCACTTAGCGACACGTAATGACGCGACGCGCGCTCCACAAACTTTTCTTTTGGGGCATGAAGAGAGCGTCCCATTTGTGATCGACGAAGCGCAAAAAGTTCCCGAGATTTTTGATGCGATCAAGTTTGAGGTCGACCAAAGGCGTACGCCGGGGCGATATCTTATTCTTGGTTCGACCGAGTTCTCACGGATGGCGCAGATTCGAGAGTCGCTGACGGGGCGAATGGGGCGCATACGCCTCTTCCCGATGACGCTCGGAGAGACGCTAAAAATCGACAAACCGCGTGACAGTTTTCGGCGACAAGAGGTCCTTCAGTATCTGGAATACGGTGGGATGCCCGGTTTTTTTTCAGTGCGCGAATCGGACGAGCGTGAGGCGCTTATTCAGGATTGGCTTGACCTGATTTGTCTTCGTGACGTGCATCAGTTTCAGTCCGTGCGTGCGGATGGAGATGTCGCGTCGGCGCTCATTCGTCTCGCATCAACACTCGAAGAGCCATCTCGTGCCGAAATGGCGAAGCATATTCGGGTCGACCCGAGGCGGATTGAGACACACCTCAAAATTCTTTGCGAGCTTTTCGTCCTTCAAAAACTAAACCCGCATGCTTCGGGGACCGGCAAACCGATTTATCTGCCGCTCGACGCTGGTGTAGCCAAATTTCTCGGCGCGTCTCAAATGCGCTGTTTGCATATCTTTTTGATGAACGAGAGGATGGCAAAAAATGCCTACGCCGACAAAAAACGAAAGGCATTTTACTACTATCGGTCGCCAGGCCGGCAGATAATCCACCTTATTGAAGATGGCCCCGATAGCCCCGTCACGGCATTTCAATTAAAGGACGCCGAGCGAATTGTAAAAACAGACGCCGCTTTGATGCTCGCATTTTTGCAAAAAAATTCGGGTGCAAACGGCCGCGTATTCGCGCCGATCATGGAGCCTCAAAAGGTCGATGCGTGCCAGTTTGCGCCTTGGGAGGAGATTGCGTCTTTGGTTAGGGCCTGTACTCAGTTTCTCCTCTGACCCGTAAACGTGCCCGTGCCCGTAAACGTGCCCGGTTTTTTTCATGGGCAGTGGCGTTTTCTAGCAACTTTTTTCTTCGGTGGCCGATGATCCTTCATGAATCTCGATCACGAAAAACTC
>CAMAVR010000003.1 GCA_945861885.1 Nannocystis exedens | reverse complement strand
GACGCTTTTTTTCGATCGCCCGAATGCCAAGCGCGACACATTTTTCGGCGGTCATACTAAGAAAATCAGGGGCGCGAAAAGAGACGCCGTTCGCCTGAAAAAAGTCGGTCTTTGTGATCCCTGGGCAGAGCGCGACAACGTGCACGCCGTGCTTCGAAAGCTCGTTGCTAAGCGCCATTGAAAAGTAGATGACGTACGATTTCGTCGCGCCGTAGACCGCCATGCCGGGCACCGGTTGAAATCCGGCGGTCGACGCGACGTTCAAAATCGCCCCTCTTTTTGCCACTGCCATCTGTTTACCGATCGCGAGGGCAAGCTCGGTCAACGCGCCGATGTTGAGCCGAATCATCTCGGCCTGACGCTCGATCGACAGGTCAATTGCGTCGCCTTGCAGACCAAAACCTGCGTTGTTCACGAGAACGTCGGGGACAATCGCGTCGCGCGCGAGAGCCGAGACAATCCGCGATGCTGCGCCTGCGCTGGATAAGTCTTCGACCAAGATGACGGAATCGATCGCATACTGTTTTTTTAGCTCGATCGACAGCTGCTCGAGCCGATCGCCTCGGCGCGCCACTAGAATCAGCGAGTGCCCTTTTTTAGCAAGTTGTCTTGCAAATTCGACGCCGAGGCCGGCCGACGCACCGGTAACCAACGCCCACGTTGTGCTGTTATTCATTGCAGTACTTTCAGAGCGATGACGACGCCCGCTATTTCGTCAACACCCAAATAAGGCCGATCACGCTGAGCGCGAGAATCGCTAACGCACTGAGGGCTACCGCGGAATCGCCTTCTGTCCACCACCCGCGCCGAAACCGTTTGAGCACGATCGGCGCAGCGGCTTTCGATTCGCTTTCGGCGAGCTTTTTTTCCGCCTGCTGGGCGCGGAGCGCCGGCGCTTGAAGCTGCGCGATTTCGATCGATGTTAGCGGCACGTCTTCGCTCGACTCGATTTCGGCGAGTGCGTCGGCGGGCTCGGTCGGGTCGTCAATGGCGTCGAGCCCGGCCTGGACAAGTGTTAATGCGATGTCGCGCGATGCCCGCGCAATGTCGCGTGTCGGCGCGGCGTGCGCGATTTGAATTTCGATTCCGATTCGCCCGATTGCTATTCGCGCGTTCGAGCGAACTGCGTGGGTCGTGTGGTCGCTGATGCGCACGCCGCTTATCCACGTGCCGTTCGTGCTCCCCTCGTCGAAAACCGATACTGCGCCGGCATCGACGCGCAGACTCGCGTGACGAACGCTAACGCTCAAATCAGGAATGCGAACGTCGCACCCCGCGCCGCGCCCGATCACGATGCGCGTGCCGTCGAACGTGAGCGCATAGTCGCCCGCGCTTCCACCAAAAATAGTGACGGTGATAGCCATCGAATTCGAGATCAGCTTCGCGGTTGTGTGGCGGTCTTTATGCAATGACGCTCGACCCAAGAGATCACGTCGTCGGCGACATCGCGCCCGACGTGCTGGCTTAGCTCTTGAATCCCTGTCGGCGAAGTGACGTTAATTTCGGTGAGCCGGCCGTCAATCATGTCGAGGCCGACGAACATCAGCCCATCGGCGCGAAGTCGTGGCGCCATCGAACGGACCATCTCGCGCTCTTTTTCGGTGACATCGCACGGCTCGACCGAGCCGCCGACATGGATGTTCGAGCGCAAATCGTCGGCGCGAGCCACGCGGTTAATCGCGCCGATAATTTCGCCGTCGAGGAGCAAGATGCGCTTGTCGCCTTTCACCACGGCGGGCAAATACTCTTGAACCATCGCCTGCTGCGCCCCTTCGGCGGTGATAATATCGATGATCGCGCGCGCGTTTTTGTCGCCGGTAGAAAGCTTCAACACACCGGATCCGCCTGCGCCATCAAGCGGCTTGATGACGGCGGCGCCGCCCGATGCGCTGACGAAATCGAGAATTTGATCTTTGTGAGACGACACAATGGTGCGCGGCATATGCTGCGAAAATTGCAGCGTGTAGAGCTTTTCGTTTGCGGTACGAAGCCCTTTTGGGTCGTTAAAAATAAATGTCTGGTCTCGCGCGTGCTCGAGCATCAGTGTGGCGTGCAGGTATCCCGGATTGAATGGCGGATCTTTCCGGATAAAAACGGCATCGACGTCGCGAAGCAAAATATCGGTAGGCGCTTCGAATGCGAAATGGGGCGCCCCCTCGAGCAAGCCAAGCCCGCGGCATCGAGCCCCGACGAGCGAGTCGCGAATAAAAAGATCGCGCGCGTCGCAATGAAGTGCAACATGACCGCGCCTTTGGGCTGCCCGCTGGAAGGCGAACGTCGTATCTTTATCCGGCAGAACACGTTCCATCGGATCCATGACATATAAAAACCGCATTCTCGAGCATCTCCAGGCGAAACGATGAGTGAAGCAGACCGCGCGACAGGTACCAAGTTTTCATGGCCTCTTTACGGCGTCCTCGCCGGTGCGGCTGCGCTTATTTTTGGGCAATTTCCAGCATGGGCGGCCTACCCACGGAGCGCCGAAGGGGGGCGCATGGCGGTCGCAACCGACAACGAGGAGGCGACGCGGGTCGCCATGAAGACGCTCCGCGCCGGGGGGAACGCGGTCGACGCGGCAATTGCCGCAACATTGACGCTCGGAGTGGTGAGTCCGGCGGCGAGCGGGCTCGGCGGAGGCGGTTTTGTGATGGTCTACTCTGCCGCTACCAAAAAAATTACCGTGATCGATTTCCGCGAGACGGCGCCCGCGCACTTGAGGCCGAGCGATTTCGAGAGGCGGCCGAACGAATCGCGCGAAGAGTTGTGGCAGCGCCGCGGCTACCAGATTGGCGTCCCCGGTGAGCCAGCCGGGCTGCAATGGCTGTCGACCCACTTGGCGAAGCGCGCGCTTTCGGTCAACGCGGCCCCCGCGGCGGCGATTGCGAAGCGCGGGTTTCCGCTCGGGCAGCATCTGCGCGACGTGGCAGAGTATTACACCGCCGAAATTGCGCGCGTTCCGGCGTTGGCATCGCTGTTTGTGGGGCCTAGCGGCCTGTTCCCAGCGGGGACGCGCATCGTCCGCCCCCATTTGGCGCGAACGCTTGAGCGGCTCGGTCGCGAAGGGGCGAAGCCGTTTTACTCTGGCGACATTGCACGAAAGATTGTGACGGCGGCGCGCCAGATCGGTTCGCCGATCGATGGCGATGACCTCGCGAGCTACACCGTCACCGAGCGCGAGCCGCTGGTACGGACAATCGACGGGCGCACGATCGCGACAATGCCGGCCCCTTCGGCAGGCGGGTTGATGCTTCTCGAAGCGGCATCGATATTCGGCATTGGTGAGCGATCGGAGCTAAAAAGCAGCGGATTTGGCTCGAGCGAATACCTTCATAAAGTGAGCGAAGCGATGCGCGGGGCGCTCGCCGATCGCGCGCGAATTGCCTCGGACCCCAACGTCGACCCTGAAACGGAAGGGCGTTACGATCAAGCGTTGAGCACCGCGCAGATCGAAGCGAGGCGCGCTCTCATCGACCCGACGCACACGCGCGCGATGCCGGAGTTCAATCTTCATGAGCACGGAACAACGCATCTTGTTGTCGCCGACGAAGCGGGGAATGTCGTGTCGCTAACAACGACGATCAACACGGGGTTCGGCGTCAAGTGCGTGGCAGGCGACACCGGCATTCTACTGAACGATGAGCTCGACGATTTCACTGTGGCGAGCGATATCGCCCAATACGGCATTGGCGTTGGGACGAATCGTCCGCGACCAGGCGCGAGGCCGGTGTCGAGCATGATGCCGACTATCGTGTTCGAAAACGGGCGTCCGATTTTGGCTGTTGGCGGTTCGGGAGGGCGACGCATCGCAACCGGAGTGACGCAAGCGGTGCTAGCGCGGCTCGTTTTTGGTCTCGACCCAAGCGCGAGCATATCGTCGCCGCGAGTGCATCTCGGTAGCCAAGGCGAGCTTATGATCGAGCAAGAGATCGTAGAAGACGTGCGAGCGGGGCTGCGCGCGAAGGGGGAGCGTGAGGGCACCGATCAGGCGCTGAGCAAAGGTTCGCAAAACGCCGTTCAAATGATGGCGATCGAGTGGGATCGCGACGGCGCGCCAACGTTCAAAGCGGCAAGCGACCCACGAAAAGTGGGCTTTGCGATGGCGAACTGACGCCGTCGTTAGGTAAGCTCCATCACCCGTTTTTCGAGGCCGCGCCCGACCGACACGCCGCGGACGCGAGCTTTTTCGCGAAGAAGGGCCGTTAGCACTTCAAACATTACGCTATCGACATCGCCGGCTTTGAAATAGACCGACAAATCGCCCCGTTCGCTATCGAACGCGGCGTGCGTTACGAGCGAGATTGCGCGAATCGCTTCAAGCGGAATCGCCCCCTCGCTCAGCTGGATGTGAAGCTCTTCGTTCGAAGCGGTGAGCTCGGCAATCGCATTGCACGCGACGATTTTTCCGCGGTCGAGGATCGCCGCGGCGTCGCATATCTCTTCGAGCTCGTGCAAGTTGTGGCTCGATACGACGATCGTGCTTCGCCCTTTGCGCTTTAGAATTTGCTGCCGAACCTCAAAGGCAACGCGCGGGTCGAGCCCGGCGGTCGGTTCGTCGAGCAGGACGAGCTCGGGCTCGCCGAGAAACGCTTGCGCGATCGCGACCCGCTTTGCCATGCCGTGCGACAGTCCGGAGCAGCGCAGTGTCCACCAGTCGCCGCCACCAACGTCGTTCAGCGCATCGCGCGCGACAGTTTTTGCATTGCGCCCAAACCCTTGGAGCGCCGCCATGTTTGTCAGAAAATCGCCGACTGTCTCCCCCGACGGAAGCAGCGCATCTTGAGGGAGGACGCCGATGCGCGAACTGAGGGCCGCCGTGTCACCCGCGCGAAACCCAAGCACTTCGACGATGCCGCTCGACGGCTTTAGAAAACCGGCCATCATCGAAAATATCGTCGTCTTGCCGGCGCCGTTCGGACCGATGAGCCCAAATACTTGGCCGCGCGCGATTTGGAGCGTGACCGACGAGACCGCCTCTTTTTCAACGAAGCGTTTGGTCACGTTGTGAAACGAAATGGCGATATTTACGCCTGTATTGGCACTATTCATCTTACACGTCTCGCTTGGCAAATAGCAGCGCGCCGGTCGCCGTAACGATTGCGGCATAGACCAAACAGCCAAAAACGCCGAGCGCCGACGTCGCCAAGTCGGGCGACAGGATGAGCGAATCGAAATTGTTCGGGTAAAGGCGCGTCATCCATTCGTAGTCGCGCATTTTCGCGAACAGGTGGACCGCCCAGATCCCGATAAAGACCACCTGTAGCGTCAACATCGACAGCATCGGTGACCGAAACTGCCCGCTGACGAGCACCGCGATCGCGCACCAGACAAGCCCCATCGGCAGTGTCATCGCCCACAGCTTTGCCCCCCAAGTGAGCATCTCGACAGCGCTCGACTCCCCTTTGCCAAGCAAGACGCCCCACGCGACCGCTTGCGTCGCAAGTGTGCATAGCGAAATAGCGGCCCACAGGCCGGCCACTTTGCCGATAAAAATCGATTCACGGCGGGCGCGAACCGTCCAATACCGGATCGTCCTAAATTGCAGATCACTCGATAGCGTGTCGAACCCGACAAGCGACACGAGAAGCGGCGCGAGCCAGATCGAAATCGGGAGCAAAAACAGAAGCGTGATTGGCGCGTGCGAGAGCGAACGGCCAATCTCCTCGTTGTAGCTTCTCGTTGCCGCTTCTTGCGCGAGCTGCTCTAGCTGTTCCGGACCAAGGGTGTCGGCCCCTGCTGCATGAAGCTTGTGCAAAGCGAGAGCGGTGAGTCCGCCGCCTGAAGCGCTAAGAGCGAGGAGCAACAGCCCCTTCGCGCTCCGCAAATTTCGGCGAAGTTCGCGGCGCGCGACAAGCGCAATTTCTACCAGAGGCGGCATGGTTGTTCCGGGAGCGAAAGATATCGGATGGTGTGGGATATTGGAGTACGTTTTATCTAGACGCCAGGCTCAGTCTCGTGTAATGTCCGCCGTGCTCTGAACATAGGAGCCCTTATGGCCCCGTCGACTTGGATGCGTGAACCCCGCTAGGCCCGAGAGGGAGCAACGGTAGCGCGAAAGAGTGTGACGGGGCCTTTTTTTGTCAAATGGCGTAGATGGCTGTAGCCCAATCGGTCGATTTCAGCTATTGAACGCTACAGGAGCTCTGGCTGCGTTCGCGCGTCGGAGAGCCGCGATTTCAGTGAAACTGTGCGGCGAGCCGTTTTGAGCGACTCGTTGCTCGTCGTTTGACGCACCAGAGGGTTCGTTGCGCGGGTGAATTGCTCGTCGAACGGGGCCGAAAGTGCTTTCCCGCATTTTTTTCGCATTCGGAATGGAACTGCTGCCACTACTTACAGATAAGTTCGCACAGTTCTTCTGGATTGAACGGAGAGAGCGCGGGGGAAAGTTCTGCTCTCGATGGGAAAAAATATTCTGGTTATCAGCGTCGACATTCGTGAAACGCGCGTCGCGCTTATTGAAGAGGGCATTATTGCTGAACTTCATATTGAGCGAAAGCATCACGCAGGGGCTGGCGGGAGCGCCGGCGATGTCTACCTAGGGCGCGTAACACGCGTTTTACCGGGCCTTCAGGCCGCTTTTGTTGATATCGGGCTAGAACGCGCCGCGTTTTTGCACGTCGAAGACCTAATTCGCCCAGACGATTTCGAGGCCTACCTCGCCGGAGGGCGAAAGCACGCGCGCGGTGCGGTGAGTAGCGGCGGCGAGTCGGTCGATGAGGATGTTCCAGACATTCAAGAAGTGGCGGAGCAGACGGCTGAGGTTGTTTTGTCGGGGGAGGTGGTCGAAGCCGAGCTGATTGACGAGGGCGACCTCGATGCCGATCGGGACCTCGATGCCGAACGCGACCTCGACGCCGAGCGGGACCGCGACGCCGAACGCGACCTCGACGCCGACCGGGACCGCGACCTCGACCGGGATCGCGATGGCGACCTCGACACGGATGCCGCCACCGACACGGATACCGCCACCGACACGGATACCGTCACCGACACGGATGCCGTCACCGACACGGATACCGCCACCGACACGGATATCGCCACCGACACGGATATCGCCGCGGACACGGACGGTCATGGTCACACTGTCGGCCACCGCCATGCCGACAACGACAACGAAGAGCAAGCCCCGCCGTCGGATGTCACGCCAGCGCCAGCCCCACTCGCTGCCGCCGCTAGCGACCTCGACTTCGAAATGCCCGATCTCCCAGGCTTCACAATTTCAGAACCAGGGGAGCCCGTCCCTCCGATGCAGCGCGCGGCCGCGCGTGGCCGCGGTCATCATGGCCAAGGTCATGCCGAGCCTGTAGCAGCCGCTTCTGAAGCGGAGCGCGGCGGTCGTCGGCGCGGCGGTGGGCGAGGGCGACGAGGCGGTCGTCGGCGCGGTGGAGCGCAAGATGCCCCGCCGCCGGTAGCTCGTCCTTCATCGGGTGAGCGGAGGACGGGCGATCGCGGTGGCGATCGCGGGCGTCACAGCCGCAGCGGCGGCAGCACGCCGAACCGGATTTCGAAAGCGACGCCAATTCGTGAAGTGGTGCGCGAAGGGGAGCAGATTCTCGTTCAGATCACGAAAGAGCCGATCGGGACAAAAGGGGCCCGCTGCTCAAGCCATATTTCGCTCCCGGGGCGCTACGTTGTCTACTTGCCGACCGTCGATCATGTCGGCGTGTCGAAGCGCATCGGTTCTGAGAAAGAGCGCGCACGCCTGCGCGACGCGATCGACGGGATGAAGCCGCCGACCGGCGGGCTTATTGTGCGGACCGTGGCCGAAGGGTTGACGAAAAAGCAGCTGAAGCAAGACGTCGGCTACCTGGTGCGTCTCTGGGGCGAAATCGCGAAAAAGCGCGAAGGGGCTAAGGCGCCCGCGACGCTCTCAAGCGAGCTCGATTTGGTGCTCAAAACGGCGCGCGACCTTTTCACCGACGACGTTGCGCAAATCGTGATCGACGATCGCCAAGAGTACGAGCGACTCGCGCGTTTCGTCGAAATGTTCATGCCGGAGCGGCTAAAAGACGTCATTCACTACTCGGGCGACGAAGCGATTTTCGACGCGTATGGCATCGAAGAAGAGATCGGCCGGGCTCTCGCGCGCAAAGTTCCGCTCCCGTCGGGCGGATACTTGATCATCGATCAGCCCGAAGCGCTGACCGCGATCGACGTCAATACCGGGCGTTTCGTCGGCAAAGGTTCGAAAGACATGGAGGAGACGATCCTCACAACGAACCTCGAAGCGGTGCACGAGATTGCTTATCAGCTCCGTTTCCGGAACATCGGCGGTCTCATTATTCTCGACTTGATCGATATGGAGAAGCACTCCAATCGCGAAAAAGTCCGAAAAGCGCTCGAAGATCTTTTACAAAAAGACAAAGCAAAGACCACTCTGAATCGAATTTCCGATTTGGGGCTGATCGAAATGACGCGCAAGCGGACGCGCGAAAGCCTCTCTCGCACGATGAACGAGCCGTGCTTTTACTGCGACGGCACCGGCCAGCTGCAGTCAAAAGAGACGATTGTTTACGACATTTTACGAGAAATCAGGCGTCGGCGCGCCGACCTGCCGGGCTACACAGTTCTCGTGAACGTCAACCCGGCGGTGGCGGAGCTTCTAACTGGCGCCGAAAAAACGGCGGTTACAGAGGCAGAAAATCGCTACCAGCGAAAAATCCAAGTCGTTGCTCGCAAAGAGTACCACCTAGAAAAGTTCGATTTGGTGGGGAAGTAGCAAACGCAGCCACGTGGCGTGGTCGGTTTGCTTCGCATTCCCCTACTCGATGCCCCCGATGACTACTGCACGAACGCCGCGAACTGAGTGCTGTTTTCGGGATCCATGTCGGTTGCGAGTGCGTAACCGACCCCTTCCGACTCGGTGACCGCAAGAGCGTACCCTTGCGCGTGGCCGACTCGCATTTTTGTCGCCCCTTCTGCCTCGCCGCCGCGTGGTGTTAATTCGGCTTCGTCGATCTGGATGCGCCGCGGGTCGTAGACAAATACGCTCACGCGCCTCGCTTCAGTGCCGCTACCGATTTCGTATTGGAGCATCGCTGCGCGTTCTTGATGAAGTGTCAGGACGCGGCCGCCTACAAATCGTGCGCCGCCCCGCTGAAATCGCGCAGGCAGGACCGGCACTCCGACGTATTGCTCGAGCTCTCGCACTTCGCGTGGATCGGTTCGCTCTGGAGGGAGCGGCCTTGCGTGTTGCGCGATCAAGTCTGCGACAAGCTCGCTGCCGATTGCTGCCGCGCGCACGTTGGTCGAGCGCATCGCTTGCATGGCGCGCTTTGCCCCGACCAGTTGCCGCCCGATAAGACTCTTCGGCGGTGCAGAAAACACGACCGCGATCGCAGCGGCGCCTGCCACGGCAACGCTCATCGTTCGCCACGATGGCCTTCGTAGCTTGACCGCGTCGCGCAGCGAATTCGGCATCGCAAAAAGCGGCGCCCAGTATGACTCGCGGCTATCGTGTGGAGCGCGTGGGTCGCGCGCCTCGCATCGCGCCTGCTCTGCGACCATCGCCGCGATGACTCGCTGACGAAATGGATCGTTCGCTGCCGCTTCGCCAAGCTCTGCTTTTGCGTGTTGTTGCGCGTCACTTTTCGCGATTCGGCGAACCGACTCGCGCATCGCGCGCCCCAAATTTGCCTGGTCTCGGCACGTTTCGCACTCGGCTACATGGACCTCAGCCCCGAGCACGCCCGATGCTTCGAGCTCGCCATCGAGATAGGCATCGCAAAATCGGATGAAACTGCGACAGCTCCAGCTTGTATCGACCATAGAACTCACGCTGCCCCCCGCTTTTTTGCGCTTTTCGAGCGATAGGCAGCGATGTCGGTCGGTGCGGCCAAGCTGGCCGCGACAGCGCTCTGCTCGACCGCCGCTTTTCGAATCGTCAAGTTCTCTTCGCCTTTCACAATTCCGAGTGCGATCGCTTGATTGTATAGCGCGCGCTGGAGTTGACGGCGCCCCCTGTGAAGGCGGCTCATGACTGTACCGATTGGGCACCCCATGATCTGCGCGATTTCGTCGTATGAAAACTCTTCGACGTCGCTTAGCACCACGGCGAGGCGGTATTCATCGGGCAGGGCATCGAGTGCTCTTCGCACTTCGCCTTCGACGAGCGGGGTCAGTGCGACTTTTTCAGGGTCGCGAAGTTGCCTCATTGTTGAGGCGCTCACCCAACCGTCGGCCAGGGGATCGGCATCCGGCCCTTCGAGGATGGCTCGCTCGAGCCCCCCTCGGCGGAACTTATTGATGAATGTGTTCGTCAGGATCCGAAACAGCCACGCTTTCAGATTGCTGCCGGCGACAAATTGGCTGCGCGACCGAATCGCTTTCACAAATGTGTCTTGAACGAGGTCTTCCGCGTCGGTCGGGTTGCGGGTCATTCGCAGGGCGACGCCGTACATCGAGTCGAGATACGACAGCGCCTCTTCGGCAAATGGGTCGGCTTTGCTGTTGGTGACGGGGAGTTGAAGAGAAGTCATGGGGCAGTTACGTCAGCCTTTCGTCATCTCCAGACAGATGGGCGGCTCTACTTATTCCGCCTTGTCGCCGCTTATTTTCGCACTCTCCAACTTTTGTTCAAGCTGCTCAACGCGTGACGCCAGTTGGGCTATCTCCTGCTCCAGATCCTGCCATCGTCGCACCCTCGGCAAGATTGCCCCTACCCGCTCATCGAGGCGATGCTGCCAATCTTCGAGCGTCTCTTTCGCCTGGTCGACGAGCCTGATCTGCGCCTTTTCAATCCTCGCGACGCTTTCAGGCGAACGAGTCGCCCCGTCTGCCACTTCTTCGGCCCCCTTAACGGCCCCCGGGATTAGCCTTCCGATTGGAGTTTCGCGTAGGTCGGCGAGCACTCGCTCGGTTCGCTGATGAATCAGCGCTTTTAGCGTTTGAAGCGGGACGTTTCGCGTCTGCGCTTTTTGCTCTTCGAAAATAATTTGCGCGAGCGTCACTTCGGTCAGGTCATCTTTTGTTGTGTTATCGATGATCTGAACCTCTTCGCCGCCACGCACCATGTCGGCGATTTGGAGCAGGGTTACGTACTTGCTCTCGTGCATGTCGTACAACTTGCGATTCGAGTAGCGCTTGATAACCCGGCGAGGCCGCTCTCCGGCAACGTCGAAGCTCTCCGGTTTCGTATTCAAAATAGTGCCCTTTCGGCTCGAGTAGCGATCGCGATTTGGTGCATACCGGCTCACGCATGATACGCAAGGATATATTGCTGTGAAAATTGCGATTGAAACGGACTCGGTCTCTGTTCTGTACCGGCAAACGCAGCATAGTCGAGCGAATTTGCCGGTACAAACGAGCGCGCTTAGCGATGTGTCGCTCTCGGTTGCCTTAGGAGAAGTTGTCGCCCTGCTCGGTCCAAACGGCGCCGGCAAGTCGACACTGCTCCAAACTATTTCAGGCGCGCTGAAGCCCAATTCAGGCGAAATAAAGCTATTTGGTGAGCCTCTTTCGCGTTTGTCGCGTCGTGATATCGCGCGTCAAATCGCGGTAGTCTCGCAAGCTCATTCCGTCACATTTGGATTTAGCGTCCGCGATGTTGTCATGATGGGGCGGTCGCCGCATCAGGGCGGATGGATGGTTGCCACCGACCGAGATCGTCAAGCGGTCGATGACGCGATGCGTAGATGTGATCTTCTCGCGCTTGCCGACAGACTGACCAACGAGCTGAGCGGTGGTGAGCAAAAAAGAGTCACGATCGCACGAGCGTTAGCCCAAGAGCCACACCTGCTCTTGCTCGACGAGCCGACGGCGTTTCTCGATGTCCGGCACGCAGTCGAACTGCACGAGCTCGTACTTAGTGAAGTGCGTCGAGGCGAAATGGCCTGCGTGATTGCGATGCACGACCTAAACATGGCGGCGCAGCACGCAACGCGAATCGCGCTAATGAAAAAAGGCCGAATCGTAGCAAGCGGCTCGCCCGAAAACGTCATGACGGCGGAGCGGCTAAGAGATGTCTTCGAAGTAGAAATGGCGGTGGGGGAAGTAGGCAAGACACGCGTATTCGTCCCCACCGCAAAATGACCGATGCGGCGGGGGGCAAGCCCCCGCCCTACCAAAAACGGTTGGGTCCCCCTGCCAAAATCGGTGTAGGGCGGGGGCTTGTCCCCCGCCGGGGCTACTGGTTAATCCAGCCCATTCGCGCTTCGACAGCGTTCCAATTAAGGCTCTCCCAAAATTTGGCCAAATAGTCGGCGCGCTTGGTCGCGTAGTCGAGATAATAAGCGTGCTCAAATTCATCGAGAATGAGCAGCGGAATAACGCCCCAAGGCGTGTGATTCTGGTGCATCTCGACAACGTAAATATGCGTCTTCATGTCGAGAAACGAGTAAGCCCAGACGGCCCACCCAACAGGCGCCACTTTTCCGGCGCTGAGGAGCTGCGCTTTGAAGTTGTCGAGCGACCCGAAATCGCGGTTGATGTGCTCGATTGTCTTGGGGCCCGGCTGCGTCCCCTTCCCGCCGATGTTCTCAAAATAGAGTTCGTGCAAGAGCACGCCGTTGTGCGCCCATGTTTCGCGGCGCTTTAGCTCGCCCCATTCGGAATAGTGCGGATTTGCTTTCGACACATCTGCGGCTGCCAGCGCCGTCTGTATCGCGTTGTACTGAGCGACGTAGCCCTTGTAGAGAACGTCGCGATGCTCGGTAAGTGACTTTTCGCTGAGAAATCCGTCGACTTTACCTTCGAGCGGAAATGCCTTTTGTTCGATCGTCATTCTGGAACTCCATCCAAGAAACTCTTTGCTCGATTTTACTAATCCAACGTGTCATCGCCGTCCGCGAGCGAGGAGTCGGGCGGTGGAGCGATGTGCGCCACCGACTCGGGTGCTGCTTGCGGGCTTGGCAACATAAGCTTTCGCACAAGGTCGGCGCGATTGGCGACGTCGAGCTTATGGTATAACCGCCGGACATATGTGCGCACTGTATTTTCGCTGAGCCCCGAGATTGCCGCCACGTTGACGCCGCTGTAGCCGGCGACGAGCAACCTCGCAATCTCGCGCTCACGCTTCGACAGACCGCCGATTGCCGCCGGTGAATCGGTGGGTGATTCGACTCGGACAACGGCGCACCGGCCGCCACGAAAAACCGGATCGTCGTCGATTTTTGCGACGGCGAACACGGTTCCCCGGTGGAAGCGCATTGGTGTTGGGATTGCGTCGCCGCGCACATTGGCCGCGATCATCTGCTCGGCGGCGTTAACAATCGCGTCGGAAAACGGCTCAACATCTTGCTGCCAGTCGATGCCGTGCTGGCGATCGACTGCCCATACGACGCGGCGATTGTCGCGGTCGACAACATAGAGCGCCCCTTTGATCTTCCCCAGCGCGCGCAGTGCCGACGCCTCTCGTGTCAACTCGTCGTAGGCGATGTGCGCTCGCCCGCCTGCGATGACGAACGGGGCAAGCCTTTCAAGAAGCGCGATATCGGCCTCCGTAAATTCACCTTCGGCCGCCCGACGCTCGAGCCCCGCGACGCCAAAAAGCACCCCCCCCTCGTGCAAAAAGACGATAAGAGCGTGCTTAAACTCCGCCGGAGCAGAATAGACGGAAAAATAAGGGACTTGGTGATGCCCCTCTTCTGAATAGAGCTCGCTTGCGAGATACGCGCGGCGACTGCTCGCGACAACACTTTGCGGATCGATCGCGAACGCCGTTGACAGCCGCATGTGATCGATTTGCGGCATCCGCGACGACAAATTGCCTACAATCCGTGCCCCCTCCGCAAACGCGCGCTCATCGTGCAGGCCAAAAAAGCAAAAGGCGCCCGAGGCGGGGACAAGCGTGCGCATCGCGTCGATCACACGCCGACGAAAGCTGGCCCGCGAACCGTGCTGAACAACGAGCAGCTGCGCTGACGAAAGGGAGAGATCGTTAAGGGTATCAGATGCTTTCACGGGAGCTCTTTCCCTCTCCAGGCGACAAGAGTCAATCAATTAGTTCGAGGCGGGGGACAAGCCCCCGCCGCTCGCGCACCTTGCAGCTCGTCGTTCCGGTCTGCATAGTGTCTCGCAAGAAATGACCGAACCTGGCGATGCGCTGATTTTTGATTGGAATACGGTCGAGCGACGAGGGAAGATTCTGCCGGAAGGCTTTTCCTTGCTTGACGAGACGCTTCGCGACGGGCTGCAAAATCCGTCGGTGATCGACCCTACGATCGAAGAAAAGTTAAAGATTCTGCATCTCATGGAGTCGCTCGGCATCCATGAAGCCGACATCGGCCTCCCCGGGAGCTCGAAGCGCGCGTTCGACGACGTGCTCCGGCTTTGCAAAGAGGTTGTCGACTGCAAAATGAAAATTCGCGTCGCGTGCGCCGGGCGAACGGTCGTTTCGGATATTACGCCGATGATCGAAATTTCGCAGCGCGCGGGGCTCCCTGTCGAGGTCTACGCGTTCATTGGCTCAAGTCCGATTCGGCAGTACGTCGAGGGGTGGGATTTGGCGCTTATCGCGAAGCGAAGCGCCGAAGCGATCGACGTCGCGGTCAAGGCGGGCCTCCCCGTCTGTTACGTGACCGAAGACACTACGCGGTCGGCGCCGGCAGCGTTGACGACGCTTTTTCGCGCTGCCATCGACCACGGTGCCACGCGATTGTGCTTGGCAGACACCGTGGGGCACGCGACCCCTGACGGCGTAAAACATCTAATTCAATTCACCAAAAATGTTATTGCGGGGACGGGCGCAACGTCGATCGGCATCGATTGGCATGGGCACAACGACCGCGGTTTTGCCCTACAAAATGCGCTGTGGGCATTCGAGTACGGGGCCGACCGCGTGCACGCAACCGCACTCGGTATCGGCGAGCGCGTCGGCAACGCGCCGATGGAGCTCCTCCTCGCGAACTTGAAACTTCTCGGCGAGCTTGATGGCGTCAACTTGACGAAAATCCTCGACTACACGGAAGCGGTTCGGAAAGCGCTATTGTGGGAGCTACCAAACAGCTACCCGCTCGTCGGTGTCGACGCATTTCGCACGGCGACAGGGGTTCATGCTTCGGCGATTGTCAAAGCTTTGGGCAAGGGCGATTCGTGGCTTGCCGATCGGATTTACAGCGGTGTCCCGGCGAGCGAATTCGGGCGCAAGCAAGAGATTTGCATCGGTTTTATGAGTGGCGTCTCGAACGTGAATTTTTACCTACGGGAGCGCGGCATCGAGCCGAATGAAGATCTCGTCGGCGCCATCTTGTCGGCTGCCAAAACGCAACCACACTTGATGACTGAACCTGAGGTGATCTCGATCGTCGAGCAATTCATCCCGCCCACCCAAAAGTCATAGCGGCCTGAGAAACTTAGCGAGAATTTTTTTCTCGCCCCACCCCTGAAAAAACGCTGTAACAGTGGCGTTTTCGCCCGGATCGCTGCGCCGCACTTCGCCGATTCCGAACCGCTCGTGCATCACGCGCGCCCCTTTGCGAAACGCCGGGGCAAAATCTGACGCGGTGTCGTCCGAGAAATACTCGCGGTCGACATAACGACCTTCTTGCGGCGGCGCGGCCCCTGCTAACGGTTTGCGAAATGCCGGACGCGACCAGTGCGGCTCCGATTCGGCTACGATTGACGCGAGGCGCGTCGATGCCGTTTGGATGCAATGTGTCGGGATATCGCGCACAAAACGGCTTGGTCGATTGGTCCGAGTTGTTCCGAAAACTTGTCTCGATGCGGCATGTGTGACGACCAACTTTTTTCGCGCGCGCGTTACGGCGACGTATGCGAGGCGGCGCTCCTCTTCCATCTCTTCGTCGCTATTGTGCTGCGCGTTCCGGTACGGAAACATGTCTTCTTCCATGCCGGTCAGAAACACCACATCGAACTCGAGCCCTTTCGCTCCGTGCACTGTCATCAGCGTGACCGACGACGCGCTGTCGGGCGTATCGCCGTTCGTCTGAAGCGACACGCGCTCGAGATACGCCTCGAGCGTCGGCGTCTCGCCGAGCGCTTTCATCTCTGCTTCGAAGTCGAGAAACGACCCGCGAAGCTCTTTTAAGTTTTCGAGACGCGTTTCATTTTCGACTGTTCGGTCGGCCGATAGCGCGTTGGCATAGCCGCTCTTTTCGATCATTTCATCGAACAGCGCGGTCGGTGTCATCTCGGCTGCGCTGCTGGCGAGCTGTTCGATGAGTGCGCAAAACGCCGCCAACTTCTTTTTCGCGGCGGCGCCGAGTTCGCCTAGCTCGTGAACGTGGCTTGCCGCGCTGAGGAGCGATTCATCGTTCGCTCGCGCAAACTGCGACAGTCGCTCGATCGTTGTGTCGCCGATGCCGCGCGCCGGCGTATTTACAACGCGCACGAAGTCGACATCGCTTTTTGGATTGGCGACCAGTCGCAAGTATGCGAGCGCATCTTTGATTTCGGCGCGCTCGTAAAACTTCATCCCACCGACGATTCGGTATGGCAAATTCGACGCGCGCAGCGCCTCTTCAAAAACGCGTGACTGCGCGTGCACACGGTAAAATAAGGCTATTTGGCGCCGATCGACACCGGCGGCAACCGCTTCACGAATCCGCCCGATAACATAGCCAGCTTCGTCGCGTTCATCGCGTGCGGCGACGAGCTCGATTGGAGCGCCGGCATCGTTTGCCGTCCACAACTGCTTCGCTTCGCGCCCGTACGATTTCGCGATGATGGCGAGAGCTGCGCTCACAATGTGAGCGGTCGAGCGATAATTTTGCTCCAACTTGATGACGACCGCATCGGGGAAATCGAGTTTGTATCCGCGGATATTCCGAACATCGGCGCCCCGCCACCGATAGATCGACTGGTCGTCGTCGCCTACGACGCACAAATTGCGATGGTCGCGCGTGAGCGCTCGAAGCAGCCGGTATTGCGTCGCGTTCGTGTCTTGAAATTCATCGACGAGGACAAAATCGAACCGACGGCGGATCGATTCCGCCTCTTCGGAATTGCTTTCAACGAGGCGCACGGTAAGAAGAATCAAATCTTCAAAGTCGACCGCGTTTGCCGCACGAAGCGCCGCTTCATACGCAGCATAGACAGACCGCACCGTCCTATCGCTGTATGAATCGATATTCATCTCATCGGGGCCGCGCCCATCCTGCTTTTGCTTCTGGATGGCGCCGAGCAGCGTGCGGGGTGGATACTCGCGTTCATCGAGGCCGAGTTCGCGCACCACGCGCGTCACCAGGGTTTTTTGATCTTGCGCGTCGTAAACCAAAAAATTCTTCCCCACGCCGATCGACGCACCGTACAGCCGGAGAAGCTTCGCGCATGTCGCGTGAAATGTTCCGACCCACAAGTCGCGCGAGATATCGGGGCCGAGAAGGCTCTCGAGTCGAGAACGCATTTCGCTCGCTGCTTTGTTCGTGAATGTGACGGCCAAAATTCGGTACGGGGGGACGCGATGCGTCGCGACGAGATTCGCGATTCGGTAGGTAATTACCCGCGTCTTTCCGCTCCCGGCTCCCGCAAAAACGAGGAGTGGGCCATCAACGTGGGCGACGGCGTCCGCTTGGGGACTGTTCAACTCGGAAGATTGCATCCCCGCGCGGGATAGCATCTCTCGCGCTTTCATCCGTCCTAAAATCGTGCTAGGCTCTCCCCTTGCGATTTGGCCCAAGGATGGTCATCGTCAACCGGTCATGAACGACGTCAAACACAAGCACGAATCGCCCACCGAATCAGACCTCAGCGCAGCGCCGGCGGCCCAAGAGATTTCACCGCAACCTGATCCACTAGAGGTCGCGCTCGCGGAGCAGGTGCGTCTAAAAGATTTGTGGATGCGGACAGAAGCCGAGTTCGACAACTTCCGCAAGCGAACGCGGCGCGAACTCGACGAAGCCAAACGGGCCGGGCGCGAAGACCTTTTGCGAAGCCTGCTACCAGTGTTCGATAATTTGGAGCGCGCCGTGCAGAGCATCCAAAAAGCGACCGACGTAAAAAGCGTCGTCGATGGCGTGACAATGGTGCTGAAGCAGTTCGTCGAAACGCTAGGCCGTGCCGGCATCACCAAAGTGACGACGGAAGGGGTGCCGTTCGATCCAGCGGTGCACGAGGCGATCCAGCAGATCGAAAGCGACACCCATCCAAACGGCACGGTGATCGCCGAGGTGCAGCCAGGCTACCGCGACGGCGATAAGCTATTGCGCGCAGCAATGGTAGTCGTAGCAAAATCGTAAGCCGTGCACCTAGGTGCGCGGCTTAGCAGGCGTTTGTCGCGCTTAGCGGGCAGACGTCGCAGGCATCGCCTATTCCGTCGGCGTCAACGTCCGCTTGCTTTCCGCTGTCGAGAACGCGGATCGGATTAAAGATTGCGGGGCAGTTGTCTTGCGCATCGACAATTCCGTCACCGTCTCGGTCGTCAGCCGCCGTGCCGTTGGGGTAGCTATCGCGAAATGGCGTGCAGCTTGGCTCGTTCGCCGGAATTTCATCGCGGCAGGCGAAGAGGCTGTATCTGCCGGCGGCTGCAGCGGTGAGGTCGCTGTATTTGACGCCATTGGCATCGACGCAGACGCGCTTTTCGACGCCGCAAATTGATGCCGCTTCGCACTCGCCGGCCGCTAGCGATTTGACGATGGCATCGTCACCGTAGAGCACCGCGCCGCCTCGCATCACGAGCGCGACATCTTCGACCCCCGCTTCAATGACGGCGCGGTAGCCGTGATGGACCGAGCCGTTAAAAATAGCCAAATCGGCAAAATAGCCCGAAGCGAGCGTACCGATAAATTTCCCTGCCGCGGCCGCCTCCGCGCTGTTCGATGTGACCATCTGCCACAGCTCAAAGTCGTTAAATGCGTGGTCGTAATATTTCTGATTCAAGCTGTCGGCGCACTTGAGTTCGCGGAGCAAGTTCATGGAGCCGCTCGGGAGCCAGTCGGTGCCGAGCGAGATCAGCACTTGGCTCTGCTTGAGGAGTGTTACCGGCGCCGTGTCGCCGTATAGGCTGATGTTCGAACGCGGAGACCAGATCACTTTTGCGCCGCGGTTGGCGATCATCGCCGCTTCTGCCCCCGTGATCGCAACAGCGTGAATAATCGCCGTTTTCGACGCGATAAGGTCGTGCACATCGGTCGATAAGCAGCGCACTTCGTTTGCCGCTGAGGCACTCACCCCCTCGGCCATGTGCGGAAAATAGCTGTCGAACCTGAGCACTTTTGCGGCGAGCGCCATGCGCGACCCGTACGAACAGCCAGTCGCAATTTCGAACCCCTTGGCATCGCCGAGCGGAAATGTATCGAATTTTCCCGGCGAGATCGGCAACCCTTCGGTCTGGTCGCCGTTTTGAGCGTAAGCAAGATTTCGTAGCAGCCCGCGCTCGCCTGAAGATGTGATTGTCGACGCTGCGCCACCAAGAACAAAGCGCATTTCGGTCCCGAGAATGTCGTTGATAACACGCGACGACTTCGCTCTGATTTTAGTATGGTTGTTGTGTCGGCGGCCGCCGATTCGCCAATCGTGGCGATGCTCATACCGCTCGGGCCCGCGTGCAATTGGCGGCGACATCCCAAAGTCGACATGGTCGTGCGAGTTGATGAGCGCCGGCGAGATGACGCCGTCTGCGCACTCGATGACTTTGGCCGACGCGTATCCCGGCGCGGGACTGCAATCGCACTCGGCACAGACGATTTTATCGTCTTGAACAACAACTTCGCCGCGCTCAAAGAGCGTCGCTCCGGCGAGGACAGACCCGCGAAAAATAATCGGCTTTCCGCCCCCCTCGGCGCGTACTGCGCAGAGCGAGTCGGATGACTTGACCAAAGCGGGACGTTCGCACGCGACGACGCTGTTTATTGTAGCGGTCGGCGACCGGGGCTGTCCTGGGTGGCTCGGCGTCGAACCGGTCGGCTTTCTTGGCGATTCGCCGCCGTTTTCGTCGTTTGCTCCACCGCTGCACGCAGACATCAGCAGTGCGAGCAGTAAAACCGTCGGTCTGTTTGGCATTGGGCGCATTAATGAGGGTTGCACTTCGGGCAAAAAACGATCAGTTAGGAGGGTAGTGCAATCATCGATACCGCTTCGTGAGCGTATCCGCCGTCGCCTCGCTGACGAGATTGGGCGTATCACGAAGGAGGCGCCCTTTACCATAGCTCTTGCATACCCGTCTCCTTATGCGACCGGGATGAGTTCGCTTGGCTTTCAACGGATTTATCGGGCGATCATGGAAGCGCCGGGGCTCGCGTGTGAACGCGCTTTTGTCGACGACGACGATGCCGGACCGATGGATGTCCAGTCGGCGATTACATATGAAACGCAGCGATCGATCGCATCGTTTCCGGTGATCGCGTTGAGCGTCGCCTACGAGCTTGAACTCGCAGGGCTGATTCGGCTGCTTGAGGCGGCGCGTATTCCTCCACGACGTGCCGACCGCGACGATCGCCACCCATTTATTCTCGCGGGGGGGCCGCTCACATTTTCAAATCCGCTCCCTCTCGCCGGTTTGGTCGATGCGGTGATCGTCGGTGAGGCCGAAACGCTGATGATTGAAGTCGTTCGCGTGCTCGAGTCGACGCGCAGTCGCGCGGAGCAGTTGGCGGCGCTCGCGCGAATTCCGCACGTGTTTGTGCCGGAGTACCACGGCGCCAATCTGCCGTCGGTGGCTGCTGTCGATGACTCGCTGATTCCGGCATGGGCGCCGATTCGGACGCCTCACACCGAGTTCTCGAACATGTTTTTGATCGAGACGGAGCGCGGCTGTTCACGCGGGTGCAAATACTGCGTGATGCGCAGGTCGACGAACGGCGGAATGCGGATCGCTCCGATGGAGGCGATCATGGAGCGCATTCCTGTTGACGCAAAGCGCGTGGGGCTTGTCGGTGCGGCGGTGAGCGATCATCCAAAGATTGTGCAGATGGTCAATCAGCTGGCCGATGAAGGGCGCGAAGTCGGTCTTTCGTCGCTCCGGCCCGATCGGTTGAGCGATGAATTCGTCGGTGCGCTGAAGCGAGCCGGCTACCGAACGCTGACGACGGCGATGGACGGGACGAGCGAGCGGGTGCGCGAGACGCTCGAACGCCGCGCGAAACAGAAGCATCTTTTGCAGTGCGCCGAGAGAGCGCGCGCGCATGGGATGGATCGTTTGAAGCTCTATTTGATGATCGGCGTCCCCGGCGAGACCGATGCCGATGTTGACGAGTGCGTAGCGTTTACCACCGAGATATCGAAAATTGTGCCGGTCGCTCTCGGGATTGCGCCATTTTGTTCGAAGCGAAATACGCCGCTCGACAAGATGCCGTACGCGGGGATCGACCTGGTGAACGCGCGGCTCGACAGGCTTCGTCGCGGGCTAAAAGGGCGCGCCGACGTGCGGTCGACAAGCGCAAAGTGGGCGTGGGTCGAATACGTTCTTGCGCAGGGGGGCGAAGCGGAGGGGCTTGCCGTCATCGAGGCCGTGCATCAAGGTGGGACGTTCGCGGCCTACAAGCGTGCATTCGGCGCGCTTCAACTGGGCCCCGTGAAAGCGAAGCGTCAATTGACGATCGCGCGAGCTTCGTGACCCGATGAGCAATCTGAAAAAGTACCTCCCAGCGGCGCAAATCGGCTTTATTTTGGCCGCTTCGGTGCTCGTGTTCAGTTTTGTGAGCGCCTCGCGCGAAGGTGAAGCGCGGCGGCGATGTGCGCCGCTCTGCGCGCTCAAACCGGTTTACGCCGGAGCCGATAAGCTCGCCCCTTCGTTTACGTTAAAAGATATGCAGGGGCGCGACGTATCGCTGAGCGATTACCGCGGCCGCGTCGTCGTGCTGAATTTTTGGACGAAGACGTGCGCGGCATGCCTCGACGAAATGCCTTCGCTCGCCGAGCTGACAAAAGTGTTGTCGTCGCGCGGCGATGTGGCGGTTCTCGCGGTCGCTACCGATGACGGTCCGGCGGCAGTCGCCGACACGCTCAAGTCGGTGCTGCGCGATCCGCCACCGTTTACGGTGCTCTTCGACCCGAGTTCATCGGTCGTCGGTGACAAATACGGGACGAACAAATTTCCCGAGACGTGGATCATCGATCAGAACGGCATTGTGCGCGCGCGGTTCGATGGCGCGCGTGATTGGACAAGCGCGACGGTCGTTGAATTAATTGAGCAGATTCATGCAGGCGGCTACTGCGCCGTGGAAATTCACGACACGCAGGTGACAGGCCAAGCGGCGTCAGCGTGCGAAGGGGCGTAAACGCTCTCTCTCTTCCGATGCCCATCGCTTCTTGAACGCGTCGCGGAGAACATTTTCGGCGAGTTTGCCGCGCGGCGAAAACCCCCATGGCGCTTCTTGGGATACGTCGTCCGGGTCGCTGTAGTAGCGCCAAACAAAGAAGCCGCTGAAGAGCGGCTCGTCGATCATCGGGCCGATCAGCGCGCGGTAGGCTGCTGCTTGCGCGGCTTCGTCGACGACGACGTTTTTCATTGAATCGGGCCATTCCCACGGGCGAATTGCCGGGTTTGGGCGCGTTGTGTACCCCATCTCGGTAAAAATTACCGGCTTTCGCCACACTTCGGCGAGGGCGTGCACTTTGGCGCGCACTTGCTCCCCCCCTCTTCGCAGCGCGCTTTCAGAAGCGCCGTCGGTGTCGCCGAGCGGGTAGAAAGCGTTGATGCCGATGACGTCGAGTTCGCCGAGAATCGCTGTGTCGTTCACGTCATCCCAATTGGCCGAATAGGTGACGAGGCCGTGGTAAACGTTGCGGATCGCGTGAATGATCGCGGCGAAACTCGGAGCGCGCGGCGTCGTTACCCATGTGCGTAGCTCGACCCCGGCCGAGAACATTTCGGCGCGCCCCGCCTGCGCAACGGCGGCCCACGAGAGAACGAATTGACGGTAGCTCTGCGCCCATTTTCGCCACCCCGCATCGCCGCTTGGAGCGAGCTGTCCGCGCCAAGCGCCCGATTCGACCCATAAATGCGGCACCACCATCACGCGAAGCCCGTGGGCGTGCGCCATCTCAATCGCGCGCCGCACCGCCGCTTTGTTCTGGTCAAATGGCGCTTCAAACGTCATGTCGACGCCGACGCCTGACAAATCGCCGACGCGGCCGAAGGGTGTCAGTGCGATCCACGTCGCGCCGAGTCGCGTGCACTCGACCAACGTTCGTTCATACGCGGGCGACCCATAGCCGATATTGGGGTGGTAGCTATTTTCGATCGGCCCGATTGTGACGCCGCGGATCGGCCCGAGACTCTGCTGACGAGGCCCCTTCGCCAAAGCGTGATCGCAAAGCGTCAGCATTGACACCAAGAGGGCAAATCGAGGGAAAAACAGGGAAATCATCAAAATCGAAAGGTATTTAGCGCGCTGGGAGCCGGTTGTGTTGAACCATCAGTTGAATTAATGCACAGTCGGGGATGACTTCCCCCATTGCGACAGCCGTCGTTGTCGTCGCTTTCGGCGTCCTGGCAGGCTGTACTTCAGTCGCTGCAGACGCTCATTCTGAAGAGGCGCACAGCCCGACCTCGGCGCCCACCAATCCTGCGCCGCGCCCGGACGCGCCTGCTGGTGCGATCGAACCGTTCTCTGCCGACAAGAAGTTTGAGTTTCCGAACGTGACCGAAGACGAGTTGGATGAAGTGCGGGCGGCGATTCAAGCGATCCCCTTCAACTACAAGCAAGAGTGCATGCCGGTGCCGGGGGACGAGACTCACTACACTTATCGTGGCTACGAAAAGCGTGTGTGCCGGTTGGCGCGATTTCCGCGATTCGCGCTGCTGATGGCGATGACGCCGGAAAAGGGGTACCTCGCCTCTGAGATTCAGGCGATGCGGCTGCTTCACGAGCAGTCCGGAGGGGAGGTTGAAGTCCCGCTCACAGGGCCGGTAGAAAAAGCGCTGTTTTCTCTTCCGTGCCTTTCAATAGAAGAGCGAGAAAATCGCTGCGACGCGTTCATTGAGCCTTGGTACGATCACGATGCGTTCGCATGGTGGCATGACGATCCGTTGCCGTCGCTTCGGGCGATTATCGCTACGCTCGTCGATGATCCGGCGGCGATGGTGCATGCATGCCGGGGGATCAAAGGGTGGTTGGCACTGTCGTTGGCCGATCTTAGCATTGGCGACCCGCAAGGCTTTGTTGGGACAAAAGGGGACGCGCGCGGGCGCATTGTGATGTTGGATCCCGGCCCAGTCGGACCGAACGCCGTTCTCGGAGGCCCGGCGGGACTCGAGACCGTGTACCTTCGACGGATGCTCCTCGATTTCGGCTGCTACGCTGCGAAATAAGGCGCGGCGTTGGCCACCGCGCCACTTCCGCAACCTACCGAGCTACCGAACCGAAAGAAGCTCTTCGTAGAGATACGCCGCACTCTTGATGCCGAGCTGGTAGTTCTCGAGGTCAAGCCATTCGTTTGGGGCGTGAGCATTTTCGTCCGGTTGACCGAAGCCCATCAGCAAACATGGTTTGCCGGTGGCGTCGGCGATTGTGCGCACGAACGGAATTGAGCCCCCTTCGCGAATAAACACGGTTGGCTGACCGAACGCTTTCGTAAAAGCTCGTTTGGCAACTTCAAATACGGGATGATCGGTCGGGGCGAGATACGGGCGGCCGCCGTGCAAGTACTCGACTGTCACGCGAACGCCTGGCGGTGCGATCTTTTTTAAATGCTCGCCGACAAGGCGCGCGATCTCTTCGGGCTCTTGATGCGGGACGAGGCGGCAGCTGATTTTTGCCATCGCGCGAGCTGGGATAATCGTTTTTGCGCCGACGCCGTGAAAACCGCCGACGATGCCGTTGCAATCGAGCGTGGGCCGCGCCCAAACGCGCTCGAGCGTTGAGTAGCCCTTTTCGCCGTGAATCGCTGGTGAGCCGGTTGACGCGAGCCACTCGGGCTCATCGAACGGAAGCGATTTGATCTCGGCGCGTTCGCTCGCGGTCAGCTCGTGAACGCGGTCGTAAAAACCGGGGACGGTAACGCGACCGTTTTCGTCGTGAAGCTTCGCAATCATCGCCGCGAGTGCGTTGACCGGATTGAGGAGGCCGCCGCCGAATGAGCCCGAATGCAGATCGTTTTTTGGCCCGTCGACCCGCACTTCAAGATAGGCGAGGCCGCGCAGCCCGACGCAGAGCGACGGAATGTTTCGCCCGAACATCGCCGTGTCGCTCACGCAGACGAAATCGGCGCGTAAATCGGCGCTTTTTTCGCGCATTAACGCATCGAGATGTTCGCTTCCGATCTCTTCTTCGCCTTCGACGATTAGCTTCAAATTAATCGGAAGGCGCTTTCGGGTTTTTATGAACGCTTCGATCGCTTTTACGTGGATATAGACCTGGCCTTTGTCGTCGACGACGCCGCGCCCCCAGAGGCGCCCATCGCGGATGGCCGGTTCGAACGGCGGCGTTACCCACTCGTCGAGTGGGTCGACCGGTTGAACGTCGTGGTGGCCATACACGAGCAGCGTTGGCGCGCCGGGTGCGTGGAGCCATTCGGCGAAGACCGCGGGGTGGCCGGCGGTCGGCCAAACTTCGACGCGGTCGGCGCCGAGGCCTCGCAGACTCTCGGCGAGATGTTCTGCGTTGCGCGCCATATCAGGGGCGCGCTCTGGGTCGCTTGAGATGGCCGGGATTTTTACCCACTCAATAAGCTCGTCGACAAATCGTTGGCGGTGCTGATCGATGTACGAGATGACGTCTTTCATGCTCGGCACATTGCGATGCGCTGGTGATAAATTCAACGTTTACGGAGATTTGGGCGTGCGATTTGCGGGCCGCTACTTTGCCAGGACGACGAGCGCTTCTCGCACGAGCGTCCCCATCTCTTTCGCCGTGTCGCTTGCCTGCTCGAGCACCGCCGATGCGGCTCGCTCCGCTTCGGCCGCTTTGTAGCCGAGCTTTGTGAGGGCGCCGACGAGCAGCTCCGATTTTGCCGGGGCGCGCGATTGGACATACGCGTTCGTCGATTCGCGCCCGACTGACGAGAGCTTGTCGCGCAGCTGAACGAGCATCAACTCGGCCGTTTTTTTGCCGACCCCTGGGACGCTTGTCAGACGCGCCATGTCTTTTCGGGCGATGGCGCTCGCGAGCTCGTTCCACGGAAGGGCGGTGAGGACGGCGAGGGCGGTTCTCGGGCCGACGTTTGATACGCCGAGTAGTGTCCGAAAGGCGGAGCGATCTTCTTCCGAGGCGAAGCCGAAGAGCGTGATTTGGTCTTCGCGCACGTGGGTGTGCACGAGAAATGTCACGCGCCCTTCGGAGTCGTAGCCGGCTTTTCCGGCGGCTCCGAGCGGTGCGAGCAGCTCGTATCCGACGCCGCCGACATCGACTACGATCGCCCCTTCGCTTTCTTGCGCGACCAATTTTCCGGTAAGTCGTCCGATCATTTTGATGCCTTCTTTTGACCTTCGTTTGTCGAGTGCTTGTACGAAGATACAAAGCGAAGCGCTGGAGCAGTGCATTTTTTGTTTGAGTTCCTAAGCGGAATTCCATACAACGCTCGGCCTGGAGAACTACGTCATGCGAATGCTCAAGCTCTTTGTAATTACCCCGTTTGTGTTTGCGGCCGCATGTGGCGGCGACAAGCAAGAAGCAAAGTCACCCGAGAACACCGAGGCTGTCGCGCCAACGACAACGACAGAGACGACAATCACAACGGCTGAGACCCCCGCACCAGCGCCGGTTGCAGAGCCGACGCAAGTTGCTGAGCCGGTCAGCCCACCAGAGGCGCTTCCGCCAGCGTCGGCAACCACCGTCGAGACAACGGCAACAACAAGCGAGACGATGAAGACGGAAAAGAAGGCCGAGAAGAACGACAAGAAGGGGGCCAAGAAGGCCGAGAAGAAGAAGACTGAGAAGAAGACCGAGAAAAAGACGACAAAAGGTCACTAGTCTTCCCCAAGGGCGAAGCAGCAAGTCCAAGCCCTTTAACGTATAAGAGGCGGTGTGCGGCCAAGTGAGCCGCGCGCCGCTTTTTTTTTGCCCGCTGCCAGGGCGAGCTGAGATAGCACCTGGTATGTGGCCGCTTCCTAAAGAATAAGCGCATAGGGCGTTAATCCCGTCCTGGGACTGTCCGTTTAAACCGACATGACTGAGTCTCCCCGTGCCAATCGGTTGCGACCTCGTTTCTCCGTCCGATCGATAATTACGTCGCTGTTTCTCGTCGCTCTCGGCTGTTCGGCGACACGTAGCGACAGCCGCGAGCCGATCGGAGTCACTTCTCAGCGCGTGACGGCATCGGCGGTGGCTGAAGTCCAAGCGGGCGGAAATAACACCTGCGCGCGTCTCACCGGTGGGTCGAACAGCTGCTGGGGAGACAATTCAAACGGCACAGTTTCCGACGGGACGTACATCGATCGATCGATTCCGATTGAAAATAGCCCGGCTGGCGTACCAGTTATATCGGGGTCGGTCGGCGGGAATCACGCTTGCGCCGTTCTCGAGACCAATGGCGTCGAGTGCGTTGGCGACAATACATTTGGCCAGCTTGGCAACGGGACGACGACGTCAAGCACGGCTCCGGTTACAGTCACGGCGATCCCCGCCGTCGTACCCCAGCAGATCAGCGTTGGCACCGACCATACATGCTATAAGACCAGCGGCTCGCTCGTCTATTGCTGGGGTAGCGGTACGAGCGGTCAGATCGGCGACGGCGTTGCCGGTGGTACCCGCACAACGCCAACGCTGTCGTCCATTTCTAGTGTGAGCGCCGTAGCAGCCGGTGGCAGTCACACCTGCGCGCTCAAGACGAACGGTACAGTCTCTTGTTGGGGTCGTGGTACAGAGGGGCAGGCTGGAGAAATCAGTGGAGCACTCAATGGTGGTCACACTCCGTTGGCGGTTACTGGGATTTCATCCGCCACCGCAATCGATACGGGCGAGAAGCACTCATGCGCTCTGATCTCGGATGGGACAGTTAAGTGCTGGGGCTACAACGCTTTTGGGCAGCTTGGAAACAATACGCTGACTGATGCGTCGCTGCCCGTCACCGTAAGCGGCGTCGCGAACGCCACAGCGATTGCCCTCGGTAGCAATCATACATGCGCGCTTATCGTTGTTTCGCCGAGTAGCTCAGGGAGAATCAAGTGCTGGGGATCCAACTCCTCGGGGCAGATTCCTATTGTAGGCACGTCGCTTACTTCGCTGCCGCTCACTGTAAGCGGCATTGAGACGGCCGTTGCCGTTACAGCTGGCGCCGCGCACACGTGCGCGACTCTCGCAAATGGATCGGTAATCTGCTGGGGTGACAACTCACAAGGTCAGCTAGGTGACGGACGACCGCTCATGAGCGCGTCGCCGGTTTCGGTGCCGTTTAACTCCGCGCAGGTCAGCTCAATCGGTCTGATTTCGGTTGGAGCCAGTCATGTGTGCACGATTTCCGACACCCCAGCCGACGGCGTCAACACCCAGACGCACAGCACATGTTGGGGCGACAACTCGAAAGGCCAGCTTAACGATGGCACTACAACGAGCCGCGCATCGCCGGTGACGACCTCCTTGGGTGATACGTTTGAAGCGGTCTCCTCAGGGCGCCTCCACAGCTGCGGGATCTCGTCGGCCGGTGCTCCGAATGCCGTGTCGTGTTGGGGCTCCAACTCTTCCGGCCAACTAGGTAACGGGACGACAACCGATAGCACGAGCCCCGTCACTGCAATCGTCGGCGGCGCAGCGGGCGCGACGCACATCGGGACTGGCTACGCTCACTCATGCGCGTTCCTTTACAGCACTTCTACGGTTAGATGTTGGGGCGACAATACTCTCGGTCAGTTGGGCAACGGAACCAACACGAGTAGCTCGTTCCCCGTCACCGTCTCGGCGTTTACCGACGCAAGCGAGGTCGGAGTGGGCGACTACCATGCATGCGCGGTTCGAGCCACCAGCGTCTCTTGCTGGGGAAAAAACACCAACGGACAGCTTGGGGACGACACCTTGACCAACAGCAACACTCCGACTGAAGTGCATCGCGCGACCCCCGGCTCCATACTTCAAAATGCTTCGACAGTTGTTGGCGGTGCGTCCCACTCGTGCGCGCTCGCTGGGGTCGGTACCATCTGGTGCTGGGGGCTCAACACGTCGGGTCAAATCGGCGATTCAACGACTACGCAACGGGTCCATGCTGTTTCGACCGGAATCACAAACGCGACCGCGGTTGTGGTTGGCGCGAATCATAGCTGCGGACTGATCGACGACAACACTGTAAAGTGTTGGGGCAACAATGCACACGGTCAGTTGGGCACCGGTACGTTTTCAAACGCGTCGTCACCTCAAACCGTTACCGGACTTACTAACGTGACTGCAATTGCGGCCGGGGGCGACACGACCTGCGCGAGGATAGGCGACGGGAGCATGAAGTGCTGGGGGAGCGATGGAAGTGGTCAATTCGGGCGCGCGAATGTGGCGACACGAACGACGCCGGTGAACGTCGCGCTTCTCGCCGTCACCGATGACAGGACGAGTACGCCGCACGAGTCGACTTTTGGCGATTCAGTGATTTTTACGCTGTATGCGCCTTTCGATGCGGTGGGGCCGTTGCAGTTCCAAGACGGCACCGCTTCCATCTGTTCGGCGCAGACGCTCACGGCGAGCACGACGTCGTTCACGTCGGCGGCATGGACGTGCCCGATAAGCACGCTTTCCGTGGGGAGTCATCAAATCGGAGTCGCCGCCGGTCCGACCAATTCGCTTTATGCAGCGGCCGAGATTGCGGACAACGACTTTACGGTCAATGCGGTCTCTAGCGGTGGTGGCGGAGGCGGCGGAGGCGGCGGAGGCGCGACGCCCGCGCCGACACCAACCCCGACACCAACCCCGACGCCAACCCCGACGCCAACCCCGACGCCCACTCCAGCTCCAGCTCCAGCTCCAGCTCCAGCTCCAGCTCCAGCTCCAGCTCCCCAGACGGTCCCGCCGCCAGCAATCGTTGCGGAGGCCCCGCCTCCTCCGGCTGTCGCCAACTCAGTGCAGAGCGAAATCGTGGAGAACCTCACGACGGACGGTGTGTTTACCGCGACGGCGTCCGTCGTGACGCAAGTGGTCCCTGTAACGGTCGACCCAGTAACAGAACAGACGAAGACAACGTCCGAGATCACAGTCGTTCAGCAGGAAGCGAGCGTCACTGTAACCGTCGGCGCGGAGACGGCGATCAGCGATGGCAACGGCAAGCCGGTCACTACGGGAGCGATCAACCTGACTGTCGTTCCGAATCAAAAGCCGATTGTGATCTCGCAGCCGCCTTCAGGCCAGGCATCGTCGCAATTCGCTTCGCCGGTCATGCAACTAGGCCCTCCTGGGACAAAGTTCGACCCGCCCGTTCGCATCATCCTGCCGGTGAAGCAGGAACTTATTCACTCGGCGTCATGTTGGTCGTGTCCTGATGGCGCGACGAGCGTGCACAAGGAAGGGCCGAACGCGTGCGAGCCGCTTAGGTCAGAACCGGTCTTAAACACGACCGGACAACTCGAATGCTTCGTACCTCACTTTTCGTTGGTGTTCGCATTGACGGCGCCGCCGTCGGGGCAAGCGTCGGAAGGGGGCTCTGGCATTACAGCGGTAACCCCGACGGCCGCCAAAAAGTCGGGCTGCTCAGTGTCGCCCATCGGCGCGTGCGATGCGACGTCGCCGGTCACGCCGATCGCGGCAACGGCTGTCCTCGTGTTCTGGGCGCGTCGCCGCCGTGAGAAGCGTGCGTTCGATGTCTGTTTTCGCTTGCTTGCTGCGTGGCGCGCGTATCTTACCCAGCTATGCCGTTTTCTATTTCCGCCCCTTCGCGTCGGCGGCTCTTTTGCCTCGCAACTCTCACCGCCGTCGTCCAAGCCTCGCCAGCGGCCGCCGAGAACTCCGAGCCCCCGCGCGCCGAAGTCATCGTCACGTCCTCGCATGAGACCAAACAGGGCGCGTCGAGTGAAGATTTTATTCGTGAATACTCACTGACGCGAGGTTTTCGTCTCGGCGGGCCGAAGATGATAACGCCGACGCGCGACGGCGCCGCGATTCTTTTTTTGCGCTCCGACGCGCATCGCGCCAAGCAGTCGCTGTTCGAATTTTTACCCGCCGACGCGACGCTGCGCGAAATCGCATCGCCGGATCGACTCGCTCATGGTGACGCCGCGATGACAGCCGAAGAGCATGCTCGCCGCGAACGTTTGCGTCTTAGTGCGACCGGGTTCGCGTCGTTTGAGCTGAGTAGCGACGGCGCGCGGGTGCTCCTTCCGATCGGCGGACGATTCGCAATTCTCGATCGCAAAAGCGGCAATCTAGCCGAGGTGCAGACACCAAACGGTGTGATCGACCCGCATTTTTCCCCTTCGGGGAAGTCGGTGGCGTACGTCCTCGATCACGACCTCTACGTTTACAATTTGTCGACGAACAGTTCGCGTCGTCTGACGCGCGGCGGGACCGAAACGGTCATGCACGGCGAGGCCGAATTTATTGCCCAAGAAGAGCTCGCAAGAACGCGCGGTTTTTGGTGGTCGCCCGATTCAAAGTCGATTCTCTACGAAAATGCCGACCAGCGAAAAGTCGAGCGCCTCGCCGTCGTCGATATGGCGCGCCCCGAAGTAGAGCCGTTTCGCCCCTATTATCCCCGCGCGGGGACGACCAACGCTATCGTCACTCTCGGCGTCATATCGGCCAACGGCGGCAAGACCGTATGGCTTGCTTGGGATCGCCACAGGTATCCCTATGTCGCAAATGTCGATTGGACGAAAGCGGGGGGGATTTCGCTCGTCGTCTTCGATCGACTGCAAAAAAATGCGGCGCTCTTGTCGGCAAATCCGAAAACAGGCGCGACGCGCGTGCTCGTTGAAGAGCACGACGATGCGTGGGTCGCGCACGACGCGTCCGTTCCGGTATGGCTGCCGAACGGCGGCGGATTTTTATGGTCAAGCGAGCGCGGCGGCGCCCCGCAGCTCGAACTGCGCGATGTCAAAGGGAAGTTGGTTCGGACGCTGACGTCGGTAGCTGCGCGCTATCGACGTCTGCATCACGTCGACGCAAAAGGTGAAATGGCATACGTCACCGCCGGAGACGAGCCGAGTCAGGATATTCTTTATCGCGTGCCAATCGCCGGTGGCGGCATGTACCAACTGGTTCAGGTTGCGGGTGGCGGCACGGTAGCGCCGCGATTTGGCGACGGCGACGCGCTTTTCGTCACGGTCGAAGGAGGCATGTCGTCGGCGTCATCGCGGTACATGGCGCGGACTCTCGCGCCCAATTCGAAGCCGGTTGAAATTCCGAGTGCCGCGGCGCGTCCGCCGTGGACGCCGAATGTTGAGATTGTTCGCGTCGGTGCCGATGCGATGCGCGTCGCGGTCGTTCGGCCCCATCGGTTCGAAAAAGGGCGTAAATACCCGGTGATCGACGATGCCTACGGCGGCCCTGGCCACCAAGTGGTCATCGCCGATGCATCGCGCTACTTGCGCGCGCAGTGGATCGCCGATCGCGTCGGCGCCATCGTCGTGGCGATCGACGCGAAGGGGACGCCAAATCGCGGAAGAGATTGGGAGCGCGCTATCTGGGGGAAGTTTGGGAGTGTGCCGCTGAACGGTCATGTCGAAGCGCTCGCGCGTCTGGGTGAACGCTACGGCGAGTTCGACATGAAGCGCGTCGGAGTGATCGGCTGGTCGTTCGGCGGCTATTTCGCAGCCCGCGCGGCGCTTGAACGGAGCGACGTGTACAAAGCAGCCGTCGCTGGCGCAGCGCCGTCCGACTGGCAGGACTACGACACCTGCTACACGGAGCGTTACCTCGGGATGCCAGACGATGGGAGCGGCATCTACGAAGCGGCCTCGCTATTGACATCGGCGTCGCTAAAAAGGCCGAGCGCGTCGCTTCTGGTGATTCACGGTACCGCCGACGATAACGTGTATTTCAGCCAGTCGATCAAACTCGCCGCCGCACTCACAAAAGCCGGAAAGCGTTTCGAATTTTTGCCATTGATCGGCGCGACGCACCAGGTTGCCAAGCCCGAGCAATCCGAAATGACATGGCTGAAAGCGGCTGACTTTTTGAAAGAACGGCTATAACCGCACTCGTGAAGCAGCTGTCGATTGGGGTTGTCGGCGTCGGTCGAATGGGGGCGATGCACGTGCGGGTGCTTCGGCAGCTCGAGCACCTTTACGATGTGGTCGGCGTCTTCGACGTCATGCTCCCAGTGGCGCGCGCGGTGGCCGATTTATGGGGAATTAAAGCGTTTTTGAGCGTCGAAAGCCTCTTTTCAGCTTGCGAGTTGATCGTTGTTTCAACCCCCGCGGAGACGCACGACGCGATCGCCATGCGCGCTCTCGCGGCGGGGTGCGATGTCATGATCGAAAAGCCGATTGCCGTGACATTGGCTCGCGCACAAGATCTGCTCGCATTTGCCGCGCGCGTCGAAAGGCGGTTGATGGTCGGGCATTCCGAGCGTTTCAATCCAGTTGTTCGCGGGCTAAAGCAGAGGCTCGGCGAAACAAAACTCGAGCGTTTTGAATCGTGGCGTTTTGGCGTACGTGATGCGCGCGTTGGCAGCCTCGGCGTTCATCTCGATTGGGGCGTCCATGATGCCGATTTGGCACGCTATTTTGGCGCGGCCGGCGCCAATTCGCGCGGTCAATACGGTGCATCGTCGGAATGTGCGAGCGACTGCGCAACGCTTGTTTTTGACCGCGCCGAGTTGCGACTCGACCGTCGCGGTTCGGAGCGACGCCGTGAAATTGTGGCGCAATGCGGCGACATTTCATACCGCGGCGATCTGATCCGTCAGACGCTCCGGCGCATCGATCACCTAAGCGGCGCCTCTGAAGCCATTGTGCTTGGCGACGAAGAGCCACTTATGGCGCAGGCGAAGGCGATGGCGCTCTGTGTTGCCGGCGGAGAGTCGGAAATCGCGAGCGGCTACGATGGGATGCGCGCTGTCGAGCTCGTCGAACCTAAGGATACGCCCGCCGGCACTTCCCGGTTATCCGCCTTCGCATGACGAAAAACCTCAAGCCGCATCCGTTCGAAGTATATTGTAGGGGACATGGCCTATGTGGAGGGTTTGAGCGGATCTTCGCGCGAAGACCGAATGTTTCGCCCATTTTTGCGCCCTAGCAATCGGGTTTCGCCCGACGCGTCGCGCCGCCCCGTCCTCATCTTTGAAGACATTCACAAGTCGTACGGCACGCGCCCGCCGATTTTGCGCGGTGTCGACTTTGTCATTCAGCGCGGCGAATTTGTGTTCGTGACAGGGCCGAGTGGTGCCGGCAAATCGACGCTCCTGCGCCTCATCTATCGCGAAGAGACGGTCGATCAAGGGCGAATCTTGTTTCTAGGTCGCGATGTTGCGCGCCTCGCGCACGAGTCGATTCCAAACTTGCGCCGCAATTTAGGCATTGTATTTCAGGATTTTAAACTCGTCTCGTCGTGGACAGTTTCGGAAAATGTCGCCGTCACACTGAATGTTCTCGGACTCCCGAAAAATCTTGTGCGCAGTCGCATCTCCGAAACGCTCGAGAGGGTCGGTCTGGCGGGGCGCGGCGGCGATTCAGTGATGGCGCTCAGCGGCGGCGAGCAGCAGCGTGTGGCGATTGCGCGCGCGATTGTCGGCGATCCGGCGCTTCTTCTGGCCGATGAACCGACCGGCAATTTAGACCCTCAGCTGACACTCGATATCGTCGGCCTTTTCGAAGAAATTCACGCTGCGGGGACAACCGTACTCTTTTCAACACACGACCGCTCGCTCCTCGATGCCCGCCCCCACCGGATTGTCGTGCTCGACGACGGGCGTCTCTTGGAGGTGAAGCAAAACACAACCGGAGCGGCGATGCATCACGAGCTGGCGGCGAACTAATGGGGCAAAACGGAGCGTTTGCGGCGGAGCGGGCTTGGCGCGGCATTGTGCGTGAGTGGAAGCTTTATGCCATTGGCGCCTGTTCGCTCGCCGTTGCATTTATCTGCCTCGGCGCGGCGATTTTGACAGTGACCAATTTGATCGCGGTCGAAAAGCGATGGACGCAAGCGGGGCGCGTTTCGGTCTACTTGCGCGACGGCGCTTCGCGCGATGAAGTCGTGACGTTAAAGCTCGCGCTGTCGCAATTTCCAGGCGTGAAGGCGGTGCGGCACGTGACGAGCGCACAGGCGCAGTCCGAATTTGGCGCGCGCGCTCTCGACGACGAAGTGAACTACACCGCGCTGCCGTCCGATGCATTCCCGCCATCGATCGAAGTCGAGGTAAAGCCCGAAATGACCCGCGTCGCGCTCGGCGACATGGTGGCGAAGTTGAAGCAGCTATCAACGGTCGAAGATGTCGAAACGTACCAAGTGTGGACCGATCGACTCGCCCGCGTTGTTCACGCCGGTTTTGCCGCGGCGATATTTTTTTCGATCATCGTCTTCGCGTCGGTCCTCGCGGTGGTCGGATCGACGACCCGTTTGGCGCTCGATCGGCGAAGCGAAGAGATCACGGTGATGCGCCTCGTCGGCGCGACCGATCGGTATGTGCGTCGGCCGTTTTTGCTCGAAGGGGCGATGCAGGGGGCGATGGGAGCGGCGGCGGCGATCGCATTTTTAGCGGTCGTTTTTTTGCTAATTCGATACCGCGTAAATAGCGAAATTTCAGCCATTTTAGGCGTAGATTTGGCCTTTTTGCCGCTGGGCGCGGTAGTCGGTTTAATCGCGCTCGGCGCATCTCTTGGGGCCGTTGCAGCAGCCGCCAATTTACGGCGGCGGCAGGTGTAGCCGATGCGCGTTCTCTGTCTCGCTGCGGTTGCCGTGCTCCTGTCGTTCGCCGCGCCTGGCATCACGCGAGCCGCTCCGAGCCAACGGTCGGGGGCCGTCGCCTCGTTCGCCGAGCTTGCCGATATTGAGCGTTCGATCGCGAACATCGAAGCCGAAGAAGCGGTCGCGGCAAGTGAGCTGGCGAAGCTCCCGAGCGCGATCTCGGAGGCGCACGCCCACTTGGTGAAGCACGGCCGCGCGTTTTACCGGCGATCGCGTCTCGGCGCGCTGGCGATCGGCGGCGGCTTCGAGTCGTTCGTTGGGCACGCGATGCAGACCGAGCGCTTGCGCAGACTGCTCGTCGCCGACGTCGAGGCGGAAAAAAAAGCAGGCGCGCGAAGCGATTTTTTGCGGAAAAAAATCGGCGAAATGAGCAAAGCAAAGCAAGCGCTCGCAGTGAAGCGCGCGGCGATCGAGTCGGCGCGGTTTGCGATCGAAGACGACGTTCGGCGACAAGATGCGTTTGGTCGCGCATTCGAGGGGGCGTCGCGATCCGAATCAGTGGGTGGTGGGTCGATCGTTGTGTACGGCTCTGCAGAGCCGAGAAGCGAACGCGAGATCGATGACGGCGTGGGTTTTCGTCTAGCGAAGGGGAAGCTTATTTTTCCCGTGATCGGTGAAGCAAAGCCGCAAAACGCAAAGCGCGAAGGGGCCGGCGGCCCAGGCCTCGAAATTCACGCGGCAGCCGGCACGGTGGTGCGGGCCGTGTACAGCGGGCGCGTAGCCTTCGCCGATCGCTATGCGCCATACGGTCGAATGCTAATCGTTGACCACGGCGACCACTACTTTTCAGTGAGCGGCAATCTAGCGACAATCGACGTCAAAGTAGGCGATACCGTGATGGCAGGATCGCGTATCGGCACAGTGGGCGATGACGGCAAAGGGGCAATGCTCTACTTCGAAGTAAGGCACGGCGCAGAAACCCTACCGCCGCGGCCGTGGCTGGGGATTTAAGCGCAGCGTTGTCACTTCAAAAGCCGGGCACGTTTACGGGCACGGGCACGTTTACGGGGCCGACTCCGCTTACTACCGCTTGCTGCACTTTGCGCAGACGCCGTAGAGCTCGTGCTTGTGCCGCCTTAGGTCGAACCGGTGCCGCTTTGCAATTTCGTCTTGAAGCTGCTCGATGCGCGGCTCTTGAAACTCGGTGATCCCGCCGCACTCAATGCAGATCAAATGATCGTGATGATGCGAAAATTCATCGGCCAGCTCGTACCGCGCCACCCCATCGCCGAAGCTCCGTTCGTACGCAATACCGCACTCTGCGAGCAGCTTTAGCGTCCGATAGACGGTCGCGTAGCCAATTCGCGCGTCGCGCACGCGTACATCGGCGAGCAGCTCTTCGATGCTGACGTGCCCATTGGCGTGAAAAAAAAGATCGACAATCAGCCGGCGTTGATCGGTCGATCGAAGCCCTTTTTTGTCCATATACGACTGCAAAAGCGAATGGAATCGCTTGAGATCCGCAGCTGAATGCAGCGCGCTCACCGTTCGACCGGTAACCCTTCTGCCTCCCAACCGAGGAGGCCCCCTTCAAGAAATGCAACCGACACACCTTCACTTGCGAGTTTTGCTGCGAGCTCTTTTGTCTTGTCGCCCGAACGGCAGTAGAGCACGGGGTGCCCAGGGAGCATGTGAAGCTCGGCAAGGCGGCTCTCAATCTCTTCGAGCGCTATGTGCTTCGCGCCGGGAAGGCGCGCTCGGCCATACGCTGCGGCATCGCGCGTATCGACTGCGACAACGGCTCGCTCGCGCAGCGCTTGCGCCATTTCGATCGGCTTTAACGCCCCTTCTGCGCGCGGCAAGAACGGCTCGACCATGTCACGAAGCTGCTTTTTTCGAAGCGCTCCCGTCACGGAATCGACGATGCGCCCTTGCGCAAAGACCATAAACGTCGGCACCGATTGCACGCGAAGCTGCTGCGCAATCGCCGGCGCCTTGTCGACATCGACTTTCACGACTTTGAGCTTGCCGCTCATTTCTTGCGCGAAGCTCTCAACCTCCGGCGCAATCGTTTTGCATGGGCCGCACCACTCGGCGGTAAACTGAATAAGCACCGGCAGGTCGCTTCGAAGCACTTCTTGTTCGAACTCGCGCTCGGTTACAGCAATTGCCCCACGCGCCGAATTTGCCTGTTGTGGCGGCATTTGCGAGGCATTCCCGCTCGGCATCGCACCTCTGTTGGATGGGCGGGGCGGCGGCGACTTTTGTCCAAACCCTTTTAGCAGCGACATGATCTCTTGTTCATAGCACTTCAGTTTTTAAATGGCTCTCCCGATGCGCTGACGCAGTCGGTCACCGACGGTGTTGATCGCCACCACCGTCGCGAAGATGGCGAAACCGGGGGCGAGTATCAGCCACCACGCAGCCGTATTTTCGAGCGCGCCAGAAAGAATGCCGCCCCAGGATGCCGTGTCGTTTGGCAGGCCAAGATGCAAAAAGTCGAGTTGCGCGAGGATAAGAACCGTATTCGCAATGGCAAATGCCGCAGAAACGAGCCCAGCGGCCGATATGTTCGGAAGGACGTGACGCCACATGATGCGCCAAGGGGGCGCTCCGAGTGCCCGCGCCGCGAGCGTGTAGTCTTTCGTCGATGCCGCCAGCGTTTCGCTCCGGACAAGCTGCGCTACTTCGGTCCACCGCGTGAGCGCAATTGTTGCCAGAAGCGTCACAATTGAAGGGTCAGGTACAATCGCCTGAACAACCACGACAAGAACAATCGTAGGAAATGCCGATATCGCTTCAATCGTACGCGAAACGACCGCATCGACCGAACCGCGAAAAAAACCGGCAATCGAGCCCAACGCGATGCCAATACCGCTCAGCAAAGTAACGGCCACAAGAGTGACAAAGAGAACAGCCCGCGTCCCAAAAATCAGCCGCGAAGCAACATCGCGCCCAAGCGCGTCAGTCCCCAAATAGTGCCGGCTAGCGAACGAAGGGGGCGAAAGAATGTAAGACCCATCCATAGTAGAAGGGGCAAACGGCGAAATAAAATCAGCAAAAATCGCCACAAAAATGAGTGCGGCAATAAGAAAAATAGCACCCGTAAACGTGCCCGTGCCCGTAAACGTGCCCGTGCCCGTAAACGTGCCCGGCTTTTTAAAAGCGAATCGCAGTGCCAACCAGCCAACGGCCCCCCTCACGAGTGCACCTCTTCCCGGCTGATGAGTCGCTCGCGCACCCGTGGGTCGAGCAGAGCGTGCAACAGGTCGCTCACGATGAGCGCCGCGATGCTCAGCATTGCCGCCACGAACACCGTTGCGATGAGCCACTCCGTATCTTTCACTTCGACGGCGCGAAGCAGCTCGTAACCGAGCCCGTGCAGATTGAATATCTCTTCAATCACAAGAGCGGCGCCGAGCAGTGCGGGCACTTGAAGCATCGCCATTGCCATCGTCGGCGCGGCGGCGTTGCGAAGCGCATGCACAATCAGCACGCGCCATTCGGGCACCCCTTTCGACCTCGCAGTCCGAATGTAATCCTGCCGACTCGTGTCGATCATCGCTACGCGCTGCTGGCGAGCAAGCGCCGCGAACGACGTCGCCGAAAGGGCGAGCACCGACAAGGCCAGCGCAAAACGGCCGCCGGGGGCTGTCGGTAGTGAAATCAGGTAACGCTCGAGCAGAATCGCCGTCAAAAACGGTGGGAGCGAATAGAGCGCCATCAACATCGCGTGCGCTACCGAAACGACGCGGCGATGCTGTTGCCACGCGAGGATCGCCCCGAGCGGGAGCGCGACCGTCAAGCTTCCGAGCAGCGTCGAAAATATGATCGTGAGCGTCACGCGCGAGCACTCTTTCAGTCGCTCTCCAATCGGAAGCCCATCGCGCACGCTGACGCCAAAACGACCGGTGCAGAGGCGCTGCATCCACTTGCCGTATCGCGTTTGCAAAACGGTCGCCCCGAGCCGCTCAAAGCCCGACAAGGTCACGTAGTCCGACTCGTGCCCAAACCACCACTCGTCCCACGCCGCCAGTGCGCGCTTCCACTGCTCGTTGGTCGCGGTAGCCGAGACGGTCGCGTCGAGACCGGTCGCGTGGTTGGCGACGCGCGTCAGACGCATTCTCGCTTCGGGCGAACGCGTTGTGTGCATCGCTTCGATGACGTACGGCAGCGCAAACGTATCGAGCGACTGGACCACCTGTTCGCGCTGGTCGCCACCGTATCGCTCGAGGCGCATCACCGCGCGCTTTGCCGCCGGTTCCGTAAAATCGAGCGAGTGCTCTTCCCAAAAATCGGCCCAAAACAATGCGGATCGCGGGTCGTCTGCGGCAGGAAGCGACGGCAGCTCCATCCGTTCGCCGACCGGGTGAAGCGCCGACGCGACGCGCATACGGGCTTCGTCGGGTGCATTCGCGAGCGCCGGCATCAGATAGGGAAACGCGGCCCCGCCGATGCGCGCGAGGCGATGGAGCGCGTAGTCGCTCCGCTTGCGATTTGCGCCGACGACGCTAAGTACCCGCTCCACGTGAGATTCGGTGTCGGTTGGACGGCGATTGAAAAATGGCGGAAGATCAAAAAAACGGCCACGAAATAGCGTATCGAGCTCTTCGACCTGATCAAACTCGCCGGTTGCGATGGCTATCGAACGAGCGAGTTTGAGCTCCGCGGGTTGCGGAATGAGTGATGTGACGGCAAATGCAACGAGGCTAATCCCCAGAAGTGTGGGAATCGCCCACAACAGCCGCCTCCATGCATACTCGAGCATGAGGAGCAGTATCGCATGCGTTTGCGCGAGCGGGCGAGATCGGCGACGATCAAGGTGTGATGGAACCTAACATTGTAGAGCTGGCCGAGCGGTGGGTCGCCGACGACCCGGATACCGAAACCGCGCGGGAGGGGGGCGAAATCATCGCCGCCGCCCGTCGCGGCGAGAGCGCCGAATTGATTGAACAGTTCGCCACATCGCTTGAATTTGGCACCGCCGGGCTTCGCGGCCTCATCGGCGCGGGCCCAAATCGGATGAACCGGGCGGTCGTGATTCGTACGACATGGGGGCTTGTGTCCGAGCTCACAAAGTCGGTGCCGGACGCGGCGGCGCGTGGCATCGTCGTCGGTTTCGACGGAAGGCGAATGAGCCGCGAATTTGCGGAGGAGGCGGTCCGGGTGATTTTGGCATTCGGGGTGCGCGTTCATTGGCTAGGCGAATATGCGCCGACGCCGCTCGTCGCGTTTGGGGTGAAAGAGCTCGGCGCCGCGGCTGGTGTCATGGTCACCGCAAGCCACAATCCGCCCGCGTACAACGGCTACAAAGTTTACTGGAGCGAAGGCGCGCAGATCATTCCGCCGGTCGATCAGCGGATTGCCGAAAAAATTGCCGGTTGCGAAGCCGCCTCAACTGTTCCGCGCGTCGACTTCGCAGAAGCGGTAAAAAGCGGCAAAATCGTCGACATCAGCGCCTCGCTTGAGGAGGCGTATCTCCGCGCATTGCGGGAAAGCCGGCTGCTCAACACGGCCAGCGCTGCTGCCGGCGCGCTCAGTCACGACCGCGCATTTCCGATCGCCTATACGCCGCTTCACGGCGTTGGCGACAAGCTCGCACGCGCCGCGCTCGCACAAGCGGGCTTTTCACGCGTCGTGTCGGTGGCGTCCCAGTCGAAGCCCGATGGTGCCTTTCCAACGGTAAAATTCCCAAATCCCGAAGAGTCGGGGGCGATGGATCTTGTGCTCGAATGCGGCCGACAGATCGGCGCGCCGATCGTCATCGCGAACGACCCTGACGCCGACCGCCTCGCGATTGCGGTTGCCGATAGCGCGAGCGGCCTCGGGTATCGCCAACTGACCGGCAATCAAGTCGGCATTCTGCTCGGGCACTATTTGCTCAAGGAGCGGCCTACCGGGTCGAAAAAGCGAGCGCTTGTGATGGCCTCGCTCGTCTCGTCGCCACTTTTGGGCGTCATCGCGCAAAAGCTCGGAGCTCGCTACGAGGAGACACTGACCGGTTTTAAATGGATCGCCAACCGGGCGCTCGGCCTCGCCCGAAGCGAAAATCTCGAGTTCGTTTTTGGGTTCGAAGAGGCGCTCGGCTACATGATCGGCGATACGGTGCGCGACAAAGACGGCATCAGTTCGGCCGTGCTCGCGGCCAGCGTGGCTGCGCAGCATCGCGCGCGCGGCGAGACACTGATCGACGCGCTTGATGCAATTTACCGAGAATACGGCCTATTTGTGAGCTCTCTCATCAACATGACGCGGCCAGGCTTGGCCGGCGCCGAAGAAATTCGCTCGATGATGAACGAGCTTCGTACCAACCTCCCCGTGTCGATCGGCGGCCACGAAGTTGTCGCGGTACGAGATTGCCTCGCGCAAGTGCGAGTCGACGTCCGAACAGGCCAAAAGTCGCCTCTGGCGATGGCGTCGAGCAATGTTCTAGTCTTCGATTTGGCCGGTGGGCATCGCGTGATCGCCCGGCCAAGCGGCACAGAACCGAAAATCAAGTTTTATTTCGACGTGCGCGAGGAGATTGCCTTCGGTGAAGAGATTGCGATCGCGGAGCGGCGCGCAGCCGATACCGTGGCTAAGATGAGCGTCGCTTTCAAGGAGCTTGTGCTGAATAAACGCGCAGTGCCGGTATCCAGGGCGACACGTTGAATATGAATGGTTTGTTTGAATCGATACGAAAAACCTGTCTGTCAGCAATTTGGTCGCAGGGGGTAAAGCTCGCGCGAGAAGGGGCTGTTGTTGTCGAAGAGCAAGGGGCCGGCGAGATTATCGTGCGTGTGCGCGGCATCAACGCCGCGATCGCACCGACGGTCGTTCTCTTTGTCGACGAAACCGAAGCATCGTGCGATTGCGGCAGCAAAGTCGAACCGTGCGCGCACATTGCAGCGGCGGTTATCGCGGTGCAGCAGGCGGAGCAGCGCGGCGAAGCGCTACCGGTCGATAAATCGCGAAAAAAACTAGGCTATCGTCTCTCGCAAAAGTCGGCCTGCCTCGCGATCGATCGCATCGTGATCGACAGCGACGGCGCTGTAGCGCCGTTTACCGAGTCGCTCGTCGCCGCGATTGCGCGCGTGACCGACCTGCCCTTTGTGCCTTCGCACGACGACATGACAGTCGACCGCATCATCGCCGCGTCGCCCCGCGGCCTCCCCGCCCCCGCCCGCATCGCCGAACTTTTTACGGCCCTTGCCGGCTGTCCGCACGTCGAGCTTGTGACGGGCGGCGTAATCGAGCGCGTGACCGTTTCTCCCGATCGCGTTTTGCCGCGAGCCATTGTCGACGATCACCCGGGAGGCGTGCAGCTTCGCGTCGAAGTCGACCCGTCGATTCGCACGGTGGTAGCGCGCGGCGTTGTGCGCGTGGGCGATGTGCTTCACCCGCTCGGGGAGATGGCGCGAACGGGCGAATTGCTCGAAAAGCTGCCGATTGTCCGAGTTTTTGCGCTCAACCAGCTCGGCGACCTCGTGAGCCGCGCGCTTCCTGATATTTCAAAATCGATCCCGCTCACGATTAAATCAAAGCGGATTCCGCAGCCGGGTCGCCGTTTGCGCCCGCGCATCCACATGGAGTTTACGCACGCGGGGCACACCCTTTCGGTTTTGCCGCTGCTAGTTTACGGCCGCCCAATCCAAGCGCGAATCGACAGCGGGCGTCTTGTTCATTTGCAAGGCGAAGTGCCGATGCGTGACGAGCCGCTCGAGCGCGAGCTGATTCATCGGCTGCGCGACGAGCTCAATCTCGTAACCGGGCGCCGCGTCGATTTTGACGGCAAAGACGCGCTTCGGTTCGTCCAAAAATTAAAAGAGTGGCGTGGTGGAGGCGACGACACCGGCGTCGGCGCGCTCGTCGAAAAGCGCGAACTCGTGCCGCGCGCGCAGCTAAACGAAGCGGCGTTCGATGTTCTTTTTGAAGTCAATGAAGAGCGTGAAGCGGGCGAACCGCCTCGTCGTGCAAGCGCCGACGCGGTGTTTCGCGCATGGCAAGATGGGCTTGAAATCGTGCCGCTCGATGGCGGTGGGTGGGCGCCGATCCCCGAAGCATGGCTCGCGCAGTATGGGCATCGCGTGGCCGATCTCCTCGCGGCGCGCCGCGACGATGGGGCGATTCCGGCGGTCGCGCTGCCAACACTCGCGCAGCTATGCGTCGACCTCGACGAGCCGCCGCCGGCAGGTTTTGGCAAACTCGTCCCGCTGATCGAAGGGTTCGAAGCGATTCCGCCGGCTCCGCTCCCTGAAGGGCTCAACGCGACGCTCCGGCACTACCAGCAAGAAGGGGTCGATTGGCTTACGTTTTTGAAGAGCGCTGGGCTCGGCGCCGTTCTCGCGGACGACATGGGGCTCGGAAAAACGCTGCAGACATTGTGCGCGATGAACGGGCGAACGCTGGTCGTCTGCCCGAAGAGCGTCGTCTACAACTGGATGCAAGAAATTAAGCGGTTTCGCCCCCAATTGTCCGCGGCGATTTACCACGGGCCGAAGCGCCTGCTCGACCCGAAAGTCGATGTCACGCTCACAACTTACTCCGTGCTCCGCCTCGACGCGGTCATTCTCGCAAAAGAGCATTGGGACATGATCGTTCTCGACGAAGCGCAGGCGATCAAAAATCCCGACAGCCAACAGGCGCGCGCATCGTACGAGCTGCGCGGCGAATTTCGCGTCGCCCTCAGCGGCACGCCGGTCGAAAATCGTCTCGAAGAGCTGTGGAGCCTTTTTCATTTTACCAACCGCGGGCTTCTCGGCGGGCGGAGCGATTTTCAAGATCGCTATTCGATTCCAATCGGCAACGGCGACAAAACAGCGGCCGGCCGACTTCGCGACAAAACGAAGCCATTTTTGCTTCGACGACTCAAACGCGACGTTGCTCCCGAGCTTCCGCCACGCACCGACACAGTGCTCTTTTGCGAGCTCGATGAAGCCGAGCGGAGCGTGTACGACGCGATTCGCGCCGCGACGCAGAAAGACATCGTCGACAAACTTGCGGCAGGTGGCAGCGTGCTCGCCGCGCTCGAAGCGCTATTGCGTCTAAGGCAGGCGTCGTGCCACTCGTCGCTCATTCCGGGGCAGTCGGCGCCGACGTCGTCGAAAGTCGATCGACTGCTTGAAGCGCTCGAAGAGGCGGCGGCCGATGGGCACAAGGCGCTTGTCTTTTCGCAATGGACGTCGCTGCTCGACCTCGTCGAGCCGCATCTCAAAGCGAACAACATACCGTTCACGCGCCTCGACGGTTCGACACGCAATCGCGGCGATGTGGTGACGGAGTTCCAGTCGCCAGACGGGCCGCCGGTCATGCTCGTCTCGCTAAAAGCGGGCGGCACCGGTCTCAATTTAACCGCTGCCGATCACGTATTTTTGCTCGACCCCTGGTGGAACCCCGCGGTCGAAGACCAAGCGGCCGACCGCGCGCATCGTATCGGGCAAGAGCGGCCGGTGATGGTCTATCGCATGGTCGCAAAAGACACGGTCGAAGAGGGGATTTTAGCGCTTCAAGAGCGCAAGCGCGCCATCGCCGAAGTGGCGGTCGGTGGCGCCGATGCAGCGCACGCAATCACGCGTGACGATCTTCTTCAGTTGCTGTCGTAGAGCGTATCAGCCGCCGTCGGTGCCGCCATCGGTGCCGCCATCAGTGCCGCCATCAGTGCCCCCGTTGGCACCGGCGGCAACGTTGTTTTGGCAGGTGACGAAAGCTGTCGCCTCGCCGCTACACTGCGCTGGAAGCGGACCGGCAGTGATTCCTAAAGCCGGGTTCGTCCCGCATACAACAGTGGAGGTAAGTGCGCAGTTGAAGAGAGCCGTCACTTCCTCGGAGCACCCTAAGTCGGCTTCTGAGAACAGTTCAACGCACTGATTCACCGTTAGTGGATTCGCGCACCCACCACCATCTGTCGTTAGGAGCGACCCTGCGGCAGCGTGGGCCACCAACTCGTTGCAGTTTAACGAGCCGACATAACCAGGTCGCGCGGTCGATGCATCACCAGCATCATCGCCTTCGGGTTGGTCCGCGTCGGGCACCGCGTTGTTAAGGCTGCCGCTATCGCCGGCATCGGCCTTTGGTGGCTGAGTTGCCGCTGGCTTCGTTGAGCCACACTTTACCAAACAAAAAAGAACCGCTACCCCCACTGCAAAACGTCTAATCATGAGTGCCCCCTAAGAGAAAATTAGGTTCAAAGAGGCTCAAATAGCGAATTTTCAACGGCACTTTCCCGCGCGGCGGCGCGAATATGGACGAGGACCTGCTACAGCTCCTTCCAGGCGCACCATGATACCGATACGCACCACTGCTCCGTCGGGGAAGTTGCCGATCATGACGGTGACGCTCATTGCGCTCAACGTCATCGCGTTTTTTTGCGAGCTCGGTCTGTCGGAGCGGCAGCTTACCGTTTTCATTAACGAATTTGGCGTGATTCCGCGCATCGTTGTCTACGGCTTCGCAAACTTTCCGCTTCGCACCGACATTTGGCTCGGGCCGCTTTTTACCGCGATGTTTTTGCACGGCGGCTGGGCGCACTTGATAGGCAACATGCTCTATTTGTGGGTCTTCGGTGGCGCCGTCGAAGCGGCGTTCGGTCACGCGCGCTTTCTCGGATTTTATCTCGCGAGCGGTGTGCTCGCATTCGTCGCGCAAATTGCCGCGGGGCCGATGGTCGATTTGCCGACGATTGGCGCGTCGGGTGCCGTGGCGGCGGTGCTCGGTGCGCACTTGATGCTGTTTCGTGGGGCTCGCGTCACGGTGCTCTTTCCGATTTTTATTTTCCCGATTTTTTTCGAAATTTGGTCGGTTCTCTTTTTGGGAATTTGGTTCCTCCAGCAGCTATTTTCAGGGGCGGTTGGCGCGCTGTCGCCCGAAGCGGCATCGGCCGGCATCGCGTGGTGGGCGCACGCCGGTGGGTTCATCGTCGGGGTGCTGTTCGCGCGTTCGTGGTGCGCGCGACTGCTTCCTTCCCGTGATCGCCACTGGACCTCGATTGCTCACGGCGAATAGCTGAGAGACGCCGGGCACGTTTACGGGCACGGGCACGTTTACGGGACAGAGTTAAGAGAGAGAGAGGGGCGATTGCCCTTTTTTCTCGCGCGTTAAAAAGCTTGTGCTAGCCCCGAGCTTGCTTTCGATTTCACTTATAAAAATGCGAGCTCCTAGTATGAAAAGTTACACCAACCTTATTCTTATTGCCGCTCTTGCGGCCTCGTTTGCGGTGGCCGCTTGCTCTGGAATGTCGGAGAGCGACCCTTCGCCAACCGATAGCGTCACTTCCGAAATGATGCGTGGCCCGCGACCGAAAGATGAGCCGGATTTCGGCTGGTGGCGTGCCGAGCGCGCAAAGAGGCAGGCGGCTGTCGATGCGTACATCGCCGATCCGGAAAACGGGTTCACATTTTTCAAAGACGCTCCCGTCGGGACGACAGGCGTGCCGGTCCTCGTGATGGCGCTGCTTCCCGAGATGTTTCCGGAGCACTTCGCGCGCGCGGGGATGCCGCCGAGCTTCGAAGCGCTCGGCTTCATGGCCGACCCGTATCTGCCGAATCGTCGCCTGCCGCTCGGCCTCGCGAACACGAAAGCGAAGCGAACGATTCTCGAAGGGGCAGAGCTGTCGGCGGCGAAAAGCAAACCGCTGCTCGCACGGCTGCTCGAAGACCTCAAGCCGTTTGCAAAAGCAACGCGGATTGATCAGCTATCGATTAACGTCACGCAGCTGTCATGCGCAGCTTGCCACGCCGGCGAAGTGCGCGATGGGGAGGGGAAGATCACGCAGTTCATGGGCGCTCCGTCGACACGACTCGACGTGCAAGCGTTCCGGACGGCGGTAGCGAATTCGATTTTGAGCCCAAAATTTACGGGAAGCGCGCTCAAAAAGATGATTCGCTCGAAACCGCGTGGCTGGTTCTACGACAAGCAAGCCAGCGAGTCGTTCGTCGAATCGGCTTTCGGCAAACTATCGCGCGCGGCCGAAGACCTGTTGACGGGGGACGTGGCCGGCGCCAACGAGCACGCGAAAATGCTCGCGCAAGAAGATCTGGAGCGCGTCGCGATCGTTCGGCAAGCCGACCAAGTCGTGGCCGGGCTGAAAGTGGCTGTGGAGGCACGCGATCGGCTCGTCAAAAAGCATCTCCAGGAGCGCGTCTACGCGACCGATACCAATGGTCTCATGGGAAAAGCGCCGCGGCTTGATGGTTGGTCGCCGGGGCAGCTCGACGCTTTTGGCGTTGGCGGCGCGATCATGATGGAAGACGGGGATGACCCGGCGCACGGCCCACCCCACGCGGCGCTCATCGACCCGCAAGCGGTCTGGAACCAGAAGGATCGGTCGGCGGCAAACTGGGATGGCGATCAACCGGATCGCACCGCGCGAAACGTTGCCGCTGCATTTGCTGTCGTCGGCGACGCGGAGAACTTAAATGCGCCATCGGCCCTCAATACGGTGCCGTTCGTCGAACATCTCCCATCGGCTCCGTATCCATTTGATGTCGACAAGGCAAAAGCGGACCGTGGCCAAAAGCTGTTCGAATCGGCATGCGCCACGTGCCACACGTCGAGGAACGACACCAAGTACGCCCTCGATCACGTCGGCACAGATCCGAATCGCGCTACTCAGCTCACGGCGCTCACGCGCGAGCGGTTTATCAAGAACGTTCGCATCGCTGCCCCCGAGCTGATGAAAGACATTTCAGACAACGACATCTTCCGCGATGTCACGCAAGATATCGGTTACGTAGCCGAGCCGCTCGATGGCATTTGGGCGCGCGCGCCGTACTTCCACAACGGGTCGGTGCCGACGCTCTATCAAGTGCTTGTTCCGGAAGCGCGAACACCGATGTTCATTCGCGGCAACACCGAATACGATCAGAAAGAGCTCGGATTTGCCTGGGATATGCGCAAGCCGGGGACGCAAGTTCCAGGTTCAATGCCGTACGACACGAAGCTCTCCGGCAATCACAACACCGGCCACGATTCGCTAGAATTCATGGGCGGGATCAATTGGGCGGCGCCGGAACGCGCGGACGATCTCTGGGATCTGATTGAGTATATGAAGACGTTGTAGTCACGCCGTACGGAACCTTGCGGCGGGCGGTGGGCCGTCGCAACGATTCGATCGCCAGATAGAATACCGGAACGACGACGAGCGAAAGCAGCGTCGAACTGACAACGCCGCCGATGACCGCAATCGCCATCGGCCCGCGAAATTCACTCCCTTCACCGTTGCCGATCGCGGTCGGCAACATCCCCAGCACCATCGCCGCACTCGTCATCAAAATCGGTCGCAGTCGTTCTGGCCCCGCTTGAAGAATCGCTTGAAGCGGCGACTCTCCAAGATCGCGGACGCGCACAATCGCGCGGTCGATCAGCAAAATCGCATTTTTGGTGACGAGCCCCATCAGCAAAATGATCCCGATAAGCGCCCCCATCGCCATCGTGTGATTCGTCAAAAATAGGGCAAAAATAGCCCCGACGAGCGCCAACGGGAGCGTGAGCATGATCGTGAGCGGGTGAACAAAGCTCTCAAATTGCGAGGCTAGAACTAGGTAGATAAAAATAATTCCGAGCCCCATCGCGAGCGCGAGATTCGCGTTTGTCTCCCCCATCATCCGAATCTGCCCGTCGTAAGCGACGCTCATCCCCGGCGCGAGATTGAGCGCTGAAATCTGCGGACGAATGTCGCGAACAATGTCGCCGAGCGCTCGGTTATACGGCGCCCCCCAGATCACGATCTGCCGACTTCGTCCTTCGCGCTCGATGACTTGCGGCCCGTCCGATCGACGAAACGTCGCTACATCGGCAACGCGCACCGGTCCGCGCGCAGTCATCATCGTCACTTCGGTGAGGTCGGCTGCAGTCGCGCGGTCAGACTGTTTGAGTCGCACGCGAACGGTGATTTCGTCTTTCCCGTCGCGGTAATTTGTCGCCTCTTCGCCTTCGACGGCTCCGCGAAGACTCATCGCGAGCTGCGCGAGAGTCAGCCCTTTTTCGGCCGCGCGCTCGCGATCCATCATCAATTGAAGCTCGGGTCGACCGGCCGAATATTTCATCTGCACGTCGCGAACGCCCGGCGTCTTGTTTAGGATCGACAGGATCTCCCCGGCGACTTTTTCGATCTCCGGGTAGTTTGCTCCGCGCACCGCAATCATGATCGGCGCTTCGGTCGCCGCCCCTTCGATGAACGGCGGTTCGGCGACAAATACTTTTGCATTCGGAATCGTCGTCGTCGCCGCTGTGCGCCCCGCCTCTTTCAGCTCCGCGATCGTCGTCGTGCGATCTCCTTTCGGCTTCACGACGACGCGCCACGACGCGCGGTTCACTTCGCCGCCGGGGCCGATCGTCGCATAGACGATCTGGACGTCGGGATGGCGAAGCAGCGCTAGCTCGGCGCTGTTCGACAACTTCGACGTCTCGGCGAGCGACGTACCTGCTGGGAGCTCGATGTCGAGAACGTACTGCCCGCGGTCTTCCGAGTTGACGAACTCCGACCCCATTAATCGCCCGACGCCGGCCATTAAAACCAGACCCAAGAGCGCAAGCCCGCCTATCACAAGTTTGTGGCGGGTTGCCCATGTGAGAATGCCGCGGTAAGCGCGCTCGAGATCGGCAAAAAAGCGCTCAAAAGGGCGCTTTAACCGCGCCCACCGGTCGACGTGCCCATGGGCAATCGGTCGCGAAAATCGGGCTGATAGCATAGGGTCGAGCGTGAATGCGACGAACAGCGAAATGATCACCGCCGCCGAAATCGTGATGCCGAATTGCCGAAAGAACTGCCCAACGAGCCCTTTCACGAACGCGACGGGGAGAAACACAGCGACGATCGTCATTGTCGTAGCGAGCACGCTCAGCGAGATCTCTTTCGTCCCGTCGAGCGCCGCTTGAAATGGCGGCTTTCCGCGCTCCAAATGCTTAAAAATATTCTCGCGAACGACCACAGCGTCGTCGATAAGCAGACCGATCGCGAGCGATAGCCCGAGAAGCGTCATCATGTTGAGCGTGTAGCCGAGCGCGTACATCACGAAAAACGTGCCGATCACGCTTGTCGGCAGCGCGACCGCGCTAATCAGTGTTGACCGAAGGTCGAGCATGAACACGAAGATGATCAAAATCGCCATCAACCCGCCGAACACGATATCGCGCTCCACGTGATGAACGTCGTTCTTGATAAAGCGCGACTGATCGATGATCGGCGCGACGGAGTAACCGGGAGGAAAGTCTGCCGTAAGCTTCGCGATTCGCGTTTTTACCGCGTCTGAAACTTGAATCGTATTTTGCCCCGACTGCTTGATCACATCGAACGTGACGGCATCGTCGCCGTTCACATGCACATGCGTTCGCGGCTCTTCGACGCCATCAACGACAGTGGCAATATCGCGAAGCCGCACCGACGACCCGTCGCGCGCTGAAGCGACGACGACATTCCGAATCGCGTCGACGCTCGAGAATTCTCCGATCGTGCGCACGCTCACTTCGCGCGCCCCTTCGTCGAAGTGGCCTGCCGGCACATTCAAATTTTCGCTGCGAAGTTTTGCCGCGACCATCGCCACATCGAGCCCGAGAGAGTCGATCCGCAAGCGATCGAGATCGATTTGCACTTCGCGCACGGCGCCGCCGCGAATGGTAACCGCCGCGACCCCTTCTGTCTGCTCGAGGGCCGGAGCGATGAAATCATCGGTAAAATGGCGTAATTGAAGCAGCGATGCCGGCCCGCGCACCGTGAATGTCAAAATCGGCGACTGCGAGACGTCGAACCGATTCACGACCGGCTCTTTGATTCCGGCCGGCAATTTGTACCGCGCCTGCGCGACGCGCTCTCGCACTTGCGTTGCCGCGTCGGCAAGATCGACGCCGAGCGTGAACATCACAATCGTGAGCGACACCCCTTCGCGCGAATACGAGCGGACTCGGTCGATGCCGTTGATCCCGTTCACTGCATCTTCAATCGGCTTCGTAACAAGGCTCTCCATCTCGGACGGGCTCGCGCCCGGGTATGGGACCGTCACCATCACCGACGGAAACGCGACATCGGGGAAGAGGTCGGTCCCAAGGCGCAAAAATCCGACGATGCCGAGAACGAGCAGACCGATCGTCACCATGACGGTGAAGACGGGGCGCCGGATTGCAATGGCAGAAATGTTCATCGACGACCGAGCTCCTCGGGGCTAGTGACAACGCGCACCGTCGCGCCGTGGGCGAGATCGCCTCGCGGCGACAAGACCACACTCTCGCCCGCCCGAACCCCGTCGCGCACCATCAGATCGCCGCTAGAAGCAACGCTGAACCGCACGTGGCGTATCGATGCAAGCGCGCCGTCGACGACGACGACTTCATCTTGCGATCCGGCTCGAAGTGCCGCTCCGGGGATTCGTACGACGGGGGCGCGCACGCCGCACTGAATCGTTGCGCGTGCGAACGAACCGGCAAAAATAGGTGGATCGCCTCCGTTGGCAATAAGCGCTTCGACCGGCGCGCGGCGAGTTGCCGGATCGAGCGACGCGAGCACCACCGACACAGCCCCGCGAACCGTTCGCCCTTGAACGGAAATGTCGATCGCGTCGTTTGCATGCACAAGCTGGGCGTCGTGTTCATCGAGCGTTCCGACAAACCGCAGCGTCGCTAAATCGACGATGTGAAAAAGCGGCACGCCCGGACCGACGACGGTCCCAATCCCCGTTGGCACCCGCGAGACAACCGCATCAAATGGAGCGCGCAGCGTGTGGCTTGCAACATTGGCGCGCGCTAGATCGACAGCAGCGCGCGCCGCTTCGAGTTGCGCCTCGGCCATCTTGCTCTGCTGCGCCGTCTGAATGCCGACTGATTCGGGGAGCGCGCCCGACTTCACCATCGGTGCCGTTCGCCGATTGGCATCGTTGGCGAGAGCGAGCTGCTCCGATGCGGAATGCGCTTGCGCCGATGCTTGCGCGGCCTGCGCCATAGCCTCGGCGCTATCGAGCTGCGCGATCAGATCGCCCGTTCGAACGCGCGCACCAAGTGAGACACGCACTTCGGTCAACATCCCCCCGACTTTGAAGCCGAGGTCGGCTTCATGCAGCGGCAAGAGTGTCCCCTCGAGCGTCACGGTCGGCGACCAGTCTTCGCCGGTAGCGCGCGCCACGTCGACATCGATCGCGCGAGGCGAATTCGACGTTGCGGCGGCGACCGCGCGTTCGGCTTTGACAGACCGTTGGTCGACGATGGCTGCTCGAATGCGAAACGCCATCCAGCTAGATAGGCCGAGGGCCAGAGCAACACTCACGATGCGCCACGAGCGCGCGATTCGAGGGTGGGGTGGGCGTGGAGCTTGAGGGGAAGTGTCGGAGGGTTGCATGCAAGAAGCGACAATAAACCGAACTGGGCCTAAAGAGTTGGCGTCAGTGTTCCGTTTTAGGAAGTGAAACATGACAACACCAGAACTTGACAAACTTGGGCGGTCGGGCGGAAGCGGTTTAATCGCCGTTATCGATGACGACTCAACTGCGCGCCACGCGCTGGCGTATCGGCTTCAGGCTGGGAGCTTTCGCACGGTAGAGTGTGAGGCGAAAGGGAGCGATGTGGCCGCACGTGTGCGAGGCGCATCGGTCGCTTGTCTCAGTTTGGGCGACGATTCCCGCTCCGGGTTTCGCTTGCTGGGAGATCTGGTCACTCAGTGTCCCGATATTCCTGTGATCGTGATTAGCGGCAACCGCGATGTTGACTCGGCCATCGAAGCGATGCGTCTCGGCGCGTGCGATTTTTTGGCAAAGTCGAGCGATTCCGATCAGATGATGGCCGCAATTCGTCGCGCGATTGCGCGCGGGGAGCGCGTTCGAAAAATTGGCGCCGAAGCGTCGGCGAGCGATGCCGGTGCAGATGCGATCGTTCCGCTTCAAGAGCTTGAACGGCGAGCGATTTCAAAAGCGCTCCAAGCATCGGGCGGAAATGTAGGAAAAGCGGCAAAATTGCTCGGAATGGGGCGCGCAACGCTCTATCGCCGGCTCGCCGAGAACCACCCGCGAGCGCTCGAATCGGTCACGATGGGTGCTTCGACCGACGAAGCGCGCACAAATTTGCTGGAAAAATAGAGCCCCGTCCCGGCTCGTGGTGCGCCGCGGGCTCTCGTGGTACGCCACGGCCCTATGTATTTCCAGGAGCTCATTCTCGCCCTTCAGAATTTCTACGCGAAGCGCGGCTGTCTGCTTGTGCAGCCGTACAATTCTGAGGTGGGCGCCGGCACTTACAACCCTGCCACGTTTTTGCGTGCGTTAGGCCCCGAGCCGTGGAACGTCGCATTTGTCGAGCCGTGCCGCCGACCGAGCGATGGCCGCTATGGCGATAACCCGAATCGTCTTCAGCAGTTTCACCAGTTTCAAGTTATTTTAAAACCGTCGCCGCTCGACATCCAAGAGATCTATCTAGAATCGCTTCGCGCCATCGGGACGAAGCCAGAAGACCACGACGTTCGATTTCTCGAAGACGATTGGGAGTCGCCGACGCTCGGTGCGTGGGGGCTCGGTTGGCAAGTATGGCTCGATGGGCTTGAAATCAGCCAGTTTACCTATTTTCAACAGGTTGGCGGTTTCGACTGCAAGCCGGTGTCGGGCGAACTGACATACGGCCTCGAGCGGATCGCGATGTACCTGCAAGATGTCGATTCGGTCTACGACGTCATGTGGGCCCCTGGAGTCGCCTACGGTGAAATTGCAAAGCGAGCCGAGTGGGAGTGGAGTTCGTACAACTTCGAACAGGCCGACGTAAAAACGCACTTCGCAAACTTTGATACGTACGAAGCAGAGGCGAAGCGCCTGCTGAATTTATCCGACGATCCGATGAAAAAATTGGTTCTGCCGGCTTACGATTTTGTCGTCAAAGCGGCGCATCAATTCAATGTTCTCGATGCGCGCGGGGCGATCGGCGTGACAGAGCGCGCGCGATTTATTGGCAGAGTGCGCGGTCTCGCGAAAGCGGTCGCCGAGGCGTACCTGGGGCAGCGCGAGGCGCTCGGCTTTCCGCTGTTGAAGCGGTCGATCGGTAGCGCGTCTCATTGACATCTCACGGAGGGCGATCGCGCCCAAAGAGGCGCGGGTCGTTTGACCCTCCGGGTGTGTGGGTCAAGGTAATCTTTCGTCGTCAATTCGTAGTGCCAATGCCGGTCCTGCGGTCCCCCCTCGGCGAAGGAGCTGACCCCATGAAAATTGCCCCAGATTTCGCGCTTATCACGCGATCGTTTGCTGTTTTTGGTGCGCTTTCAGTTGTTCTTGGGGGGTGTGGGGGGTTGACCGCAGCCGCAGTCGAGGGGGTAGGTTCGCCGCCCTCCAACAGTGAGGTCGCGTGGGAGCCGCTTCCGGGTGTAAAGCGTCGCAGCGAAGAGGCTCCAAAGAAAAAGGGCGAGCCGACGTCGACTCCGGATGGCGCGGCCGACATCGAACCAGCCGACATCGAACCATCGGATGGCCCAACGCCCGAGCCGATCGGCTTCACTGTCGCGCCCGTGATCACGCAGCTTGCGACTGGCGCGTCGTTCACATGCGGCTTGAGCCTTGGCCAAGTTCTCTGTTGGGGTGACAATACCGGTGGGGCGCTGGGTCTAGGGTTCCAAGATGAGCGCGGCCCCAATGGGCGGGTCGTGGGCTACAACCCGCACTTTTTACCGAAGATCGTCCCCAACCTGACGGGCATTGTGCAAATCGCGGCGTCGAAATCGCAGCACATGTGCGGCATCAAAGGGGTTGACGGGTCTGTCTGGTGCTGGGGTTGGAACGTGGCGACTCAGCTAGGCGCGCCTAGCGAAGAGACCTGCCACTTTGGAATGGAAGCGGCATTCGCCAACGACGACAAACTCAAATCAGACGAGAATCCTGACGGAAAAAAGTTTGCGCTGGGGCGGGAGATCAAGCTGCCATGCTCCTCCACACCGGTTCGTGTCGCCGACTTGGGCGGACGGGCCACGCAGTTGGCGCTCGGCGAAGCGCACTCGTGCGCCCTTATGGGGGATAAGACGGTCAGGTGCTGGGGTGCAGCTGCGTATGGTCTTCTCGGGCCCGGCGCAGTAGCTAGCAGTTGCACGCATGGGGCGGTCACTTACCCGTGCAGTTCGGTTCCAAAAACGATCGAGGGGCTTGCGAATGTGAAGCAGCTCGCCGCCGGATACAATCACACATGCGCCGCGATCGGAGACGGCACAGTGATCTGTTGGGGCGGCAATCAATTCGGTCAGCTCGGGAACGACTTCAAATTCGAGTTCCCGTACGGTCCAGGCGGCAAGGGCTACGGTTGGGCGGAGCTTGAGACTGTAGAGGGCTTAACCGACGTCGAAGAGGTTGTGGCGGGGCTCGCGCACACCTGCGTGCGAAAGCGCGACGGGAGCGTCTGGTGCTGGGGCGACAACTCGAGCTTGCAGACCGGGCAGCCAATGGGCGACACCGAGTCGGGGAGCATACCGATGCAGGTTTCGGCGCGAGACCTACAGCAGGTAGAAACGGTTGTTGATGGCAAATTGACAAAGAAATTTGTCGATAAAATCACGAAGCTCCAAGCAAAAAGCCTCGCTGCGGGCAATGACCGAACGTGTGCCATCAGGACAATCGATGACGTCGACAGCTTGTGGTGCTGGGGCAATGACGCACACGACTTTCTCGGGTCGCTGGTTCCGGTGACGTCCTACTGCGGTGACGGGAAGCCGATCAAATATTGGAAAATCCAGACAGTTGACGAACATGGTCAGCCGTTGGTCGATCCGAGTGGCGAGCCGCTTTACAAAGTGGTGCCCGATGGCGTCGATAAAGAGGGGCGTCCGAAATCGAAAATTATCGACCGTCGCCCTTACGAGATGGCAAAGGGTGAGGATGGCAAACTGATGCCTGTCTTTTGGAAAGGGCCGGGAAAGCCTGGTGACGACGTGATTGGCGATTACTACGCCGTGCCGAATCCAGAAGCGTGGAAGTGCAGCGCATACGCGATTCCAGTGCCGCTCTCCGACATCGTTGAAGTCAGCATGGGCGGGTCACATACGTGCGTGCGGACCGATCGCATGGGACTCGGATCGGAGGCCTTGTGCTGGGGCGACAACTACTATGGTCAGCTGGGTGTTCGTAAAACCCTGGTTAGGTGCGACGGCGATGTCCCGTGCGAGCCGCTGCCGGTTCCAGTCCGCTTTTACTACTCGGGAGAGGAGCTCCGCGAGCCGATTCTCGGCAAAGAGTTTAAAGCGAATGCCGCAAAAGCGACCGAAGAAGCGCTCAAGAGAGGCGCGATCACGAGAGCGAATCTCGGAAGAGGCATCGCTCCCGTGAAGTGAGGGCGGAAGCCGATCGACGAAGCGTGGGCTCTGTTAACTCAGGGCCCACGCTTTTTTATTCCAAACACTTCATGAAGCCGGCGCCCGAGGTTGCTGCCATCGCGCAGCGCGCCTCGTCGGCTGAGACTTGCGACGTGCAGTTGCGAAAGCGATCGTCGCCGCGCAACTCTTCGCGCTCGCGGGCGATTGCAGCTTGCTTTTGCGCGACGGATGCATCACCCATTCGCTCTTTCACCGCAAATTCGGCAAATCTCCCCATCATTTCATCGCACTGAGTGCGGTTCGCTTTACGTTTGCAGCCGGCTGCGCCGACTAGGATCGGCACGAGCGATATTGCCATCAGCCGACAAATTTTCATCGCATACACTTGACCGCCTCGTCCGATGTTGCAGCCTGTTTCACGCACGCGATCATTCGATCGCTGACCCGCCGACCGACGCACCCTTTCAAATCCTCCGCCATTAATTCGCGCACTTCGCGGCTCTTATTGAGCGGGATGCCGGCGTCATCACCGGCGGCTCGCGGGGCGCTCTGCAGCTCGAGCTCGGCGATGCGCTCAAAAATAAGTGTGCAATCGGCTTCGGTGGCACGGCGCCCGCACCCAAGCGATGAGGTGATCGCCCATGCGATTGCCAGACACTTCAACGTTGGCGAGCGGTGCACCATGGCACCACCACCTACCATGGTCGTCGCCCCTGCGGAATCGCTTCGGTCGCGTTTGCGATGTGTCAATTGGCGCAAACTTCGTTCGTGCGAATCCCGATGATACGGTCGTTCAGTGCGCTCCGCCAAATCGTCTGGAATTGGTTTACCAAGACGCGCTTCGGCGGCGGCGGCTCCTGAGGAGTGCCTGCGGCGCGCGTTGGCCGCGCGAACTCCGGCTTCGCGCGCGCGTCATGCAAAATTGGGTCTCGCGACCCCAGCGGCGATCGACCGGACGACGCAGGCGATGCTCTTGCGGCAACTTTACGTCTCGCTGTTCGATTCGTCTCGATTTTCCGAGGCGCTTGATATCGCCGAGCAGGCTGTACAGCTCGGGGTCTTGAGCGATGCTTTGCATCAGGATGCTGCGCGGGCGGCGCTTGCGGCCGGGCGGCTCGAGCCGTCGCTGGAGCATCTGCGGATGGCGGCGCGCGTAGGGCCGGCGTCGCGTCGTGCGTTTCACTTATGGAGCCTAGGGGGGACGCTTTTTCTCGCCGCACGGTACAGCGAAGCGGCCGCCATTTTGCATCGAGCGATCCGCTGGGCGACCCACGACCGGTCGCTCTACCGCGCGCATCTCGCGTTGGCGCGCATCGCGATGGGCGAACGCGTTGATAATCTACAAGAGATAGTCGATTCGCTGCGCGAATCGGCGACTGGGCGCGGCTATGGACAATTTTTGTTAGGTCATATCGCGTATGCCGCGAATGAATGGGCCACCGCGCGCAAATATCTCGAAGCATTTCTTCTGAACATCGAGCCTGGGCCATTCGCGCGGCGCGTATCGCTCGCCGGCGAACTAAAAATGACCCGGGCAACTCTTGCGAAGATCAGCAATAACTAGTCCTTCGTCTCATGGAAGATTTTAACAGGGAGATCGGGAGGCTGGGAAGATTTGCACGGGCTATCTTGCCAGCGATTCTTGCAATGGCTCTTTGTCACGGGATCGCGTTCGCCGCGGAGGCGCCGACGGCGAGTGGCTCGAACAACTTGCTCTTCGAGAGCGCTCTTGCGCGCGGCACGTGGGCGACATTCGCGGTCGCATTCATAAGCGGCCTCGGGCTGACATTGACTCCGTGCGTCTATCCGATGATCGCGATCACGGTGGCGGTTTTTGGCGGGGCGAAGCAGGCTCGATCGCGGTGGCGCGCTGCGGCGCTCTCTGCCGTTTTTGTGCTCGGAATGGCGTCGCTTTTTACCGCACTTGGGGTCGCGTTCGCGCTATCGGGGCGCGTGTTCGGGAGCTTTTTGGCGAATCCGATCGTCATGGTCGCGCTCGCGCTCGTTTTTGGCGCACTGTCGGCGGCAATGTTTGGCGCGTTCGAATTTGCGCTACCGTCGTCGCTCAATAACCGACTGGCGACCCTGGGGGGGATCGGCTTTGGCGGCGCGTTTGTTCTCGGTCTCGTGAGTGCGCTCGTTGCCGCGCCATGCACCGGTCCGTTTATGACAGGGCTCCTGTTGTGGATCGGGACGACGAAAAACGCGCTGCTCGGTGCGTCGGTGATGTTTACGTTTGCGCTCGGCCTCGGCGCGCCGTTTTTTTTGGTCGGAACATTCGCGGTAAGCCTTCCCAAAGGCGGGGCGTGGATGCTCGGCGTTAAGTGGTTTTTTGGCGTTATTTTGGCCGTTTTGTCGCTCTATTTTTTGCGCATTGCTGTGCCATCGATCAGCGCTCTCGCGTCGCGAAGCCCTGGGTACGTGGGCGCCGCGGCAATCATTTTGGCGGCCGGTATCGCCTCGGCGATCGTCTACATGGCAGCCGAAAAAAAGCGCTCGCCGATCGCCCATCTGTCGACGCCGGCGAAGCTCATTTCGATCCCATTGGCGGTCATCGGGTCGTTCATGATTCTTCTTTCGCTCTTAACGCCGAAAGCGGTGCTCGAATGGACATCGAACGAGCCCGAAGCGCGCGCGCTAGCCAAAGCGGAGCATCGTCCGGTGATCATCGATTTCGGAGCCGAATGGTGCGCGGCGTGCAAAGAGCTAACGCTGCACACGTTCGCTGATCCAAGGGTGCGCGAAGAGGCGGCGCGATTTGTCGCGGTTCAAGTCGATGCGACGAACGAAGATGATCCGCAAGTGCAGGTGCTGAAAGAGAAGTACCGCGTTGTGGGATTGCCTACTGTTGTTGTGATTGGGGGGGATGGAGTGGAGAGGGCGCGGTTTAATGAGTTTGTGCCGGCTGAGGCGTTTTTAAAGGCGATTTCGGCGGTCGACTAACTCGGTCGCGCACGCGCACGCGCACGCGCACGCGCACGATCACGATTATGATCACGACTACGGTTCGTGAACGTGAACGTGAACGTAGCCGTGCGCGTGCGCGTGCGCGTGCGCGATTAGGCTAAAGCAGCTCCGCCCGAGCCAACGTAAGACAAACAACCTCCCGGCCCCCCCCACAAAAAGCCGCCTCAACACAACCCCCCAGCGTCGCCCCAGTAGTCATCACATCATCAACAATCAGCACCCTCTTCCCCTCCAGCTCCCCTCCGCGACGCGCCGCAAAAACTCCCGCAACATTCGCCGCTCGCCCCGCGCGATCGAGCTGCTGCTGCGCCGCAGTATCAACCGTGCGAACAAGAGCGCGAGGCGAAAAATGGCATCTCCCCGCGCGCGCAATTCGCCCCGCAAGAAGCGCCGATTGATTGTACCCACGGCTTCGAAGCCGCCGCGGATGAAGCGGTACCGGGACCACCGTATCGATCTGAGTGGCAAGCTCGCCGATCGCCCCTTCAAGAAGGCCGCCTAGCGGCCCCGCGAGATGACGCGCCCCCTGATACTTGAATCGCGAAATCGCGACCGCGAGCTCCCCCCCGTACAAAAACGGGGAAAATACCCTGCCAAACGCCATTTCGACCACCGGCGGTTCGCATCGAACCACCGACTCGGCGCACCCTTGGCAAAAGACTTTGCCCCTCGCGACCGGCGCTTCGCACGCCGCGCAGCCGCTTGGCGCGACAATTTGAGCAACAAAATTTCCGACTGCGCGCGCAAAGCTCCAAGAGTTCATCCAGGCACATCGGCGATCGTCGCTCGAAGTTGCGTAAAAAACGCGCTACAATCGGCCGGCCCGCATGTCGAAAACTTCGCTCTTTCTCGATTTTTCAGCCCCCCCGCCCCCGGTCGTGGTTGAGCCGCCGCGCGTTGAAATGCCGCTCCCGGTCGAGCCGCCAAAGGCGTTGAGCGTTGCCGAGCTCGGGCGAGCGATAAAATCGGCGCTTGGCACCGAATTCGCTGCATCTGTGTGGGTCGAAGGTGAAGTCATTGGCGCGCGCCCCGCCGCCAGTGGCCACATGTATTTTTCATTGAAAGACGAATCCGAAGACGCCGCCATCGACGTAGCAATGTACAAAGCGTCGATCACCCCTGCCGCACGCGCGCTCATCGCAGACGGCGCGCGAGTTCGTCTGCGCGGCAAGCCGTCGTTCTGGGCTCCGCGCGGCCGCTTGCAATTCATCGCCGAAAAGGCTGAGGCAATCGGTCGCGGCGCCCTTCTTGAAGCGCTCGAGCGTCTCAAAGCAAAGCTGACAGCAGAAGGCCTCTTCGCCGCCGAGCGAAAGCGCCCCCTGCCGCACGACCCGCGCGTCATCGGCGTCGTCACAAGCGCCGGCGGCGCCGTGATTCACGACATCCGAAAAGTGGCATTTCGGCGCGGAAATGCACGAATTTTGCTTGCCCCGGCGCTCGTGCAAGGGGCAGGAGCTGCCGAGTCGATCGCCCGCGCATTAAAAATGCTCGAGCGCGTCGCCGAGGTTGACGTAATCATCGTAGGGCGCGGCGGAGGGTCGAGCGACGACCTGAGCGCTTTCAACGACGAAGCGCTTGTGCGCGCCATCGTAGCCTGCCGCGTGCCGGTGGTAAGCGCCGTCGGCCACGAAGTCGATATGTCACTGGCCGATTTTGCGGCAGATGCGCGCGCTGCAACGCCATCGCAAGCGGCCGAAATGGTCGTCGCCGATTGGCACGCTCGAGCCCTCGCGCTGAAGCAGACACAAGTGCGGCTTATGCGCGCGATGCGCAGTCACGTAACAGACCGGCGCGTTCAGCTCGCCGCCGTGCAGCGCCGCGTTGGCGACCCGCGCCTCGCAATTTCGTCGTTTCAACAGCTGCTCGACGATCGCGTGGCTCGGATCGAGCTGTCGATTCGTCAGCGCATCGCGCGCGATTTGGCCGTGGCAACCAAGCTGCAAAATCGCATCGCGGCGATGCATCCGCAGACGGTGCTGGCGCGCGAACGGCGTGTCGTCGAAAAGCTCGACGAGCGGGCGCAGGTTCTTATGCGCACGGCGATCGATCGCGCCATGTCGCGCGCGCAGGGGCTCGCGGGGCGTCTCGATGCGATGAGTCCGCTCAAAGTGTTGTCGCGCGGCTACGCCATCGCAACGCGAAGCGACGGGCGAGCGGTGCGCGTCGATGCCGACGTGACGGCCGGCGATGCGCTGCAAATTCGGCTTCACCGCGGCGTTCTCGATGCAATCGTGACAGCCGTGCGGGCGCGCGAGTCGTGAACCGGATCGCTCTCAGCACTGAGGCGTCCGCCGGCATGCCTATCTCGTCGGCTAAGGGGCTCTCTTTTGCCGTTTTGGGCGATCCAATTTCTCACTCGAAGAGCCCACGCATGCACGCGGCGGCGTATCAAGCGCTCAACATGCCGCACACGTTCGAAGCGATACGAACGCCTCACGAAGAGCTCGCGGCTCGTGTCGACGATCTTCGAAACGGCCTTGTTTTTGGGCTATGCGTCACCGTCCCGCACAAGACCGCCGTCGTCGCGCTTGCCGATGAGCTTTCGCCCAGCGTCGCGATCATAGGCGCGGCGAATACACTGGTGCGTGTCGAGCGGCGTATTGTCGCGCACAACACCGATAGTCCCGCTCTCGCTCTTGAGCTGCTGGCACTTGCTCCAGAGCTGCGCGCGCGATCGTACGGCGGGGCAGCGATTGTGCTCGGTGCCGGTGGCGCATCGCGCGCTGCAATCGCGGCGCTCGCGCTCGACCTTGGTGTCGCGCGAGTCGTCGTGAAAGCGCGCGCTTTTGCCGATAGTTTACGCGCAAAGGCGTTTGCATCATCGCTACAAAAAGCGCTTGCCACGGCCGGAAGCCGGACCGAAATTGTGACGAGCGATCTGCGTCCGTCAGCATCGGATGCAGAAGCGATTGCGATCGTTCAGGGGACGAGCGCGGGGATGACCGGCGCTGACTCCGGCGATGGCGTCGCCGCGGCAATCGATTGGCAGTCGCTGTCAGGCGACGCGTGCGCGATCGATGTCGTCTATGCCCCGCCAGTGACGCCATTTTTGCGCGCGGCGTCGGCGCGGCAATTGCGCTGCGCGAACGGCCTCGGCATGCTCGCGCGTCAAGGGGCGCTCGCGTTTCAATTGTGGCTCGGTCGAGAGGCCCCTTTCGAAGCGATGAGGGCGGCAATCGATGGAATTTGAAGAGTTGCCAATCGAGCGTAGGAACCGGCGCGCCGGCAGCGCAGTTCGCATCGGCTATCGGCGGATCATTCAGCTGCTCGTGTTTTTTGTGCTGGTGCCGAGCGCGTTACTGCTCGCGGTAGGCATCGTTTTGATGGTGTTGCGAGGCGCGCCGTACAGTCTGCTGTTCGGTATCCTCATCGTCAGCTTCGTGTCGGTGCTTGTGACCGGCAGCGTGCTGATGCTCGTCTTTTTGCGGCGCGCGGCGAATTTGAGCCAATTGCAGGCCGATTTTGTGTCAAAAGTGAGCCACGAGCTGCGCACTCCGCTGACTGCGATTCGTCTGCTCGCCGAAACAATGCAGCGCCCAGCGACGGCCGACGAAGTGAGAGCCGAGTGTTTGACCGCGCTGTCTCAAGAGGCCGATAGGTTGACGCTGCGAATCGAGCGGCTGCTCGATTGGGGGAGGATGGAAGCGGGGCGAAAGCTGTACGAGCTGCGCGAAGAGCGCCTTGCCGATGTCGTGAACGACGCGGTCGCGGCATTTTCTCCCGCGCGAAATTTGTTGCCAAACGAGTTCAGTGTCGAAATCGCCGACGCGGTCGGCAGCGTGATGGTCGACAGGTTGGCGATCATCGATGCTGTGGTAAATCTGCTCTCGAATGGGCGTAAATATGGCGGTTCGCCGCTTGTTCTCAAGTTGCGCGTCTATGTGCAAAAAGAGCACGCAGTGATTGAAGTGACCGACAACGGAGCCGGGATCGCGCGTTCTGAGCATCGACGAATTTTCGAAAAGTTCTATCGAATCGACGACCGACTGTCGCGCGCGCGCGAAGGGAGCGGGCTCGGTCTCGCGATTGTGCGCCACGTTGTGCTCGCGCATCGAGGGCGCGTTGGAGTCGATAGCGCGCCGGGGCGTGGCTCAACGTTTCGGATGATCTTGCCGCATCGTGGAGGTCGATCATGAACCGTGCAGGAGCGCCCACGGGAGCCGCTCGCCGCGTTTTGGTGGTCGAAGACGATTCCAGCATTCGGCTCGGTTTGCGGATTAATCTGGAGTCGGAGGGGTACGAAGTTATTCTCGCCGACGACGGGACGAAGGGGCTACTTTTGGCGCGCACTGAGTCGCCCGATCTAATCATTCTCGATGTGATGCTCCCGGGGACGAACGGGTTTGAAGTGTTGCAGACGCTACGCGCGTCGGGCTACACGATGCCGATCATTGTTTTAAGCGCAAAATCAGGGGAGCTCGACAAAGTCACGGGGCTCGAGCTCGGCGCGGAAGATTACGTCGCGAAGCCGTTTGGTCTCGCGGAGCTGCTCGCGAGAGTGCGAGCTGCGCTACGGCGCGGGCATTCGCAGCCGCCGCTCGCGACGCTCGAGTTTGGGTCAATTCTGGTCGACCCGGCGGCCCGCCGCGTTTTTCGCGATGGCGTGGCGGTCGACATTACGGCAACCGAATTCGATGTTCTAATGGTGCTGGTATCGGCAAAAGGAAAAGCGGTATCGCGCGCCGCCATTTTTCGGACAGTCTGGGGCGAAAAGCACCACGGTACTCCGCGAACGATCGACAACTTCGTGCAGCAGCTGCGTTCAAAGCTAGAAAAGGACCCGCAGGCGCCCGAGCACATTCAGACAGTCCGCGGAATTGGTTATCGCCTAGACACAAAGTAAGAAAGCCCCCATGGACCAGACGCTTCTTCGTCAATACCTCGCCACTGTGTATGAGTTCCCAACCGCCAACGGGCCGCTTCGGGTGTCGCTCGATGGCGATGTCGTGAACGATCCGGTCGCGCTACCCGATCTGCTAAATCGCAATTTCGCGGTCCTTACCGCGTTTAATCCGAGGTCGATGCTCCTCCCCCGGCGAGTCAACGAAGCGCGCCACGCTGTGATGCGCGACATGTTGGTCCTCGGCTGCTACCGCATCGAAGGGTGCGTAGGCTTCGAAGGCGAGCCAGACGGCGTGTGGCGCGAGCCATCATGGCTAGTGCATGGGATGGATCGCGAAGAGGCGATGGCATTTGGCCGAGTCTTCAGACAAAACGCAATCGTCCTATGCCGAAACGGCCGCCCCGAATTAATAGTAACCGACCCAACATTCGACGACCTAGGCTGCACGGTAGTCAGCAATTGGCGCATCCGCGTTTAGGCGGCCCGCACCGGTTGGACGAACGCACACCCCATAGATCTTTCTGCCTTCGCGGCTTTCTGCCAAAAATCTCTGCGCTCGCTGGCGCGTGCGCGTTTAGCCGCTCAATGTTTGGGTGAGCTTGGCTTGTGGTGCGCGGCTAAGTCGGCCGTGATTGCCTTTAGAATCGCATCGTGATCGTTGCCCGTAATAAACGGCAAATAGCTGCGATATGTCTCTATGTCGGTGACGAGAGAGTCGTTAATTATTTCGATCACCAGATTGTCATTGGCGGTTCTGTCGATGCATTCCAAAAGATCCTGCGTTGGGGACAGCGGCTTTTTACCGCTAGCCGACGGAGGGGGCGCCGCCGGGGTGTGCAGCACGTAGTCGAAGCAGGGCGGGAGGACCGTGCGAATTACCGCTGGAACGTACCGGAAGTGATTGCGGACGAATTGCGTCTGTTGCTCAGCGGAGAGATCTGGATTGAAATGTCCGACGATGTTGTCGAAGTAGTGCCGCGCCGTCCCGGCCCTTTCTTCGATTAGCGCCAACCCGCGATCCGGGCCCTTCTGTCCAATCTGATATAGCCCGTGGTTGGCGCCTTCACGGCCGAGCAGCGCGAACGCATTGTAGGTGCGGTAGGCTCCCGGTCCGCGATTAAACACAAGCTTGTCAATCATTTGGAGCTCACGTTGTACCCCGCGAATCGACACCAATCCGGCGCGCTCGTTCTGCGACGGCCGGTAAGTTGCCAGAAGCGGCGACGGTCCGGCACCGTCGCGCCTGCTCGGGGATGCCGCCACCGGCGGTTGCCAGTGCAAGCTCTCCAGCGGGTCTTGTGTTCCAGATAAGTTATAGCCGGAGCTCCCGGTGAACTTTAGCGTTGCCAACAGGCCTTCGGGGACGAGCGCGTCGTTCCAATAGCCGCAGTCATTTCGAATAAACAGTCGAGTTCCGTCGAGCAGCGGCTTGCTTCCGACTGGAAGACCGCCTGTGCGGACATGCTGCGCGGTAAGCGCCGCTTCGACTCTCGGAAGCAGCGCTTTCAGCGCATCGGCATTTTTGATCGCATCGGTCAGGTAAAGCACGAGCTCTTTTCCGGTAGACTCGCGAAGCAGGTCATTTGCCGGATCAAGATTTAGAACTTTGTACGAACGAATGGCTTGCGGGAACTCGGAGACGATCGGCTCCACAACCTGCAGCGCGCTCGCGATATTCTCCTGACTGCGTTCCAGCGAAACGTGAACCTTCCATCCACACAAATTCGGATCGCTAGAAAAAAAACCTGGTCGAAAGTGGTCCTCGTCGTATCCCGGCACAACGCGATCATGGCTCGCGGTGTTTGTCGATGGCTTATCATTCTCGTTCACGAGTTTGAAGTAGAGCCACCCATAGTTGGCAGCTGATACGAGAATTCGGTATTGGTCCGGCAGCGGACCGATCGTAAGTCGACCCTCGAGTTCTCCACCCGCCGAGCGTGGAAACGAGATCCCGAACGCTCGTGGTGCGGGGGATGAGTAAGTCCAGCGGGCCCAATTCTGCGCGATAGCGTAAAGATCGCCGGTTGAGATTTTTATCGGAATCGAGAAATCGCTCGGCGGTGCAGCCGCGTCGGCGCCGTGACCGCTTATCAGTTCCGCAAACTCACGCTGCCGCTCCAACAGACTTTGCGTCAACGTTTGCCGCATGTATGGCGGAAAAAAGCGATCCGAAATCGCCGGATTCATGACCACATGTTCAAACTGATCACGCGGCGTGGCGACAATGCGATCCATCGTCGCGCGACAAGAGACTAAGTCGGGGCACGACGTGAAGTCTTCAAAATGCGCGCGAGGGAGATGGTAGATTCCCAGCGCATTTGTCGGAAGATCTGGCGTTCCAAAAGGCGCCCCATCAGGCAGATTAAATAGGCTAGCTGCCCCCGGATCAATTTTGATGGCCGTCCACACACCATGTCTCTGAACGACGCCAACATTTTCAAGCGTGCTACCGATCGCGTCATAATCATATAAAAACATGAAAACAGGGAATTTATCGAATAAGCCGTTTACCTCCAGCGGTGGACGCGGCGCATGACGGTGGCGGTGATTGTCCGTCCGTATATGAAATGATTTCGACTTCGCGTAGTCAGCGAGGCTCTGGTAGCCATCGTCGAGCGAAGAAGCGATACCGTATTCTCGCGTTCCTCCAACGTCCGAATAGACGATCAAGCTCTCGGGGACTTCCATCCCCAATAGCCCATAAAGATCGTAGGCCAACTTTTCGAGGATGACTCGCTGGACGGTTAGCTTCGAGTTGTAATTACTATTTAGGTCGTTCTGGCCGCGGAACTTTATAAAGAATCTTTTGCCGTCGGAAACGCGCGCGTACAGACGCGGCGAAGTTTTGAACGGCGGCGTCGCAACAGTCGGTTGGCCGTACTCTGCAATGTAGGCGGCGTGCGCTTTGCGCTCGGTGCTCTCGATGCGTCCATTTTCTTCTTGAAGATAAGTAAATTCCGTTAGGGGAACTCCCATACGATCGCTCGCAGGATCGGGTGGAGGGCTCAGTACTTGGGCGTCTCTAGAGTTCCGTACGGGGGTGTCTGGTTTCGGGGGTTGCGCATCGGCGCCTGGCTGCGGGAGACTGTTGTGCGATGGTTCACAGCCGGTGACCGAGACAAGCCCGAGCGCCATCAGCAAACAACTCGATTGAGTCTTCGAACGAATCATCTATCAGCCCCCCCGTGCTGTCAGGCTACCGACTAAACCAGGACGACCCAAATATCGTAAAGCGCGTGCGTCCATACCGCGGTTGCGAAGCCTCGCGTTGCGAAGATCAGCGTTAGCGCCATCCCTAGAAAAAATCGGAATGCGAACGACATGAGCGTGAACTTTTCGCCGAGTGGCCCGAAGTAGTGCACCGCGCTGAAAATCGCCGCGGCAAAAATGCTCCATCCGGTCGCTAAAAATACGGCGCGCCACGACAGTCGCGTCGACTTCGCGATGACGTGCATTTGCTCGTTCAGTACGCCCCAAATGATAAGCCGCGCGCCCCCTCCGAACAGAATTGCGCGGAACGCTAACTCTTCGTAAAAACCGGCTCCGAGCGACATCGTGATGCCGACGAATGGGCTCATCGGCTCGGTCATTTGGCCGGCAAAAATGCGCCCCACCAAGTAGGCCGCGCCAAACCGCATCGCGATCGCGTAGACAACCCCCTCGACGATCACTTGCGCAAACTTCGCGAACGAGAATGCCTGCCCGCGGCCGACTACAAGAAAGAAAATCGCAAACGCTGCGCCAATACCGCACGTAACAAGCAGGTACCGATCGAGATTGTTCTCGGCCAATCGCAAAAGCGCGCCGGTAATGATGTCCGACCCGTTGCGCACATGGAGAAAAACAACTCCGAGATGATACGCGACAAAAATAGGAAGAGTGAGCGCGAGGTCTGTCCAAGCGCCGGGCTTATCGCGAAGCTCGGGGGGGTGCGGCGCGTGAACCGTGACGTGCTGTCCGTTCATTTTGTTAGGCCGAAGGGCGCAAGCGATAAACGATTGCGACGACGACCGCGACCCACGCCACAAGGTTCACCACGAACGGCACGTCGTGCAGCATCTCTTGCGTTGGCGACTCTGACTTCAAACCTTTGCCCCCTTTGCCAGACGCGAGAAAGACGAATCGCAAAATCCCGAACACCGTAAACGGTATCGTTAACCAGAGCGAATTCGATTGGAAAAACGCGCGCGTCGCCGGGTCGAGTGTGTAGGCAACGTAAGTCGCTGCGGTCGCCGACCCGGTGATCGCCAATGCTACATCGAGCGACTTTGCCGTGTAGTGCCGGAGCGCCGCGCGATGCTTGTCGGCATGCTCTGACTCGATCTCGTACCGCCGCTTTCCAAAGCCGAGAAACAGCGCGAGAAGCGCCGTGCAGGCGAGCATATAACCGCTCGGGTGCACACCGGTCGCAACGCCCCCACCGACAACGCGTAAAACGAACCCGAAAGCGATAAACGAAACATCCAAAAAAGCGACTTTTTTGAACCGAAATGTGTAGAGCAAGTTTTCGGCAAAATAGAGCATCGCCACCGCTGCAAACTGCCAACTGAGCAGCGACCCGAGCGCTAGCGACACAGTTACGAGCGCCGGCGCTAGAATGCGAGCCGCCCCGACCGTCACTTCGCCGCGCGCGATTGGACGAAAGCGCTTGATGGGATGAATGCGGTCGGCCGTCGCGTCTGCGAGGTCGTTAATCGTGTAAACAGCGCCCGCGAGTAGGCAAAAAACAGCCATCGCCGCAACTGCCTGCCCAGTAATCAGCAAATTCAGCGCGGGGCCAGCCGGTGTCGACAAAAAGACGTCGCGATGAAAAAACATCGGCGCCAAGACGAAGAGATTTTTGACCCACTGATGTGGGCGAACGGTCTTTATCAAAGCGCGAAGCATGCCCGCCGCAATCTAGAGGAGCGCGAGAGAACTGCCAAATGGTCTGGTCTTCATGGCTCTACTATGCGGATAACTTGACTACTCGCCATTGTGCGACAGACAACCTAACCGTGATTTTTCCGTTTTCTCGCGCGTCTCGAGCCATCGCGTTCATTGGGGCTCTTCTAACGGGGGTTGCTCTTGCGGGCCACGCACCCGCCTCGGCTCTTCCCGCCTATTCGTCCGAATTTAGCGAACTTCAGGGCGAGCTGAGAGGCGCGCGTGGGCCGGAAGTGTACGTCGCTCTCCGGCGAATGTGGCAGGCGTGGGATTTTGGCGAAGCCGATGCCGTCGAGCGTGCTCTTCGCGAAGTGCGCGATAGCCGTACGTTTTCTGCCCCTGTGCGCGCTTATGCCGGACTTTTGTCGGCCTATGCGCAAAGGCGACGCGGCAACTTTGATGCGGCAAAACAGGCGATCGCGAAGCTTGGATTTGTCTCGGACTGGCTCGTCGTAGGCCCGTTCGACAACGAGGGGAAGTCGGGGCTCATGCGGCCGTTCGCCCCCGAACACGAGCAGCTCGAACCGATCGATTTGTCGCGCAATTACGAGGGGAAAGAGCGGCCTGTGCATTGGCGCAACGTTCCCCAAGTGTCGCCATACGGGTGGTTTCCGATCGGCAGTTTTTTGCGCCCGTCTGAATCGATCTGCGCCTACGCGACGGCGTTTGTGCACGACGTTCGAAAAAGCGCACCGGCGCGGCGAATCTCGCTCTGGAGCGGCAGCGCGGGGGCGATGCGCGTCTGGTGGAACGGCGTTGAAGTGATTCGCGACGAAAAGTATCGCAACTTGGATGCCGATCGGTTCGCCGCCGGGGTCACGCTCGAGCGCGGATTCAATCAGATCTTCGTCAAGATATGCGGCGATGAGCAGTCGCCAACATTTTCACTCCGCATTGCGGCCGCCGATGGCGCGCCGGACAGCCAAATTCGAGTCGATACCGCTCCCCGTGACAGTCGACTACTGCCGCCTCGCGCGGCGCCGGGTCGCGCATCATTCAAGCAGTCAGGGCCGCCATTCGGCGCAGTGCAGTGGTTCGAACGGCAGCTGAAAGAGAATGCGTCCGCGACGCGAGAGCCGTACGCGCGCTACCTTCAACTCACGCAGGGAGATGACCCGGCCGTTCATCTCGCGCGCGAGCTCGCGAACAAAGCGGTTGCCGAGCGCCCAACAATTGGGCGGCTTCTTCTCGCAGGAGAGCTCGCCGAAAATCGCAATCAACGCGTCGACTTTATCGAACGTGCCGAAGCGCTTGTGAAGCCAAGCACGTCGAAAAGCGACTCGCTCGCAACGCTGCTTGCGCGCGCGATTCATGTGCGAGGCGGCCCAACGTGGCGCGATTCGATACCGTATTTCGATCGCGTGCTTCAGCGCGATCGCGACAACATCGCCGCAACGCTCGCGCGCATTGAGCTCTATTCCGAAGCGGGGATGCGCGCGACTGCCGTCTCGTTTGGTCAGGCCGCTCTCGCGCGCAAGCCGCGCACGGCCGCCCTCATTCGAGCGATGAACGATCTTTTGCAAGAGATGAATCGCACAGCCGAAGCGCGCGCTCTCGCCGATCGCTACGCCGCGATACGATTCGACGACGCGTCGCTCATGCGGGCGCACGCCGACCTCGCAATTGCGCAGCACAAGCCGTCCGAAGCGAAACGTTGGCTCGCACTGCTTGTCGCTGCAAATCCGGACAATACATCGGTGCTCAACGCCGCCGCGCGCGCCTATGCAACGCTCGGCGACAGGCCACACGCGATCGCGACGCTGCGCGAGGCGCTCGCGATAGCTCCGGAAGATACCGACCTTATGCGCGCATTGGCCGATGAATACGGCTTCGCAGGCGACTCGGACGATCAGGTCAAACTTCTGCGCCGCATTGTCGAGCTCAAGCCGCAGCTGACAGATGTGCGCGATTACATCGCCCACACCGAGCCGGCAAAAGAGCTCGCCGACGAAAAATACGCGAGAAGTTCCGCTGAATTCTTGAAGCTGCGCAACGAACCGGCGGCAGGGCGTCTGCGCCGAAATTTTGTGCAGCTTCATGTGACAACCGTGTTTCCAAACGGCCTCGCAAGTCGCTTTCACCAAGTGGTATTTCAGCCGCTTTCAGAAGCGGCAGCGATCGATGCGCGGCAGTATTCGTTCGGCTACGAAGTCGATGCGCAGTCGGTGCAGCTAAGAGTCGCGCGCGTTTATCGCGCGAGCGGTGAAATCGACGAAGCGGTCGAAACTGGTGAAAGCGACACGAACGACCCAAGCGTGAACATGTACACGAGCTACCGTGCCTACGTGGTGCGCTTCCCGCGCCTTCAAGCGGGCGATGTTGTGGAGCTTCAGTACCGCATCGAAGATGTGTCGCCTCGCAACGCGTACGCCGACTATTTTGGCGAAGTCGTTCCGCTGCAGTCGAGCGAGCCGATCGCGTTTGCGGAGTACGTTCTTCTCACGCCAAAAGAGCGCGCATTTTACTTCAATCATCCGCGCCTCCCCGGCCTTAAAAAGTCGGTCGAAGAAGAGTCAGAACGGCGTATTTACCGCTTCGAGGCGCAAAATGTTCCGCCGATCGAGCAAGAGCCGATGCAGCCGGCCTACTCGGAACTTGTCGCCCAAGTTGTCGTATCGACCTACAAATCGTGGGACGACATGGATCGTTGGTATTGGGGGCTGATTCGCGATCAATTCGTGCCAGACGACGCCCTACGCGAACGCGTTCGCGCGCTAACTCACGGGCTTGTGACCGAAGACGAAAAAGTGCGCGCGATTTACGATTACGTCGTGCAAAAGACGCGTTACGTCGCGCTCGAATTTGGCATCTTCGGCATCAAGCCGTACCGAACCGTGCAGACGTTCGCGCGCGGCTTTGGCGATTGCAAAGACAAAGCCTCGCTGCTCGTGACAATGCTCAAAGCGGCGGGGGTCGACGCCACGATGGTCCTCTTGCGAACCGGCATGCGAGGGCGGATCGATCCCGACCCGGCGAGCCTATCGGTGTTCGATCACGCGATCGCGTACGTGCCGTCGCTCAATCTGTACCTCGACGGAACGGCTGAATTTACGGGGAGCCGTGAACTTCCGTCGATGGATCGCGGCGCCTTCGCGATGCAGGTTAACCAAGGGGTGCCCAAATTGGTCACGCTCCCCGAGCCGCCGGCAAGCGATAGCGTTCAGCGAAAAGAGATGAAAGTTGCTCTCGAGGCGGATGGCGCGGCGGTCATCAACTTGCAGATCGATGTCACCGGCGCTTCGGCACCTTCATACCGGAGCAGGTATCACGCTGTGGCGACGAGAGAGCAGCGCTTTCAAGAAGACATTGCGAGTTCGACGGGGTTTGCGGGCGCGTCGGTGACGAACGTGACGGCGAGCGATCTCGATGACGTCGAGAAGCCGGTGATGATCGGCGCGCACGTCGAAGTGCCAGCATATGCTCGAAGAGATGGCGATTCATTGACGGCGCCGATCGGCCCAGGTGAATTTCTCAGTCGTCAGTATGCCTCGCTCAAAGCTCGCAAAGAAGATGTGAGAATCCAGGCGCTTACGACGATCGAGAACGATACGACGGTTCAATATCCGTCCGGCATGCACGCCGTAACGCTCCCCACATCGCGCGAAGAGACGAGCCGATTTGGCACGGTTCGCGTTCAAGTTGAGTCGACGCCGACGTCGATTCACTCGAAAACGACTGTCGCAATGACGGCGCCACGGATATCCCCAGCAGACTACCCGGAATTTCGAGCTTGGTGTGAGCGTGCCGACCGCGCGCTCGGCCAGCGCCTCGGTCTCGCAGTCGACAGCAACTGAGCCTCTTTCGAAACGATACCAATCATGCGCGCACTTATCTGTTCTGTCGTCGCTATCTCGATTGTTGGATGCGCTTCGCATTCATCGCAGGTCCGCTCTGTCGAATCGCTTCGCGCATCGCATCCCGATGCCGCGCAGTGGCTTATTTCCGAGATGATTTCGCCGGGTGGCGATGGGGCGAATGGAAAAAAAGCGCGCGAAGCGCTCGGAAATACCGACTCGTTCGACTGGCACGCAAACTTCGCCCGCGCCGTTTACGACGAAGCGCACGGCCAGCCAGAAGCGGCATCGCGGTGGTATGCGGCGGCGCTGCGCGATGCGAACGTGACGCGGGGCCCGCTGTCGCCGCTTGTCGCGTGGTTTTCGGTTCATCAGCTCGCATCGCTGCGAGGCGCGGTGACGCATCTCTACAAGAAGCACAAAGAAGAGTTCGAAACGCTTCTGGTGCGCCCGACATTCGCTGGATGGCGCGCGCTCGCGGAGCTCAACGAATGGCGCGCGGTCGAGCTCTTTGATGGCCGCGCGGAGGGGACGCCGATTGACGATCGCGCGCTCGCAAAGCAGATGGGATGCGCAACGTCGATGCGCATCGCAGGGCCGTTTGGGCGGGGAAATGTCGTCGATCGGTACCGCCCGTTTCCTGCGGAAGCGCCTGGGCCATGGCCCGCCGCGTGGCCGGCCGACCCGACGCGCGGCGTCGCCCCCAAAGTGCTCGAGACGGAGCAGCACCGCTGTCTTGCAACGACGCGCGAAACGGCGGGCGAAGGGGTCTACTACGCCGAAACGTATTTCGATTCGCCAAACGAGCGCGCGATGATCATCGCCGTCCAAGGGGCCACGAAAATTTGGGTCGACGACTGGCCGGTGACAGAGCGCGACATGCGCCAATGGGGCGCGTGGCATCGGTTCGGCGTGCAGGTGCAGGTTAAAGCCGGTCGCCATCGTCTACTCGCGCGGATTATGGAGCCGGCGACGAGCATTCGCATTCTCGACCCGAACGGCGTCGCGGCCGATCTCCCGACCGACACCGACGCGCGGAGGCTCTACACTCTCAGTAAGCCGGAAATACTCGCCGATCCGAATCCGCTCGACGATATTCTCGCGTCGAGGCGGCCGCTCGATCCGCTGGCGCGTTTTCTCAGCAGCGAGATCGCGCATATCGAGGCGATGGATGACGTCGCGTCGTCGATGCTCGAGCCGCTCGTAACGCCGCCAGACGCCGCCCCGATCGCGCTCGAGTTCGCCGCTGTCTATGCACGGGGCGATGTTGCGCGCGCGAGCGATGTTCGGCGCGCCGACGAAAAGTCGTTCAGGGCGCGAGCTCTAGCCCGCGATCCCGGCTTGTGGGCGACGGGAGCATGGATCGCTCTGAATCAGCAAGACGAACGCGCGCTGATCAACGCGATTGAGCCGCTCCGCAAGCTCTCGACCGACGTGCCAAAGCAGCCCGATGTCCTTCAGTATTTGGCCGATGTTTACACGCGCCTCGGATGGCGCGCCGAGAGGATGCGAACGCTGGTCGAGTTGACCTCGCGTTTCCCCGAGCATTTGGGCGGTCTTCATGCCTATCTTGCCGCCCTCGACGACGACGGCGAAGTGCTCAAAGCCGATGAAATCGCCGTGCGCATTCATTCGCTCGATCCCGACAGCGACGTCGCGATCGAACGCGCCCTTGGTCGTGAAGATTGGCAAGCGGCGATTACGCAGCTGCGCGCGATGCAGCATCGCCATCCCGATCGCAAAGAGATAGCCGGGCGAATCGCCGATATTTTAGAGCGCTCGGGCGACATGAAAGCCGCGGTCGATTGGCTAACGCGTGCGGTGCGCGAACGCCCGGACGATTCGTCGATGCGATTTCAGCTGGCCGATCGAGAGTTCGCGCGTGGCGACAAGAAGGCGCTGAGGCGCGCGCTCGGCCAAGCGATCGAACGCGGCGCGAAAACAGATGAGATTGTCTCCGCGCTCGATCTGATCGAAGGGGTGACAAATTTTGAGCCGCATCGCCTTCAGGGCGACAAAGTGATTCAAGAGTTCAATGCGTGGGAACGCGCCGGCCACAAGATGTCGGGCACGGCGGCGAGAGTGCTCGACTACGCTGTTTTATCGGTCTCGGCAGACGGCTCGAGCGAGATGCTCGAGCATGAAATTGTTAAGATTCAATCGCAAGAGGCGGTAGCGTCCGAGTCCGAGCAGGCGATGCCTGAAGGGCTGGTGCTCCGTCTGCGCGTCATCAAGCCGGATGGCAAAACGCTCGAACCGGAGCGAGTGTCGGGGAAGCCAACATTGACGATGCCGCATTTAGAAGTGGGCGATTTCGTCGAAATCGAGCACGTCACCAGGTCGCCAAGCGACGGCCAAAAGGGGAAGCGATTTCGCGGCCCGAGATGGTTTTTTCGAGAGGCCGACCGCGGGTATTGGCGAAGCGAGTTTGTGGCGATCGCGCCGAAAGATCGCGAGATCGAAATCGAAGTGAACGGCGAAGTGCCACAGCCAACCGTGAGCGATCGCGGCGCGATGGTAGAACGACGTTGGCGCGTTGATCTCAGCCCCGCCGCGATCGTCGAGCCCGACAGCGCGCCGATTGTCGAGTTTCTGCCGACAGTGCGAATCGGTTGGGGCGTGTCACTCGAAGATACCGTTGCGCGGGTCGTCGACACCCTTGAAGATACAACACCGATCGACCCACGATTTGTCGCGCAAGCGCGCGAGATCGTAAAAAAGATTCCGAGCAAGCAGACCGATGCTCGCGCGCGAGCGATCTACCGATTCGTCGCCGATGCGATCGAAGAGGGGGGCGAGGCCGATGGGCGGCGTGCGATTAACGGCAAAAGTGGGTCGAGGCAATCGGCCTTCGTTTACCTTTTGCGCGCGCTAAACATTCCTGTCGATGCGGCGGTGGTACGAAATCGCCTCGCACCGCCACCGGTCGGGAAGATGCATGAGCTCGAAAATTGGGACAACGTCGCGCTTCGCATCGAGACCGATCGCGGCGTCCGGTGGCTATCGGTGCGCGATAAATTTGCGCCGTTCGGCTACCTGCCGTCAGAGTTTCGAGGGCAGCCGGCGATCTTGCTAAAAGCCGGAATGCCGCGTGAAACGACCGAAAAAGTCGGCCTTTCTGACGGTCTCCGGTTTGAAGGCGAGGCGACGTTGAACGCCGACGGCTCTGCGCTCGTCGAGCTGCAGCAGATCTACACCGGCAAGCCGGCGATCTTGATGCGAAACGTGCTCGAAAAAGTTGCGCCGAAGCAGCTGAACGAATTTGTCGAAACGCGCGTCTTGTCGCGAACGCTCCCAGGAGCTCGCCTTGAATCGATGACGATCGAGCATCAGCGCGACTTGGACGAACCGCTGGTCATCCGCATGCGTGCCGACCTGCCTCGCGCGATCCTCCCGGAAGGGGCGCTTCGCCCGTTTTTCGCGCTCCATCTCGCGCAGCTGGCGACGCTTCCGACGCGCACAACGCCGCTTCTTCTCGGCACGTCATCGAGCGTCGCGATTCATTTCACCATACGTGCGGCCCCTGGCGTTCGTCTCCCGACGACGCTCGCCAAAGGCGACTTTCACTTCGCCGATGCGGTGGTGAAAGTGAATGACACCGCATCGGGCGATGCGATCACGCTCGATCGCTACATCGACATCCCCGCCATGCGAGTTGCTCCAGGACCGGAGTACCGCCAGTTTTCCGAGTTTGTACAACACGCCGATGCTCTGATGGATCGCGATATACTGGTAGGTCGCGATCGTTGATTCGCAGTTTCCCATGGCATCGGCTTCCGCGAACGTCGCGTGGTGTTGAGGTAGCCGGGGGGGCGATTCAGCGGCTCGGGGAAGCGAGCTTTGAGATCGATAAGATCGCGTCGGCCCTCAGCGAGCTTGTCGGTTGCGATGTGACCCTTGGTGTTGCCGGTGGCTGGAGCGATCTAAAATCGCCTTTATTTGCCGATGGATTTGCGATCACGCTCTCTTCATGCGACGCGGCCGACAGAACAGTCGTCATTGAGGTTGAGCGTCCACTTGGATTGGCGCTTGTTGCGCGCGGAGTTCGACGACCTGCGCCGCGAGTCGTTTCGCGCGGCTCGGACAATCATGCCGACGCGGTCGCGGGGGGCATAGCGGCAATTGTTGGCGCGGCGCTAAGGCGATGCGCGCGCCAGATGCCGCTGCATGTGGTTGACGCTTCGACGACGCCGAACAGCGAGACATTGCGTAGCTTCACAGACGGCGGCGTAACGCTGCCGATCGCGATGCGTCTGGGAAGCGATATGTTCGCTGTCCGCGTGCACGCGGCGCGATCGGCGTTCAATTCAGACGCGCCAGATTCTTCGAATCAGCTCGACTGCGCGGCGCTGGGCGAGGTGCCCCTCGCGCTATCGATCGTCATGTCTGAGGCATGCGCCCGGGCCAATGAAGTCGCGGCTCTCGCCGTCGGCGACGTGTGGATCGGTGAAACAAAACTGGTGCGCAGCGACCGCGGCGAACTCGAAGGGGGCGTATGGCTAGCGGCCCCGCGCGGCGAAATCGCGATCGGAGCGACAATTCGTGGGCCTCAATGCCTCGCATACGGTGGCGAGCCGCGCACCATGTCGTGGAATGGTCGCGACAATTTTCGGGGGGAAGGAGCAGCGATGGACAACGAAAATGGGGCGCGCCTAATCGAAGCGCTCGCCGACACCCCGATTGTGGTGCGTATCGAAATTGGAACAATAGAAATGACGGCGCGTGAATGGAACGGCGTAAAAAAAGGGGCAATCGTCTCGTCAGGCGCGCCCATAGGAGCGATGGCGCTACTTCGCGCAGGCGGCATCGAGATCGCGCGCGGTGAGCTCGTCGATGTCGACGGTGAGCTAGGAGTGCGCATTCTCGAGCGGCTGTAGCAGCAAGCCTCTCAAACGCGGCTCAGCAAAATTGTAACGTGGCATGCCTTGCATCGTCACTCATTGTTACCGGATGGAGTTCGCAACAATGAAGAGTGTCTATTTTGCCCTCGCGCTGCCGGTCGTTTTCGCCGGTTTTGGCTGCGCGGGGAGTATTGATGAGCGCGAAGAGTCCTCAAGTTACCGCGAGTTGGCGCCGACCAACGGTGTCTATCGCGGAGCGCTTCTCGACGAACGACTGAGCGATGCGGATACCGATCTGTCTCTAGAGCGACTCGCAGCGCTCAAAAAGGGTGAGGTCGTCGACGTCGAACCAAACGGTCTCGTCGGCGCACCGTATCGCCGCAACGGGGCCAAAGTGTGGCGTGCGAGACGACGGCTGGCGCTCGGGATCGATGGCGATTCGCCGAGACTTGAAATCGTCTTCTTATCGGCATCGGAACGCCTCATGAACGTGGCCGCGCTGGGAGCATACGATAGAGGCGAAGTGGAGGCTTTGAGCGAGCGGTATGAAAAAGCGCTAGCAGGGCTCCAAACGCTGCTGATGACGTACGAACCGGGGCATCGACACATCGCGACCATCAGCGCGATTCACAAATTCTACTCCGACCTCGGAGCTCTCATTCAGACGCATTTGCGCGATCCAAACTACGGTCGCTATCGCGAGCTGCTTGGTTCATCGATCGGAGCCGGGTTTGACGGTGGGTCGACAGGGCACGCGCAGCGTTTTCTGGCGCGCACCGTGCGGATATTCAGCGCGATTCGTAGCCAAGTAGGGACTGAAGGGGCGGAGCTCTTAGAGTTTCTCGCAGGGCAGCTAGAGAAATCGGCGGACCTCTACGATCGGATCAAGAACCCGGCGCCGCTCGATCTAGTCAAGGTTGTCGATGAAAAGGTGGACGAGCTCAACGCGTTGCGATTACGCTTTCAACGTGCTGGCGTGCTCATTCCAACGGGATGGACACAAGTAGGAGGAGCCCACAGCGCCCCAAGTGCGCTAAGAAGATTGCCCCGAGTCAAATCGGAACAGGCCTACACGATCACGGTATTCAACGCCGGCGGTGAAACAAAATCGGACTGCGTATACAAGGATCCGGATGCCGACATCCTAGCGGCGGCGCAAGCAGCCGGCACCGCGGCAGCCCTAAAACAAGTACAAAAGATCGGGATGGGAAAACCGCGCATCTACCGCTTCTACGGAAGCAACGAAGCAGATTTCAAAAGCGATCTGTCGGAAGCACTTGAGCTGAGAAGAATCTCAGCCCACAAGCCAGGAAGCTACATACCAGGAACATTCCGAGCCCAATTCGCAAGAGGAATAGTAGACGAAGCACGAACGCCGTCCCAAGCCCTAGAAGACCGAAGAATGCAAGTAATAGGCAACTGCACAACAAGAAACAGCCTAGAATACCTACTAGACGCCCTAATAGGCGCAGGCGAAGGAACCCAAGCCGAAGCGCTACAAACATTCATAAAGTCAACCCACGAAACCGCCCTACCCAAAGCCCCAGTATGCAACCCAGAAGCCTGGGAAGAACTAACGCCAGACTGGTGAAAGCAAGCGCAAGCCAGCAGTAAAGCGGTAACGGGCGCAAGCGAAGCGAGCGCAAGGAGCGCAAGGAGCGCAAGGAGCGCAAGGGCGAACCGTAAAATCAGTACGGGAAAACCACGCGTGGATTTCGCGTAGAACCAAGCGCTAACGGCTTTTTTGGGGCCTGGGGCGTACTACACGTACGTTCCAGGCCCCAAAAAGCCGTTAACGCGCCGGTGCTACGTGAAAGCCACCGTGGTTTTGTTAGCAGCGGCGCCAGGATAGACGAAACCTCAGCTGGATTGAGCCGTTCACCGAAGAAGTGTTCACATACCCCGTCCCGCTCTTCGCCTGGTTGTTCTGAACGTTGATGCGCGAATCGATGTTGAGCGTCCGCTGCACGCCGCATGGTGACCAGACGAGGTCGGCGATACCGACGCTGTCCTGGAACATGTACGAATCGTCGTACGGCCCGCGCAGAGCGGTGCGCGCCTGCGCGTTCGCGACTGGGTTCCCTTGGAAGTAGTACTTCGCCGACTGCGACGCAGCCATCCCCGGCGAATCCATGAACGCATAGCCCGAGTAGAAGAACTCGCTCACCGAATAAGAAAGGCCGTTGGGGCTATGGAGCTTGATGCCGATCTGGCAGTCTTTTGAGCTAAACGCCTGACGCGGGTTGACGGTTGCTTCGTACTGGCTGAACGTCAGCGTGAAGACTTGCCCGTCCGGCGCGAGGTCGACCGCCCAGGTTCCGCGGGGGCAGCCGGTGCCGTTGGCAATAACATCCGCGAAGTACGGAACATTCGGGTTGGCGGTAATTGCTCGCGACGTCACGGTTGCTGTTTCATCAGCGGTCGCTGCTTCTTCTGCCGGCGACGTTTCGTCAACGACCGCACCGCAGCCGACAACTCCAAACATCGACGCGGCAAACACCCCGGTAAGTACTTTTGCAAATTTCATTAGCGACCTCGTTTCGTTTAAGTGGGAAAAAGCTGCGCACTTATTTCTTCGCCCCGGTCCGCCGAGCTCTGCGGAACGTCTTGAAGTAAGACCGGAAGTACTGCGGATACCGATTCCAGGTCAACGATCGAAACGAAACCTAAATGGGTGACAAACGCGTAACTGCGTGGAAACAAGTGCGATTATTCGTTTGCGCCGGGAGTGCGATTCATAAAAATGCCAAAACTAACGACGATTCGGCGCCTAAATCAGATCGCGCTTGTTGCCGCGATAACAGGCTGCGCAGGCGCTCCGGTGGCCGATGCAAACTCAGAAGAGGGGGCAACAATCGACCTGTTCGACGTTCGGGCCGCCCGCGAGCGTCCGCCGCGCCCGGTTCGAGGTCCTAAGGGGCTCCGCTGGCCAAGCGGCTATCGATTCCCAGGGCGGCACGGTCGCCAGACTCTTCAGCCGGCGCAGAACGCGGCGTTTATGGTCGATGTCGACGCGCTAGGCGATGGATGCCCAGACGGCTCATGGAACGCCGACATATCGCCCGACGGCGAAGCGCTAACGGTCACGTTCAGCGCCTACGAACTGAACCTCCCCCCCCAAGAAAAATCGATGGCAAAGAGCTGCAACATCGAGATCGCTCTCCGAAGCCCGAAAGGGATGATGTACTCCGCGATGACGTTTTTCTTCGGCGGCTACGTTTTTCTAGACAGCAACGGAATGAAGGCGAACCAGACGGCCCGCTACAAATTCCACGGCCGCCTCCCAGTAGAATCGGAGGGGCGCGGCGCATTTGTTGGTCCAGTAGACAAAGAATATATGTTTCAAGACGACGTGGGCGCGCGGACAAGCAGGCGATGGTCAGGCTGCGCACGCCGGGGTGAGCTACGCATTGCAACTGCGATAAAAGTCCAAAATACAGCCGATTTGTCGGGCAGCGGCTACATCAACGTCGCATCGATCAACGGTAACGCGACACTCACGGTCCAGTTAGCATGGCAGCCATGCAACGAAGAAGTGGCCGACGGAGGCGTTCAACCTTAGGGCCTGATCTCATATTTGGCCCGTAAACGTGCCCGTGCCCGTAAACGTGCCCGGTTTCTTCTTTGCTGGGAGCAGGGCAGAAAAAACCGGGCACGTTTACGGGCACGGGCACGTTTACGGGGGAGAGCAGAGATGGGCTATGCAATCGGAGGTTGCGTGGGGGGGATTGAGGGCGTAGATAGGTCGGCCGCCGCACGCGTATTTTTGGAGAGGTGACCGAGTGGCCGAAGGTACCCGCTTGCTAAGCGGGCGTAGGGCTAAAACCTTACCGAGGGTTCGAATCCCTCCCTCTCCGCAAAACCAGCTGGTTTTCCGACGATACCTTCGCGTTAACAGCGTTTGGGCGCCGGGAAATACCCCGCGTATGTCCCGGCGCCCAAACGCTGTTAGCGCTTGGTCTCGTCGGAAACCCAGCTGGTTTTGGCCGCTTTCCACTTTGCTGGTTTCCACTTTGCTGGTTTCCACTTTGCTGCTTTCCCGCTTTGCGGGTTGTCCACTTGGGGGTTGCTGATTTGAGTTCGCTTTCACGTCTTCGGTTGCTTCATTCTGAACTTGATGCTTGTCGGGCTTGTTCTGGGATGATTGGGCCTGTTGTTCATGGGGCTGCTGTTGTTAGCCGCGTTATGCTTATTGGGCAGGCTCCTGGTCCTCGTGAGGGGTCGTTTGGTCGTCCTTTTGCTTGGACTGCTGGGAAGACCATGTTTGGTTGGTTTCAGGGCGCTCTTGGGGTTGATGAGGCTGCTTTTCGGGCTTCCGTTTACATTGCTGCTGTGGCTCGTTGCTTTCCTGGGAAGGCTCCTGGTGGTGGCGATCGTCGGCCTGACCCTGGTGAGATTGAGCGTTGCCGGACTTACTTGGCTCGCGAGACTGAGATTCTTCGCCCTGATTTGATTCTTCCTGTTGGGACGCTTGCGATTGCTCAAGTGCTTGGGGAGTCGCCGCCGCTTGTTTCGATTGTTGGCACTGTGCTCCGCGGGCGCTTTCATGGGCGCGAGGCTGATATTATTCCGCTTCCGCACCCGAGTGGCGCTTCTCCTTGGCATCGCACTGAGCCTGGGCGCACGCTTCTGCAGACCGCTCTTAAACGAATTGCGGCGCATCCTGCTATGCGCAGTGCGATTGCTGGTGTTTCGGTTCGCGGTCAGCACGCCGAGTAGGTTGGCGATCGACGCGATTTGCGCTTCTTCGTATAAATCGGCCGCCACGTCGGTTTTTCGCGCCTACAATTGGCGCCATGGCCGGCAATTCATTTGGGCAGCTCTTTCGCATCACTACTGCTGGTGAATCGCATGGCCCTGCGAACGTTGTCATTATTGATGGCTGCCCGCCTGGCTTGCCGTTGACGGTCGATGACATCCGCCGCGACTTGATGCGCCGGCGTCCTGGTCAAAGCGCGATTGTTTCGCAGCGCGATGAAGCCGATGAGCCAGAAATTCTCTCCGGTGTGTTCGAAGGGGTGACGACGGGGACGTCGATTGCGATTGCCGTGCGCAATGCCGATCAGCGCGAGCGCGACTACGCGAGCATCAAAGACAAATATCGCCCTGGGCATGCCGACTACACATTCGACGCCAAGTACGGAGTTCGCGACTATCGAGGTGGTGGGCGGAGCAGTGCGCGCGAAACTGTGTCGCGTGTTGCCGCGGGCGCCGTGGCCAAAAAGTTAATCGCGCGTGAATTTGGCGGCAGAGTCGTCGCGTACGTGGTGCAAGTCGGCGACGTGAAAGCTCGCGTTGACGATCCAGCGGCGATCACACTCGAGCAGGTCGAGCAGCTGCCGAACGGCGAGCCAAACATCGTGCGATGCCCCGACCTCAATGCAGCCGCGGCGATGGTGAGCGCGATCGACGAAGTGCGGCGCGCGCAAGATTCGCTTGGCGGCGTTGCCGAAATTGTTGCGACCGGTCTGCCTGCAGGGCTCGGCGAACCGGTGTTTGATAAACTCAAAGCCGACCTCGCGAAGGGGCTCTTTAGTCTGCCGGCGGTCATGGGGGTCGAGTACGGCATCGGCTTCGGTTGCGTGACGCTGCGCGGTTCGGCCAACAACGATCTCTTTGAATCGCGGCGCGATGAGCGGGGCGTCAACATTGCGACGCGAACCAATCGCCACGGGGGGATGCTCGGCGGCATTTCGTCGGGGATGCCGATCGTCATGCGCGCGGCCGTGAAGCCTACGAGCAGTCTTTCGCAAGAGCAGGAGACCGTCACGCGCGATGGTCAACCGACGACGATACGCACCACGGGGAGGCACGATCCGTGCCTGCTACCGCGGTTTGTGCCGATGGCCGAAGCGATGGTGGCGCTCGTCCTTGCCGATCACTGGCTCCGTTGGTGGCGCCCAAAAAAGTGAAGTCGATCGAAAAAAATTAGCAACCAAATCGCAAAACGGTCGATGCATCAAAACGGCGTCGGTTGACGGCGAGGAGGTGTCTATGACGGTCCAAGGAGCAATTTTAGGCGAAAATAAGGCAAATTACGCGCACCAACACGGCGCGCCATCAAATGGGCCATCAACTGGAATCGTCGGCTACACAAGCGGCGCGCGCATCACACCTAAAGCGCCTAGCGTGCCGTTCGGCGCCGTTTTGGCGCAGAGTGCGCGAACCGTCGTGCAAGGGGCCGAGGGGGCGATGCAGCTCGTTCCAGGCGGGTCAATGGTGGCGATGGCGTTGCGCTCGGTGGCCGGCACAGCGCACGCGGGTGGGGTCACGCTCGGGCCGCCAACACCGCTCGGCGGCGTTTCGTCGATCGGCGAAACAGTCGGCTCCGCCGAAGGGCCAGGCGCTCTTTCAGGCGTGCCAAGCGCCGGTGCTTTTCCAGGCGACGGAACGCTCGGCGCCTCGATGGATCGTTCGAGCGCAATGAATATGTATTTTTTGCAAGTGCAAGAGCAGGTCAACGCCCAAAACCGCACGTTCACAACGCTATCAAACGTGATGAAGGCAGAGCACGACACCGTAAAAACAGCGATAGGCAATGTCAGGTGAACCAATAGTTTGCAAATCAGCTTGCGGCACACGCCCTTCGTGTCTCAGTGTGCTGAGGCAAGATGAGCATCGGTAAAATCCAAAGCGGTCTACCGCCGGTCGCGTCGCCTGAAGCATCAGCGCCGTCAACGGCGCGCGCAACGTTCAAAACGGTCCAGCGTGATCTCGAAGCGGCACGAAATGAGTCGGCCAAGCCAGTCGAACAGACGGCGCTATCGCCGCTCGAGCGCCTCCGCAGCGGACAAATTCAACCGAGCGAATACGCTGACTTAAAAGTCAACGAGGCAACCGACCACCTTCAAGGTCTCTCCCCTCACGAACTAACGTCCATCAAAGCGATACTAAAAGCGCGCCTATCGACCGATCCTGGTCTAATCGACCTATTCAAGCAAGTAGCAGGCGCACAACTCCCTGATAACGAAGGCGATTAATCAATTCGCACCTTCTAGTTTGCGATGGTCGCATTAGAGGCGCACCTTAGATGCATTGGCTATGAAACGATGGGTCTTTCCGCTTGAAACTTTTGTGCAGCGCCGGGGTGGCGACGACCCGCGCGCTATCGGCGGAAAAGCGGCGCGTCTTGTCTGGCTCGCGCGGAACAAATTTGCGATTCCGGAAACATGGGTCGTTTCAAAAGAGGCGTTTTCGCACGCCATTCGAACGCTTCCTCCCGGCAGCGATCCGAAGTCGCTATTGCGCGTCGCCATGGGGCGGTTTAGCGACGCGCGCATTGCTGAGGCACGTGGCGAATTTTTGCGGTTGGCGCTGCCGCCCGGGCTGATCGATGAGCTAACGGCGCTCTGCGCTGGCGCAAGTTCTCCGTGGGGTTTCGCCGTGCGATCGAGCGCGACATGCGAAGATGGCGCCGTCGTGTCGATGGCCGGCGTGGCCGAAAGTGTGCTCGGCGTGCGCGGCGCGAACGATCTTGGGCAGGCGATTCTCGCGGTGTGGGGGTCGATCGCGACAGGGCGAGCTCTTGGCTATTTGGCGGCTCACGGCGTTCGCGACGTGTCGATGGCGGTGGTGATTCAGCCAATGGTGCAGGCCGAAGCGGCGGGGGTGATGTTCACGCGAACGGCCCCGGTCGAAGATCGGCTCGTCGCATTGGGGCGCGACGAGCGAATTGTGAACGCGGCGATCGGTCTAGGGGCGCCGGTTGTCAACGGGACGGTAACGCCCGACGTGCTTCGTATCGACACGCGCGGCAGGGTAATCGACGCCGCGATTGCGCATAAGCCAAAGGCGCTATCGATTGGCGAGCGGGGGCCGATCGAAGTCGAAGTGTCGTCGCCCGATCGTCCGGCGCTCAATGCCGCTCAGGTGGCCGAGCTCGCTGCAATTGCCGCCCGTCTCGAACGACTCGAAGCGGTCGCGTGGGACGTCGAATTTGTCGCCGACAAACAAAAAGTTTGGCTTGTGCAAGCGCGCCCAACAACCGGCCGCGTCTATCCCGAGGGCGGCGATGCCGAGACAATCTGGAGCAATGCGAATGTCGGCGAGGCGCTCCCGGGGGTCGCCACGCCGCTTACTTGGTCGGTGGCCGGTGCATTTAGCGACAGCGGGTTTCGCGCCGCATTTGAAACGCTCGGCTGCAGAGTCCCAAAAAACGCGAAGCTTGTGGGGAACGTATATGGCCGTTTTTACCTGAATTTATCGCAGTTTTTGGCCATCGCGGCGCAAGTGCCGTGGGTCGATCCGCACATGCTTGTGGAGCTTGGCGGGGGGCTCCCTCCGGACCGCATGCACTCGCCGGTCCCGCGAACATCGAAGCGTCGATTCTTTTTGCGCGCGCCGCTCACCGTTGCGCGATTTGTTCGCGAGCAGATGCGCCTCGAAAGCGATGTCGCGCGGTTTGAAGAATATGCGGCCGATGTCCAAAAAGATCACAACGCGCTCGATCTCGCGATTTTAACCGACACCGGGCTCGCGCGCCGCATTCGCGACACGCAGCTTCTTTTGACGCAGGCCGGGTCGGTGATGCTCACGTGCGCGGCGAGTTCGCTCGGTTCGCATTTGGCGCTGCGCCTGCTCCTTGAGCGTATTTCGCCGATTGGCGCAGAGCCAATTTGCCAGTCGCTCACAACTGGCGTGGGCGATCTAGAAAGCGCGCGTCCCGCATCGGCGATCATGCAAATCGCGCAGCTCGCGCGGCAAGAGGCTCCCGCGCGCGAAGCGATCGAAGCTGATGCGGCCGGGCTCGATGCGATTCCTGAAGGGGGAGCGCGCCGAGCTCTCGCGAGTTTTTTGGACCTCTACGGCGATCGCGGTGTTCGCGAAGCCGAGCTTGCCACGCCGCGGTGGCGCGAAGATGTTCCTGCCGTGCTCAATATGGTGCGTGCTGCGCTGCGCGGCGAAGGGCGAGATGTCGAGGCCGCACTCGAAGCGGCGCGCAAACATGCCGACGAAGAGCTCGAAAAGTTGATGCCGCAGTTCGGGATCATCGAGCAAGTTGCGGTGCGGCATTTGGTCGCACGCGCGCGAAAGTCGGCGCGGCTACGTGAGCAAATGCGCGCATGGGTGACGCACGTTCTCTGGATGATCCGGCAAGCGCTGCTCGATGCCGACAGGCGGCTCTCGAGGCGCGATGCGACGCTTCATTTAGAGCAGGCCGCACTCTCCGAAACCGGGCTCGCGATCGGGCAAATTCCTGCAGTGTTCTTTTTGACGATCGATGAAGTTGTCAACGCGCTCAACGCGACGAACGTCGATCTCGCCGCGCTCGTGCGCGCGCGACGAAGCGAATACGCTCGTGACCAAGCGCGACCGGAGCCGCCGTCGACATTCGTTGGCGCGCCGCGTTCGCTTGTCATGCCGGTGTCGAGTCGCGGTCTTATGCGCGGGCTCCCTGGCAGTTCGGGCGTCGTCGAAGGGCGCGCGCGTGTGCTCACGTCGATCGCGGAAGTCGGCGAGCTCGAGCCGGGCGAAATATTGGTGGTGCGAACGACCGATGTTGGCTGGACTCCGCTTTTTCTCGTGGCGGCCGGTGTGGTGACGGAGCTCGGTGGAGGGCTGTCGCACGCGGTGATCGTCGCGCGCGAATTCGGCGTCCCCGCGGTGGTCAATGTCGAAGGGGCAACTCGCGCCATTCGAACCGGTGAGTGGCTACGCATCGACGGCGATCGCGGCTACGTCGACCGCATCGCGAGGGGCTGACATGGTAAGCGCCCCATGAGCCGAGAGATTCGATGGGTTGTTACTGCGGAAGGCTCGCTTCGCGACGTTGTCGCTCGCCTGGGTGGCGATGAGGATGCGATTCGCGAAGGGCGCGTTTTTGTCGCAAAAACAAGGGTGTTCGACGAGTCGCATCTTCTCGAAGTTGGCGATGAAGTGATCGTTGCGCCGCGCGTCACGACGGCGGACAACGCGCTTGTCGTGTTGAACAAGTCTGGCGATCTGATCGCTGTGGCAAAGCCGGCGGGGATTCCAACGATCCCCGATCACGCTGGCGCCGCGCACTCGCTTCTCGCTCGCGTGGCCGAACAGCTTGGTCGCTCGGTGACGTCGATTCATCCGACTTCACGTCTCGATCGCGAAGTCAGCGGCGTCGTTGTTTTTGCGCTCACCTCGCGCGGTCGCGAGATCGTGGCTGCGGCGCGCGAGTCTCACCGGTACATGCGTCGCTACGTAGCACTTGCCGATGTGAGCCGTCCGTTGCCGCACGCGGGTCGCTGGGCAGCATCGATCGGTCGCGCAAAAAATCCGCGTCATCGCGCCGTCGACGGTCGCGACGCAACCGCGGCCATCACCGATTATCGAGTTGTCGCAACAGCGGGTCGCATTGCGCTGTTGGCGATCGCGCCGATGACCGGCCGCACGCACCAAATTCGCCTGCACGCGAGCCACGCTGGCGCGCCGCTGCTTGGTGACCGCGTGTACGGCGGCCCCGCGCGAATCGTCGACGCTACCGGCCGCATTCATCCATTCGCGCGCATAGGCCTTCACGCCGCCCGCGTAGAAATTGCCAACGGCACAAAACAATTTTCAGCAAGTGCCGAAATTCCAGCCGAATTGCGAGACGCATGGGTGTTTGCGGGCGGCGATGATGGCGCTTGGATCGCAGCGATTACCAGCGACGTCTGACCGGCTCTCTCGCGCTTAACCGCGGACGAGCGCTTCGATCGATGCGCGCTCTACCCCGGTGCTCGCTCCGCGAATCGCCCATGTTTCGATTTCGCCTTCAGTGCCGCCGCCGCGTGCTCGCATGCATCCGTGGCGCATCACGATGCGGCAAGCGACCCATTGCGGTTTCGCGTGGCGGTCGATCGCGCTCACGATGCTCTCGCCGATTTCTTCTTGCAGCGTTAGCTTTTGCGCGCAAGCATTCGCCAGCCGCCCGATGGCGCCGAGCCCCATTGTGGCTTTTTTTGGAGCGAATGCGATCGTTGCGTGGCCTGTCGCCGCTGTCAAATGATGGGGGCAGGTTGTGCTTATTGCCAAACCGCGCGCGATCACCGGCCCCGATTCTTGTTTGATCAGGCTTGTCTTCACAAGATCGTCGATGTCAACGTGATAGCCCGCGCAATACTCTTCAATGAACAGCGCGGCGACACGCTCCCCCGTCTCGAGAAACGCCGCGTCTTTCGTGTTGACGCCGAGCGCGCGCAGGAACTGTGTGATCGCCGCGGCCGCGGCCGCTTTATCGTGCTTCATCCGATTCCAAACGTGATGAGTAGCTTTGTTAGAAGAAAGTCGGCGATCAAAATTGCAATCGAGACGACGACGACAGTTCGCGTCGTGCTCTGCCCTACGCCTTCCGTCCCCCCGGTTGTCTGAAGACCGAAGTAGCAGCCGCAAATCGCGATAATATAGCCAAAAAAAGGCGTTTTAACGAGCCCGCTCACCACGTCGCTCACTTTAATGCTGTCGAGCGACGATCTGATAAACAGCTCGGGGCTGATGTTAAACTGAAGCGAGCAGATGATGATCGCGCCGATCGTCCCGAGCGCCAGCGCAAAGACGGAGAGCATCGGCATCACAAGAATTGAGGCGACAACGCGTGGCAGCACCAGTTTTTTGATCGGGTCTGCGCCGAGCGCCCGAATCGCATCGACCTGCTCGGTCACGTTCATCGAACCCACTTCGGCCGCCATCCCGCTCCCGATGCGCCCGCCGACGATCACGGCGGTTAGTGTAGGCGCAAGCTCGCGCGAGAACGACAGGACAATCACGCGAGGGATGTATTCGACGCCGCCGAAACGGCGCAGACCAAACGCGAACTGCACCGTCATGACCATTCCGATGAAAATCGACGTGACGGCGACGATGCCGAGCGAACGAACCCCGAGCGACTCCATTTGCCGCAAAATCTCGGTCGATTCGAACGGCCGCCTGAAGAGCGCGCGAGCGGTTCGCATCGACAAGATTGCAACTTCGCCGAGATGCGAGACGAACTCAGAAAAACGATCGCGTGACAGGGCGAAGAGTTCAGTCATCGCCCGCTCCCCGCGCCTGTGTCGGCGTTTGCCGACGTGACAAATCGGCCGAATTGCTGCGATCCGGCGGCGAATTCGTTTGGCTCGGTCGCGTAGACGAAGTCGAAGACGCACCCATCTTTTTTCAGGACAAAGATGTCGTAGCTGCGCGCCACGCCGTCTAACTTTGCGTTGACGATGGTGTGAAGCGCTTCGCGATGATTGAACGCCACTGTCTCTTGCGAGACAAATTCGCGCTCTGTCGTCCCCATCAAAAGGTGGTTGGTCAGCGCCACGAGCGGGATATCGTCGCTCCGCCGGCCGCACCGCGCATTGACGAACGCGACCCCCGACCCGCTATCGTGAAACGCCGCGAGCGCCCCTCCCGGGTCGATCCGCTTCCAACCGGGCGGGCTTTCTCCGAGATTTAGCGCATAATTCGAGCCGCGTAGCACGCTCTCGTTGAGCGATGCGCGCGTGCCTGCGCATGCGGCGACGCAAAATGGGGCAATCGCTAGAATCATGAAGGCTGATGCTTTCGTGACGCTTCTCCTTCTCACAGCTATACGGATGTCGATGTCTACGAGCTTTATTCGTTTCTACAACACGCTTAGCCAACGCGTTGAACCGTTTGCCCCAAGTAAGCCCAACGAGGTGGGGATTTACGTCTGCGGGGTGACCCCATACGATCTCGCACACGCCGGGCATGCGCGCACTTACACGACATTTGATGTCCTTGTGCGCCATTTGCGCGCCCGCGGGTTCGCCGTGACTCTGGTCCGAAACGTGACCGACGTCGACGACAAGATTTTAAAGCGGGCCAGCGAGCGGGGAGAAGACCCGATCGCATTTTCCGCGAAAATGACCGAGTTATGCAACGACGACCTGCACGCGATCGGCTGCGAGACGCCGACGCATGAGCCGCGCGTGTCGACCCACATCGCCGAAGTGATCGCCGTCGTCGAAAAACTTATCGAGCGGGGGCACGCCTACGCGGTCACCACCGAAGCCGGGGTCGATGTCTACTTCGCAGTCCGGAGTTTTAGCGAGTACGGCAAGCTTTCGCACCGGAATATCGACGACCTCCTGTCGGGCGCGCGCGTCGAAGTGGCCGATGTAAAGCGCGACCCGCTCGACTTCGCGCTGTGGAAGGGGTGCGGCGATTCCGGGTGGGGCTGGCCGAGCCCTTGGGGGAAGGGGCGCCCCGGGTGGCACATCGAGTGCTCAGCGATGGCTGAAAAGTACCTAGGCCCGCATTTCGATATTCATTGCGGAGGGATGGACCTGATCTTTCCGCACCACGAAAACGAAATCGCCCAGGCCGAGGGGGCATGGGGGGCGCCGTTTGCCAAGCTGTGGATGCACGGCGGTTTTTTGACAATCGATCAAGAAAAAATGAGCAAATCGCTCGGGAATTTCGTGACGATTCGTGACGTGCTCGATCGCAACGACGCGGAAGCGTTTCGGTATTTCTTGCTCGGCACGCACTACCGAGGGCCGCTAAGTTTCGATGTCGACACGCGCGCGGACGGGTCGGTCGTCTTCCCAGGTGTCGACGAAGCCGAGCGCCGGATGGACTACCTCTACGCGACGCGCGAAGGGCTGCGCGCCATCGTCGACGCGCCGGGTGAAGAGAGCGGCGAAGCGACCTCCGAATTTGCGGCGCACGCAAAAACAATCGACGAAGCGCCCGAGCGAGTGCTCGCCGCGCTCGATAAAGACTTGAACGCGCCGCAAGCGCTCGCTGTCGTTTCCGAGCTGCTAAAAGCCGCCAATGAAATCACAACGCACGCGAAAAGAGCGGCGAAAGCCCCAGCGAAGTTGTCGGTGCTCAAGCTGCTCGCAAAGCGCGCAGGCGACGCGATCGACAAGTGCGTTTCGCCGCTAGGGCTGATGCAAGCAAGCGGCGCCGAGTTCGCGGCCCGAACACGCGCGCGTCGTCTAGCGCGGCGAGGTCTCGAGAGCGCGGCCGTTGAGGCAAAAGTGCGCGATCGCCACGCGGCGCGTGAAGCAAAAGATTTCGTGCGCGCCGATGCGCTCCGAAAAGAGCTCGACGCGCTCGGTGTAGAGCTACTCGACTCCGCCGAAGGAGTGAGCTGGAAAATGACGATTTAGCCTACAATTGGCCGATATCGCGAGCCGTCAAAATGTCACGTTCGCGATCGGAAATTCGAACGCGAACGCCCCTTTCGGAATCGGCGGCATGTCGCGAACCGAAACGTGAGGAGGCGGCGCGTTCGTCGGCGCGTTGTCTTCGCGGTAGAGCAAATCGCGCTTTCGGACGCCGTTGTACGTGACAATCGCGGCCGGAATCGCCAGAAGAATCCCCCCCGCGAGCAGGTACGACGGGGCGCGGTTGTCGAATGGCGCGCTCGATAAAAAATAGCCGGCGGTCACCCCAGCCACCGCTCCAGCGCCGCCGCCGATAACGTAAGCCCACCAAGGCTTTACATCGATTGCCCCTTCGATGATGAGGGTCAGTCCGGCGCCAATGAGCCCCCCGCCGACAAGGCCATGGCTCATCGGTGGAGGCGATTTCGCCGCCGCTAGCGAAGCGTGCGGGAGCACGAGAGCGAACCCCAATACTGCTGAAATACCGCGCCGTTTCCAGGTGCCCACGGTCATCTCCCCCCCAAAATATTTAGATTCAACGCGTATGAGCCATCGACAGCTGGGCAATAGCTGCTACCGACGATACCATGGAAGACTGCCAAGTTGGGTCTTCGCGAAAAAAGAGGGAATTATGGGCAATATAGGGCCACTCGAACTTCTTCTGATAGCAGGTGTCGCGCTTCTTCTTTTTGGCGCCGGCCGGATCGCTGACGTCGGCCGCGGGCTAGGGCAAGGGATCAAAAATTTCAAGTTGGGGCTCAAAGAGGCATCCGACTTAGAGCCAGAAGCGCCCCAAAAGAGCGAACTCGCGCCAGAAAAGCCGGTCGCACGCCCATCCTGATCGCGCGCCCACGTGCGGACGTAGACGTAATTGATTCTGTTTGTTCGTAACCCGACGGGGGAGTTTTGTCTCGCAAGTTGGCGCATAGGCTCGATGCGATAGTTCCGAGCGTGACGCTCGCGATGAACGCCCGTGCGGCCGAGCTGCGCGCGCGCGGTGTCGACGTGTTTGCGTTTGGCGTCGGCGAGCCGGATTTCGATCCGCCAAAGTTCGTACTCGATGCCGCAAAAGCGGCGGTCGATCAAGGCGTGTCGAAATACACGGCGGTGACGGGGGTCGCGCCGTTAAAGAAGGCGATTTGCGATGCAGCGACGCGTTGGCGCGGCTACACGCCGACGGCCGATCAAGTTTGCGTAAGTGTAGGAGCCAAGCATGTGCTCTTCAACATCGCGCTGGCTTTGTACGAGCCGGGCGACGAAGTCATCATCCCAGCCCCCTATTGGGTGAGCTATCCGGAACAGGTAAGGCTCGTCGGCGCAACGCCGGTCATCGTGGAGACGTCTGAAAGCGACGGGTGGAGGATGTCGCCCGAAGCGCTCGCCGCCGCGATAACACCGAAAACAAAAGCGATCATCTTATGCACACCGTCGAATCCGACCGGCGCGGCGTACGATGAAGCGCAGCTCGGAGCACTGCTCGATGTCGTTCGCCGGCACGACGTCTGGCTCGTCATCGACGAAATTTACGCCGACCTCGTTTACGATCATTTCAAATATGTGTCGGCACCAGCGCTCGCGCCCGATTTGCGCGACCGGATTGTCATTGTCGATGGTGTGTCAAAGTCGTTTGCAATGACCGGGTGGCGTATCGGATGGTCGGTTGCGCCAGTGGCACTCGCAAAAGCGATCGAAACGATTCAGGGACAGAGCACGACGAACGCAACGGCGGTGGCGCAGCAGGCCGCACTTGCCGCTCTAACAGGCCCACGCGATGCGCTTGACGCGATGCGGGCAACATTTGAAGCGCGTCGAGATGTGATGGTGACGGGTCTCAATTCGCTTTCTGGTGTCAGATGTAGAAAACCAGAGGGGGCGTTTTATGTGTTTGCCGATTGCCGAGGGCTCTATGGCATCAAAGCGGGCGATAGAGTGATTGCTACTGACGATGACGTTGCGTCGTGGCTTCTCGATAGCGCGCGTGTAGCTACGGTTGCCGGTGGGGCGTTCGGCGCGCCTGGATACGTACGTTTTAGCTACGCGACGAGCGAAGCGCGGATTTCCGCGGGCATCGCGTCGATTCGAAGCGCAATTTCGCACGCGTCACGAATTTGACAGGCGGCAGGTAGCGAACTTCACCAGGTCGTAGCCGGATGTAGGACCCACTTTCTGAGGGGCGATGGCGTCGGTTGTCCCAGCTGCCCATACTTAAGGTAAATATGCGTACTTCAATAGTAGTACCGATTCTTATGGGCTCGTTCTTCGGCCCATGTTTCTTAGGGTCATGTATTGACGGGCAAGGGGCGGCCCCTCCTGCGGGAGCGGAGAACATCACACCCCTCCCCTCAGACGAGGGCGCCGGCGATGACAATGTGGAAGCAGATCCTTCGAGCGGATCGGCCGATTTGTCGTCGAGCGAACCTTTCAGATCCACCGCGTCCACCGCGACGATTTCGACGACGCAGCCGCTGAGTCTCGCGCTGGCTCCCGCTCTGGCGCGGGCGATTGCTTCGCCGCTCGGGACGGGCGTTTCGGTCAAGTGGCTAGCAGCAGGCGAGCTCTGTTCGACTTCCGGCATGATCGACGGCCAAGCACAACATTTTTCGGTCACCGACGATGAGACGCGCGCCGTCGCTGCCAGCAACGGCGACGGGCAGGCCGCTGTCGTAAAGTTCACGTACAACGGACCGACAACAAGACAGCAACTATTGGCTGACGGCACGCCCCGAATGCAGATCGGAGTAAAACTGCGATCGCAGGACACCTGCAACTCCATCTACATCATGTGGCACTTGGTCCCCGACACGAAAATCTGGGTCCAAGTGAAAAATAATCCGGGGCAGACAACCCACAAGCAGTGTTCCGATCGCGGTTACTCGACCTATCGGTCGTCGATTCCGTGGCCCGCTTCGGTGAAGCCGATTGTGCGCGGTGAGCAGCGGATCATGGCGGCGCAATTGGCGGCGAACGGCGAGCTCCAAGTGATTATCGATGGCATTTTGGCTTGGAAGGGGTCGTTGCCGATGAACAAAATACAGTTCAAGGGCCCCGCAGGAGTGCGCACTGACAACGCTCAGTTCAGCTTCGACTTCGGAATTCCGACGGCGCCGCTGATTTCCTGCAATCAAGTAACCGCCGCCGCGAAAGACTAGGGTGTGGGCCTATTTATTCGCGGTGAAGCGCGCGCGGCGTAGGCGATAGTCGGCTCGTGGCCCCGCATCGAAAAAGTAGATGTCGTCGCCGGCGACTGTCATTGGAACATCGACCGCGCCCAGCTGGAGCGAGACGAAACGATTTACTTTTAGCTTGCCGTCTGAGATTTCAGACGCTTCGAGGACAAGCCGCTTGCGCGGGTGGCGGCCTGTTTGCGGTGCGTCCGGGTCTACCGCTTCGCTGACGACGAGGCCGCGCAATAGATCGCCGCGGCTGTGGTCGCCGCTTGCGTGACCGCTCAGCGTGAGTCCGCCAACCGTCGCTTCGGTGCCACCGGCAATTTTTGTGACGTGGCCCGTTGGCTCGCCACTCGGCGCAATGCCGATCATGTACGCGCCGTAAACCCCGCCTTCGGAGTGCCCTTCGTGTCCGTGGTCTTCAATCCACCCGACCGCTACGCCGCCGCCCCATCGTGCGAGCACGGGCGACCTTGAATGGGCGGCAGTTGCGACGACCCTGCGTTCGGGGAGCACCCGCGCGCAATCGTTGCCGATGCGTGACACGAAAATGTCGGCGACTCCGTTCGTCCCCTCGCCTCGCGCGTCGCTCCACGCGACCCATGCTCCGTCGCTTCGTCCGAGGACGGAGACTTCGCTCGCGTCGGCTTCGGCCGATGTTACGCGGGAAATTGGCGCCAATCGTTGCAGGTCGACGCTGACTTTCGTCGCGCGTACCGACCCCACGGTCCCTTCTGACTCGATCCACGCGACGATCCACCCCGGCACGTGTTCCGACTTTCCGCTCCGCCCCGCGCTCCATGTGATTGCAACGCGCCCCGGCGTCGCTCGAAATTTCGCGAGCCGCAGTTTCGACGCTCGCCGCCCCGCCCCGTCGACGCGCGCGACGTAAATGCTTGCTTCTCCCTCTTCGACGGCGGCCCATGCGACCGCAGCGCCATCGCTCGGAGCCCCTCCGGCGGCAATTGCGACGCCGCCAAACGGCGAGACATCGTCTGCAATTGGCTGAGGAGTTGCGCCGCTCGCATGGTCGCCCAGCGCGAGAACCGAAAGCGATGCCGTGTCGCGACCGCGCTTTCGTGCACCGACAAGCTCACCCTCTGGCTTGGAAAGAAGCGCGAGCAGCGTGACCGAATGGGCCGCGTGCTTTGCGTGTGCGGCCGGCGCCGCTTTTGCTGCCGCTTCGCCATGTGGCGCGGGCGCCGCGGCGATCGGTGCGGGCATGTGAACGGTTGTCGATGCGACTTCAATCACCGGCCGCATTGTCGCGAGCGTTTCGATCGTTCCGATGTGCGGCTCGATTTTTTGCGCAAGGCGCGGTTGAACAACCGGCGACATCGAGTTGGCGTAGAGATTGAGCGTGTGAATCGGCGTCGGTCGCCCGCTCGCGGCCGCGAGTGCGAGACAGTCGGTGTTCATGCAGCCGAGACTCCACGCGAGGGCCGGCGATTCAATCTGGTCGCCGACGCGCAGGCCGGTTCGCTGCTCTTTGGTGAGATTCGAATCAAACCGAAGATAAGTTGTTTCGACCGGTGAATTGCCGCAATCGTTGCCCGACGGGCAGACTGGCATTTTGGCAATCACGGCGATGCCGTTGCCTGTTACGCCGAGCTCAAACGATGCGAGACTCGCAAGCTCTAAAATCCGCTCGTGTGTGGTGTGCATCTGCGCGCCGCCTCCGAGCGTCTCGATGTGAACGCGCTGAATCGCCGCCCGATCGAACTCGTGCCACGCGATCACCGGACCACTCGTCCCTTCGACCATGCGTATCAGCGCGCCGCCTCGCGAAGGGTCGCGAAGAGTACGGCGCGCATCGACGTGCCCTTCGGCGCCGAGGTATGTGATTGCGACATGCGGTTCCGGTGAAGTGTGATCGGTCCACGCAAAATACGTACCATGCGGCGACGAAGCCGCATCGAACGCCAACGTATCAGGCGGAAGTTGCCCCACCGTCGCCGGCGCAGCGGCCGGGTGCCCGAGCGAGTCGAGCTTGTACCAAGTGAGCATCGCCCCTTCCTTCGTCGGTCCGTTTGCCGCGCGCCGTTTTGAGTGTGCGAGCGCAAGACCGATTCCGCTGCCGCTCGGCACCAACTGCCATGCGACGGCGTGGCTTGCGAGCTGCATCGGAAGCGACGTCACGGTTCCGTCGTTGCCGATGGCAGCGATCAGCACATCGGTCGCGCCGCCACCGCGATCTTCGGCCCATGCGATCACGCCCCCTTCGGGCGTCGGCACGAGATCGGTCCATATGATATGGCCGCGCGTATCGGCGATGCGGACCGGCTCCGCGAACGGAACACCATCGGGGCCGAGCGCAGTCCAATTCAGCGAAGAGCCGCGGTCGGTGAGCGTCACCCAACCGGCAAAAAATCGCCGCGGCCCGACAGTGTTTGCACCGGCACGGAAAACGAGCGTCGTTGTGTCGCCCGAGAGCTCAAGGCTTGTTTTTGGGTCGCGCGACGGCGCGCCGTACCGCGCCACCGGAACGGTGACCAGATCGCGATGCCCCGAATCGCGCCCATTGGCTATGTAGGCCACGAGGCCGCTGTCACCGCCAACCGCCAAGAACGGGCCAATCGCATATTCGCCTACGCTTGCGACGTGAAACGACCCCAAATGATGCGTAAACGACTCGCCCTTCGCATCGTCGATCGGCGGCGCTTTGGGGGGTGGTGGCGCAACATGGGCGCATGAGGCGCACAATGCGACGAGTGGGATGAACAGAGAGGGTCGAAAAGCTGATCGCATTGGCAACGACTGTACCGGAATTTTAGACCGATGGCCCTTCGGTCCAATCCATTTATGATTTCGGGGTGTTGTGGCCCACCGCTCCCTGAGTCTAACCGTCTACCCTTCGGTTTTCTTTCCGGACAAAACACGTGGGCGCCACTCGATCGGCTCGCGCCGCGCCCCGCGCGCGTTGTCGGTGACGCTTTTCCGGTGAGCCGGCCCTGATGCAGATGCCGCACCGACCGCCAGTGGAGATTCCGCCCTTCGCTCGCCCTCTTCGCGTGCGCCGGCGCGCCCCGCGCGCTCTTTCACCCGCTCGACCCGCGCGCGATCGGCTTTTGAGCGCTTTCGCTCTTCGACGTCGTCGACCGCGGGGACGCTGATCGACACTTCGCCTGTGCCAGGAGCCCGCGTTTGGCAGGCCAATCGCAGCCCGACAATGCGCGCCACGTTGCCGAGGTGGTAGACCTCTTGCGACTTCATCGGGGTGAGCAGCTCGGCGCCAGCGACCACAGTTACGCGACAGAGCCCGCACGATGCGACGCCACCACACGACGTGGCAATCGGATAGCTATTCCGCTGCAAGACTTCAAGCAGGTCATCTTTCTCGCCTGCTTCGTAAACGTCGCCTGTTTCGACCACCCGGATTTTCACGACGCCAATTCTTTAGCACGTCGCTCGATCGCTAGCTTTTTCTCTTATCAAAAATCCAGATAAGCCCTTTTGGTTCGAGGACATAGCGGAGGCGCAATTTGCCCTCCTTTTGGCCGAAACCGACGACCATCGCCTTTTCCATCGAAAATCGCCCCGGCCAATCGACTTTGCACTGCTCGAGCAGCTCATCCACCAGGGCCGAGAGCGACGGTTCGTGGCCGACGATCATTTCACCGCGTGCGCCAAATTTTGACGCTTCGAGCACTTTGCGGGGCGGACAGTCGGGCTTGAGCCCGCTGTTGATCTCGACGGGCACTTTGGCCGCCTTAGCCACGATTTCAGCGGTTTGAAGCGCCCTGGCAAGGGGGCTTGTCACGATGACCCCCGGCGCTTCATCGGCGTCCACGAGCGCTTCGGCTACTGCTTTCACGCGCTCGCGCCCTTTTTTTGTTAGCTCGCGATCTTCGTCACGCCCCGAGGAAGACTCTTCTTCGGCCGGCCCGTGACGCATGATCGCAAAGTTCTTCATTCCCACTTCGCCCATCGTACGGCTCGATACCGCAACAAACAGCTGCTGACTAGTATGCAGCTTTCGGGTTCGCGTCGAGCCTCTCTTGGGTCAGCCACATTTGGATCCCCATGTTGTCGAGGAAGAGCTCGGTTAACTTCACTCGGGGGGCCTCCCCCTCGCCAACTTCGACCGGTGAAAAGACGTCAGCTTTACGTTCGAAACCGAGCGCGGTTACTTGCACGCTTTCGTGAGTAAGTGTCCCGCCCCGGTTGAATTGGCGAATAAAATCAGCCGTAAGAGTGCATGATTTCGCGGCAAAATCGCAGGCAATCTGCTTGAACGTATAGTGGTAGTAGTAATTCCGCTGCGTTACCGCCCCGCGCGACGCGATGGCCGCAAGTAGCTGCTGCTCTTCGGCTGGAGTGAGCGATTCGAACGCCGGTTCGGCATAAGCTGCCGTTTCGTTGGAGCCGCCAGCGATGGCTTCGCCGGCGCCAATTGTTGTCAACGCTACAGCTGCAACTGCTAAAAATATGCGTGTCATAAGAACTCCGATGCAATAAGTGGCCCCGCCAACGCGGCGTGACAGGGCCGTAATGCATTATTGAAGTTCGTAAGGCAAGCAGGTGCTAGAAAGTGATCTCAAAATCTGATCCGTACCCGTGCCCGTAAACGTGCCCGGTTTTTGCTTTCTTGATGGCGAGACGCGCAAGAAAACAGCCGGGCACGTTTACGGGCACGGGCACGTTTACGTGGGCAGATCAGAATATGAGATCACGCCCTAAACTTGCAGCCCTAACTTGCGGTACTAGTTGCGGGGACCGCTTTTGTTGGTGCCGCTTTTTTAGATTTTTCTTCTGGCTCGGGTGCGTCGGCTGCTGCGCCGCTGAATTGCCGCTTGATCCCGTGCTTCGTTAAGATTGAGTGCTCGAGCTTATCCATTAATTCGGGGTGTTGCTCGAGGTATGTCTTTGCGTTTTCGCGCCCTTGGCCGATCCGCTCCCCTTGGTACGAAAACCATGCGCCGCTCTTTTCGACCAAATTCAGATCGGTCGCTAGGTCGATGATGTCGCCTGATTTCGAAATCCCCTGACCGTATAAAATGTCGAACTCGACTTCTCGGAAGGGGGGCGCCATTTTGTTTTTTACGACTTTGACTCGTGTGCGATTGCCTACTACGGCTGGCTCGCGCTTATCGGATGAGCTTGCTGCCTCTTTGATCGCACCGATGCGCCGAATATCGAGCCGGACCGACGCGTAGAATTTGAGTGCGTTGCCACCTGTTGTTGTTTCGGGCGACCCGAACATCACTCCGATTTTCATACGGATTTGATTGATAAACACGAGCAGGCAATTCGACTTTGCTACGGTTGCCGTGAGCTTTCGGAGCGCTTGCGACATTAGCCGCGCTTGCAGGCCGACGTGGCTGTCGCCCATATCGCCCTCAATTTCGGCCTTGGGCACGAGTGCGGCGACCGAATCGATGACGACCATATCGACTCCGCCCGACCTGACGAGCATGTCGGCAATTTCGAGCGCTTGCTCGCCGAAATCGGGTTGGGAGACGAGCAGCTCATCGGTCTTGACGCCTAGTTTGCGGGCGTAGGCTGGATCGAGAGCGTGCTCTGCGTCGATGAATGCGGCGACGCCGCCGAGCTTTTGCACGCTTGCGATGGCGTGGAGCGTTAGCGTTGTTTTGCCGCTCGATTCGGGCCCGTAAATCTCGATAATGCGCCCTCGTGGATAGCCGCCGATGCCCAACGCTAAATCGAGACCAATGCTGCCTGACGGGATTGTCCCCACATCGGCATTGAGCATCTCACCTTGCTTGAGCCGCATGATCGACCCTTTGCCGTACTCCTTTTCAATGCTGGCGACGGCGAGTTCGATAGCCTTTTGGCGATTCTTGTCTTCCATGACGAGCTCCTTTAGGTGGTCAAGCCACGCTACTGCATGTCTGTTCAGTTGCCAAGAGAACGGCGAAAAAAAGTCGACCGACCTATTTTTAGGCTCGGTTTTACGACAGTTTTTAGACGCCGATGAACAGTCGATGGGCGAAGTTTCGCTCGAGGCGCGCTCGCAGGACTTTATCGGCCGCTAGCTCGATGTCGTACTCGACCCGACGAAATTCAAATTGCTTCGTGGTGGTATCAAAAATTGTGAAGCTCGCGCGGTTGTCAAAATCGCGTGGCTGGCCGACAGAGCCGACGGAGACGATGTATTTTTTGTCGGGTGCGAGAATAAAAGTTTCGGCCGGAAGCTCATCGACGGAAGAGGGGGTCATCTCGAAAACGCGACACAAATGCGAATGACCGATCAGCGTGATGTGACCGAGCTTTTCAAAAATTGGGAGGCACTCGCGCGCCTGCTCCGGCGCAAAAATGTACTCAAACTCTTCGAGATGCGCGGGCGAGCCGTGGCACAACAAAACATTGAATTCATCGAGCCGCGCTTCGTATGGGAGCGACTGCAACCAGGCGAGATTTTCAGCGGTTAGCATCGACGCGTGCACATCGAGCGCGTGCCTTGCCGCTTCGTAATAATATGAATAATCCATCCGCCCGGCGACGGCGGCATCGTGGTTTCCGAGAATCGTTTGGCTTGCTACTTCGCGCACCATGTCGGCGCATTCGTTTGGTGAGCCGCCATAACCAACGGTATCGCCAAGGCAGTAGTACAAATCGATTTGCGATTGACGATAAGCTTCGAACACGGCGCTCAGCGCCTCGTAATTCGCGTGCACATCGCTAAAAATCCCGAGACGCATCTTGCGCGAATTGTAGCCTGAACTGACCCTATCTGAAAGGCGAGCGAACGCTCTCTGCTAGGATGCCGGTCAAAACCACGAAAGAAACGCCAGGATGGACGCAAATAACGATAATTCACGTGGTGATTCACTGCTGAATCCCCCGGCCCCCCCGGCGGTGCTCGAGCTCGTCGCCGCCTGCACGCGATTTGTAACAACGCGCTATCAAATCCCTCTCGACGGGACACCCGATACGCTGAGCCTCATCGATCAGTATGTTCGCGACAGTCGGGCCGAAATTGCGGCAAATCCGGCGGCGATCGAACTGGTGCAAGGCGCTATCGGCGCCTATCTGGGCGAGGTCATGCGCCAGTCTTATGGTGGCGAGTGGTTTGCTGTCGGCGACCAAGACGGCTGGCGAATCGACATGACCTACGTATTCGTAACGTTCAATCCGATCGGCATGGCGCGCGAAGCGTTAACTCTCGAGCCGGCCGAGGGGTGGCACGCGCATCTCGAAACAGAAGAAGCATACCGCGAAGAGATCGACGCGCGGCTTGCCGCCCTGGGTGACGTGACGGAAGAAGAGTACTACGCGCCGACAACGCAGTTCGATGTGCTCGCACTAACGGTCGAATCGATTCGCGCGCGAATGGCGGAGCAAAATTTAGGCGACGTGACATTCAATCGCAGCGATTACGGGCGCAAATAGCCGTCCGTCCTCTGGGCGGCACTTGGAGCCTCTTCCGTCCCGGGGATCAGGTTAACAGAACGGAATAGATGTTGGCAGAAGGCTTGTGCTGTAGATAACTATTCCGGTGCTTCCTCGCGCCCTGAAGGCCACATTTACCTATGCAAATGCGCTGGCGTTTGGCATTACGAAGCATCGTTTCTATCGGTTTCGCGATTCAGGGCTCATCGAACTGCTTTCCCATGGGCTTTACCGGCGTGCCGATCGCGACGTGGCCGATCTTGACCTTCTTGAGAAGTCGGGGCTCGCACTCGCACGCAAGCGCGCCAGCCTCCCAACTTGCGCTCCGCCTCTGGCCAGGAGTCGCTCCGCACGGCAGATCGCATAAGGCAGCCTTATGCGATCTGCCCGAGCACAGGGCTTGCAACAAAGACCGAAGCGCAAGCCGCGAGCAAGCCCTGCGCCTCGGGTCCCCGTGCTCGCTAAACATAACGCAAGCGTTATGTTTCCTCCCGCCCAGAGGCTCCGCTTGCCGCGTGCCCCCCCCCCATTGTTACGCACCAACTCGCGAACCGAAGACCGCAGAGAGCGGCGGTTGAAACCCGCCGCTCTTCACCACCGCCCGAGATTCTCATCATCGAAACGCTCTAAGGCAAATTTGAACATTGGATCGATAGAGACCAATCCCGCGAGGTTGTCGCGAAACTCCGAAGTTCGATCTTCGGCGTCGGCAAGGAGACGAGGCAAATACTCGGCGGTGTCCAAAACGTTCGCGATCACCTCGCCTGTTCGTCCATCGTAGGCCATCGATCGAGCAACCACGAGAACGGCGTTAAGAGCCGCAAGCGCGTTGTTGAACTTTTCTGCTGAAATCATGGTCCGCACCTCCGTTTCAAGGTCGCCCGATACGAATGAGGTTAATCGGTGTTCCGGTTGAACTTGGAGTAATTCGAATTGGGGGCGGCTCCGAACCGCTCGCCATCTGTCGTAACGTGTTTAGCCAGCGCGGCAAGAACGACGGTTCACTGACCGTGTCAATCACGGCTTTCGGTGAAAGCAACGCTCGAATTTCGATTTCCGTCGTTACAACCGTCTGTTCGCCAGCTGCAATTTCCGCGGAGATGGTCTCCAACCCTACCAATTGGGCAGCTTTTGCTCGACGGACCCCGTCGAGAATTCGATAGGTCTGCGAAACTGCCTCAAACGCCTCCACCCCCTCTGCAACAAGACCGATCGGCCCTGCGAAGGCTGTTCCGCCCATGAAATTTGGGTCGCGCGTTGTTGCTCTGTGCCATGCTTCACCGAAGGCCTCGGCCGCGCGATCCATCCATCCTGGCTCGATGACGGCTCGGTAGACGGGGACATCTTCCCAATCGCCTCTTCCGGTGTTGGGGTCGAGGGACCACTCTCGGCTGTAGCCGATGAATTCGGTTTTTACTGGGCCGCTTGAGGGGCCGTCGGGGCCTGATAGGTCTGGGCCTTCGGTTGGGAATCCTGTGCTGACTCCTCCTCCGTTTGATGCGATTGCCCATGGGGGTGGCTGGCCGCATACCGTGCCTCTTAGGCCGGTTGGGTCGGTTGCTGAGAAGACTCGGCCCGCTACGTACGCGTAGGGATTCGCGTCGCCTGCCATGGCGTGGATGGTTAGCGGGTCGGCGCTTAGCCAGCGGCCTAGGGCTGGTACGTAGTAGCGTGCTCCGAAGTAGATTAGGCCTACTTCTTCTTCATCTTCTTTTCCGGTGAAGCGCCAGGGTGCTTTTGCGTTTTTCCATTTTGGCGATTGCCAGTGGCTCTCTCGCTGGCCGTAGGCGGCGTAGGTGGATCGTTCTACTAGCTCGCCGGTTGATTTTTCGACTACGCTTTCTGTCGACCCTAGGTAGTCTGTAAAGTCGAAAAATATGCTTGTTTTCGGCCTATTTTCGGTTGCCTCGTTCGGCACTACTCGCGCTACTCCTGCGAGGCGTAGCTGCTCGTGACCGATGCGCTCGTAGTCGCTTGCTGCCGCCTTGAACGGTGCTTCCGCTACGCGGAGCGAGGGAAAGAGATCGAGGGTGTGCGTCTCTACTTCGCCTTTGCGCGCTACGCTTTTTCTTACGCGCTCGCCGCTGCTGTCGTACACGTAGCGGATCGTCACTTCGGGCGGGTCGGCTGTGAGCGACGTTGAGATGGCGCCCCACCTTGTTGCGCTCGCGAGCCGCCCTACTTCGTCCCATTTGTAGGCTACCGTTTGAATTGGCGTTTGAAATATTCCACGCGGCAGGTTCCAGACGGTGTCGGCATCGGTTGAGAGCGTGATCGCTGTGGTGCTTCCTGCGGCGTCGCTGCTAAGCATTGCCGATTCGCTTTCACCGTCGGCATAGACAAGTCGGTTAGGTGCGTTGTCGTCGTAGGTTAATTGCCCCGAGGAGCGCTGCCAAAATGCGTGGGCGTCGTCGTCCGATGACGTCATGTCGCCTAGCCACGAATAGCCAAACGTTTGCTGTCTGATGCGCGACGACGGCGCGGCAAAGCGGCTTTCGACTCCGGTCGATACGAAGGCGTCGCCGCGGCTCGCATAGTCGACTCGCGTGAGGCGTCCCGCGCCGTCGTAGCGCATCGCTTTTGACGCCGGCTTTGCGCCGCGAGGCCATTCGGTTGCGTCTCGACGGTCGTCGATCGCGATAAGATCGCCTGCAGCGTCGTAGTGCAGTTCGTTCCAGGCGAGCACAGCCTGACCCCCCGTGATGGGACGTGGGGCGCGCGGCGGGATGCCGACGAGCTCACGCGTTTTTAGGCGATGACGTGCGTCGTACGCCATCGTGAGCGTGTGATGATTGGCCGTTCCGTAGCGCACGCTTGTGACTGCGCCGAACGGGTCGGACTCAATGCTTTCGATGAGCGCGCCGTAGCTTGAATCGACTTGATCGACGTCGCCTCGCATTGAATAGTGCAGCGATATGGCGCTTTTCCCCGCTTCGAAAAGTTCTGGATCGTCGGCTCCTGTTGATTGCGTGACGAGGCGATCGAGAGCATCAAACGCGCTTGTTTGCTCGAAGAAATGGCCTGCATAGCGCTCGGACAAGTTTGCTGACGCTTCCGGCTTTGCTGCGCGTCGGCGCGTGCCGATAGGGCGTCCGCGACCATCGTATGAAAACTGCGTGTGCGCTCCCCGATCGTAGACTGCGGCGACGCGGCCGATGTAGCGACGCTCGTCAGCTTCGCCGAACGCTTCGATTTCCCCAGCTTCCGGCGCGTCATACAGGTAAAAAACTTCTGTGCCGTCGCCGCTTGCGCTCGGCGGCGAATACGCTTCGTGGTGCGCTTCGCACGGCCTGTAGTCTTCCCACACGATGCGGCCGAGCTTGTCGTGCGCGATGTCTTTGCCGCAGCCGCGCGCGTCGGACGTGCCTACAAGCCAGCCATGGCGATCGTACGCGTAGCGCCATGTTCCAGCGTTCGGCTCGTCGTTGCGGACGAGCCTTCCGAGCGAGTCGTACGCCATGGTGCGCACGGCCTTTTCAGAGCCATTTTGATGCCTCTTTGTGACCGATAAAAGTTCGCCGGTGAGCTCGTACCTGTTGTCGATGAAGACTGTGTCGCGTTTCCCTTCGGACTCCGTGGGATCGGTCACTCGCGACACGCGGCCGTGACCGTCGAATGCGATTGAGAGCGGCGCGAGCCCTTTGGCGTCGCGCCTCGCGTCGGTCTTGTCGACGCTCAGTGCGTGAAATGTCCTCCCCTGAGCGCGCGCGCCATCGAACTCGCGCACTTCGGTCGCTCGGCCGAACGCGTCGTAGCGCGTCTCGACGAACGCGGCGCCGCTCGGAGGCGTGCACGCGCTGTCGCTGCGCGGATCGGCATCGCTAAAAAACGGCGCGTAGGCCCTGAAAATACCGCTCGCGCCGCGCACGACGCTTTCGCTAACAAGCCAGCCTCGCTCGCCATGCGCAGGGTCGCCTTCGGCTAGTCGGCACCGAACGCGCCCTCTGCCGTCGAGCACCGTCCAGATTGAGCGAAGCGTCTCGCTCGCTCTTGGGCCAAACGGCCACGGCGCGACGCTCCGCCCTGGCGTTGATCGCGATTGCGGGTCGACCGTCGTCGTGCGAATGCGCGACGTCTTGCCGTCATCGTACGCAACCTGCGTCGAAGGCTCGCGCGACGTGGCGAGCGCCATCTTGGGGTCGGGCAAATATTCTGACGTGACGCGGCCAAATGCGTCGACATCGACGCGGGTAAGCATGTCGTTTGGCGAGAGCACTTCTACCGGCTCGGCGCGCACCGATTGAAATCGTCGACGCGTGCGCCATGCGCTTTCGCTCGATGCCCCTTCGCAGCCGAGTGGTGACGTGCGCGTTTCGATCGCTAAAAAGGCGTATTTGGGGTCAAATAGCGTCGAAACGCAGTTCGCGTCACCACCTTGAACCGCTCTGGTTTGATTCCCCCATGCATCGTAAATCGCGCCCGCGTGGTGCACGCGCGCGCCGTCTCCGATGGCGTCAGGGGGCCTTGACGTTCGCTTTGATTCAAATGCGCTGAGCTCGGTGTTGGATAGCAGCGACGAAAAGTCGCTCAATTCGCCGGTCAACGAATCGTTTTGAAGAGCGATCTTTCGTCCGCCGCGCGACACGCTTTTAATTCGCACGCCCCATGCGCCGCGTAGCGCCGACAATGTCTCCGTCTCGCGCACAGTGACGACCCCGTCGTCAAGCCGGGCTCCGCGCCCTTCGTCGCGGCGCATCACTTCATTACCAAACGCGTCTTCCGTGCGCACCGTGCGCAAATGGACGCTTCCAGCGCCGCCAACATCGACGGCCGCAGAAAGCGCCCAGCCGTTCGCCGCATCGACCGACAGCATCGTCACGTTCGACACCGCGGGCGCCACTTGCGACGCGTCGAAAAGCCATGTGTCGATGGCGCTGACGTAGCTTCCGACGGACAATTCGCCGCCGCGTCGTCCGCTTGCGGACAGGCGGTACTGCACGTGCACCGTCTTTAGGCGATGGCCCGCGTCGTCGCTCACTTCGATCAATAGCGGCTTACCGACGACCGCGCGAAGTCGATCGTCGATGGGAGCGCCGCCTCCAGGTGCCGCGACTACCGGGTCAAGCATTGCGCTGCTTGGCGCGACAAACGTAGTCTTCGTCACACGCTTTGCGGAGCCGTCGGTCGTTCGCGTCGCCGTCACGCTTCGAAATCCGAGCAGGCGATGCTCGTCATACATCGCGCGGTCATAAGCGAAGTGAATCTCTTCGGTCTCGCCGCCGGTCACCGAGTGAACTTCGCGCGTGAGAACATCGAGAGCGGGCGACGATCCATCGGCCGCGTAAGAAAAGGCCGTTTTTTCCCCGCGACCGCTATCGATCTCGCTGAGCAGCCAAGGCGCTCCTGCAGTTTGCGTCGCGTAAGAAAAAATCGTCGCCGGCATACGCGGCGCCCCGGTTGACGCCGTCACTTCACCGTTGGGCGACTCGAACGCGCCTGGCGATGAGCCTTCAAGTGTGACCGAACGCAGGTGCATGCCGGCATCGCCATCGGCCACATAGTCGAGAAAATAGCGCCGAACGACAGCACGCTCACCAAACGACGGCGGGTCAAACGCGCTCGGCTGAGTGACCACTCTGGCCGTCACATCGACCGCTTCAAGGACATGAGGCGAAGAGACGCGCCCGTCGGCTGATGGCGGCATCGCGGCGCTTCGGTAGCGAAGGTGCGTATGGTGCAGATAGGCCGCAAAATCGGCATTTCCCGACGTCGGAGGCGTATCAAAGATGCCGGTTAAAACTGCGACTTGCGCAAAATGGTGCCAGCGGTAGGCGATCAAGTTACGGGCGCCGTGAACATCAAATCGGCGCGTCAAGTTCCAACGAAAAGGGGCTCCGCTTGCCGCGTCAATGTCGATTCCATCTGGCTCAGGGCCCCCTTCGACAGGGAGACCGAACACCAATGTCTCGCCCAAAGGGAGTGACACGCGCCACGAGCGGGCGTCGGGCGACAAGAAAAAGAGCGCATGAAGCGAATCGTTTCGAAGCTTAAAAACGCGCCATCCACGCTGCGCCGGTGGAAGCATCGCGGCTGCAATTTCGCCATCCTGAAGAGGAAGCGAACGCCCATCCGCAGAGACAACGCCGAGAAAGACGAGCGGTTCGCCGCCGTACACGTAGCGGTCGTTCGAAGAAGAAGTAGCAGCGCCAAACGCGGGCACATCAAACCGAAAGCGTGGCGGCCCGTCGAGGTTGCGAATTTCAATCGCGGGAAGATTGAGCGACCAACCGATGCCGCCGGGATGAAGCGCTTTGTCGCGCGACGAGTAACGCAGCGAAAGCGTCGGCTGCACCAATCCGCGTGCTCGCTCTAGCTGAAATGCCAGCGAGCGAACCACGGCACCGGCTGAAGAGTCGCTCTCTGATTCCGAGTCATCGTCGGCTCGCGCGAGATCTGGAATAGCCAGCGCTCCGGCTATCAATGAAAACAACAAAAAAACAAGCCGCTTCGGCATAAAGCCCTCAAACCGAAGCAATGGGCCGCGGCATTAAAGTCGCGCGTAGTCGATATTTGCTGGAAAAACAATATGTTAGAAGGAAAATGTTACAAATGACAGTAGAGGCGTTTACCCAGTGAGCCGTGGGATCCTTCACTTCGTTCAGGATGACAGGTATGGACCCCCAGCCCGACCGCGGTGATCACCTCACGATGACATCGGTGATCACCTCACGATGACATCGGTGATTACCTCACGATGACATCGGTGATTACCTCAACGGGCCTGGCGTCCCGTGCGACGACGCTCCCGCGATCTCGTGCTACCCATCAACGGACGGTTGATGAGGCTCCTAGTGCGGATCAGCTTAGCTCGCGCTTGAAATCGCCAATCACTCGTACTGACGCGTTGAGCTGCGGGGCGCCCGGTACGTGGTCGGTGTCGACGAGGAAGACGTCGGCATCTGCGAATGTTTGGAGCATCACGTTGCAATTTGCTGGCTCGTTGTCGAAGCCGGCGATGACGTCACCGGTCCGCGCGAGCGATGCGCATACACCCGACTTGAAAGCTTCGTCCGACATTGCGGCGTTTGGCTTCATCACCAATTCGACGCCTGGGCTTGCTATTGGAAAGCCTAGATCGCGCAGACTTCGGAACGTGCCGACTCCCATGTTTGGTAGATCGCGCCCGGTAAAATAGACGACCGTCGCCCCCGCTTCGTAACACCCCTTTACGAATTCGACCGCGCCGGCGTGCGGGCGATCGTGATCGAGAAATTCATCCGAAAAAAATCGTGGTACCCAAAAACGCTTCATTTCATCGAGAATTTCGGCATCGCCGATGCCTAGACGCTTTAGCGAGTCGCTCGCTAAATAGGCGAGCTGTTCAACGGTGACCGCCGCGAGAACAGCCGATACGTCTCTGAACTTCGGGCGTGGATCGCTCGAGAAATCCCGCGCCATTGTATGAAAAATCGCGCACGTTCGCGGCCGGTTGTCGATCAACGTCCCGTCGAGATCGAGCAGCACCGCCGCCGTGGACGTTCGTCGGTTTCGCGTGCAACGCTCCAACACCGCGCTTAAAAGCTGGTGGCTTTCGCCCTGCGGGAGGCGATTGTAGGTCGGCTTTGGGGCGTGGGTGGCTGTCATCGATTCCTCCCGGAATATCATCCCCCGCGCGCCGCCGCCCCACGTTTCGACCGCCAACATTACTACTTCGTGCGGGCGACCTGCCCTCGATTGTGCTACTCGCGCGCTATGCCGCAGTATGAACCCCCGCGTGATCATTATCAGGTCCTCGGCGTTTCTCGTGATGCCACGTCCGACGAGCTGAAAGCGGCGTTTCGCAAGCTCGCGTCGCAGCACCACCCAGACCGCAACCCGGATGACCCAACCGCGTCGCTCCGTTTTCGCGAAATCGCAACATCGTACAATGTCCTGAGGGACCCAGGGCGCCGCGCCATGTACGATCGCGTAGGTCATGTCGCCGAACAATCGGGCTCGCCATTTGGCGAAGGGGGCCCGTTCGCCGGCGGCGTCATCGATTTGAGCCAGCTCGAGATTGACGGGATTTTAGGCGATTTATTAGGCGTTTTCGGGATAGGCAAGCGCGACCGCGGCGACATCCAGCGCGAGCTGCGCATCACGCTCGAAGAGGCGGCGTTCGGCTGCGAAAAGCAGGTGACCTACGAGCGAACGGCACCTTGCGGCCCTTGCAACGGGACGGGGGCGGCCGACGGTGCGTCACGAGCCACCTGCCCGCAGTGCGAAGGGCGCGGGCGAATTGCCATGGCGCGAGGGCTCGGGCCATTAACGGCCGAGCGCGGCTGCACCCGTTGCCGCGGAATGGGGACGATCTCGGTTAAGTCGTGCGCGTCGTGCGCCGGCAATGGCGTAGCGGTGTCGCCCCATACAATTCGCGCAACGCTCCCGAGAGGGGTCGAAGACGGCGCATCGCATGTCGTTCCGGCGGCCGGCAATACATCGCGCGTCGATCGCCCGGCCGGTGATTTATTGCTAACGATTCGCGTCGAGTCGCATCCAGTGTTTCAACGAATCGGCGACGACGTCTCCTGCCGCGTGCCGATCTCATTCACCCAGGCAACTCTCGGCGGCGTTGTCGACGTAACGACGCTCGAAGGGGTCGAAAAGCTTCGCATCCCGTCGGGGACACAACCAGGCGCCGTGCTTCGGATTCGCGGCAAAGGGGTGCCGCATCGCCACGCCGCCGGACGAGGCGATCAGCGGGTCGAAATTGCGGTCGAAATACCCACATCGCTTTCACCATCGCAGCGCGATGCGGTCGAGCAGCTAGCGCGCGAAATGGGCGAGGTGGTGGTGCCGCAAAGGCGAACATTTATCGACAAGGTACGGGCGCTATTCGAATGAATCATGCGATCGGGGAGTTGGCGTCGCAATCGGCGCGCGGCATCGCTTCGCGCGACGAGCAGTGCGCCGTTCGCGATGTGTCAAAAATGCTCGGTGGAGTGCCCGTTCTTCGCGACATCAGCATTTCGATCGCTGCTGGCGAGTTCGCGGTGCTCGTCGGCCCAAGCGGCTGCGGGAAAAGTACGCTTCTGCGTGTTGTTGCAGGGCTTGAAGAGCCCGACAGCGGCTCGGTATTTATCGGCGGGCGTGACGTAACAAACGCGTCGCCGCGCGATCGCGATGTGGCGATGGTGTTTCAAAGCTACGCGCTCTATCCCCATCTTACCGTGCGCGAAAACCTCGCATTTGGGCTAAAACTGCGCAAATTGCCGCGCCGCGAGATTGACGCTCGCATCGCAGAGACGAGCACGATGCTCGGTCTCGACGCATTTCTCGAGCGCTATCCAAAACAGCTTTCGGGCGGGCAGCGGCAGCGCGTGGCGATGGGGCGCGCCATCGCGCGGCGAGGGGCGATTTTTCTTTTCGACGAACCGCTCTCCAATCTCGATGCGTCGCTACGTTCAGAAGTGCGCGTCGAAATTCGGCGGATGCATGAGCGATTGTCGACGACGACGCTTTACGTCACCCACGACCAAGTCGAAGCGATGACGCTCGCCGATCGCTTGTGGGTGATGAATCGCGGGACGATCGAGCAGTCCGGCGCGCCGATGGCCATTTACGATCGCCCTCGTTCGCTATTTGTCGCCACGTTTCTCGGGTCGCCGAAGATGAACACATTTGAGGTCACAATCGAATCGATCGGCGGCGCTCCGTTTGCTGTGGGTGACGGCTTTCGCGTTCCGGTCGATGTCGCGCGGTTTGGCGTTCCGGCTTCACGGAATGCGCTTATCGCAGGGATTCGTCCGCACAATTTGGTGCTTATTTCTCCAACAAAAAGTGTTTCCTCCACATCCGAATCGGCCATACGAATGCGCCTCGAGCTTGTCGAAGCGCTCGGTTTCGAAGCGTTTGCATACGGCGTGCAGCCGTCGAGCGGCGCGCGCATCGTTGCGCGAGTCGACCCAGTGGCTGCCGCGGCGCTCCGTCACGGAGATGAGCTCTGTTTTTCGGCGAGTCGGTCGTCGGTGCATCTCTTTTCAAAAGCGACGGGGCTGGCGCTCGATGCGGCAAATTGAACCATCGATGATGCGCGTCGCCTGTCGCGCTCTTTTTTTGGTCGTTGCAATCGTTTTTTTGCCGGTGGTGGCGCGCGCCGCGAGTATTTCGGTCTGGCACGCGTATCGAGGCGATGAAGAGCAAGCGCTGATTGCTGTCGCGCAGCGTTATGAAGCGCGCGCGCATGTTCGTGTCGATCTTCTCGCCGTCCCGTTCGAGGCATACGCATCGAAGCTCTCGTCCGCGATTCCGAACGGTCACGGCCCCGATCTTTTTATCGATGCTCACGAGCGGATTGGAGTCTATCTCGGCGAGCGTCTGATCGTCCCTGCGGGCGATGCGCTGCCTGACGCTGATGCGGCTCGGTTTGACGATGTCGCGATTCGAGCGGTCACGTTTGATGGTGTTCGCTACGGCGTTCCGCTCGCGACTAAGTCGCTTGTTTTGTACGTCAACAACGCGCTTTTTTCTGGGAAGATCGAGTCGCTTGAAGATCTCGTTCGTCTTCGCGCGTCGCTCCCGTCGGATCTTTTTCCGATCGCATACGAGGCGACCAGCGCGTATTACCATGCCGCATTTTTGCACGCATTTGGCGGTCGGTTATTTGATAGCGGGAAGTTCGCGTTCGACAGCGAGCCGTCGGCGCAAGCGCTCGAGTATGTGCATCGACTGTCGGTCGATCGCGTCATTCCCGAGGAGATGAGCGGCGCGCTCGTGACACGTCTTTTTTTGAGCGGCCACGCCGTCGCGGTCATCGGGGGGACATGGTTTTCGGCTGAAATTGGCAACGGAGTCGATTATCGCGTCGTCCCGCTACCACCGCTGCGCGAAGGGGGCGGCCCGATGCGTTCGTTTCTCACGGTCGATACCGCTTTCGTGACGCCCACGGGTGCACGCCGCGAAGTGCGCGAGTTTGCCGGGTGGCTCGGAGCGGACGAGTCGGCCGAGATTCGCACGCGGATTGGCAAACAGGTCGCTGCGGTGAAGGGGGGTGACATGGGCGATGCGATTCCGATGCCGTCTGACCGCGCGATGCGCGCCGCTTGGGAGCCGGCAAATCGCGCGATCGCCAAAGTGCTCCGCGATGGGGCATCGCCGCGCGATGCGCTCGCCGAATCGCGACGACGTTACGACGAAGCGGTTCGGCCGGCGCCGCCATCTGCGTCGCCAACGCCAGCGCTCGTTGTCATCGGTGCGCTTCTTTTTGTCGGCGCGCTTGCGCTTGTTCGTCGCGCGAAGGCGCAAACACCGATGCCCCACCACACGAAACTCGATCGTCCAAGTGAGGCGAAAACGTCTCTTTCGTCAGCATCCCGACGGAAGCTCCTTGGTCTTTCGTACGCGTCGCCCGCGGCGCTTTCGATTTTGGCGCTAGTGATTCTGCCGCTTATCGCCGGTGCGGGGGCGTCGCTCTTCACGAATTTGCGCGATACGCCGCGCTACGTCGGTCTCGCGAACTACGTCGCGATTTTGACGGCGAACGGGCAGTCGCTCCTCTCGCACGGTTCATTTTACTTCACGCTTCTCGTGACTGTGATCTGGACAATCGCAAACCTCGCGCTTCACGTCGCGATCGGCCTCGCTCTCGGAACGCTTCTGTCGCGCCCATCGCTCCGTTTTCGCGGCGCGTACCGAGTGCTTCTAATTTTGCCGTGGGCCGTTCCGTCGTACATCACCGCCCTTGTTTGGAAAGGGATGTTTCAGCGCCAATTTGGCGCAATTAATGCGATTTTGAGCGCGTTTGATATCGCGCCGATCTCCTGGTTTTCGCGCTTTTCAACGGCTTTCACGGCGAATCTCATCACGAACGTTTGGCTAGGTTTCCCGTTTATGATGGTCGTCACGATTGGAGCGCTCACCGCTGTTCCAAGCGACGTTCTCGAAGCGGCCGAAGTCGACGGTGCGACGCGCCTTCAGCGCTTTTTTCGAGTAAGTCTCCCGCTTGTGAAACCGGTGCTCGCTCCCGCGATCGTGCTCGGCGCGATCTGGACGTTCAACATGTTCAATGTCGTCTTTCTCGTCTCCGGCGGCGAGCCCGACGGCACGACCGACACGCTTGTCGCCGAAGCGTACAGGTGGGCATTCACGCGCGACGCGCAGTACGGCTACGCGGCGGCCTACGCCGTGATTATTTTTGCGATGCTGACGGTGGGCTCGTGGATTTCAGTGCGAGGGCGCCGGGTGGCCGAATCATGATGCGTAAGAGAGAGCTTTCGAAGATCGATCATGCGGTGATGCACGCTATTCTTCTCATTGCCGTCGTGTTTTCGATCTATCCAGTCATGTGGGTTGTCGGCACAGCGCTGACTCCGCGCGGAGTAGCGGCAAATGCCGGCGCGTTTCCGATCCCAAGCTCCCCCTCGCTCGAAAACTTTCGCGTCGTGTTTTCAGGCACGGCGGGCCATCCGTCACTCTTTTGGCACCAACTCGCAAACTCGCTTGTCATAGCGCTCGCCACAGCGTCGGTCGCTGTCGCTCTTGCAACCCCCGCGGCGTACGCTCTCGCACGATTTTCGTTGCCAGGTGCCCGCGCGAGTCTGCGTGTGCTCATCGCGACGCAAATGTTTCCAGCGGTTGCGAGCGCGATACCGATGTACATCCTGTTGTCGAAGATCCATCTTCTCGATTCGCAGCTCGGGCTGATCGTCGTGTACGCCGCGACGGCAGTGCCGTTCGCACTCTTTCAAATGCGCGGAGCGTTTGCCGCCGTTCCGATCGACATCGAAGAGGCGGCGCGCGTCGACGGCGCAACGCAAACGCAGGCGTTTTTTCGAGTAGCGCTACCCGCGGTGCGCCCCGCAATCGCCATCACATTTCTCTTCGCATTCATGGCGGCATGGAACGAATTTGTCCTAGCCGCAACGCTCCTATCAAGAGAATCGGCCTTCACCGTCCCAGTAGTACTCCAGCGTTACGTAGGCGAGTACGACGCACGTTGGGGCGCATTCGCCGCAGGCGCAGTAGTCGTCACACTACCGGTCATGGCGCTCTTCTATCTCACCCAAAAGCAGCTAGTAGCCGGCCTTACGGCAGGCAGTGTGAAGGGGTAACCAAGCGCCCGCCGCAGCCTCCTCTCCCGCGAAGCGGGAGAGGGAACGCGTGACGAAGTCACGCAAGGGTGAGGGTCTGCGCCCGTCGCGGAAGAACACCCGTCGACCGAGCTCTCGTCCAATGAAGTGCCGCACAGATGCGGAACTCTGAGCCCTCACCCTCGCGTGACTTCGTCACGCTTTCCCTCTCCCGCGAAGCGGGAGAGGAGGCTCCTCCCACCTGGACCTTCACCTCGACCTCGACTCCGACCGATTGACGGGAACTTCCTTCCACTGGTGGGCTTTGCGGCACGCGGTGTGAAAGGGTGAGTGCGCGTGCGGGGAGATTTATGAGTCGTCACGCTGGGTTCACGCGCTTGTCGAACGATGCGGATACGCTTGTGTTTGATGAAGCGCATTCATCGCCGGTCGTTTCTGAAGATGGGCGGAGCGTCGCTTGGGGCTGCGGCTCTGCCGACGTTCTTGCGCGAAATTGCGGCGATCTCGGCGACTAGCGCTTCGGGCACGATTGCCGACGTGAAGCATGTTGTGATTTTGATTCAGGAGAATCGAAGTTTCGATCACTACTTTGGCACGATGCGCGGTGTTCGCGGGTTTGGCGATCGGTTCACCGTTCCGCAACGTTCAGGGCAGACGGTGTGGCACCAGCGCGGCGCCGCCGATGTGACGATTCTTCCGTTTCATCTTGATTCGCGGTCGGGCAACGCGCAGCGCGTCGCGGGCGGTCCGCATCATTGGGACGACGCGCACGCTGCTTGGAATCACGGTTCGTTCGGCTCGTGGGCCCTGCACAAAGAGGCGCCGTCGATGGGCTATTTCACGGCCACGGAACTTGCGTTTCAGTTCGCGCTCGCCGATGCCTTCACCGTTTGCGACGCGTACCACTGCAGCATTCAGGGCTGCACGAATCCGAATCGTCTCTTCGCGTTCACCGGGACAAACGATCCGTTTGGGAAAGGTGGCGGCCCGGCGATCGACAATACGAACGACGATCTTGGCGCGCCGGCGCTTGGCTACACCTGGACAACGTATGCCGAGCGCCTCGAAGCGGCCGGCGTGTCGTGGAAAGTCTACCAGGACATGCACGACAATTTTACGAACAATCCGCTCGAAGGGTTTCGTTCGTTCCGAGAAGCGCTCGCGAGCGGCGGCGATTCGGCCCTTGTTCAGCGCGGTTTGAGCTCGCCGTTGAGCGACGGAACGCTTGCCGGTCTTCGCGCCGACGTGGTTGCGGGCAAACTGCCGCAAGTGACATGGATTGTCGCTCCGGAGCGTTACAGCGAACATCCTGGGCCGTCATCGCCGGTGCAAGGGGGCTATTTTGCGCAGCAAGTTTTGGAAGCGCTAACGGCCGATCGCGATGTGTGGAGCAAGACGGTTCTGTTTATAACGTACGACGAAAACGACGCGTTTTTTGATCACGTGCCGCCCCCCTGCCCGCCTTCGAGGGTCGATGGCCAGCTCGCCGGTGCATCGACGGTCGACGATGCGTCTGAGCGTCATCCATCGGGCGTGCCGTATGGACCGGGGCCGCGCGTTCCGCTGTTTGTCGTGTCGCCGTTTAGTCGCGGCGGCTGGGTGAATTCGCAAGCGTTTGATCACACATCGATTTTGCGATTTTTGGAGGCGCGTTTCGGCGTGCATGAGCCGAATATCAGCCCGTTTCGGCGCGCGATGTTTGGCGACCTGACATCGGCATTTAATTTCGCATCGCCGAACAGCGAAGTGCCGCCCTTTATCTCATGCAGTCGCGATCGGGCCGATGCGCTTCGCGCGGCGCAAGAAAAGTTGTCGGCGATTCATGCGCCGGTCGATTCGAACGGGTCGATGCCGCCGCAAGAGCCCGGTGTGCGTCCGTCGCGCGCGCTGCCGTACGAGCTGAACGTCGAAGGGACGATTGCCGACAACGGGAAATCGGTCGCTCTCGAGTTCGTAAATAGCGGCGGCATCGGCGCAGTCTTTCACGTCTACGATCGCAATCATCTAACGGCCCCGCCGCGCCGTTACGCAGTGGAAGCCGGAAAGGCGATCGTCGGGCGATGGCCAGCGGGCGGCGCATACGATTTGTGGGTGCTAGGCCCGAACGGCTTTCATCGACGCTTCGAAGGGCGAGTCGAGCGGTGCGGCAGCATCGGAAGCGGGATAACGGCGTCGGTCGCCTACGACGGCGCAGCCGAAACGCTCATCGTGCGGCTAAAAAATGAGAGCGAAACGCCAAAGACATTTGTCGTCACCGACAACGCGTATCGCTCGAAACAATCGGAGCAAATTGTCGTAGGGCCAAAAAGCGAGGAGCGCGTGATCGTGCCAGTAGCAAAAAGCGGACGCTGGTACGACACAAGCGTGCGAGTCGAAGAGCTGCCGGAGTTTCACCGCCGATTCGCAGGAAGAATCGAGAACGGCAAGCCGTCAACGAGCGACCCCGCGGTGGATGCATCGATCGTCTAGATCGTGGCCCGCGTGAACGCGATTGGGGCGGAAAGCCGCGAAAGCAGAGAGGGTTGGGCGTGTGGGTTGAGACGTGGCTTGACTCATATATGATTCGTAATATGATATTAGGTGTCATATATGAGGTTTTAACGTGCGATCTGCAGTTACAGACGTTTTACCGGCGAGGGTGTTACGGTCGCTCGTAAAATTTGGCTTCGATATTGGCGTTGCTCGCCGTAAGCGAGCGTTAACGGTGGCAATGATGTCCGAACGCCTCGCGGTTGCGAAGAGCACATATCTTCGCGTCGAAAAAGGCGATCCAACTGTCTCGATGGGGACGTACGCCATGGCGCTGTTCGTCTTAGGGGTCGGCGAGGCATTCGCCAAGATCGTCGATCCGCGGAATGACGAGCAAGGGCTCCTTCTCGATCAAGAGCGCCTGCCAAAACGCATTCGCGTAAAAAAGAGTGGCCCCTCGTCGCCATGAAGCGCCTTATCCAAGTCTATATCGGCGATTCAGCGCGTCATGTCGGTTCGATTCGCTACGACGCGCAAGGGGCGAGAGAGAGCGCAGTGTTTGAATACGAGCGCGCTTGGCTCGAGGCCGCTGAACGCTTTGCGATCGATCCCTCGCTTCCGCTTGTAGCAGTGAGCCTGGGCGCAGGGCCGTTCCTCCGCTGATCGAACTTGGAAGGCTCTATTCATCGTCGCGGGCGGTCGAAACAAATAGCGAGACCGCCGCCGATCTCGCCTACTTGCTCGGACGTGGAACATCTTTGGGTGGGCTGCGTCCCAAGTGCACGGTGGTCGACGATGATGGGCACCTTTGCATCGGAAAATTTCCGAGCGTGGCCGACGAGCGTGCCGTCACGAAGGGCGAAGTGCTCGCCATGAAGCTCGCAGCAAGCGCTGGGATTCGGGTCGCCGAAGCGCGCCTTGTCAACATCGACGACGTACCGATCGCTTTGATTCGTCGCTTTGATCGTTCGGAGGGGCGGCGCACGATGTACATCTCCGCGGCCACGATGCTCGATGTCCCCGCCAACGATCCGAACGAACATACCTATACAGAAATCGTCGACGCGCTACGCGTACATGGTGCGGAGCCAAAAAAGGACATTGAAGAATTGTGGCGCCGAATCGCGTTTTCTATCTTAATCGCGAACGTCGACGATCATCTTCATAATCATGGTTTTTTGCATGTCGATAAAGGCAAGTGGAGGCTATCACCGGCTTTCGACCTCAATCCGTTTCCTCAACGTGCGCGCGAACTCAAGACATGGATTTCGGAAGATACGGGCCCCGAAGCGTCCATCGACTCGCTGCTATCGGTCATCCGATATTTTAGGCTGCCGCTGCCAAGAGCAAACGCAATTCTCTCCGAAGTGAAGAGCGCGGTTGCCAAGTGGCGAAGCGTCGGAAGCGCCATCGGAATGACGAAGTTCGAGCTAGATCAATTCGCCGACGCATTTGAGTCGTGATTAGCGGATCGCCCGCAAGTTGCATTTCAGCGCCGCTACGCGCGGCCGATCATCCATGTCATGTACATCGGGATGTTCAACAAACGGTACTTCACCGGATCGCCTTGTGTTGTCGTGACCGCGATCGTTTGTTCGCTCGGTCGGTTTGAGTCGATACGAATTGCGAAGTCGAGCCGCTTTTCAAACATAAATTGATGAAGGCTTTTCATCGAGCCGGCCGCCCCCGCTTTCAGCTCAATTGGGACGATGCGCCCACGCAACTCCATAAGATAGTCGATTTCGCCTGGGCGCCCGCCCTCTCGCTGCCAGTAAAAAAGCTCCGGGCCATCGCCGCGCGGGTCGCCAACAAGGCGCAATTGCTGCCCCGCTAGCTGCTCTGCGAGCATTCCTCGCACTTGAGGCGCCAAGTCGGCCCATGCGGGAAACGCGTCCGCGCCACGTGTTCCCAGCAGCGCATGCAAGAGCCCTACGTCGAGCAAAATCGCTTTGCGGAATGTCTCTTTCGCTTCGCCGGAAAGTGGCAACCCGTTGGCTGCGCTGTATCGGACCAAATGGCACAGACGAGCTTTCGTGAGCAGTTCGAGCGCTTGCTTCGCCTGATGTTGCTTTACGCCGCTGCCGACCTGGGCATAGACAAACTTGCGACCGACCGAATGAGCGACAGCATCGATGACATTATCGAGAATGTTGCTATTCATCCGCCCCGCGTATCGTGCAAAATCGGCGCGGTAGGTCGCTACCAGATCGCGCTGAATCGTCTGCACGGCGCGTGGGTCGCCATGTTCGACATCTTCGGCGACTGCATCGGGCATCCCGCCGACCATGGCATACCGATGAAACCACAACGTTGCTTTTTCGTGTGTCGCGTCGGAAATGTCATCTTCCGGGCGCCAGGCTGATAGCGCATCGAGCAATCGATTTTGACGATGAGCAAGCAGGTATTCGTGAAACCCCATCGGCTCGACGTGGAGAAAGCGAATCCGTCCGACCGGCATGCTGAAAGCGTGATTCGCGAGCGTAAATTCGAGCAACGAGCCCGCCCCGACGACGGGCAGTTGAGGCATCTCCTCAGCGAACCACCGAAGTTTTGCAAGCAGGTGGCTAGCTGCCTGAATCTCGTCAAGAAATAGTAGGCTATTTTCTGGCGTGATGTCGCAATCGAGCGCGAGCGATAGCTCCGATAAAATCTGCTTTGGCTCGTTGCTCTCAAAGTGTCGAGCCAAACCCGGCGTGCGCTCAAGATTGATTTCGATCAGCTGCCTTCGCGATCGCGCTGCGAGATCACGGACCAGCCATGTTTTTCCCACCTGCCGGGCGCCGCGAAGGACTAACGGCTTGCGTTTTGCCGAGGCAAGCCAGCTCTGAAGAAGATGCGCAATGTCGCGTTCCATAGGATGACTATCATAAAACAACGCGTTGTTTTGTCAATCTGCCATACAAAACAACGCGTTGTTTTGTTAGTTAACTATTCGATTCAACGCGTTGGTTGGATGGGTACGCGTCCCTCGCTCTCCGCGAGATCCCGCCTGACTTGACTTATGTATGATTGCTAATACCAGGTTAGGTCTCATCCATGAGGCGTTGCAAGAAGCCGTCCCGCATGCATGTAGTTCACCAGTTTAACAACATCGACTGTCTGTTCGTGCTCGCCGGCGTAAACGACAAAACCTGGCCCGCATCGCTCACCAACCAAGTCATTGAAAAAGCGAACTGGTTTTAGAAACTCGGCGGTAAAAGTTTTCGACGACTTTATTTCGATCGGAATTAGCTGCCGACCTGCCTGATAGACGACATCGACTTCGTTGCCATGAGCGTCGCGGAAGAAATATAGATTTGGATCCAGGCCTCGATTAAGGCGCGATTTTGCCAGCTCAGTCACTACCAAATTTTCAAACAGGTGCCCTCGCAATGGGTCTCGGGACATTTGCTGCTCCGTCTCGATTCCAAGCAAATAGCTCGCCAATCCGACGTCGGTGAAATACAGCTTGGACGCCTTTGTTAGGCGCTTGCCGAAATTTTCGTAATAAGGGAGCAGCCTAACGATAACAAACGATGCTTCAAGAATTGAAAGCCAATGTTTGACGGTGTGCGCTGACACACCAACATCGCTTCCCAGTCCTTCAAGATTCAACGGTTGTCCGATCCGCCCGGCACATGTCCGCACGAACCGTTGAAATTGGGTCAAGTCTTTGACTTGCATCAGTTGACGAACGTCACGCTCCACGTAGGTTTGGAAGTAGCTTCGATACGCGCTTGTCGCCTCGAGGTTGTGACTAAAAATCCGCGGATAACCGCCTTTGAGAAGCAGTTCGTCAAGGGGGAGCTTGAATCCTGCTTCCGACAACTCGGTAAGGCTCATCGGTAACAAGTGCAGAAGCGCCGTTCTGCCAGCGAGAGACTGTGAGATCGCTTGGTGCAACTCGAGCTGATGACTTCCGGTCAGAATAAACATGCCGGTTTTCCTGCGCTCGTCGACGAGGACTTGAATGTACGACAAGAGCGACGGCACTCTTTGAATCTCATCGAAGATGGCGCCGTCACGCTCATACGGCTCCAAGAAGCCTCGGGGGTCCGTTTGCGCCAATTCGCGGACGTCAGGCGATTCGAGGTTTACATAGGGTTTGTTCGGGAACGCTCGGCGGACGAGTGTAGTCTTGCCTGATTGTCGGGGGCCGACGACCGTGACAACCGGATAGCCGGTCGTCAGCTTGAGAAGTTCACCCTCGATTTTCCGCTTAAAAAACGTCATTTATTCGCTCTCCGGCAGATCCGAAGTCTAACCTCGGATCCGCCGGATAGGCAATTTATTGCTTGTCAGAGAAGCTGGTTAAACCAGCGTCCTCCAATGGCGACATCAAAGCATTCGCTCCTCCAGGCTTGTCGGTTCATTCGTAACCGTCCGACGCACCACGCATAGACAGCGCGTGCCCCGAGCGTGATAACTGCGGCGCTGGAGAACGCCGCGCCATTTCGATCGCGGCAGCATCTACCCCGCGGCGTCGGACGCAGGGGCCCACTTGTCGGGCAGGAGCTCGTC
>CAMAVR010000002.1 GCA_945861885.1 Nannocystis exedens | reverse complement strand
CCCCCCCGCCGCAAGAGCCCCCGCTCTACTTCGAGTAGGACAAATACCAGTCTTTCGTGTCGTGCCCTTCGGAGGCACGTTTTTCCGCGGCGGCCTGGGTTGGCGGCGGCGGGACGATGCACCTGTCGCCCGGCTTCCAGTTCGCGGGGGTCGCTAGACCTTTTTCGGCGTTGAGTTGTAGCGAGTCGATGACGCGCACAATCTCATCGATGTTGCGACCGGTCGTCATTGGGTAATAGACCATCGCGCGGACATTCTGATTTGGGTCGATCACGAAGACGCAGCGAACGGTTGCCGTCGCGCTCGCGCCAGGGTGAATCATCCCGTACGCCTGGGCGACTTTCATGTCGAGGTCGGCGATGACGGGGAATTGGACTTTGACTTCGAGCAGCTGCTCGATGCTGCGAATCCACGCGATGTGGGCATAGACGCTATCGATGCTAACGCCGAGAAGTTGGACGTTCCGCTTTTCGAAATCGGCTTGGCGGCGCGCGAACTCGGCGAATTCGGTTGAACATACCGGCGTAAAATCGGCCGGGTGCGAAAATAGGACGAGCCACTTTCCTTTGTAATCGGTCAGCTTGATTGGACCATGGGTCGAGTTGGCTGAAAAATCTGGAGCCGCCTCATTTAGGCGCGGCAGGCTTTGGTTCGTTGATAGTTCACTCATACAGCCGGCATACCGCAGGATCCGGCGCAATTCACGCACGATTTCAGTTTGGAAGTAGAACCGAACGGCTCAGCGCTTTTATTTTTCGGAAGCCGATGGCGAACATTTTTCCGTCGTCGCGCAAAACTAGCGCTCCGTAGCGACATTTTTCGACAATTCCACCAACAGCCGAACCGTCGCGCGTCGCGAACCGAACGCGTATCCCTTCCGACAACGTCGCAAATTCTTTCGCGTCCGTTGCGAGCTCAGCAAGTTTGTCGGGCACAATTCCGCCAAACGGTCTGACCGATCCGCGGGTTGTTCGTTGAACGATGCCATCGTCGATCCAGACATCCACGGCGTCACCTTGGGCAAACAGAACGACTCCAACACCATGAGCGCAGCGCGCGCCGCGCGCATCAACTTCAACCACCGACCCGGCAAGCGCCTCGGTGAGCCCGCGCCCCCCAAGCTTCTTTCGCGCCGCCTCGAGATCGATTGGCTCGCGAGGCGCCGGACTTGCCGGGGTGATCAACGGGAGCGAGAACTTGCGAGAGCGGGCCATCCACTCACAGCTTGACACGCGACGCCGCTGAGGGAAACGCGCGCAGCTCCCAATCGTCCGGGCGGAGTGTCGGTTCGTGTATGCCATCACCGCCTCAATCGTCTAAGAGGTGCCTATGCGCTGGCGGCACAACTTGTTCTCTTGCTTGATGCTCAGCGCAATTTCTTGCACACCTGCGCCGCCAAAGTCGGAGAGTCGCGCTACCGCAATAACGGAACCGCCGGTCGAACCGATCCGCCCACCGCTCGCCGCCATCGTTGAGCCGAGCCTAGCCGCACTGCCGATAGTCGCCCGAAACGTTGCCGCGCCAATCGTTCCGGATGACGTGACCGTCCGCGCAAAGCACCTGCTCGAAGCGATCGCCCAAGGTGACGCCAACTTGGCAAGCGACATCCTATTGCCCCGCGTGGCGTTTGCCGCGATTAGGGGCGGTAAAGCGACCTCTAGGCGGTGGACAAACGAAATCGCGTCAAGGTTCAAGCGAGACGTAGCACTCGCGCATCGCCAACTCCGCGGAGCAAACGATGTGCGGTTCGTGTCGTTTCGCATCACGCCGAACAAGCGTCTCAAAACAAAACAGGCCCAAAAACAGCCAACGGGGCGCGCGCAGCTGACGTTTGCAATCAAACGCCAACTGCACAAGATCGATGTGGCCGAGATGATTTTATGGCAAGGCGCTTGGTACGTCCTGCGTCTTCGCTAGAAAGGCGCGCCTTTCGGGGTGCCGATTACTACTGTTTATTGCGTGCCTTCTCTTCGTCGCGAATCTCGGCTAGCACGCGCTCGACCGCTGTAATTTTGTCCCCCTGGTTGTCGAAAATAAACCGAAGGTCGGGGGCGTAGCGAAGCCCGACGCGACTGCTTACTTCGCGGCGAATCATCCCTGATGCCCCTGCCAGCGCGACCTCCGCTTCCGAGCGTATTTTTGGGTCATCGCCGCCGGTAAGCAGCGAAAAAAATACACGCGCGGTTCGAAGGTCGTCGGTCATTTCAACGCGAGTTACGTTGACCCCCGCAGCGCGAGGGTCACGTATTTCAGTTGCGATCACGAGCGCCAACTCTTTTCGCACTCGTTCCGCTACGCGAACCGCCCGTTTGACGCCTGGAGAGGGCATTAGAGCTTCTGCTTAATCTCATCGATTTCGTACGTCTCGATGAAGTCGCCCTCTTTGATCTCGCTGAAGCCATCGAGGCTGATCCCGCATTCAAACCCTTCAGCAACCTCTTTCACGTCTTCTTTGAAGCGCTTCAATGTTGCCACTTTCCCCTCCCAAAGCATTGCGCCGTCTCTCATAAGGCGTGAGCGCGACGAACGTTTTACGGAACCTTGCGTCACGTAACAGCCAGCGATCGCCCCGTTTTTGACTTTGAAGACTTGGCGAATTTCGGCGCTCCCCGATTTACGTTCGACCAACGTTGGTGGAAGTAGCCCTTCCATCGCGCTGCGAATGTCATCAACCGCGGAGTAGATGACCGAGTAGACGCGAATTTCGATCTTGTTCTCTTCGGCCAACATTGCCGCTTTTCCGGCGGGACGAACGTTGAACCCAAGAAGAATCGCTTTCGCCGCAATCGCCAGATTGACGTCACCTTCGGTGATCGCGCCGACCCCCGCGTGAATCATCAGCAGCTTCACGCGATCGGTACTCAGCTTCGCCAACGCTTCGGCAACCGCTTCGACCGACCCTTGCACGTCGCCCTTGACGACAACGCGCAATTCGAGCAGCCCTGAATCGGTCATTCGCTTTGAAAGCTCTTCGAGCGAAACTTTTGCGGTCGACGGAATGAGGCTCCGAGCCACTTTGCCTCGACGCCCTTCTGCGATTTCTTGCGCCTTTTTCGCGTCTTTTACGACGTCCATTGGGTCGCCTGCCCCTGGCACTTCTGACAGACCGAGAATTTCGACGGGCGTCGACGGCCCGGCTTCATGCACTTGCTTACCGTGCTCGTTTGTCATCGCGCGAACTTTGCCGAAGCCTGGTCCTGCGAGAACGAAATCGCCGACACGCAACGTGCCGTCTTGTACGAGAACGCGCGCGACCGGCCCTCGCCCTCGATCGAGGAGCGCTTCGAGCACCGTACCGCTTGCGGCACGCTTCGCGTTTGCTTTGAGCTCAAGCACCTCGGACTGAAGGCCGAGCATCTCAAGCAGCTGTTCGATTCCGACACCTGTCTTTGCTGACACGTTGACGAAAATCGTATCGCCGCCCCACTCTTCCGGCTGAAGCCCGATCTCGACCAACTCGCGCTTCACGCGCTCTGGGTCGGCACCCGGCTTATCAATCTTGTTGACCGCAACGATGATAGGCACCTTTGCCGCACGGGCGTGATTGACCGCTTCGCGCGTCTGCGGCATCACGCCGTCATCGGCTGCAACAACAAGTACAACGATATCGGTGACGCTCGCCCCGCGGGCCCGCATCTGCGTAAACGCCTCGTGGCCCGGCGTGTCTAGAAAGACGATCGGACCCTTTGATGTCGACACTCGGTATGCGCCGATGTGCTGCGTAATCCCGCCGGCTTCGCCGCCGGCGACATTCGCTTTGCGAATTTTATCGAGCAGGCTCGTCTTTCCGTGATCGACGTGCCCCATGACTGTGACGACTGGCGCGCGCTCGGAGCGCAAATCGGCCCCTTCGGTCACGACCACTTTGCCGTCAGGCTTGGCGACTTCTTCGCCGCGGGCCGCCGCGATGTTCGCCTCTTCGCTGAGCGCAACATCTTCAATTTCCCATCCGAATTCGGATGCGAGGATTTTTGCGGTATCGGCATCGAGCGTCGTGTTGATGTGCACGCCTGTCATGCCCATCGACAAAAGCTTCATCAAGAGCTCGGTCGATTTGAGCGACATGCGCCCTGCCATCGACTGCAGCGTGATGTTTTCTTCGATGCGAATGACTTTTTTGTGGGCGCTCATCTCTTGTGTCGATGACACACCACCTGCCTTACGCATGCCGCCGGCCATCGGACGCCGTCCGAAACCGGTTTGACCACCTGCTCCGCCACGATTTGCCGGCCCACGCGACTGCTGCCCAGGCGCACGCACTTCACGCCGGGCTGGCGTCGATGCAGCACCTGCACGCGGATCGTATTGCACACGACGCGGCGTAGAACTCCCCATATTTGGCTGTGGACCTAAACGCGGAATCGCCGTCGGCATCGGGACGCCTGGACGCCCGGCCCAGTAGTGCACGCCCGTTTTGGGCGGACTGCTTGGACGGACCGGAGCCGGCGTATCGGAACCGCTCGCGGTTGGTGAAACAGCGCCCGGATCGGGTGTTACCGGCGGCTCTTCAAACCGCTCGACCGCCTCGATCGCCTCTTGCGAATGCAACAACGCTTCTTCGATCGGCTCAAACCCGGGCGACACCACCTCGGAGACGGTGCGCGAGTGAGCCAACTTTCGACCCGAAGGTGCCGCTACCGGCACGCCTTCTGTCGACCCGCTCATCGACAGCCGCGCGGTGCTCTCGCGCGATGCCGGAAGCTCCCCCGACGCTCCGCTCAATCGGCGCGCGCTTACCCGCTCCGCCGGAATCGGCCGTTCCGATGGGAGATCCATAGGAACCTGCGGTTTTTCAGCGGCGATCGACTCTTCGTCGTCTCCCTCGAGCCCTCTTCCGTGAAATGGGCGGGCCGAAGACGGCGCTGGTGGAGCGATCGTCGAACGGCTCTCGCGATCGAGCGATTTCGCACTCAGTCGCGCCGTTGAAACTCGGCTCCCCCGGTCGATCGCATGCGACGACGGCGGAGTTGGCGGCAAGGCGACCGCCGATGCTTGCGCAGGCTCGATTGGCTTTGCAACCGCTCGTCGCTTCACGACTGTAGGTCGAATTCGCTCTTCGACGACATCGTGTGTCTTCTGCTTCTCTAGGTGACGCTTCGCACGTTCAATCGCATCAGGCTCGACGGAGCTCATGTGATTCCGCACGTCGCTGACACCAATGGCCTGAAAAAGAGCCACCACTGTCTTTGGGTCGAGGTTCAGCTGCTTCGCAACCTCGTATACGCGCACTCTGCTCATCGAACCTCCCGCAACCTGCATTTCTAACAACTCTCCGAGCCAGTAACTCGGCTCAACACTGCATCGGCAGCCACACAGGCTCGACGAATTTCGGCGGCGATGCGGCCGTCGCATACTGCGACCACCGCAACATCTTGCCGACCGCACGCACGCCCAAGTGCCGCCTTATCTTCCCACACAACGGCCCGCCCTTCGGCGATTGCGCGCGCTAACGGCTCACGCGTTACCACCGACGCCGCATCTCTTGCTACCACGGCGAGCGGTGCACCTGCGCGCAGCGCTTCGCACGCTGCATCGGCCCCCACTTCAATCAATCGGGCACCTCGCGCCGCAACGAGTAACCCTTGCACTCGATGCGTTAGAGCTGCACGAATTGCTTCGCAGAGCTCTGACACGTCAGCTTGAACTTGGCGGCGAAACGCTTTTGAGAAGCCCCCTTTGCAAGCTCGTGCAACACACGCCGGTTGCGGATGCACGCGAGCACCCCGCCCCGATTGGCCGCCTTTTGCATCGACGACGACGGCATTCATAAAAGCGCCTGCGCTGGGATTTGGGATCTCATGAAGCACGACACGAACCAAAGCATCGAGCGTATCGACCTGACCGCAACCGACGCACGTGCGCTCGGTGCCGCTTCGTCGCGACCCGCTCTGCTCTTTCGTCTTGGTATCGGTCACTGCAATCAAGCTCTCCACGCTTCACCCAATCTGCCTTCTTCTTGGCTGCCTTTTTCTTAGCTGCCGTTTTTTGGCTCCCGCTTCTTCTGTTTGCTCAGCCCTCTCCTACACCGCCCGACCCATCCTGCGAAGCGCCTCCTGCAGCGCGCGATGCAGCTTGTGTCCGCGCGGCGTCGATTACTTTTGATTCGCTCCCCAAAAAGTGCTCAACGCCCTGCTTAATCGCCCTGGCTTTTTTGATCCCGAGCCCGCTCTTGACCGCAAGTTTATCTTCCTCTTCGCGGCGGATATCTTCGACCGTGCGGTAACCAGCGTCTTCAAGCAGCTGAACCGTGCGATCGCCAATCCCTTGCACGAAGAGCATTCGCTCACGGCCGGTGAGCGGCTCGGTTCGATTCGACGCAAGCGTGATTCGCTCTTGTCGCAATCGCTCGAGCGTCTCTTCGGCACTCTTCTTGATGCGCTGCGCGACTTCCGTGCCGCCGAGCCCCGGAATCCCCGCGAGCTCTGTTTCGGCCGCTTCGGCAAGCTCTTCGAGAGCACGGAACCCAAGTCGATACATGCTTCGTGCGATCGCGTCGGTGACGCCGTCGATCTGCTGAAGCGCGGTGATCGCCTCTTCTTCCATCTGCTTGAACTTTGACTCGCTGATGATGTCGAGCTTCCAACCGGAAAGCTGCGCTGCGAGCCGCACGTTTTGCCCTTTTCGCCCGATGGCGAGCGACAACTTTTCGTCTGGAACAACAAGTTCCATCCGCCCGTCGGCTTCGTCGACGATCACTTTCGTGACTTCGGCTGGCTGGATTGCTGCGCAGACAAATCGTGCCGGATCGCGATCGTACGGAACGATGTCAATCTTTTCGCCGCGCAGCTCCTGCACGACAGCCTGCACGCGCGACCCCTTCATCCCGACGCATGCGCCGACTGGGTCGACGTCGCTATCTCGGCTCATGACGGCAATTTTTGAACGCGCGCCTGCTTCTCGGGCGACCGCGACGACTTTCACGATCCCTTCGTAAATCTCGGGGACTTCGGCTTCAAAAAGCTTCTCGACGAGCTTCGGATCGCAGCGGCTTAGAATCACTTGCGGGCCGCGCGCTTCGCGATCGATCTCTTTGACATACGCAACGATCCGGTCGCCTGGGCGATACGTCTCGCGCGGCGTCTGCTCGCGCACCGGCAAAATCGCCTCGGTTCGCCCTAGATCGACGATAATGTTGTTCCCTTTTTCAAATCGCCGGGCGACCCCTTTGATGAGCTCGCCTTTGCGATCTTTGAACTCGTTGTAAATTAGATCGCGCTCTTCATCGCGAACGCGCTGAATAAGCACCTGCTTCGCCGTCTGCGCTGCGATGCGCCCGAATGTGGAGCGGGCCTGCTTGACCATCAGAATATCGCCGAACTCGCGATCTTGCTCGGCCGCTTTTTTCGCATCGGCCGGATGCCAAAAAATCTGAAAACCGAGATCTTCGCCAATCTCGGCATCAAGGCCACAACGCTTAGCGTCTTCGACACTGATCTCGCGCTCGTCGTCGTCGACCTCTTCGACGACGGTCATGTACTGAAACAGATCGACTTGGCCCGTCTGCTCGTTAAATTTCGACTCGAGCTCGCGATCGATCCCGAACGCACTTTGCGCAGCCTTTAAAATCGCCTCTTCAACTGTCTTTACAAGGCGATTGCGGTCGATCCCCTTATCCTTCGCGACCATTTCGATCGCTTGAAGAAGATTGAGGTCCGATTGCCCGGTTGGTTGGTGCGAAATGGCCATTGTTTTCCCTTTGGAACTACTTTCTTTTCCCCGGTTTCGGTGCCGGACCAAATTCAAAAACGAGCCGCGCCGAGACGATCTCGGTGATCGGTACTTCGACCACGCGCTTCCCGTCGGTCACGGTTAACTTCCCCTCAACTACCGGCCCTAAAATGCCGGCAAACACTTTCGACCCGGCGACTGGAGACGAGAGCTTTAACTTTGCTTTCTTCCCCTTGAAGCGGCCAAAATCACGCTCTCCTCGAAGCTCGCGCTCGATGCCCGGCGAACCGACTTCAAGGTCGTAGGCATCCTCGATAAGATCGGCTGCGTCGAGGGCGGGGGCCAATTCGCGCGCGATTCCGGCGCACAAATCGAGGTCGACCGCGGCCTCTTCTGTCGACAAATTCTTCTCTGCTGCCCCTAGCCGCTCGACCAAGATACGAAGCACCCACCCGTTTTTGGTGGCCGTTTTTTCTAAACGGAGTTCGATATCGACCACTTCGCCGCCGTGTGCGCGCGCGATGGGCTCGGCAATCGCCGTCAGCGCCGCCAGTTTGGCGCTATCCGGTTCGTTTGCAGATTTTTGGGTCGATTCGGGCATCATCTATCGTAGTGTGACATCTGTCGATCGCGGTAACGTGTGCAGGACGTGCTTTTGCAGCTTGAATTTGAGCGATGTGGCAAAAAAAAACGCGCTCCCCGGATTGGGGCCCGCGTTCTGATACCACCAACTGGGCGCGTCAAGGTAGCTCGAGTTCGCTGGAGGGGCAAGCAACAATGACAGAAGAAGCGATCGTTGAGGTCGAGCAACTGTTCAAAATATTTCGCAAACCTCTGACCGGCCGGCGCGTCGAAGCGGTTCGGGGGGTTACGTTTTCGGTTCGCCGGGGCGAGATTTTTGGATTTCTGGGGCCGAACGGCGCAGGCAAAACGACGACGATCAAAATGCTCACCGGGCTCGTCTTCCCAACCCGTGGAGTGCAGCGGCTCTTCGGGGTGCCGGCGCCGTGTCACGAAGTCATGGGAAAAGTCGGTTTTTTACCAGAAAATCCTTATATTTATCCGCATCTAACCCCGCGCGAATTTGTATCGCTTTGTGGAGAGCTCAACGGTCTGCATGGCCGGCGACTGTTGTCGCGAGTTGAGACTACGATCGACCAAGTAGGAATGACCTCGGCGATCGATCGACAGGTCCGAACTCTCTCAAAAGGGATGGTACAGCGCGTGGGGCTCGCCGCCGCTATCGTACATGAGCCAGAGCTTTTGATTCTCGATGAACCGATGAGTGGACTCGACCCGATGGGACGAAAAGAAGTTCGCGACCTGATTTTGGGTGAACGCGCAAAAGGACATACGGTGTTCTTTTCCAGCCACGTCCTGAGTGATGTCGAGCTGCTTTGCGACCGCGTATGCATTTTGCGCCAGGGGCAGGTTGTTTTAAGCGGCCCAATGCACGAAATCATGCGCGACGATGCCCAGCGCTCAGAAGTTACCGTGTCCGGTGCTACGGGGGCATTGCTCGAAGTGGCGCGTCGGCTGGGGCGCCCCGTTCAAGATTTGGGTGCAACCACCGTGCTTGAAGTCGACGGGCTGCACGCGCTCAATGAAATTTTGCGCGCCGCTCTCGATTCAGGTGCAAAAATTGAGTCGGTCGCCTCTAAGCGCGAGTCGCTAGAAGATGTATTCGTGCGGTTAGCCATCTAGCGCCGGTACGTGGCCGGTACCTCGCGCCCTCTCGCGAAAATGAGATAGGCGATCTTTTACCAAGGCTATGGCGACCGTCCTACATTGGTCTCAATGTCGGACAATTCAAAAGTTTTCATCCGCAACGCAGGCCTTCATGCGGGCTTTCTAATTGCTTACGTGACCCTTGGTTGGCTTTCGCTTGCGATGCACGGCCCCGGCAGCCTTGTGCCGGTGATCTGGGCGCCGGGTGGATTCGTTCTGGCGGTTGTCCTGCTAGGCGGATTTAAATTTGTGCCGACACATTTCATCGCTGTCTTCGCGTTGGCCACCTTCGCCGGCGCGCCTCCGCTTTTGGCGCTCGCAGTCGCAGGTGGAGGCGCTTTGGAGGTGGTTGTCGGCGTGTATATGATGCGATCGTTCGGAGGGTTCGGCGGCGCGTTCTTCAGCCTTCGGCATGTTGGCGCTTTGGTTGTCGGCGCTTCTTGGTTCAGCACTTTGATTAGCTCCACCATCGGCGCAACAAGCATCGCACTTGCAGGGGTGATCCCCAGCGAACAATTTCCGCGAATATGGGGAATGTTGTGGCTGTCAAAGATATTAGGCAATTTGATCGTCGCTCCGGTTTTGCTTGCGTGGGCTTCGCAAGTTCCTCCGATTACGTACAATGCGCGTCGTCTCATCGAAGCAACGACGCTCACGACTGCATTGATCTTCGCGAGCATCGCGATTTTTATTCGCGACCCCAACATGCATGCACCGCCATTGCGGTCGCTGCATGTGCTTTTTCCGCTTTTTATATGGGCGGCACTTCGATTTGAATTGCGTGGCGCAACAATGGCGTCCGCGATCGCCTGCGTGATCGGGATTGTGGGGACGGTGCAAGGAACTGGGCCATTCATCCGCTCGACAGGCGACGTTCGATTTCAGTCGCTTCAAGCGTTCATGCAGTGCTTGACAATCACCGCGCTGGTCGTCGGAGGCGCTATCTCGGATCGCGCGCGCGCCGTACACGCGACCGAAAAGCGTGCTGCAGAATTGGCGCGCAAAAACGTTGAGCTCGCGACAACGATTGCTGAGCGCGAGCTGGCTGAAAATGCGCTCCGCTCGAACCAGGCCGGCCTTCGCCACCTTATCAGGGCGGGGATCATCGGCATCGTCCGCTGCACCACGGACGGGAAAATTAGCGAAGCAAATGACGCATTTCTCGCGATGGTTGGCTATTCGCGCGACGACCTTCAGGCCGGACTGCTTACCCGACAAAAAGTACGCGCGCCTTACAACGGACAGAGCGACATGCTCGCGTATGAACAGCTTGTCGCGGAGGGGGTTGCCCAACCGTGGGAGGGGGAGCTCGTACGCAAAGACGGTACGCGCGTGCCTGTTGTCACCACAATGGCAATGCTCGACCCGCCCAACTGCATCGCATTTGTTCTCGATCTTACTGAGCGCAAGCGCGCCGAATCCTCGATTCGGAAACTGCGCGAAGAGCGTAAACAGGCTTCGCAACTTCGGGCATTTCTGGAGTCTGCACCTGATGCGATGATCGTCGTTAATCGTCTGGGAGCAATCGTGTTCGTGAATGCGCAAACTGAAACGATGTTTGGCTATTCGCGAGACGAGCTCATTGGGAACTCTGCCGAGATGCTTATGCCGGACCGTTTGCGCGAAGGGCATGCAGAACGTCGCGATCGATATTTCGAAGCCACCGGGCGTATTAGCCGCACCGAGCCGGCGATCTATGGGCGTCGGAAAAACGGGAGCGAATTCCCGCTCGAAGTTTGTCTGAGTCCGATGGAAACTGCAACCGGTCGACTTTTGTCGTGCGGGCTTCGCGACATCACCGCTCAAACAAAAGCAGCTGAAAACGAGCGGCTTCTATTGCAAGCCCAAGCGGCAAGACTTGCCGCGGAGCGCTCCGAAGCATTGGTGAAAGAGCAGCTGCGCCGCCTCCGGATTCTCGCCGAGGCGTCGCGAACATTCGCGCTAGCAACTGAAGAATCAGATGCCATTTTGAACGCGACGGCGCGAGCCTCCGCCGAATTGATTGGTGAACTTTGCGTTATTCAACTCACCGACCCCTCAGGAGACCAGCTGTCGATTGCCGCATGCGATCCAGGCAATTGTCCGTCCGATGTTAGAACGCTTCGTGTAGGGCAGCGCATTCCAAAGACCGGCGTTGCGGCCCACGTTATCGCAACCGGTGCGCCGACTCTGATTCCAATCGTCGACCCCACCATTGAATCGGCGACCGATTCGGCCCTTGCGTCGATCACCTCAAAGCCCGTCCGGAGCATTGTGGCTGTGCCGCTGAACGTTGGTGCACGAACTATCGGCGTAGTTGCCATGGTGCGAGTTACATCAGACTGTCCGTATGTCGACAGCGATCAGTTGCTCCTTCAAGACATGGCCGATCGCGCGGGTCTCGCCATCGAGAAGGCGCGGCTCTACGGCGACTTGAAGACGGCCGTTCAGACGCGCGACGACTTTCTCGCAATCGCCGGGCACGAGCTAAAAACTCCGCTCACGGCGCTGCAAATGCAAATTGAGAGCCTTCAGCGTCTTGTTCAACGTGACACTACTGCATACGTCGGCGATCGCCTTCGCAAAGTTGCCTCGAGCGGGAGGCGCATCGCCACGTTGATCGAACAGCTGCTCGACGTATCAAAATTGGCATCCGGAAAACTCCAACTCGAGACCGAACGGCTCAATCTTGCTGAGGTTGTGCAAGAAGTTGTAGCCCGATTTTCTGAATCGAGCCGCCAAGCAAATTGCCCCATCGTGGTCGACGGGGAGACCTCTATTGAAGGCTATTGGGACCGCCTGCGTCTCGATCAAATTTTTACAAATCTATTGGCAAACGCCGTAAAGTATGGGCAATCGAAACCGATCCGCATTGAACTGTCCGTAGAACGCAAGCACGCCTCAAAGAAAGCGGTCGTTCGCGTCATCGATCAAGGGATCGGCATCGATTCGATTCACCAAGACAGGATCTTTCAGAAGTTTGAACGAGCCGTAACGACACGTGAATTTGGGGGGTTTGGGCTCGGATTATGGATCACGCGGCAAATTGTCGAGGCGAGCGCCGGCTCAATTGAAGTTGAAAGCATCGTTGGGCGTGGTTCACGCTTTACCGTTCGCCTTCCCACAAATCGTCCCGCTACCAGGAAGGATGTTCGACATGCACTCGTCTAAACGCTCGATTCTCGTTATCGACGACGATTCAGACATTCGGGATGCGCTTCACGACGCGCTCTCCGATGAGGGGTACGAAACAATAGAAGCTGCTGGTGGCCGTGAGGGGCTAGACTACCTGCGGTCGCATTGGATGCCATCACTCATCCTGCTTGACTTAAATATGGCACCGATGAGCGGACCTGAGTTCTTGGCAGAAGTCGCGCGCGACGCTTCGCTATCGCGGATTCCCGTGATCCTTCTGACGGCAGACCCGCGGACACAAGAGATGCTTAGAGGGACGACATGCGCGGCGTATCAAGAAAAGCCAGTCGTTCTTGAAAAGCTCCTCGAGACGATTTCGCAATGCTGCGAGAGCCATTCGCCGTGCTTGCGAGGCTAACCTTACCGCTTGGCCTTACCGCTTGGCCTTACCGCTTGGCCCTACCGCTTGGCGAAAGCCGCCGGTTCGGGCGCCGGCTCAATGATCTCGATTTTTTTGTACGTGAGCAGGCCACTATTGGGATCAGACACGAGGCTCGAGCCACCTCGGTAGGTAAAGCCATACAGAGCCGTAAGTTTGATTTTTGCCCCGACGGATGGAAGCGGAAACGGTATTTCAGTCGTTAAAAATTCGTCGCGATAGAGCTCTTTGGGCGCAGAGTTGACGCCATGCCTACCGCCATATTTTTTCATCGCTTCGAAGACGTTCGAAAAGTTTGACGCCCAACCGAGCACTCGAATTCGCTCAGTTGCCCCTTTCCCGTTCGCCTCGTCGGCGATCCAAAACGAAGGGATCTCTGTGGTGCAACCGTCGGGATCTTTTTTTCCCGTCCGGTGCACAGCGCACTTGGGTGCTGTCGCGATATTTTCTTCGACGATGTAACCGATGACCGAAATTTCTTTTCCGTTCACCTCTTTTTCGTGGATGCGGCTCTGCAGATGATGAATCGCGCCATGCACGGTGTAGCTATCGCCTGTTTTTATCGGCGCGCTCGAAATCGCCGGCGGGACGGGCAAATTTGGCCTCTGCCCGACATACGCGGCGGCCGGCTTGTAGGCGTTTTCATCTTTCGAGTGGCATGTGGTCGACGCCAAAGCGAACGATACTGGAACCGCGATTCGAACCGCACGTGCAAGCGATCGTATAAACATTGAGCTCTCCCGACCGGGACCCTTATCACGCCGAAAAGTCAACCGACAAGGGTTGCTCTCGACAGTCACGGGATTCACCCGATTTTGCATGCCCGGCGACTGCAAGAACATCGGCAAATGAAATTCTTGGCGCGATCGCGCGATCAACAAGGCGAACGACAATCCCGCGAAGTTCCGGTTCGCTCGCTGCCTCGTAGTTGACAAGGTACGCTAACGCGGTCGGCTCGATTCCGAGCGGGGCGCCGCGATGATGAATCGCTTCTTGTGCGATCATTGCGAGGACAATTGAACGGAGATCTTCCGCACGAGCGCCTAGCGGCGGAAGAACAACCGGTGCCGCCAAAGCATCGCGAAGACGCGCCGCAAGACGCGGGTGAAGAGACGATGAAGCGCCTTCGGGGGCGGCGGGCAGCGCCACAATCAACGCGACGTCGAGTGGGTCGGATTGCGCATGCGGAGCACGCCGCGTCGAGAGAGCGTCAGCAATGTAAATTTGCACCGATGCAGGGAGCGACGAAGGGATCAAGAGAACGAGCGTGCCTCGATGGGCAAGCTGCAGCGGCGACTTCGTCGCGCTGCTCCAGCACAATTCATCCTGGTAGCGGTGCGCGGCACAATCGACAACGATCAGTGGCGCGCGCCTTCGTGGCCCCTTCAAGTGCGCTTGCGCGATATGCGCGACCGGCGACACTCCTAGTGCGGCAATCAACGCGACGGGAGCGTCCATGCGAACACGATGCTGAAGCTGCTCAACGGCAATGCGCATGTCGGGAGAGTAGACCCCTGCGTTGGCCGATTCGGCCAAAAACTCGGCATTCGCAATGTGACGCTCGCCATCCCACTCGACGTGACGGTCGACTTTGTCGAGATGGTCGCGTGCCGTTTCCATTCGGCGCTGCGTTACTTTCTCCCGCTCTTCCGACCGGGCGCAGCGCGCTATCGATTGCATCGCCCCGCCGAACGCGTCGGCGAGCCGTCTGAATGCGCGAGACTCTTCAAGCGTCACCGGTTCGTCGCGTTCGCCGCGCGGAAGCACGACGACCCCCTCGAGTGCGCCGTCGACGACAATCGCCGAAATGGCCAAAATCGAGCGCTCTTCATACCACTGCACAATCGGCCGTAAGTCAGGCCGCTTCGCTAACTCTTGAATCTTGTTGGTACATTGAAGAGTGGCGCCCACATCATCCGCCGACAATGTGGCCTCACGTGCCTGTTCGACCTGGCGAATAAGCCACGCCGGGAGCGCGCCGGACGTCGACCTCAAATAGCCTGCCGTATCAACGCTGTAACATCGGGCCGGGGAAAACCACCATAGCTCCGTCGAGACGGCCCCTCGACCGGCAACATGACGCATCGTCGCGAGCGCTTTGGGCACCCCTTCTTCGGGTCGGCACTCGACAATGGCGCGAATCGCCTGCTCCGCGGCATCGAGCCATCTTCCGCGCGCCGGACGCAGCGGCGCTTCGAGTTTTGCGACCGACACCCCGACTATTAGCGCGGCAAGTGCAGTCATCGCCGTCACGGCGGTCGTCGGTAGCACATGGCCAACCGAAAGCATCACGCCTGTGACCACAACGGGGCCGCCAAACAGCGCGATAACCAAAATGCGGCGTTTGGCCGACGCAACGACAACTTCATCGATCTGCGGCACCGACATGCGCAATCGCGCGACGAGCGACCGCCACACGCCACCTCCGAAATCGCTACCGTTTCGCCGCATCGCTAATTCGGAGCAATTTATCGCGCAATTCGCGCGTGACGTCGACCGTTCGCGCTTGAATCACAAATTGATTTTCGTCGCCCTTTCGGGAACCGAGAACTTTGAATTTTACGATCGTTCCATCTTCAACAATTCGCGTTTCAATTCGCGCTCCAGGCGGCTCTGCGCCATCGGCATGAATGACAACGCGATCGCCCGCGATCGACACGATTTCGCCGTGAACTTTCCCCCATTCAATCTTGATCATTCGCGCCCACGTTTTGAATGACGAACCATTTCGACGCGCGCTTCGCGATCGGCCGTTTTTCGCGCAATGGTCGCACGCTTGTCGACCGTATTTTTTCCGCGACCGAGACCCAGCTCGACTTTGACTCTCCCCCCTTTGAAATACAATTGCAAAGGGATGAGCGTGTAGCCTTGGCGCGACAGCGCTTTGTCAATTTGAGCGATTTCACTCGCGTGCAGCAGCAACTTGCGCGGGCGTTTCGGCTCGTGCGGAAACGCTTTCGCCTGCTCGAACGGCCCGATGTTTAGCTGCTTCAGCCACATTTCGCCGGCGGTAACGCTTGCATAGGCGTCGACCAAATCGACTTTGCCGTTGAGCAGCGATTTCACTTCGCTTCCGACGAGCACAATCCCCGCTTCGTAACGCTCTTCGATGTCGTAATCGAATTGCGCGCGACGATTTTTCGCGATTAGGTCGCTCGACCTCCCTTTTTCATTTTTCACGTGCGGCGCCATGTTGCTTTTTGACGCTTATCTGTAGCACGCGATGGCATGCGAGCGCTCATTCGCCCCTTTGAAAAGCATCGCACGGCCGGAAAGCTACCATTCCGGCACGGGAAACCCCCTCGCCGGTCGTGCAAAAATATAGCCCTGAAGCAGTTCGCATCCGAGCTGCGTCAAGACGTCGCGCTCGCCGACCGTTTCGACCCCTTCGGCAATCACGAGCATCCCCATGTCACGGCACATTCGTGTCATCGATCCGATCAGCTTTTGCTTTGTTGTCGCCTGATCGACCCCACGAATAAGCGACATATCGAGCTTTATGACGTCGGGCTCGAGCTGAGCAATGGTTGTTAGGCCGGCATATCCGGCCCCCAGGTCGTCAAGTGCGATGCGATATCCGAGCGCGCGTAGCTTCTCGATGCGTTCACGCACGTCGTCAATTTCGTCGAGCGATGCGCGTTCCGTAATCTCGAGAACAACTCGCTTTGCAACTTTTGAGAGCGGCTCGTCCGGCGACATAAGTGTGTCGTCAAGAAGGTCAAGCGCGTGCAAATTTACGAACGTTGCCTCTGCAAATAGAGTCGATTGGAGCTGAACTCCAACCGCAGAGCGAACCGCTCGCCCCAGGAGATGAACTGAACCAAGTCGTTCGGCCGCGTCGATGATTTCGACCGGATTCGACAGCGACAATTCGTCCGTTCGAAGTAGCGCTTCGTAACCAAAAACACGCCGCGCCGGCCAATGAACGATCGGCTGAAATGCAAGCCACGAAGTCGCGATGGCGCGCTCCAGACTTAATTCAAGCTGCTGGAGATCCTCCGCTTCCCGGATGATATGCCGTCCGGTCATCTGACCTCTGTTTCGGCCGCGTTGGTCATCAACCGCCCCCTTCATAAAAGGGTACGCCCGGTTACATAACAAATCTCGTCACGACCAGCACATAGCGCGATGGCGTATAGAATACACCCACAACGCCCACATCCAGCTCTCACCCCAATGAACAAATCGCTCAACGCAGTCGAAGAGACACTCTGCCGAATGGAAACGCTTCAAATCGGGAAGGTGTTTGAACTTGCGCGACGTCTGAAACCAGGACTAACGCTTGAAGACATGCGAAATCCACACGATTTCCCAGAACTAAGCGATCCCGACTGGCACTACGAGGACGGTATCCTTACCGGCATTCAAAGCGCGCTAGCAGCCGTGCGGGCGCTCCGAAGCGATTCCACATAGAGGTCTCACGATGTCGAACAAAAAACAGGGGCGTTCTAAAAACGAGACGGCTTCTTCGCCGTTTGCCTCGCTAAAAGAGCTGAAAGACAAGATCGCGGCCGCGGAAACGGCAGGGCCGAAAAAGCCGGCGCCAATCCTACGTACAGCGCCAAAACAAACAGAAGCAGAAACCTGCGCCGATGATGAACTTGCGTTTCATCGATTGATGGACGGCGTGACGCCGCTATCGCGTGACAACGCGCGCATTCCGCAATCGACTCTCTCGCCGATGCCGAGCGAGATACGCCGCGATCCAGCTACGCAAAAAGAGCGCGCTCAAGCTGCTGATCTTGAAGCCGAATCGGTGCGCGACCATTTGCGCGCGCTCGTTAGCGGAGCCGACAGTCGTTTTGAAGTTACGGATGATGGTCATTACGTGGCAGGGCGACGCGCCGATGTAGGCGGCACAATGCTGCGTAAACTACGAAGCGGCGCCATTCCAGCCGGAGCTACGCTCGATTTGCACGGAATGCGCGCACACGAAGCGCGTGACGCGCTAGGAGACTTTTTACGAAAGGAGCGCGCGATAGGCGAACGTTGCGTCTTGATTATTCATGGGAAAGGCGTTCATTCGCCTCGCGGCGACGGAATTTTGCGCGGAGAAATTGCGGCATGGCTGTCGCAGGGCGCGGCGAGCGAGCATGTATCTGCTTTCGCAACCGCAGTCGGCGGTGATGGCGGCGCGGGGGCGACGTATGTCCTACTTCGGGCGCCGCTCATCGTTTAATAGGCATAGGTCGGCGCGACGGGAGCAATTATTGTACTACGATGCCGCTAGACTGTTTTCGGTTCAAGCGTGATCTTGACCGACAAAGCGGTTCTTTTGGCATTTTTAGGAGAGTTCGCAGCAATGGTCGACAAGCAAAAAAAAATCTGGGTCGATGGTGAACTGGTCGCGTGGGAAGACGCGACCGTTCATCTTTTGACCCATTCGCTTCACTACGGCGTAGGCGCTTTTGAAGGGATTCGTGCGTACAAACGCGCCAACGGCGAAACAGCAATCTTTCGTCTCGACGACCATATCGAACGCCTTTTTGACACCTGCAAGATGGTCCTGTGCCAGCCGAAATTTTCGCGCACCGATGTCTCGAAAGCGTGCGTCGATCTTCTGCGCGCTAACGGCATGAGTGAAGGGTATCTGCGCCCTCTCGTGTTTGTTGGCGAAGGGGTGATGGGGATTTACTCGGCCAACAATCCGATTCGGACCGCAGTTCTGGCGTGGAAATGGGGCGCCTATCTAGGCGAAGAGGCCCTTAAAAACGGGATACGAGCAAAGATAAGCTCCTTCGCGCGACACCACATCAATATCAGTTTAGTCAAAGCGAAAATGATGGGGCAGTACACGAACAGCGTGCTCGCAAAGCGCGAAGCAAAGCTCGCTGGCTACGACGAAGCGATCATGCTCGACGTAAACGGATTTGTCTCTGAGGGATCGGGCGAAAATCTTTTCATCGTCAAAAAAGGTGTCATCTACACACCTGATTTGTCGTCGGCAATTCTAGCTGGAATTACGCGCGACACCGTCATTACGCTCGCAAAAGAGATGAACATTCCGCTCAGTGAAACGCGAATCACGCGCGATCAGTTGTGGCTAGCCGACGAAGTGTTTTTGACAGGGACGGCTGCGGAGATCACTCCGGTGCGCGAAATAGACGACCGAATGATCGGTGAAGGCGTCCCAGGGCCGATCACAAAGCGTCTGCAGGCCCGCTACTTCGACGTGGTCAAAGGGTCCGACACATCGCACCCAGCGTGGCTAACTCCCGTTTAGGGCGCGCTGCCGTTTCTTTCGTCGCGTTCGACGCGACCATCACGCAATGTGATCACGCGCGGCATGCTGGCCGCGAGCGTCATGTTGTGCGTCACCACGACTATCGTCGTCCCTCTGTCACGATTGATTGAAAATAGAAGGTCGTGAATTTGACGACTTGTTGCCGAATCGAGATTTCCGGTCGGCTCATCGGCGAGAAGTAGCTTTGGCTCGAGCATCAGCGCGCGAGCCAGTGCAACGCGCTGCTGCTCCCCGCCCGACAGCTCACCGGGTCGATGCGAACTGCGGTTTGAAAGCCCGACTTCTTCGAGCAGAGCGAGAGCGCGCCCTTCCGCATCGCGCCGTTTCTTCCCTTGAATTAGCGCCGGCATGACGACATTTTCGAGAGCGCTAAACTCCGGAAGCAAATGATGAAACTGAAATACGAAACCGATCGACCGATTGCGCAGCGCCGCCAATCGCCGACTTGGCAACGTGGTGATCTCTTCGCCCGCAACCCGAATTGAACCGCTCGTTGGAAGATCGAGCGTCCCCATACAATGAAGAAGAGTGCTCTTTCCGGCACCGGATTGGCCTACAATTCCCACAAATTCACGCGCCTCGATCGCTAAATCGATCCCTCGCAATACTTCGAGGGTACGCCCGCGATGTTCAAACGATTTGCGAACGTCGCGCGCGAGCACAAGAGGCGACTTCATTTCCGCATTCATCTTATTCGTACCGCAGCCCTTCAACCGGACGAAGCCTTGACGCTTCGATTGCCGGCCACACCGTTGCAAGTGTGCAGATCGTCATGGCCGAAAGCGCTACCGCGACGAAGTCCGACACCGTGACGCTAATCGGCAAACGATCGATATAATAGACGTCCGGGTCAAGACGCAGTCCAAACCACGAAAGGCCGGCGCATACTGCGAGCCCCGTGGCGACACCGAACATTGTCCCGACAGCGCCAATGATGACCCCTTCTGTCATGAACATTTGAAGAATGGATCGATCGGACGCACCGATTGCTTTCAAAATCGCTATTTCTTTCGCCTTCTCCGTCACCATCAACAACAACGTGCAAATGATGCAAAAACTCGCGACAAGAATCGCGATTGAGAGAATTGGAAATGACGCCGCACGCTCAAGTTTTAGGGCGCTAAAGAGGTTCTTGTTTATCTCGCGCCAATCACGAACTCGGAGGTCGCCTCGGTGAAGCGCCGATGAAATCGCCGGGACAAATTGATCCACATTCTCAGCGTCGGCCACTTTTACGTCAATTGCCGTAATCTGGCCCGGCATTCCAAAATAGTCCTGCGCTTCGCTGAGCCGCATGTAGATCTGATTAGCGTCGTACTCGTACATTCCGCTGTAAAATATCGCCCCAATTCGAAATTTGCGCGTTTTGGGCATGACGCCCATTGGCCCCAAATCTCCAAGCGGCGATACGAGCGAAATCTCGTCACCAACGTACACGTGCAGAGTTTTCGCGAGCTCGCGCCCCAGCACAAGCGCCGGCAGCGTTGGACCTACATTGTCGAGTGCCGCGTGGATCGCCGGATCGATATCATCCGGCAGCGTCGGCACCATATCGTCGCCTCGCGTAAACGATTCGCCACCTACACCGAGCCCGATGATTTCGTCGCGTGGAATACGCTTTAACTTCTCTGGATTCTCGAGATATTCAAAATGCCCAACTTCGACGTTGCGGGGGAGATCGATCACTTTTCCGATCGATTCCGAGTCGATGCCCCTCACGACAACGCCCGACAAGTTGGAGGCACTTGAGATCATCAGTTCGCCGTGCACCACCGGCGTCGCGCCTGCCACGCCCGGCGCCGCCCGCAGGCGACTGAGCAGCTCTTCGTAATCTCCCCATCCGCCTTGATCGGTCATATCGATCACGACGTGCGCGTTGTTGCCGACAATCTTCCGCTTCAAATCCTGACTGAACCCCCCCATGACGCTCACGACACTTGATAGCGCGCATGAACTCACCGCAACGCCGGCGATCGACAAAATACTAATAACCGTTAAAAAACCGCTCTTTTGTGAGCGAATGTGCCGCGCGCCGACAAATGAAACAAAGTGACCACGCTCAAGGCGATCGAGCCACCACGGCAGTAGCGCCGTTAACACGGCAAGCACGAAAGCAACACCGCACGCAATCGCTCCGGCCCGAATCACGGTGTCGCGGAGCGACCATTGCGAACCACGGAGCACCGGCAAACGCGTTGTCGCGAATGTCAGCAGGGCGAATGATGTACCGACAAGCGCTCCACCGACTTGAAGAGCGGCCCGCCCGTTCTTTCCTCGCTTGAAGTCAATTGTTGCCCGCGTCACCAAAATCGCAACACCAAGAACAACGGCCGCGAGCCCTGCCAGAAGGTGCATCGGATCCACTACTTGGCCACCTCGGGACGCAAAATTGGAAATAGAATGACGTCACGAATCGAGGCGGCTCCCGTTAACATCATCGTCAACCGATCGATCCCCATCCCAAACCCGGCTGCCGGCGGCATCCCGTATTCGAGCGCACGAATGTAGTCTTCATCGAAGTCCATCGTCTCTTCATCACCGCGCGCCTTCTTTTCGACCTGCGCGCGAAACCGATCGGCCTGATCTTCTGGATCGTTTAATTCGCTAAATGCGTTGCAGAGCTCTCGCCCGTCGACGAACAGCTCAAACCGATCGACAAGCGATGGATCTTTATCGTTTCGCCGCGCGAGCGGTGACGTTTCAAACGGGTAGTCTTTTATGAAGACCGGAATTGAGCGAGACTTGTCGCTGCTGCGATAATCAACCGCTAAAAACGGCTCGGCGAGATATTCGTACAGCGCAAACAGGCGCTCGCCGTCATTCGAACACTTTGCATAGCCTTTTCGAAAGTTGCTCCAATCGATCTGCTTCGCGCGCGGAGAACTCTTCGACCATTCTTTCATCGACCCGGCAAAATCGTCCTTCAAAAAAGTGATGAACGCCTGCGCGCCGCCGGCAATTTGGTTTGACCACTGAGCAATTCCTAGAGCGGTCGCCGCGTTGAGGACGGCGCGTTCCATTGGAATACGTGCGAACGGTTCGTCAAACGTGAATGTGCGCGCTGCCTTCCAGGCAACGTGCGCCTCTGGCATCGCTTCGCGAAGACGCTCATCAATGCTGCGCAGCAGCACCTCCGCAAAGTCCATCAAATGCTCGTACGTCGCGTACGCTTGATAGAATTCAAGCATCGTGAATTCTGGATTGTGGCGCGTGGAGACCCCTTCGTTCCGGTAGCAGCGCCCGATCTCGTACACGCGCTCAAGGCCACCGACAACGAGACGCTTGAGATACAGCTCGGGCGCGATGCGCATAAACAGCTGCATATCGAGAACGTTATGATGTGTCAGAAAAGGCTTCGCGGCCGCTCCGCCGATTAGCGAATGCATCGTCGGCGTTTCAACCTCGAGAAACCCCGCTTCGTCCAAAACAGCTCGCGTGGCTCGAACGATGTGACTTCGCCCGCGGAATACATCGGCAACGTCGCGATTGGCGACCAGATCGGCGTATCGCTGGCGATAGCGTGTTTCAACGTCGGTTAGACCGTGCCACTTTTCGGGCGGCGAGCGATACGCTTTCGTGATGACGCGAAAGTGTGACAAATCGACGGAAAGCTCGCCGCGCTTGGTCGCCGTAAGCTCCCCCTCCGCTTCGAGAATATCGCCTAAATCGACATCTTCGAGACGCTCGTAACGACCTTCCAGCCGACTCTGATTGAGCAGAAGCTGAATCTCTCCGGTGCGATCGCGAAGGCGAATGAATGTCAAACCACCGGTCGAGCGAAGCGCAAGCACTCGCCCACGAACGTGCACAATCGCCCCCGCGGCCGCGGCGCGCACCGTAGCTTCGTCGTACTTGCCGTCTGGAGCGCTCGTGGCGAGCGAGCGCGCTTCGGCTATGTCAAACGTCTTGGCATCGACCGCTCGGGGAGCGATATCGTTTGCAAACGGATTGTCGCCGCGAGCGCGAATCGCAGTCGCCTTTGCTCTTCGAACTGCCCGTAGGCTCTGCTCTGAAACGGCGACGCCGCCTTCGCGAACATCTCCATTTGCCTCTGCGCGCTCATTGCGCGATCGCTCGTCCGACATTGCGTTACCCTTCTATCTCATCTGATTCGGACGCTCCGCCTTTTGCCAGCGACCCCCCAGCCGCGGCTAGCAGATACGCTTCAATAAAATCGTCCAATTCGCCGTCGAGAACACCATCCACGTTCCCCACCGAATAGGACGATCTGACGTCTTTCACGAGGCGGTAAGGGGCTAAAACGTAGCTTCTTATCTGACTCCCCCAGGCAATTTGACTCTTCGTCGCTTGATACGCGGCGGCCTGCTCTTCGCGCTTCTGCTGCTCGAGCTCGTAGAGCTTTGCTTTCAACATTTTTAGCGCCATCCGCCGATTTTGAAGCTGTGATCGCTCGGCTCGACAAACGACCACGATTCCGGACGGATTATGCTTCATGCGCACAGCCGTTTCGACTTTGTTGACGTTTTGCCCGCCTTTGCCGCCGGCCCGCATGGTTGTGACATCGAGATCTTCGTCTTTCACGACGATGTCGATCTCATCTTCGATGTCGGGCGTCACTTCGACTGCAGCGAATGCGGTGTGACGACGCGCATTCGAATCAAACGGCGAAATTCGCACCAATCGATGCACGCCGTTTTCGCTCCGCAAATAGCCGAACGCATTTTCTCCGGTGACGGTGAACGAGACGCCGTCGATCCCCGCCTCATCCCCCTCTTGAAAATCGATGACCTCAGTTTTGTAGCCACGACGCTCGCACCACCGAAGGAGCATGCGCATTAGCATCTGAGCCCAATCTTTTGCGTCTGTCCCCCCGGTGCCAGGGTGGACGCTCACGATCGCATTCGCGTGATCGACCGGGCCCGACAACATGCGTTCGAGCTCCGCGGCACGCACTCGCTTTTCGAGCCCGCCAAGCTGCGCTGCTGCTTCGGCCGTGACCGCCTCGTCTCCTTCCGATGCTCCGAGCTCTAAAAGCACGCTCCCATCGTCGATATCACGCGCTAGCTTCTCGAATGTCGTGAGCGTTTTTTCAACGCTTGCGCGCTTTCGATTATGCAGCTGCGCACGCTTTTGATCGTCCCAAAAACCAGGAGCCAATGTGTCGGCTTCGAGCTTTTCTAGTTCGGACCGGAGTTTCGGGAGGTCAAAGATGCCCCCTTAGCACCATGAGGCGCCTTTGAAGGTCGGCTAGCTTTTCGCGTGATTCACTCAACATTTACGAACCTCGGCCCTCTAGTGACCACCGCTCGAACGGTCAAGGGCGGGTGAAAGAGATGGTTCTGCAGCCATACGCTGCGGCGAACCGCGCGCCCACGCTGAAAACCAGCCGGACGTTAGAACATCCAGAATGGCTTCTGCCGCCGCGCGACGCAACATAGAATCGAAGTGCAGCGAGCTGTTTGGCTTGCTTGCCCCCTCGTTGTAACGGGCCCGCTCCCAAGCGGCCAATGCATCGAGAACCCGGAAGCTAATTCGTGCCCGCTCCTCGACCGCTTGAAAGCGAAGATGGGAAAAAGAAGACTCTTCATCGGCAAAAACAAGGCGATCGAACTTCCACGTGAGACGCCCCTCAACCCATGTTGAGTCTCCACGAGACGCACCGTACTTCTCGCCACGCTCCCCCGAGTCAAGACGCTGTTGATCGACCTCACGTCTCGCCAAATGGAACGATAGTGATGGAATTAGCCCGCTCCAGCGCGCACGCGTGGTCATCGAGGCTATCATCCCCACTCGATTCTCGGCCCCGACAACGCGCAGGGCCGCAGCAACCGCCATACGCGCAACTTGGGGCGTCACCCGTGGGCGACTCGGCTCGCTTTCCGTCGATTTCGGCAATTCATCGGTTTCTTCCGTGTGAGCCGCCGTTTCGGAGTCTGGAACCGTGGATGCCTCCTCTTCGACGACCTGCGGCGGAGACTCGGACACTCTGCCGACGCCTGGTTCGGTCATGGTCGGTCGCGCAAGCAACGTAGCCGACGTAGAAATGAGCGTAAAAACGGCCTGAATGATTGGCAGGAGTCGGATTCGCATGCCGCGGGCTTTTCACGATGCGTGCCAGCGGGTCACCGATTGAATTTAGCTATTTTTTAGGCCGATCATGCGCTTACATAACCGTCCCGGACGTCCAAGGGGGTGTCCAGGACAGTTCGTCTCTGACGGAACTGCTGCTTGTCGGAAATGACTGTCGAAACACCCACGATGATTCCAGACGAAATTGCGGCGAAAAAGGCAACAAGTCTGGGATTTCTCGCGCCATCACTGTCACCAATTCAATGGCATCGCGGCGTTTTAGGCTCATCACGTCGTGATTAATAAATTCAGAAAATTTCGTCACACTCGCCAGACCCATGCGCTTCGCGTCGTCAAAAACAGACGTCCAGGATCGGTCTGCGTAAAATCTATTCTTCTGAAGAACCAGTAAATGCGTTGATAGTTCTTCCGAAATAATTCCGCATGCGACGGCGCGGCGAAGCCCATCGCGGATGTCGACCATAGGAGTAGATATTCCCCTATATTCTTGCTCTTCGGCGCCATGAACGACAGCGACCTCATCGTCATCTTCCAATACGCCGTTATTGTACATATTGAATATCGCACCAATCCCGCGCATTCCAAATACTGCAAGTTCGGCAGCGCGTAACGCGCCGATGCTTGCTGCGCCATAAACGTGAATGCCAGCCGCCAGAGCGAACAGGACTTCTTTGTGCCAAACAGCCGGGACGCTGTGAAAATACCCGTCCACAATCCCGATCGCCGTCGGCGCGCTTACAGCGGCCGCGTAAATATCGCCCATTTGCGCCGGGGGTCGGTAGTCGGCGTCGAGAATGGTGATCGCGTCCGCTCTCGCCAACGTCGGCCCGACAAAGACAATCGCTCTCGTCATGAAGCGCCAGCCCAAACGCCTTTTCGCGAGAGCATCATGCGATGCACGAGGGCGCGAATTCCTGGGGTGTAGCCTGACAAAAAAGGCGCCCCCTCGAGCCCAGGGATGATCACTTTGACAACCGGAAGGGCAATATCCGGCTGGGTCAAGTCGACAACGACAATCTGCTCGATACCGATAGATTGAAGACGGCCAATGAGCTGAGTGAGATCAGCTTCAACGAGATCGCCGGCCAACGATCGATCGACGAACGTAGCTTCGGGGGGTGGGCAGGTTGCGTCGTTGTACACGCGACGCCAAGCCGCCCGGTCCGTCGTGCGCAAATACTCACGCTGTGGAAGATCATCACGCGACCCCGCAGTCATCGTCAGACGAGTCTGCACCGCTTCACACAGCGCGCGACACGCAGCAACCGCCGATGATAAATGACAACCGTATCCGGCACAGAAGCTGACCGATCCAGCGTAGGGCGTCGCCGCGTCGTCCATCACAAGAGAAGCGTACGCTGGGATGCCGATGTTTGATGTCATGTCCCATAAAGCGATACGAAGCCCTGCCATTTCAATTTGCTGAACGATACGTTCGCATGTTGGATCCGTTATCGTGCTTATGGCAATTTGACGCGGCTTTCGCAGCGCGATCGGCTCCAAAAACCACAATGCGCAGGCGTCTCGTTCGATCAATTCGCAAACGGCATGCACGATCGATTCGGCCCAACAATTTCCCGATGCCAAACCGTTGCTCGAAACTGAAAAGGCGAGCGGTTTTTCACCAAATGGCGGCGTAAGATCGAGCGAAACGGCATCGAACGGAACCAGCGTGGACTTCCGAGAAACAAGATCAAAACCTTCAATCCATTCAACCGGTTCGTCTTCGGACAGACTCGCTCCTGGTTGCATCGGCAACCGCGTGATATCGACGACTGAAACCCCATCACGGCGCAACTTGGCGTAAGTGCCAATCTGCCTTGGCAAGGCGACCCGTTCGGCATGCCAGACCTCAAGCGATTCCATGAGCGCCGACACACGCGCCGCCTCGAGCGTGACTCCTTTGCCTTGAGCCGTCGCCAAAGAACGCGCATTCGGCCTTACAGCTACGCATACGGGTATTCCAATTCGATCGAGACCGGTGACATTCGCGATGCGCGTGACACCGATCATTCGCTGAAATGGCGAAATACGAGCAAACGTTTCATTCGGGTGCGAGGTACGATGCGTCCCTTCGAAAAAGACTTTGCGCGTATTATTTTGATCACCAATGCTTGTGGGGTGCACGTCACCTCATCTGTTTCGAACCGTTGTCCCCGATAAACGATATCCAAATACTCCCATGAACGCTGCTCTTTGGATGCTGTCTGCCCTTGCGGTCGTTGCGATTGGCTACCGCTACTATTCTGCATTTTTGGCCGCGCGCGTTTTAGTTCTGAATGACGCGCGCATCACTCCCGCGCACACATTGAATGATGGCCTTAATTATCAGCCGACCAATCGATGGGTTGTGCTTGGGCATCACTTTGCGGCGATTACCGGTGCAGGGCCGCTCATTGGGCCGGTCCTTGCCGCCCAGTTCGGGTTTTTTCCGGGCTATTTTTGGATCCTCATCGGCGTCGTTCTCGGCGGCGCTGTTCAAGACTTTGTAATTCTCGTCGCGAGTGTTCGTCGCGGCGGTCGTTCGCTCGCTGAAATCGCCAGAGAAGAGCTCGGTCCAAAGCTCGGATTTGTTACATCGCTAACAATTCTATTCATCATTGTGATCGCGCTTGCCGGGCTCGGAAACGTGGTCGTGGGAGCACTCTCAGAAAGCGCTTGGGGGGTATTTACGGTCGCCGCGTCAATTCCAATCGCCATCTGCATGGGGGTTCATATTCAGCGGTTTCGCGGCGGAAGCGCGCGGGGTATTCGGGAGGCAACGATCGCCGGCTGTATCGCGCTTCTCGCAGCGCTTATTGCCGGAAAATGGGTCGCCGATACAAACTTGGCAGACTACCTTCGAATTTCGCGAACATCGCTCACATTGGCGATCGCCGCGTATGGCTTCTTTGCCAGCGTCCTCCCCGTTTGGGTGTTGTTGTGCCCGCGCGATTACCTGTCGAGCTATTTAAAACTAGGGACGATTGCGCTGCTGATTGTCGGAATCGTGGTCGTCAACCCAGCGATTCAAATGCCGGGCATATCGCAATGGGTCGACGGCGGCGGACCGATCATTAAAGGGAGCGTTTTTCCGTTCGTATTTATCACCATCGCATGCGGCGCAATCAGCGGTTTTCACGCGCTTGTTGCGAGCGGCACGACGCCCAAAATGGTCGATCGTGAACGCGATTGCCGAATGATCGGCTACGGCGCGATGTTGATGGAAGGGATCGTAGGCATCACCGCGCTGATTGCTGCATGCGTCATGTCGCCTACCGATTATGTTGCAATTAACACCGACCCGTCCGTCGCAATTGTTGCTAGCGAGCAGACGCACGGCGTCGGCCTGGCGCGTTCAATTGGCCAGCTCGAAGACACGCTTCCATTTTTTTCAAACGAAGATCGTCGTATCATTGGTTTGAACGCGAACGTGACCATCTCGTCCGTCGCAACGCGATCGATACCGGCATCAAGGGCGCTCGCACTGTCAAACCGCGCATTGGCAGGACTTGGTTATCATGTTGACCCCGATGCCAAGCACGCAGAATCGCTCGACAGCGCCGATTTTTTGCGCCTCGGCTTGCACGTAAAAGATCTCCCGAGACTGTCAAAATCGGCAGGCGAAGTTGTCGCGGCACGAACCGGCGGCGGCGTGTCGCTCGCGATCGGAATGGCGGAGGTTTTTAGCCACTTCCCCGGCATGAGCAAGCTGCTCTCCTACTGGTACCATTTCGCGATCATGTTCGAAGCATTGTTCGTCTTAACAACGATCGATGCGGGAACACGAATTGGTCGCTTCGTCGTGCAAGATTTTTTACGGTTTGCGGTTCCGAAATGGGGCGAGTCGACAAATTTGGTCGGCAACATTGTCGCGACATCTCTCATCGTTGCCGCATGGTCCTATTTTATTCTCACCGGCAGCATCTCGACGATCTGGCCGATGTTTGGGATCGCGAATCAACTGCTCGCGTGCACCGCCCTCTGCATCGGAACAACGATCCTAGTCAAAACAGCAACCAAGCGACGCTATGCGCTAGTGACGTTTTTGCCACTCCTGTTCGTAGGAACAACAACCCTTTCCGCCGCAATTCTTAGTCTGCGAGACATCTATATTCCGATGGCGCGCGACCCAAGCCGCCGCCCGCACGGAATCGTAAACGCGACGGTCACAATCGTGCTTCTCGGGTGCGTAATATTTGTAGCCATTGGAAGCGCGCGAGCCTGGGTGGGCGCGCTGCGAAATCGGCGCGCACAAAACTAAAGCGGGGAGCAAAAACTCCCCGTGCTTCGCGAAACGCGATCAAGCGCGAACTCTAGGAATCGGACGGTTTCGCATCCGGCGCTGTTGCCGGGTAGCCTTCGGGATGCACCGGAAATACGGGGGTGCCCATCCGGCGGCGTTCACGCTTATTGCGCTTCCCGTTTGTCGTAGCCTTACGTTTACGAATTCGCTCAAATTGCTGTGTCGACGAGACCATTTTCGAACCTATACGGGTAAATAGCGCGGAGCCGCTTGGGCGGCAGATGGGCCCGGGAAGATGAACTGCGCGCGCGTCTGTGTCAACTTGCGCGTACTTCTTTCCAACAACAGGACAGGCGCGAAAATGGGTAAATTACAGTGGTTTTCGGCAAATACGCTAATTTTGCCGGCGATAATCGGCCTGATCGGCTGCATTTCAGGGAAAGCGGCGCCACCAAAAATGGGGGCATCGGGGAGCAACGAATCGCTAACTCTGGCGGGAGGAACCGAGCCTTTTATCGTGTTTCCATCAAATCTGGTTCTTGATGGGATTCCTCCGATTCCGACAAGTTTTGCGGAACCGATCGTTCGCTATACGCAATTCACACCAAAACATTTTGCGTCATGGGCGCCGCTGGCATCGAGCGATGAAATGCTTGTTCTCGCGCAAGTCGGTAACACACAACAAGTTCACAATTTACAAGCGCCGAAACGAGCTCTCGAGCCGCTAACGATTCTTCCGGATCGCGTATCTTCGGCGCAATTTCCGCCGAACACCGCCGCCTACTTTATTTTTAGCCGCGACGCGGGCGGCAACGAATGGAATCAAACCTACCGCTACGACTTTGCGACAAAAGAGACGACCCTTCTGACCGATGGAAAATCGAAAAATTCGCTCGGCGTTTTCTCGCCGTCTGGCAAGTGGCTCGCCTACGCGTCAACAAGACGAAACGGTCGCGACTACGATTTCTACGTTGCCGACCCTCTAAAGGGACAAAGCGAGAGGCTTATTACGACACTCGAGCACGGCGAGGCGTGGAACATTCTTGATTGGTCATTGGATGAACGACAGCTTCTTGCCACAGAAGCAACGTCGATCACCGACAGCTCGGTGTGGCTGGTTGACGTCGCAAACGGGGCGAAGCGTCAACTCGCGCCAAAGCCGGGCGCACCGCACGCCGCCTATCTGAGCCCGCGATTTTTGAGCGCCACGCCAGTAATCAACGGAAAATTCTTCGACCACAGCAAACAAGTGATCGCGCTATCGAACGCTTCATCTGAATTCATGCAACTTGTCGCTATCGACATTGCTTCGGGAAAAGAGCGCACCCTCGCTAGCAAAGCAAACGCAGACATTGAAGCGTTCGATATCTCGCACGACAAGCGCACGATCGCGTTTATTGCAAATGAAGGGTTCGATCGCGTTTATCTCTTCGATCTAAAGAGCGGCGCAATTAGGCCGGTACCTGCGATTCCAAACGGCGTCATTTCATCTCTTCGCTGGCACCCTCACAAGCGTACGTTCGCATTCTCGCTTGCGTCATCGAACGTTGCCGGAGCGGTGTTCACGTTCGACGTCGACAAACATGAGTTTGTTCAATGGACCGACGACGGCCTCGGCTCGTTTAACAAAGCAGATTTCGCGGAAGCTCAATTTGTTCATTGGCCGACGTTTGACGGACGCACAATTGAGGGTGTCATGGTTGCGCAGCCAAAATTCACCGGAAAGCGCCCCGTCGTCATATCAATTCACGGCGGCCCCGAATCTCAGGCGAGGCCCGGGTTTCTCGACACCAAGAACTACTTCGTGAACGAGCTTGGAATCACGTACATCTTTCCGAATGTTCGCGGCTCATCCGGATACGGCAAAACATTTCTTTCTCTCGACGACGGCTATTTGCGCACCAACTCTTACAAAGACATCGGGGCGCTCCTAGATTGGATCCGCAATGATCCTCGATTTAATTCCGACGAAATCATGATCGAAGGCGGAAGCTACGGCGGCCACATGACACTTGCGACATCGGTCGACTATTCCGACCGAATCGCCTGTTCAATCGACATTGTAGGGATGTCCAACCTGGTTACATTCTTGGAGCATACCGAACCGTACCGACGCGATTTGCGACGCGTCGAATACGGCGATGAGCGTGACCCGCAAATGCGCGCTTTTCTTGAGCTAATTGCGCCGCTCAATCATGCCTCAAAAATAAAGAAGCCTCTTTTTGTGATTCAAGGGAAGAACGACCCGCGCGTTCCGTTAAGCGAAGCTGCGCAAATTGTATCGGCCGTTCGAGCCGGAGCGGTGCCGGTGTGGTATCTCGTCGCCAACGATGAAGGACACGGCTTCAGGAAGCGATCGAATCGGGCCTTTCAGCTTTATCTGACATCCCAGTTCATACGAAAATATCTTCTCCAAAATTGACATATCGTATCGATACGTCCCAACCATGTCAGAACCGGTCATAGAAGAACTGCATCGCTCGTTGGCCGCCGCTGAGGGGCGCGGTCAGTGGCGGCGCCGCGCGTTAATTTTCGTGGCTGTCGCTATTCTTATCGGCGGCGGGCTTCTCTATCGAGTCAAGCACCGGCCGCCGCCAGCAGAAAAATTTGTCACCGCAACAGTAGCTGTCGGCAACGTTGTCGAAAAAGTCCAAGCTACGGGGACGGTGCAGCCGCTGCTTCAAGTAAATATCGGCGCGCAGGTAAGCGGTCGTGTGGTCGCAATCCATGTCGACTTTAATTCCTCCGTAAAAAAAGGCGACGTCCTCGCCGAAATCGACCCGACCGTTTACAACGCCCAAGTCAAACAGCAGACGGCGAATCTAGCCGCGCAACGTGCCAACCTTCAAAGCATCAAAGCGAGCGCAACGATCGCGGAAATTAATTTTAACCGCGTTCGAAAGCTTTTCGGGCAGGGGTTGGCGAGCCGAAGCGACTTCGACACAATTCGCGGGAACAACGAAATTGCAGAAGCAAACGTGCGATCATCGCTCGCCACCATTCAGGCGATAGAAGCACAACTTGCGCAGACAACAGCAAACGTTGTTTTCACAAAAATTGTCTCGCCAGTGGATGGGTTTGTCATCTCGCGCGCGATCGATCTCGGTGCGACGGTAGTTGCAAGCTTCCAAACGCCGACACTGTTTGTGATCGCGCAACATCTGCTAAAAATGCGCGTCCTGGCCGACATTGACGAAGCCGATGTCGGGAAAGTAGCGAAGGGGATGTCGGCGGACGCAGTCGTCGACGCATTCCCGGGTGATGTGTTTGAAGGGACTCTTTCGCAAATTCGGTTTAGCCCAAACACCGTTCTCGGCGTCGTGACTTATTCGGCGGTAATCGACGTCGACAATCGAGAACAGAAACTTCGCCCGGGGATGACGTCAACGATCACCGTGCACACTCGGCATGCGGATGGGGTCTCTATGATTCCCAACGCCGCGCTCCGATACCACCCTTCCCCGCCTCGCGGCCCCGACGGCAAGCCGACTCCACAACCGACCGCTCCGCCGCTCGGTAAGGGGATGGCAAGGGTTTACGTGCTGACTGCCGACGCAAACGGCTTCGAACACGAAGAAGTGCGCGAAGTCGCCATAGGAGTCACCGACGGCATCAATACCGCGCTGGTTGGAAACGCGTTACCGATAGGCACGCGCGTTGTCGTCGACGAAATCGATCTACACGACAAAAAAACAGGAAAACTCTTCTGATGCGCCCGAACTCAACGGCGGCCCGCGCCGAGTTCGGATCGAGCACTGACACGACCGGTGCAAATGAAGCGCTGTTGGAGCTTCGCCAACTTTCAAAAGACTACGCATCAGGCAGCGGCACCGTCTGCGCCCTGAGAGATATTTCTCTCTCGATAAAGAGAGGAGAATTCGTTGCAATTGTCGGAACAAGCGGTTCTGGCAAGTCGACATTGATGAACATTATCGGCTGCCTTGACCGTCCGAGCCGTGGAACATATCGCCTTGCAGGGCTCGACGTCAGCGAGCGATCGAACGACGCTCGCGCCATCGTACGAAATCGCCTAATCGGCTTCATTTTCCAGGGATTTAACTTACTGTCCCGCACGACCGCACTCGAAAACTGCGAACTTCCCCTCCAGTATCGCGGCGTACGACGACAGCAGCGTCGACAGCTGGCAACCGAGGCGCTCCGAGCGGTCGGACTCGCCTCCCGCCTTCATCATACACCCGCGCAGCTGTCGGGCGGCCAGCAGCAGCGCGTGGCGATCGCCCGAGCGTTGGTGACGGACCCTCCACTTCTCCTTGCCGACGAGCCGACCGGCAATCTCGACACCCGCACAAGTTTTGAAGTGCTTGCGCTCCTTCAAAAGTTGAATCAAGAGCGTAAGATCACGATCGTTCTTGTAACGCACGAACGCGATATCGCCGCGTGCGCCTCCCGCGTACTAACGATGCGCGATGGGCTCGTCGTCGACGATTCCGCCAACCTCGCGCCTATCGATGCGAGCGCCGCGCTAGAATCGATTAAAGATCCGTCAACATTCATCGAGCAATTCGCCCCGGCAGCATCGACCCCGCTTGGCGTCGAACAGAGTGGCCGTTTCGGTTCGCCTCTTCCATTGTCGCTCTACGCAATGATGTTTTTCGGAACGATCACCGGCGCTGTGATCGCAGCTATTTATAACAAAGCTATTTTGGCGTCCGAAACTCCGTGGACGTTTGCCTTCGCAATTCCTGTTGCCGAAGCCGTTCTTGTCGCCCGTCGTTCAAAGTCGCTATTGCGATCCCGACTAACAAGCGACCAATGTTCACGTCTGGCGCTTTGGTACACCGCTGGGGGGGCTATTGCCCTAACTCCTATTCTGATCTGGATCGCAATTCCTAGGTTCGATGCGCAAACGATCGCCTTGCTTTCACCAACCACTTCGCTCCAATTTGCGTTGAGTTGGCTCGCGTTCATTGCAGCCATGTGTGCCGCCGCGCTCGTGCGTTTTTCGCTCTTGTGGCTATTTTCGAGGCGAAGATAGACGATGGTGCTCTGGCTAAACGCAATTCGCCTTGCCGCGATCGCGATTCATCGCAACAAGCTTCGCGCAGCGCTGACGATGCTTGGAATTCTCGTCGGCGTGAGCGCGGTGCTTACGGTCTCGGCGCTCGGTGCTGGGGCATCGGCAAAACTTGCGGAACAGATCGAGCACCTCGGCGCGAACGTCATTTTTGTCTTTCCGCAGACGACGCAGCCATCAGGAGCGCACGGAAAGGTTGGCGGGCGTCTGACCGACCGTGACGCGACCGCACTTGTTCGCGAATCTGTCAGCGTTTCATCGAGCGTGCCTCTTCTTCAAACGCTCGGCCAAGTAATTTTTTTCGATAAGAACATAGCGACTCAAATTATAGGGACCACTCTTCCGTATTTCGAAATGAGGAAGTTTCGTCTCTCGTCGGGAGCTTTATGGCATCCGTCCGATGAAGTACTGAAAACGAAAGTGTGCATCGTCGGCGCTACCGTCGCAGACACGCTATTTGGGACTGAAGATCCGATCGGTCGCACCATTCGGGTCGTTCGCGCGCCGTGTACGGTCATCGGACTTCTCGCGCGACGCGGAACTTCGGCGTTCGGCGAAGACGAAGACAACCGCGTCATGATGCCGATCGGGAGTTTTCGGGCGCGGGTTAGGCCAACCGCTCCCGGTCGCGCAGACTTTCTAGTTGCGAGCGCCACTTCTGAACAAACGACCGACCGAGCTGTCGAGCAGGCAACTGCGATTCTTCGCGATCGTCACAGAATTCTCCCCGATCGTGACCCCGACTTTGCCGTGTTGGCCCAGGCCGAACTTCGCGAGAAACAGCAGGCTATCGCGCAGGCGCTGGCCACACTTTTGCTCAGCGTCGCGTCGGTGAGCCTGGTTGTAGGCGGCATCGGAATTATGAATATTATGCTCGTCAGCGTCGCCGAACGGACGCGCGAAATAGGAATTCGCCTGTCGATTGGGGCGCGAGCGCGCGACATTCTTGTTCAATTTCTCGTCGAAGCGATCGTCCTCAGTTTGGTTGGCGGACTCTTGGGGATTCTTCTGGGGACGCTGGCGATGCTCGCGCTCGCGCGGGTGCTTGACTGGCCATTGTCGCCACCCCCCATCGCGGTCGCTATCGCGTTTCTCACGAGCGCGATGATCGGAGTAATTTTTGGCTACCTTCCGGCGAGGCGCGCCGCCAACCTGTCCCCCACCGACGCCCTGCGCTCGGAATAACGATGATAGGTCGCTTCATTCCGTTCGGACTCGGGAGTGTGCGCATCGCATTCCGCGCACTTCTACGAAGTCCGCTGCGGTCTATGCTGACAATTCTTGGGATCACAATCGGAATTGCCTCGGTGGTTGTTGTCACGGCCCTCGGCATTGGCGCACGCACCAAAATTTCAACTCAAATTCAGAGTTTTGGCTCAAACCTGATCATTGTATTTCCGCAAAATGCGCAACGTTCAGGCGCGCGAAGCGCAGTGGGGACAGGCCCTCGACTCAACGAAGAAGATGGCAAGGCAATCTTGGCCGAAGCGTCGAGCATTGAGGCTGCCGCCCCCTCGATTCAAACACGCGCGCAAGTGTTAACCGGCCAGCGCAACTGGTCGACCAACGTAAACGGAACAACTCTCCCGTATTTTTCAATTCGAGATTGGAAGCTAACTCGTGGCGAACGATGGTCCGCGCTCGACGAACTTGCCAAAGCAAAAGTCTGCGTGATCGGCGAAACAGTGCGAGAAAAGCTCTTTGGAGGAGGTGACCCGACGGGGCATCGAATTCGGATCGGCGGACAAATTTTTACCGTTGTCGGCCTTCTCGAAAAAAAAGGCGATGCTCCGTTTGGGGGCGATCAGGACGACGTTATTCTGATGCCAATTTCGACAATGCGCGCGCGCATCATGCATACGTCACCGGGCTTTGTTGGCGTGTTCTTGTTGTCAGCAACCTCGCCAGAAACTACGAATCGTGCGGTCGATCAAGTCACCGCAATTCTTCGACAACGGCACCGAATTCAACCGAGCGGAAACGCCGACTTCACGATTCGAACGCAGCAGCAATTTCAAGAAATGCAGTCGACCGTCTACGGGCTGTTAACAATTTTAATGATCGCCATTGCTAGCATTAGTTTAATCGTTGGCGGCGTTGGGATCATGAACATCATGCTTGTGAGCATCGCCGAGCGAACGCGTGAAATTGGGACGCGCCTTGCCGTCGGCGCGCGAGCCGCGGACATCCAGGCTCAGTTTTTGATTGAAGCGCTTGTCTTGTCGCTCTGCGGCGGAGCGACCGGCGCCGTAGTAGGAATTGCGCTTATTTCACTAGGAGAAACTGTGCTCGAGTGGCCGATGAAACTCAGCCCGACGGCGCTTGCATTGAGCATCGGGAGCAGCGCGCTGACCGGAATATTGTTCGGTTTTATTCCAGCTCACAACGCCGCCAAACTTGATCCGATCGTCGCGCTCAGGCACGAATAGCTAGACGAACTAACGCCAAATTCTGACGGCGCCAAGAACCGCTGAGGCAACCGTTTCAGTTCGCAATATCAGCGGGCCCAGACTTGCCACCGTCCAACCGTGGCGCTCGGCCAACAATACTTCATCCGGGGCTAAGCCACCCTCAGGACCGACCGCAAAAACAAGTGCCTTTTTAGCTTCGAGCGCGCCTTTCAGAGAATTAGCAAGCGGCTCTTTCGCGTGTTCGTAGAGACAAAAACGCGCTTCGTTGTCTTGCTCTTTCCTTGCAACGACGTCGTTCCAATTTCCAATCGGGGAGATTGCTGGAGCGATTTTGCGCCCGCATTGTCGTGCCGCTTCGTCTGCGATTCGCTTCCAGCGATCCTGACGATTTTTTGATCGTGTTGGGTCAAATTTGACCACGCAGCGCTCGGTCGAAACTGCCTGGAATTCGGTCGCTCCGAGTTCGGTGATATCGCGCACAATTGCGTCGCACTTCTCGCCTTTCGCAATCCCTTGGACCCATTTGATTTCAGGGAGCCGCACGTCGTTTCCGAGTTCAACCCGCGCGATGCTAATGACAATTTCGTCAGGCGTAACGCTTACGACGGTCGCTTCCCCCTCGATCCCTCTATCAGGGTCAAACGCAACGAATTGGCCCCCCGGACGCAGGCGAAGCACCCGCCCGAGATAGTGCGACGCTTCGTTTCCAAGCCGAATTTCGCCCGCGGAAAGCCCTCGTATTGGCGCCCGAATTGCACGATTCGATCGCTGCTCGTCACCCATATTTACGTACGCTTTCTGAGCACGATTCCGATCCATTCGCCTTTTTGCGGCCGGTCAATTTCATCGAAGTCGTGATACGCAGACAGAACATCATCACCTTGCGGCTCGAGAATCCCTGACAATACAAGCAAGCCGCCCGCAGAAACACGCGATGCGATAGTTTTTGCTAGGGGGATTAATGTTCGCGCTTCGATATTAGCCAAAACAATTGGGTAGCTTTGCTCAATTTTTCCGACGTCGGTGGTGTCTGCCACAACCGCTTCCGACAACGAATTTCGTGTTGCGTTTTCAATTGTCACCGCAACGGCATCGGGGTCGATGTCAATTGCGCGCGCGGTTTTCGCACCGAGCTCTAACGCAACGAGCGACAGGATGCCGCTTCCGCATCCGACATCGAGCAGATCTCGGCCGCGAAGTTCGGCCGCGTGACGCGACAATACCTCGGCAACAATCGATGTTGTTTCATGAAGGCCTGTCCCAAACGCCCGCCCAGGCTCCAGAACCAATACGCGCTCCCCCGCCTTTGGTTCGTATGTCTCCCACGGGGGGCAAATTGCGAGTTCTGGCGTCAACAGGAACGGGCGAAAGTGCTTCTTCCATTCGTCGCGCCATGCGTCGCCAATGACCTCCTCGATCCGCGGTGATAGCGCGGCTGGGAATTCACCCAACACGGCCTCCGCTTCTTCGTGAGTCGCAAAGCTTGCAACCAAGGTCACTTTCCCGGCAGCTCCTTTGATGAGCGTTGTCGCGTCACGCTCTTCGACACCTAGCGCTCCCAGATCAAAGAGCTCCCCACTTGCTTCGTCAACATTGGCTTCCTCGACGTCAATGCAGACGTATGGGTACCTTGGTTCAACCGACTCGCTCATTGCAATTTTAAACCTCCCGCGACTCGATATGACACAACGGCTGAGGTGGCGCGAATTTGACGTAAATACCCCGATATGCGATGCGAGACTGTATGCGCCAAATGCGGAGAGCTCCCCCCCTTGCGCTTATGTTTCAACTGCTTGTTTTTTTCAGTTCAGGCAATACATCAGGAGCTTCTCACGCTCTATTTCCAAAAGCACCGCCGCATTCCGCAAGCGAGACGGCGCCGCTTTGGATGCCCGACGATCGAGGCTCAACCGCCCCTTGCGGGTCGGTGCTCGATTTTGGAGAAGCAGCGGCTGAAGCCTCTGATTTTGAGCGCTGCGGACGTGACGTTGCGTGGCTGAATCAACTTCAGCTCCCTCCGTTTTCCGTCCGCTGGGATGCGAGCGTTGTTCGCTATCTGGAATATTACAAGTTTGATCCGCGAGGTCAGACTTCCATCGCTCTGTTGAATCGTCGCGCGATGAGGTTTCGCTCTCTCGTTGAGCGCGAGTTTCGGAGCAAGAACATTCCGGAAGATCTTGTCTGGGTCGCGATGATTGAGAGCGGTTTTACAATGAACGCGCGCTCAACCGCAGGCGCTTGCGGGCTGTGGCAATTGATGCCCGAAACAGCAAAGAGTTACGGCCTCGCGCGCGACCGATGGATCGACCAGCGTTTTCACGCCGAAATGGCGACTCGCGTCGCCGCTACAATGCTTGCGGAGCTATTTCATCGCTTTGGCACATGGGAGCTCGCGCTCGCCGCGTACAATTATGGGCAGCCGGGCGTTATGACTGCGATTCGCAAATACAACACGAACGACTATTGGAGGCTCACGCAATTTGAAGGGGCGCTCCCGTGGGAATCGACGCATTACGTCCCGAAAATCATCGCTGCCGCAATTGTCGGCCGCAATCCGCAGGCGTTTGGGCTGACCGCAACCGATATCGAGGAGCCACCAAGTTGCGAAGTTGTCGTTGCGCCTGGCGTCCCGTTCAAGAAAATCGCCAAAGCGGCTTCGTGCGAGATTCGAGAACTCAGCGAACTAAACCCGGAGCTTAGAAGCGGCTGTACGCCGCCGAAAAGTTCGATTCATCAGGGGCCATATCGGCTGCGAGTTCCTCCCGAAAAAGCTCACAGCATTGTCGATTTTCTTTCGTCATTGGATCACAACATCAGTACTACTCCAAAGAAAGCGGAAGCATTGGCACCCGAAGTGCCAGCGACGTCAAAAAAATATACGCCGAAAGCAGAGACAACATCGGTGCGCGACGAATCAAACGTCGTTGTTGTCCCAAACTTGGCGTTTGTTTATCCGGGTCGAGAGCGGTATTTTTACCGCACGAATGACAGCGATTCGCTCGCCGAAGTCGCGGCCAAATTCAGCGTCACAACCGACGAACTATGCAGATGGAATTTGCTCGATCCATCAGCGCATTTGCAATCTGGAATGTCCGTTCAACTCTATCTGTCGTCCGACAAAGCTCGACCACATACGTCGCTTCTCGCCGAACGCAGCGCGCGCATCTTAACTGTCGGGTCGAACGAGTTTTTTGCTTATTTTGAAGAGCAAAAAGGGCGCTTGCGCCTTCAACTCGCGGCTCGAGCTGGCGATACGATAGCCCGAATTGGCAAGCGCTTTGGCATCCCCCCGGCATCGATGGAACGGATCAATCGTCGCGCGCGCAATGAACTGCTTGATGTCGGCGAAAGCGTTATTGTCTACGTCCCCAAAGCGAAGAAGTTGGCCGCCAAGTCGCACGTAAAACCGAAAAACGTAAAATGACGCACTCACTTCCCGAGATACCCGAACTCTTCAACCTCACCGACTATTTTCTATTTCGTCAGAGCGACGGTCGTTTCCACGACAAAGCGGCGCTGCGTTTCGGCTCTCTTGCTTATTCTTATGGCGAGGTTGCGCGGCGCACGCGTGCGTTCGCAGGGCTGCTTCGCTCGGCAGATGTGCGCCGTGGCGAGCGTGTTCTGATCGCTCTTCCCGATTCGCCGCCATTTGTGTGGGCTTTTTTTGGTGCGATCGCAAACGGTTGCGTGGCGGCAATGATCAATCCGCTCACGCCAAGCCTGCAGCTTTCGCATCTTGTTGAATACACCCGCTGCACCGCGCTTGTTACAACCCCCGAAGTTGCTCTTTCGTTGCGGTCGCTCTTTGAAACGTCCAGTCGCATCGAGCTTCGCCATATTTTTCTCACCCGTCATCTGGCAACCGGCGACGATTGCGACACACCGACCGGCCCCATCGATATGGCTCGCTGTGTCGACCTGGCGAGCGGGATGGCGAGTACAGAAGCGCTCTATCGACCGTGCGCAACACACCGCGATGAACCGGCCGTTTGGCTCTTTACAAGCGGCTCGACCGGGCAGCCAAAAGCGAACATCCACGCACACCGCGATTTTGCGTTTAACGCAGAAGCGTATGCGAAGCGAACGGTCGGCTATCGCGAAAGCGATGTTACCGTAAGCGTTCCGCGCCTATTTTTTGGTTATGCGACCGGCACCAATCTGCTCTTCCCGTTTTCAGTTGGCGCAACAGCATGTTTGTTCAGCGAGCGCCCAACAGTCGACTCGCTAGCGAACGCGATTGACATGTATCGCCCGACGATTGTGACGAATGTTCCAACCACAATCGGCAAATTTTTGGACCGCGACGATGAGCTTCGAGCTGCCGGCCAGTTCTTTGACTTGTCGGCCGTTCGGTTTTCGCTTTCGGCGGGCGAAGCGCTGCCGCAAACTCTCCTGGAGCGGTGGACATCACGTTTTCATAGCCCAATTTTCGATGGAATCGGCTCCGCCGAAATGTTTCACATTTACGTAACAAACCGCCCGGCCGATGTCCGTCCAGGCTCGCTTGGGCGCGCGGTCGTCGGGTACGAACTTCGCGTTTTACCCGAAAACGCGATCGGCACTGGGTCGCCGCAGTGTGCACCGGGAGAGATCGGCGTTCTATGGGTTCGCGGCGATAGTATGTCGCACGGATACTGGCTGGATCGTGAAAAGAGTCGCGCGATGTTTCATGGTGCTTGGTGCCGAACTGGCGATCTATTTTTGGTCGATCACGATGGCTATTTCTATTTCGCCGGGCGCGCCGATGAACTGTTAAAAGTCAGCGGTCAGTGGCTCTCTCCGATCGAAGTTGAAAACTGCTTGATGACGCACGACTTGGTCTCGGGCGCGGCAGTGATCGGCATTGAAGAAGACGGGCTTCTTCGAACAAAAGCGTTTGTAGTGCTCAGGAGCGGAACAGAGGCTTCCGTGACCGAATTGCAGGAGCATGTTCGAACAAACTTGGCGCATTTTAAGGTGCCTAAAACGATCGATTTCGTACGCGAATTGCCGCGCAACGATCGCGGAAAACTCGATCGCAAAGCGCTTCGTCGAAGTGAACTTGTTGCGGAGCAGGTTCCAACCGAAACATGACCGCGCCTTCAACGTTGCTCGCATCTCATCATCTTGCCGCGCTCACCACGAATGAAGTTCGCGCTCTCGTTTCGAAGCCACGAACCGCCATTCTCCTCCCGATTGGAAGCGTCGAGCCTCACGGCCCGCACCTGCCATTGGCGACCGACACGCTTATCAGCGAAGCGAGCTGTTTTTTGGCCGTTTCACTTCTCGAAGCCCGCGGAATCACCGCCCGTATAGCTCCCGCGATTTCGTATGGAGTAACCGAATTTGCAGCAGACTTTCCTGGGGCCGTTGGTGTCCCAGCGGATGTTTTGGCAGCATTTGTGCGCGCCGTCGTCGATTCATTGGTGCGCGACGGCTGGTCTCACGTGGTTGTTGTAAACAATCACCTCGAACCGAAACACGATGCCGCCGTTCGCGCGGCAATCGCGGACATTCCGTCGAGACGCGCATCGGTTGCATCTCCCCTCACTCGAAAATGGGGGAGAACGTTGTCCGATGAATTTAAACGCGGCAACTGCCACGCCGGGCGCTACGAAACATCACTTGTCCTAGCGATCGATGAATCGCTTGTGGCGGCCGATCGAACCAATTTGCCCTCGATTGCGACAAGTTTGTCGGATGAAATTCGCCTAGGAAAAACGAGCTTTGTTGAAATGGGCCTCACGCGCGCATACGCCGGCACGCCGAGCGAATCGACCCGCGAAGAAGGCGAGTACTTGATTGGCAAACTCGCAGAAATGATCGCCGGGGAAGTCTTAGACGAAGTAGTCGCTGATTGCTCGGAATCGCTCTTCTAGGAGATTCACTTCGATGAAACTGTTTTCGAACAAAGATGAGATGCCGCCGCAAATGGTCGCGGTGGTAACGCAAATGATGGAGAGCCAGGCGTACCGCGAGTTGGCCGCGGCTCAGATGTTTGGGTACGGGCTGCAGTTCGTCCCCGAACTAAAATGGCTCAAATTTTTGACGTGGCACATTCGCGAAGAAATGGAGCATTACGAAGTCGTCGCCACGATGTTTCAACAGTTTGTCGGCGAGAGCGTTGAGCCGCGCGTCAACGCGCGGCTCGCGCGAAAGCCGATCGCGTTTGCCCAGAGTTGGTTTGAGCTCGCGATGGCGCAGTTTTTATACGACCGCGGCGGCCTCTGGCAGCTTCGTGAATACGAGCAGTGCTCGTTTCTTCCCTACCGCGAAATTATTGCGAAGATCATAAAAGAGGAGACGGGCCACCAGAGCCTCGGCGAAAAAATTGTGATCGAGCTCTGTCGAAGCGGTCAGTTTAACGACATCAAGCAGAAGCATTTTGAAACGTGGTTCAAACAAGGGATGTTGTCGTTTGGGCGTCCCGACACCGAAGGCGGACGTTATGCGCTTCAGGTTGGGCTAAAAAAGCGCGATTCTGGCGCCGTTATGGCCGATTTCGTGAACGACATTCGCTCTGCCGTAAAAGCGTGCGGACTGAGCTTCCCGCGACCTGAAGCGATCGGTCTTCAAGTCCCCACATCGATCGACTGGACCGCATAGGGCCAGTGCTCAGTTCCGTCGCCTTACGGGACCTGCCCCTGTTCGCATGTTGCCTCTGGACCAAAACCGTAGTGCGCTTTTGTAAACGCCGTGAGCGTTGGGATATCGAGGCAATCTGCTTTGTAGACCCAGCCCCACGCTGCCGCCGCAATGGGATTAGCAAGCAGCGGGTCGGGGGCAATAACGGTTCGAGCGCGTATGCCGGTGGTCAGGCACAAGGGGTCATAGGGCAAGGTGTCGGCGACACGCTCAAGTTGCGCCACGATGTCTGGGCAGCCGGTTGGAACGCCGCATTTATACAGCAATACGATCGCCCCGTGCTCCAGGTTGTGAACCAATAGGCGAGGATCGACACGCTCCGTGTGCACGCCGTAAGTCGCCCAACTGGCGTAATGCGGCCCGCTCGACGGCGGATTCGAATTGTAGACAACCGGAACACCAGTGTCGACGTGGTCGCGCGAAAGAAGAGGCGGCGAGTCGATCACAACATTGCACGAAGCATCGAGAAAAACGGCCGCATCGAGCGCCGGAGGCCCAAGTCGCACCGACGCATCGTTCGACGCCACCATCCCAGCGTCGAGATTTGAACTCTGCGACGCACTTTGGCCACACGCGACGACCATCGCGCAGATAACCCCTCCAACAACTAGTCCGTTTACTCTGCCCCGCATGGGCTAATGGTAGCGCTAATTGCGGGTGAGCGACCATCCGTATCGAACCGCCGCTTCGTGTTCCTCCGATGTCAGGTGGGCGCGCTTCGCCATCGAGCCTACCACTTCGATCCATCGGTCACCGGTGAATTCACGCGGATCGGGCGTCTGGTGGCACGTACCGCATCGCCTGATCACGACCTGTCGTCCGTCAGCAAGCTGAGCCGCGGACGCTGCGGGCCACTTCTGTTGCGCGCGCGAAATATCTGCTGGACTCGCCGGTGGTTGCCGAATTGCGCATGCAGCAAGCGCTACCGCAACGAGAACTCCAAACGCCAACATGTTTGTCTTTTTCAATGTCGCTCCTTGCTTGAATTGGACGATCACTCTCTTTTTCACGCCTGCGCTCGGACCAGTCGGTCACGGACAGCCAGCCACGACTCGTCATTTGGCGGCGCTTCAACAATGACCGCTTTCAGGCCGCGCGCATCCAAATCGTGCAACGTTGCGAACAGTTCGCGCGCGTACAATTCAGAATCGGCTGGTAACTCTACGACCCGGCTCGCTTCGAAAGAGCGATCCGCAACGCCGCACAAAATGACGCCAACAGAACCACCCTCCGCAAGGCACATGTCGGCAATCAGGTCACGTCGATCCACCAACACAAGTTTCGTTTTTGGGGCGTAGTGCCGCGCGTCCATCCCCGGCGAGACCCGCGAGGAGTTACTCGCAACTGGCCCTGTCGCGATTTCGACATCTACGACAGTTCGAATCGACCCAATTGGGATGGCCCCGTGACGCAATATTCTTGGGCGTTCACCCGTCAAATCGACAACCGTCGATTCAATTCCACAAAGCGAGCGACCACCATCTAGAATCATGTCGACGTTTGACCCAAGCGACGAGGCCACATGGCTCGCTTGCGTTGGCGAGATCGATTGATAGCGATTCGCGCTCGGCGCCGCGATCGGCTCCCCCAACGCTGCGATCAAGGCGCGCGCGACCGGATGGGCAGGCGCACGAAGTGCTACCGTCGACGCCCCGCCAGAAATCACCGACGGAATGCCGACCGCGCGCTCAACGACAAGCGTCAGCGGGCCAGGCCAAAAACGCGACGCGAGCTCGTCAGCGAGCGACGACCATCGCGCGGCCAGAGCAGAAGCATCCGAAACGCCCAAAACGTGTGCAATGAGCGGATGGTTGGCGGGGCGCCCTTTCGCCGTAAAAATGCGGGTAACGGCCTCAGGATCGAGTGCCCGTGCGCCGAGCCCATAGACGGTCTCCGTCGGGAACGCGACAAGCCCCCCCTGGCGTAAAACGCGCGTCGCCTCGCGAACCACCGAAGTGGACGGGGAAGCGGGATCAATCATGACGATGCGCGACACGGGTTTATTAATAGTGCGCTTCATTTCACCGATCGGCAATATGCCGCCCGCGAACTCACGGTAATCTGTCGCAGAGTTGAAATTAGCTAAATTTCGCGCATTACTGTGCCGCTCGAAAGCGTTCTATTGCCCTTTTTGGAGTTGATCTATGTCGAAGAAGAAATCGATCGTGATTGTTGCCGCTAAACGAACGGCATTTGGCACGATGCAAGGGGCGCTGAAAGCAATTAGCGCCAACGATTTGGCCGTCCACGCGTCAAAAGCGGCAATCGCCCAAGCCGGCATTTCACCCGACAAAATAGGGCATGTCATCTTCGGCAACGTGCTTCAATCGAGCTCAGATGCCATCTACTGCGCCCGGCATATTGGTCTCAAGGCGGGAATTCCTATCTCGACACCGGCCCTTACTGTCAATCGGCTGTGCGGTTCTGGGTTTCAGGCAATCATCAATGGCGCGGAGCAACTCTTGCTCGGCGAGTGCGACGCGGTACTCGTTGGGGGGACCGAAAATATGTCGCAAGCGCCGCACGTTGTTCGTGGTGCGCGTGACGGTTATCCATTCGGCAAAGCGCCGCAACTTGAAGATTCGCTCTGGAGCGCGCTAACCGATTCGTATTGCAACACTCCGATGGCAGTCACCGCCGAAAATCTCGCCGTCGAATACAAAATTGATCGCGCAACGTGCGACGCCTTCGCGCTCTCAAGCCAACAGAAATGGGCAAGCGCACACGAAAAGGGTTATTTTCAAACCGAAATAGCGCCGCTTGAAATCGCCACAAAAAAGGGGTCGATTACATTTTCGGTCGACGAGCATCCGCGCCCACAAACAACGACGGAAGCGCTCGCAAAGCTCGCACCTGTTTTTAAGAAAGACGGCGTTGTCACGGCCGGCAACGCATCCGGTATTTGCGACGGTGCAGCATCGCTTATTTTGACGACGGAAGAGTTCGCCCTAGCCAAAAATCTGAAGCCGCTCGCGAAAGTCGTCGAATGGGGCGTCGCAGGCGTCGAACCGACACGAATGGGGATTGGCCCCGTTCCCGCGATACGAAGCGCGCTAAAGCGAGCCGGCCTGACGCTCGGGGATATGGACATCGTAGAAGTCAACGAAGCGTTCGCGCCGCAACTACTTGCTGTTCAAAAGGAGTTGGGGATCGACAGCGCCAAATTGAACGTCAACGGCGGCGCGATTGCGCTTGGCCATCCGCTCGCAGCAAGCGGCGCGCGAATCGTGACACATCTCGTGTACGAACTCGCGCGACGAGGCGGCCGCTACGCAATCGGCAGCGCATGCATCGGTGGAGGTCAAGGGACCGCGGTCATTCTTGCGCGGGTCTAACCAAAAGAAAGTGAACTCGCCGAGATTCAAGAGGCCGGCGAAACGGTCGCTCCCCTTTCAGCCGCTCGCGCCGCTGGTCGTGGTCGGCGTTGCTATTGCCGTTGCGATAGCGATCCTTCTTGTGGGGGTGCACCATCTCGATCAAGCGAGCCACGATCACGCATCGGAGCAGGCGGGCGTTCTTGCGGCGACAGTTGCGGCGCGCGTCGCGGCCCTGCCACCCGCGTCGCGCCTTGACGCGATGCAGCTCGCCGCACGTCGAACCGGCTCTGAATACGTTCTTATCACGCGCGACGGGCTAGTACTGCTCGACGCAACGCTTCGCACGCCCGATCGAGCGACGCTGAAAAAGATCGCGCGACGGGCGGCAGGCGATACGTCGACCGCGCTGGGGCATACGCGATACGCGACAACAGCCCTCGATGCATCGCCCAGCGCGCCGGTTTTGGTCGCATTCGTGCGCGTTCCAAACACGCCGGAAGGGGGCCCCGCGCTCATCAAGGCACTGATCGCGCTGACCACGCTATTTGTCGGCGTCGCCGCAACAGTTGCATACGCGATGGCGCACGACGCGGCTCGCGACGTTGAATTTGTCACCGACCGCATCAAAGGGATGGCTCATGTGCACTCCGAACCGACAGGCGAACCAGTCCCCGTTCGAGCTCTCGACGAGGTCGGCGCGCTGACCGCCGCGTTCAATGAGCTCGTCGAGCGGTTCGGTGCCGCGGAGCTAATCTATCGTCAGGACTTGGCGCGCGTGCGAGCCGCCGATCGCGATCGCTCTGGTTTTTTGGCGGCCGTTAGCCACGAACTTCGCAGTCCGCTGAACGCAATTCTCGGTTTTGCCGACGTACTTTTGAGCGAAGTCGACGGGCCGCTTTCAAGCTCCGCTCGCGAAGAAATCGAACAGATTCGCGATTCGGGTCAGCATCTTCTTGATTTGATCAACGATACGCTCGAATTTTCGGCCCTCGAAAGCGGTCAACTTCGTCTCGTGCGTGCCTGTGTCGACCTGTTCGAAGTGGCGGCCGACGTCGTCCGCGAATCAGGAGGGCTGGTCGCGGGGCGGGACGTTGAAGTGCGGATCGACGGGGAACAGGGGGTCTTTGTCGACGCAGATCCACGTCGCGTGCGGCAAGTGATCACCAACGTTGTTTCCAACGCAGCTAAATTTACGCAGCGTGGTGAGATTGTTGTCAGCGTGTCGCCGTACGGTGCGTTTGGCTGCGTCAGTGTGCGAGACACCGGTCCGGGGATCGATCCGGCTGAACGCGCGATGATTTTCGAGGAATACAAGCAGTCTGTCAGCGAACGCCGACGAAGGCGCGGGACAGGGCTCGGTTTGGCGATCGCCCGACGTCTTGTCGTCATGCATGGTGGGTCGATCCATCTGGAGAGCGAAGTCGGCCGTGGGTCGACGTTTAACGTTCTCATCCCACGATGGGATTCGAACCCCGATTCGCGAGAACCATCGTCTCATCCACCGGCGGTTGACCGAGCATGAACGTCGCTGCGCTTCGACTAACATCGCAGCTTATTTTTCGGCAAGTCGTGCTGCTTGCGATTACGGGGATCATCGCTTGCGCATTTGCGCCGAACCTTCTCTTGATCGACTCGGGCCAGGTCAATGCGAACATGCCGCTTGGCGTGTCGGTACTGGTTGCCATCGCCATTTGCAACACGGTGATCATCCTGGTTCTCACGAGGCGTCTTCGCCCACTTTTGCACGCCCTAAGCCTCGGCTCGGACGTCGTGGCACCTCGCGATCTCGTTGCGCTTTATATTCTTCCCGCGCGCATTACGGTGATCGGCGTTATTGCCGGATTTGTCATCACATCGTCGACGCTTTTGCCGCAAATTCGCCCGCCGACAACCGACCTTCCCGCTCAGATTTCGCTCTATGCGCTGCTGGTTACAATCGGAAGTCTCGCCGCACTCCCCGCCTACGTGTCACTGCGAGCCGCCGTCTCGCACGTGCTTGAATTGGCGCCGATCGGAGCCGCCCGCCAGGCGCGCGCGATGCTTGAATTTTCGCATTGGCGGTTGTCGAGCGTCCGCTCGCGTATTCTGATCGCCGTTGCACTCTCCGTCGCATTTGTTGCACTTGGAGCATCGCTTCTTGTTCTCGCGCACGTGCGCGTATTCAATCGTGAAGCGCGCGAAACATCGGCGACGGAACTTGCGCGGTCGACGATGGAGGTCATCGATGGGAGTGTGGCTGGCCGCAACGAAGCGATTGCGGAAGCGCGCCATTTCGGGTTTCAGCTAAACGCGAGCCCGATGCCGGCGATGTTCCGAGCAGAGCGCACGGAACGTGACACGCGGCTCACAGTCCCGCTCGACGAGGGGCATGCGACCATTGTGTTCGGCCGGCGGCCGACCGACCCAGTGTCTGGGATTTACCTCTTGCTCACACTTGCAGCGACCGCCCTTGCCGCCGGTCTCGGTTCGCGGGTAGGGGCCGCGTTTGCTGCCGACGTGACGTTGGCGACACGAAGCGTTCAAGGGATCGGCGTCGAAGATGTTCTTCGCGGCGCGCGACTGAGGCGCGACGCGCGGTTTAACTGCGTTGCGAATTTGACAAATTCCGTCGATCAATTGGGTGACGTTTTTCGCGAATTTGCAGCGGCTCAAGAACGCGCGATTGAAGCGCGCGCGTCAACCGAACGGATGCGCGGCCTATTTTTGGCATCAATGAGCCACGACTTGAAAGCGCCGTTGAACGCAATTTTGGGATTTGCGGCGCTTGCTTCGAGGCACCCGATGACGCATCCACAGCGTCAGAGTATTGCGATTATCGAGCAGCGCGGGCGCGAGCTGCTTCATCTTCTGCAAACGATTCTCGACGCAGGCCGTGTGGAAGCAGGGGCGCTCGTTCTCGGCCGAGAAATGACAAAGCCTGGCGAACTGGTGACGCAAGCACTCCAAGAAGCGCGCAATCTCGTCCAAGAGAGCGGCGTGAGCCTCGTCGGCGAAATTTCTCAGGACGCGCCATCGGTTCTCGTCGATCCAACGCGAATCGTTCAGGCACTTGCGGCGGTGATTCTCACGGCAGCTCGGTTTGTTCAACACGGCACATTGCTTGTTCGCGCGACCGTCCCCTCGCCGACCGATCGACTCCGACTTGACGTTGAAGTACCTCCGCCAGGAATTGCCGATTCGGAGCTTGAGAAAATATTTGAAGCGTTCAAATACCCGGAACGGGCACGACAGCATGGAAGCCTTGGCCTCGGACTGTCGCTCGCGCGGTCAATTTTAGAGCTTCATCGCGGAACAATTGAAGCTACGAACGCGCCGAGCACCGGCACGCAATTTACAATTTGGATTCCGGTTAAAGATCAGACAATCGACACGTTCCCCCCAAGCTCGCCGTAAGCTAGGGCTCGGGCGAATAAAACGCTTTTGCTTTTGAACGCAAATTGTATTCCGACGCCATTGTTTCGCCGTACGCGCCGGTGCTTCGAATCGCTATCAGGTCGCCGCGTTCTGTTTTTGGAAGCGAGACGTCTTTGCCGAAACAGTCCGACGACTCGCAAATCGGACCAACGATGTTGTACTTGCGCTCGTTCGCTTCACCGACTCTCGAAATATTCTCGATGAGGTGAACAGCCTGATAAAGCGCCGGACGCAAGAGCTCTGTCATTCCGGCATCGATCACGACAAACTCGGTCGCCTGCGTCTTTTTGACGTACAAAACGCGGCTCATCAAACTGCCACATTGCGCAACAATTGAACGCCCCAGTTCGAAATGAACTTGCTGGTTTTTTCGACGTTCGAGGGCCTTATCGAACAGCGAAAAATAGCCTCTAAAATCGGCGATTGCGTGCGTGTCTGGCTCGAGATAGTCGACACCCAATCCGCCCCCCAAATTGATGTGCTCAAGCACGATATTCTGCTGCTCAAAAAATCGCTGAAGCTCGTTCACGCAAACGCACAAATCGAAAAACACAGAGAAGTTCGTAATTTGCGAACCGACATGAAGATGAATCGCATTCATCTTGATGTGCGTCAGACGGCGCGCCAAATCGCACGCTTCTCCGAGGTCTCCAATTCCAATCCCGAACTTGTTGTCGTTTAGCCCGGTGGTGATGTGGTGATGCGTTTCAGCGTCGATATTTGGATTAATACGAAGCGCAACATTCGCGCATTTTCCGAGGCTCGCTGCGATTGCATCGATCACTTCGAGCTCTTGAAGCGACTCGCAATTGAAGCAAAATATATCGTGATTTAATCCGTACGCGATTTCTGCGTCGGTCTTCCCCACCCCGGCGAATACGATGTCGGGCGGAGCAAATCCGACTTCCAGTGCGCGCGCAATTTCGTTTCCGCTGACGCAATCGGCGCCCAAATTGTACGCACGAATGATCGAAAGCAATTTCGGATTTGAATTTGCTTTAAGAGCGTAGTGAACGCGAAAATTAAACGCGTCAGCTTCGCTGCGAACCGCCTCAAGAGTGCGCCGCAAAAGGCCCAGGTCGTAGAAATAATAGGGCGTGTCCATTTCTACTTCACGCCAAGAAGTTCTCGCGCGCGCTCCGGTTCGACGACCCGCCGGCCGATCGTTTTCGCATACTCCGCCGCCCGCTTCACAAGAGGCGCGCTCCCTTCGGACAGAATTCCCTTCGAAAGATAGATATTGTCTTCGAGGCCGACGCGCGCATGACCACCCAGGCGCATTGCGAGCTCCGTCATCGCTTGTTGATAGCGCCCAACCGCCGCCACGCCCCACGTCGCACCCGCCGGAATTAGACTGCGCATAAACTGCACGGCCCCTTCAGTTGCGCCTATTCCACCGGGGACACCGAGAACAAATTGAAAATGCAGGGGCGCCGAGATCACTCCCTCGGCGGCAAGTCGAAGCCCCTCTTCGACGTGCCCTACTTCGTAACACTCGAGCTCAGCAATGCTCCCGGCGGCGCGAATTCGTGCGGCTAAATCTCGAATTTCAGGGCGCGTGTTGACGAACACATCGTCGCCAAAATTGAGCGTCCCGCAATTGAGTGTCGCCATTTCGGGGCGGCATTGAAGCGGACCTACACGCTCGTCGATCGACATCCCGACCGCACCCCCGGTCGACGTCTGAATAATCACATCTGTCTTGTCGCGAATCGCCGCGATCGCTTCGCCGAAGAGCTTCGACGATTGCGACGGCGTCCCGTCCGGATTGCGGACGTGCAGATGAATGACCGATGCGCCGGCATCGCGGCATCGAGCCGCTTCGTCAGCGATTTCACGCGGTGAAATCGGCAAATGCGGAGTCTGTGCGCGCGTGATTTCGGCGCCGACGATGGCGGCAGTTAAAATAAGATCGGGTGCCTCCACGACGCGACGCTGAAGCTCTTTTGGCGTGACGCATGTGCCGACGGCACGGCACACGACGACCGGGTCGGCAAGTCGATCGCCGGCGCTCGTGGCGACTCCATTTTTGCGCACGTTCGTCACAACTTTGCGCGCTTCGAAACGCATTTGTCGACTGGTTGCGCCGAGACGCACAAGCTCGGCCGTGGCCTCGATGTAGTCGCCAGAAAACACTGGCGCTAAGAAATCGATCGACTCGTAAGCCCTAAAAAGCCCCTCATCGCCGTCAATAGCAATCAGCAGTTCGGTCGCCAAATCGCCAAAAAGGGCTAAAATTCGAGCCCCATCAACTAATTCCCCCGCGTAATGCGCGTCATGGGCCCCCATCCGCACGCGAAGATGCACTTTTGTTCCAATCATTGCCTCTCCCGATAGCACCGCCAGAGCCAGCTGCTAAATTCCGTTGGATGTTCGCTGCAGCCATGGTACCCCGCAGGCGGTCTAATGGGACTCGTTGAAGCTCGAAATCTCCCTTCGCATGTCGCAATTATTATGGATGGCAACGGCCGGTGGGCTCAGCTGCGTGGATTGCCGCGCGCTGCGGGTCACCGCGAAGGGTCAAAAGCGGTGCGCCGCATTGTCCGCGCCGCGAGGCGTCTTGGCCTAAAAGCGCTAACGCTCTACGCATTTAGCGAGCAAAACTGGGCGCGCCCCGAAGATGAAGTCGACGCGCTCATGGGGCTGCTTCGAGACTATTTGCTAAGCGAGCGAAACGAAATTTTGGAAAACGGCATCCGCCTCAACGCCGTAGGAAACTTGGGGCGCCTCCCCGCGCTTGTCCGCGCCGTTCTCGACCCGCTTCGTCGCGAAACATCAGACAATTCGCAGATGACGCTGACGCTCGCATTGAGTTACGGCGGTCGCGAAGAGATCGCCGACGCGGCGAAAGAGATCGCGCGACGAGCGGTTTCCGGAGACATCGACCCGGAGGACGTCACGCCTGAGACGATGCATAGCCTGATGCCAAGCCTCAAGTCAGGCGACCCCGATCTGGTAATTCGCACCGGCGGCGAACGTCGCATCAGCAATTTTTTGCTCTACGGTCTTGCGTACGCGGAGCTACATTTTGCTGACGTTTTATGGCCTGACTTCAGTGAGGCCGACCTCCATGAAGCGATCGCTTCCTATCAGTTGCGAGAGCGCCGTTTCGGTCTTGTTGGGTCCGGCGCAACTGTCACACGCATCGCAATCTGAGCCAACTTGGCGTAAGTCCTATCAAATGTCGAACCTTCTCGCCCGTGTGGCGACCGCCGCCGTCGGCGCCCCAATCATTCTCGCGCTTCTCTACAGGGCACCGCCTTTGGCATTTTATGCTCTTGTTTTCCCGGCCGCGTTAATCGGGTCGTATGAGTTTTTTACGATGACCCACCCGGGCGACCGCCCCGCGCAAGCCGCGGGCGTGGTCTTATCGGCGATCGCATCGCTTGCGGTCTATTGTGGTGAGGCCGATCCTCGCCTCCCACTGAGCGCGTTTGTCGCTATACCGGTCCTCGCGCCGCTTGTGACCCTATGGCGCCTCGGCGATATCCGGACCGCGGCATTGCGCTGTTGTGCGCTCGGATTGGGGCCACTCTTCATCGCGGTACCGCTGACGCTCCTTGCGGTGATACGCCGCGATGTCGCCGGAGACGGGCCGAGCTATGTCGTCCTGGCGCTGATGTTCGCGTGGTTCAGCGATACCGGCGCTTATTTCGCCGGCCGATTTTTTGGCCGTAAAAAGTTATACGAGCGCGTGTCTCCCAAGAAGACGGTAGAAGGCTCGATTGGCGGCATTGTTGCGGCGGTAATCGGCGCGATCATTGCGCATTTTTGGTTTTTGCCTTCGATACCACTCTCCCACGCTATCCCACTCGGATTGGTTGCGGCGATGCTCGGACAACTTGGCGACCTCTCAGAGTCCTTGATAAAACGCTCGACGGGGGTCAAAGACTCGGGGCACATCGTCCCTGGTCACGGCGGTATCCTTGATCGGGTCGATGCCTTACTTCTCACCGGTACAACGGTCTATTTGTACACGTTATGGTGCACCTAGTTTGATTTGAGCCCTTAGTCCGCAACGCTCCAAAAGTGGGGCCAGAGGTGACGCTTCGCGTCGACATAAGCATGTCAATGAAGAATCCCGGCATTCGTACATCGAAACTCTCATCTCCCGCCGATGCGTCAAGCGGCGCTTCGCGCAGCGTCCCGGTGCCGCCGTCGTCATCGCGGAACCTGTCTGGCGCGCCAAAAGAGTACGACTTCTACCGCGTCGTTTCCGACTACCTCGATCGCGCCGGAAAAATTTTTGATATCGCGCCGTTCGTTCAGACAATCTTGAGTCAGCCAAAAAACGAGCTGATTGTGAACTTCCCGGTGACGATGGATACCGGTGAAGTGCGCCTGTTCAAGGGCTATCGCGTTCAACACAATAACCTGCTTGGCCCGTTTAAAGGGGGTATTCGCTACCACCTCCAAGTGTCGCTCGACGACGTGAAAGCGCTCGCCGCGATGATGACGTGGAAGTCCGCACTCATGCGTCTGCCGTTCGGCGGCGGCAAGGGGGGGATCAAGTTTGATCCGCGCGCCGTATCACCTGCCGAACTTCAACGAATTACAAGGCGGTTTACCCACGCCTTGGGCGAAAATATCGGCCCTGAGTACGACATCCCCGCGCCCGATGTCGGGACGAATTCAAAGATCATGGCGTGGATGATGGACACCTATTCGAACATGGTCGGCAGCGCGCAAAAGCAGAGCGTCCGCGGCGTCGTGACCGGCAAGCCAGTCGCGAGCGGCGGGACGCTCGGTCGCGAAAAAGCAACCGGCCAGGGGATGGTCTATTGCATCATCGAGTGGGCCAAAGAGCACGGGTTCGATCTCGAAGGGTCGACGATGGCCGTACAAGGGTTTGGTAACGTCGGGTCGAACGCGGCGGTCATCCTGTCGCGCCTCGGCGTGTCGACGGTCGCCGTCGGCGATCACTCCGGCTACATGTTGAACCCTGAAGGGTTCAACGCGCACAAGCTGCAAGACTGGGTACAAGCGAACGGCTCGATCGCCGGCTATCCCGGTGGCAAGCCGATTTCGCGCGAAGACTTTTTCGGAATGAAGGTCGATATCTTCGCACCATGCGCGCTTGAAAATCAGATCGGGCTACCCGAAGCCAGCGTCATTCAGGCGAGACTCGTCGTCGAAGGGGCGAATGGGCCCACAAGTCCCGAAGGAGAGAGAGTGCTGCTCGACAAGGGGATAGCGATTCTCCCCGACGTGCTCGCAAACTCCGGGGGCGTCACTGTGAGCTACTACGAGTGGGTGCAAAACAAACGGTCCGAGCGTTGGACGGTCGAAGAAGTCGACGAGAAGCTCGAAGTCGCGATGAAGCGCGCGTACCGCGAAGTCAGTGAAGTCGCGCGACAAAAGAAAATCGACATGCGCCTCGCAGCCTACGGGCTCGCGCTTCAGCGAATCGAAACCGTCTACAAAGAGCGCGAGATCTTCCCGTAAGATCGTTCGCTACAGAGACTTGCGGGATCCTTCGCTCCGCTCAGGATGACAGTGAGTGGGGGGATGGACCGCCGATCGCCTGCTTGCAGTGAATTGAAGCCGGGGATGGGCCGCCGATCGCCTGCTTCAGTGAATTGAAGCGGGCGATCGGCTGCCTCGTTTACTTAGAACGGACCGGCAAATAGGTTGTCCGCCGTGCCCTGAAGGTCAGCGCACGACAGCGCTGCTGTCTGCTTCACGAGCTCGATTGTGTCTTTGTCGGCGGCGGCGGGGTCACTCGAGAGCGGCAGCGATGCGAGGTCGACCGGCAATTCGCTCCCTCCCAACTTGATATGCGTCTCGAAAATGCGATTTTCGAGCGTGGTTGTCGCCTTGCCGACAAGATTGCCGCGCGACGTGAGGGTGCCGTTTGAGTATGTCTCGTTGATGCGCGCAGCAAAGTATGCAACGCCACTTGCGTTACCTAGGAAGCCGAGCTTCTTGGCAACGTGAATGGTCACGCCGGGGTGCCCATCGGCATCGAGATCGATGACATCAGATGACGACGAGCTCGTCGGAATCGGGCCAGTGAGCTCTTGCCCTGGCGCGGTGCGGAAGCCAAATGGGACGCCAATGGTTGAACGACTCCACGTTACCTGACCGTTCGTCGCCTTTACGTCGAGAGTCGACTGAAGCGCCCCGATCGCCTGCACGGTTGCATCCGGAAAGCCAATCGAGACATCTTGTGTCGCTTTGAAGTCGAGACGACATGGTCGTTCATTGAGAACAACACGCTTGTTCGCTGGGTCATCTGAAATCGATGCGATCATGTACAACGTGTAGACGGCGCGCGGGTTGCCCAGTGTTGCCTGGTTGATGATCGCCGCGTAACGAACTCTCTCGGCGTAATTGCCGATGAGCTTCTTACCGGCAGCGTAATCTGCGGTCGCCGCAGCCTCGTCCACCGCAGATGATTGTGAGTCGTATCCATCGTCCGATGATCGCTCGACACCAGAGCAACCAACCAGGGCGATCGTGCCAAATAAGCCTACCAAACCGACGACTTTAGAATTTCGAATCATAGCTCTTCCTCGCATGCACGGGCTGAAGCGTAAGTTGCAAACCGATGAGAGCGAGCAATAGCTTCTTCGCTCCATTCGGTCGCGTTAGCCTCTCACATCGCGTGCCTCTGCAGCGAGAAGAATTGATTGCGAACGATTTGAAAACTGGTTGCGCGCGTGACGTTTCAGTTTCTGTTCAGTTACGCATTGAGCGCCTGCGTTACGCGCGCTTGAGCAAGTGCGTTACAAACGAACAAGCGCTGACGCGCCTGAGATCACAACTTCATTTCGTTCTTTTATGCTCACTTGCAGAGCCACTTTTCCGGGCTCAACGACCCAGCCCTCGGTCACAATTGTATCGCCCGGCCACACCGGTTTTCTGAACTGCGCTTCAACTGCGATGATGCGCGTTGCGTCACCATCGCATGCGCTGCGCACCACGTGACGCACCATATGACCGAACGTGCAGAGGCCGTGCAAAATTGGACCTTGAGGAAAACCGACAACGGCCGCGAATTCTGGATCGACGTGCAGCGGATTCATGTCGCCCGACAAACGATAGAGCAGCGCTTGCTCGGCTGTGGTCGCCTCTTCGACACGAAAATCAGGCGCGCGCTCCTTCGGAATAGCGATCGATTTTTCGTCTTTTGGTGGTGGCTCACCGCCGAAACCGCCTTCACCTCGAAAAAAAATCCCCCATGCGGTTGAACAGATCAGTGCGCCTGTTTCATCGCGACTTTCGGTATCGACAACGGCAAGTGCGAAACGCTTCATGTCGTAAATTGCGCGCGGCGTTGCGATCGTTGTCAACGTTGCTGCCGAAGCGAGTGGCTTGTGCATTGTTACCCGCTGCGTCCCGTGCACGACGGTGGCCATGTTGCCGCCGCAGTGGGCGAGTGCGCCAAATATCGCATCAAATGCCGGTATCACCGCGAAGCTTGGATAGACGCGCGGGCCGTGCTTTTCGAAAAGATAGCCAAGCTCGTTGCTCTTTGCTCCGACCCCCAACGCGTAAAGCGCGACCTCTTTGGGGCCGTAAGTAAATTTTATGGGAGCGCTCGGTTTTCCGACAATCGACATATCAAACGGCATTTTCTTGGCCTCGTTGGGTAGGAGACAGCTGTAGCGCGAACGCCGTTTCATCGCAAAAAACATAGCGAATCGTGATACCCCACACTCAATGCTCGGTTGGCTTCACGACATCCCCGGAGTCGCAATCGCGTGGGCGCGGTTTGCGCCGACGATTGCGCTGGTGCCAGCATTCGCGATGCGCGGCTACCCTGCCGCCCTTCGCGGAGTCATCGGCCTCGCGCTTGCCGTCTGCATCCTTCCGGCAATACGTCCTTTGGAGGTCGATCCGACACTCACGCAAACCCTGCTGCTGATGGCCGAATCGGCAATGCGAGGAGTCCCGATCGCAATTGCCACCGCGGTTCCGTTGTGGGCCGCGACCATGGCGGGCGGAATCATCGATACGTTTCGCGGAGCGCCCGAATCGAGTCACTTCCCGTTCATCGATGGCGATCGAAATGCGGCGGTCGGCACGCTGTTCACACTCCTGGCATCGTCCTTCTTTTTCGCCAGCGGAGCCCCTTCGCGCGTCGCCGCTGCGCTCATCGCGCCGACGCTTGCCCAAGGTCCGCTTAGCGTCGCCATTCACGACCTCACCGCCGGCATCTCGCTCGCCGTTTCGCTTGCCGCTCCGCTCTTTGCCGCCACGATGGTCATCGAAGTTGCCGCGGCGTTGATCGCGCGTGCAGCGGCCCCCGCGCAGCTTTTTGCGCTCATCGCCCCTCTTCGAGCCGTCGCCATTTTGGCGATCACAGCGCTCGCGTTTCAGCGCATTTCCGACCATCTTGCGGTCGCGCTCAATACCATCAGGTAAGGGCGCGGTGCTTCTCCGACCCCCCGCTAGTCCTTCGTTTGGCCTCAGTCGAAGGACTGGCGCCATGCGCTTGTTCGGGTCATTCTATGAGGGATCGTGAGCCGAACAGTCGACATCGTCTTATCGCCCGCAGACGCTGCCGATTCGACATCGGTGCGCAGAGCGGCACTCGCCGCCGCGGGGCTTTCGCCCGATGATGTCGCACGTGTTCGCGTCGTCAAGCGTTCGATCGACGCGCGCGCCAGGCCGCCACGCATTCAGCTGCGCGTGGAGATTGGCGCCGATGTGGAGCCGCACGCACGCGTCGCTCCTCTAGCACTCCCGAACGTCGCAGGGCGACCCATTGTCATGATCGTCGGCAGCGGTCCAGCTGGACTTTTTGCCGCGCTTCGATCGATTTATCTCGGCTTTCGACCGATCATTTTTGAACGCGGAAAAGATGTGCGCGCGCGCAGGCACGACCTCGCAGCGCTAACGCAGAGGCACGTTGTCGACCCCGACAGCAACTACTGCTTTGGCGAAGGGGGCGCGGGGACCTACAGCGACGGCAAGCTCTACACGCGAAGCTCGAAGCGTGGCGACGTTGCGAGCATTCTTGGAGCGCTCGTTCAATTTGGCGCTAGCCCCGACATTCTTGTCGACGCGCACCCGCATATTGGCACGAACAAGCTCCCGTCGATCATCACCGCGATACGTAGCGCTATCATCGAAGCTGGCGGCGAAGTGCGATTCGGCGCGCGAGTTGTCGACATCATTGTTCGCGACGATAGCGTTCAGGGGGTTCTTCTCGCGAGCGGCGAAGAGATTGCGGGAACGCGCCTCATTCTCGCAACTGGGCATTCCGCGCGCGATATTTTTTCGCTTCTCGCGACGAAAGGAATCGCAATCGAACGAAAAGATTTTGCGCTCGGAGTTCGTGTCGAGCATCCGCAATCGATCATCGATGGCATCAGGTATCACTGTGACGCGCGCGATCCATATCTCCCACCGGCCAGTTACAATGCGGTCGAGCAGGTCGATGGGCGCGGCGTTTACGCATTTTGCATGTGCCCGGGCGGCATCATTGCCCCGTGTGCGACGTCGCCGGGCGAAATTGTTACGAACGGCTGGAGCCCGAGCAAACGGAACAATCGATTCGCCAATAGCGGCGTCGTGGTCGAAATACCGAAAGGGGACGATCGCGATCCGCTCAGCGGAGTCGACTACCAACGCCGCATTGAACAAGCGGCATGGCGCGCCGGCGGCCAAACACAAGTCGCCCCCGCACAGCGAATGGTCGACTTTGTCACCGGTCGAGCTTCTTCAAGTTTGCCCGATTGCAGCTACACGCCGGGCATCGTGAGCCACCGCCTCGACGAGCTCTTGCCAAAAGAAGTCGCGCGCCGACTTCAAGTCGCGCTTCGCGCGTTTGACCGCAAAATGAAAGGATATTTGACGAACGAAGCGGTGCTCGTCGCCGTCGAATCGCGCACGTCGTCACCAGTGCGAATTCCGCGCAACGCTGACACGCTCGAACACCCGCAAATTCGCGGCCTGTTCCCGTGCGGCGAAGGGGCTGGATATGCAGGCGGAATTGTCTCAGCGGCGATCGACGGCGAGCGATGCGCAACAGAATGCGCAAAGCTCGCTCGGTGAACTTCGTATTTACCGAGAGCTGCCCCCTTAGGGCGCCGCGTCCTCTCCGCTTGCGGAGGCATCGATGTCGTCTGCAGAGGCATCTGGCCCCGCGTCTAGGTAATTTAGATAGTCCTTACACGCGGGACTGTTCGAGTCCGATGCGCATGGCGAGCCGTAACAGGCCATCATTGTCATCGACACGGCGCCGCCACCGGCGATCGTTGCGAGCGCAATCGCTGCTTTGCGAATGCGACTCACTGGCGCGCTGCAATGAGGGCACTCGAGCGCCGCAAGACCAAGAAACCCTTTGCATTGCGTACAATTCGCGAGCTGAATCATTCAATGACTCCTAAAGTATCACCACGAGAGCTGTGGGCGACGGCGACCGACATTGGCCACCATTATGATACAGTGATCGATAGTTCGCGCAAAAATTACAGCTCTTTTCGCACCTTGCGGAGGGACAACCAAAGGGAATCGTGAGCGTTCTTCGTCGACTTCAGGTTCGAAACGATAGCCTTCGCCCAGCGTATGTCGTGTGGGAGCTGACGCTTCGTTGCGATCAGCCTTGCACGCATTGCGGTTCACGAGCAGGTGATGCGCGCGAACGCGAGCTGACGACGCTCGAGGCTATTGAAGTTGTCAAACAGCTCGCCGCAATGAACACCGACGAAGTCGTCCTCATCGGCGGCGAGGCGTACTTGCACGACGGCTTTCTCGACATCCTCTCCGCGCTCACACGAAGCGGCATTCGCGCGACAATGACAACCGGTGGGCGCGGGATGACAGCCGACCTCGCGCGCAACATGAAAGCGTGTGGCGTGTACGGTGTCTCGGTCAGCATCGATGGTCTCGAAGAGACGCACGATTTGATGCGCGCGGCGCGCGGAAGTTTTGCCTCTGCAACGGCGGCGCTAGGTCACTTGCGCGCGGCTGGTATCATCGCGATGGCGAACACCAACATCAATCGTCTCAACGCCGCCGACCTCGAACCGCTGTACGAACACCTGCGCGCGCAAAAGATAGCGAGCTGGCAAGTGCAAGTGACAGCGCCGCTCGGGCGCGCGGCCGATCGCCCAGAGATGCTCCTTCAGCCGTGGGATCTGCTCGATATTGTGCCGCGCATCGCGAAACTAAAAGAGCGCGCGTTTGCGGACGGGATTCTAATGATGCCGGGCAACAACCTCGGCTACTTCGGCCCCGAAGAGGCGCACTTGCGTTCGACAACACCTGATGGCAGCGATCACTTTCGCGGCTGTACCGCCGGCCGCTTCGTCATGGGGATCGAATCGAACGGAAGCGTTAAAGGGTGCCCATCGCTGCAAACAGCTCACTACGTTGGTGGCAACGTGCGCAAAACGTCGATTCGGGAAATTTGGGACGACGCGCCCGAGTTGGCATTTACGCGCGCGCGATCGCCTGATGACCTTTGGGGGTTTTGCAAAACATGCGCGTTTGCTGAGCCGTGCATGGGCGGCTGCACATTCACGGCCCACGCCATCATGGGGCGCCCCGGGAACAATCCCTACTGTCACTTCCGCGCAAAGACACTTGCGCGCAAAGGGGAGCGCGAGCGCTTGATACGAGTCGAAGCCGCGCCGGGCGACCCGTTCGACAACGGTCGATTCGAGATCGTTGTCGAACCGCTCGGCGCCCCCGACCCGCGCCCTTCACGAAAGCTCGAGCTGGTGCAGGTTCGCCGAAAGAGTGCTTAGAGCCCTGGCGGGTCGACAACAAACTGGAATGTATCGAACGACGTTAGCGGCCCATTGCCACCTTCGTTTGTCTGGCCGCCGAGCACCGCGAGCGCATCGCCTGGGAGCTTTGCAATGGCAGAAAACCCCGCCCCTTTTTGCAATTGGCTGGCTGTTCTGACCCACTGGCCGCTCGGCGATTCGAGCATATCGACTGTTTTTGCGTAGCCTGAAAAGCCGTCTGCTCCACCTTGTTGATAGCCGCCGATCGCAAACAATCGCCCGCCAGAAACGCCCGCAACCGGTGAGAGAGTCGGCGCGGAGAGCGGCGCGAGTTCAGACCATTCGGACGTTTCGGGATCGAAAACCGTAACGTCGTTGAAAAGCGGCGAACTGAAGTCGGGGCCAATTCCACCGAGTAAAACAGCCTTTCCGTTCCATGCGCAGCCGGCCATCGCCCGACGCGCTTTCGGCAACTTGACGGCGAGCGTCGACATCGTTTCGGTTTCGAAATCGAACACATCGATGTCGGTGACAAAATCGCCAAACGGGCGACCGTCGGCCGTTGGCGTCGCATCCCACCCGCCGAAAAGATAGGCGCGATTGCCAATCGGAATCACCGCGTTTGACGAAACGTGCCGCGGCATGTGCCCGATCGTCTCCCACCGGTCTGCGCGCGTGTCGTACCGGTCGATCACATCAAGCGACTGGTACGAAGGCGTTCGCGTTCCGTCGTGTGCAAAGCCGCCGAACGCGTACAGAAATTGGCCGTGCGCCACGAGCATAAACCCCTCGGCTGCGACCGGACGCGGCGCCACGATATGCCACTCGCGCGCCACTGGATCGTAAACCTGAGTCGTCGCGAGGAACGATTCGGGCTTGTATCGATGCTCCTTGCCGGTGTGCCCACCGACGATGAAAAGGCGTCCGAGAGCCGTCGCCGCACCGAATGACGCGCGCGGCGCGCCTAGAAACGACACAGCTTGCGACTGCACCACCAAACCAGACCCTGGCGGCGCCAACTCGCTCGCCGCTCGCCCGAAAGAGGTTGAGTCGGCCGCGAATTCACCCGAACCGCAAGCAGCCGCCGACATCGCGACGGCAATTGAAAACCCCATAAAATAATTCATGAATCGCCTCAAAGTAGAAACGTGAACAGCGATACTTCGGCCGATGCTCTTAGCGAACTTGGCGGAAAGACTTCATCTCCATTTTGGTTGATAATGAAAATCATTTTCATTATCAACACGCGGATGAACGAAAAATCACATAAGCGACTCATCGCCGCCGGCGAATGCTGCAGCATCGAAGAGTGCACCTGCGGAACGATTCACTTGACGTTAGGGGCGCTGACGCTGCGTGTTCCACGCGAAGCGATCGAATCGATATGGGTGACGATCGGCGCAGCGATCCGGCGACTCGAAGGAGAGGCGGTACGCGCATCATCTTCAAGCGCGCGTCTTAGTCTCGGCACCACTCGGTGTGACAAGCCGTCGTAACGCCTCTTCCGCCCGCAGTACCAATAAACCTAGCTATTAGCGCGCGTGAACTCGGTGCAGAGTGCTGCCGCCGCCATCGCCACGTTGAGCGATTCGGCTTGGCCGATTCTTGGAATCGAAATCACTTCGGCTTTGAGCGATTGAACTGCGCTCGAAAGCCCGTGCGATTCGCTCCCAAGAACAAGCACCGCGGGGCGCGAGAGCGCTGCTTTGTAGACAGGCTTTCCGTCCATATCGGCGATAAAAATTTTCGCGTTGGCCGCCGCGCAACGTTCTAACTCCGAAGCCAAATCAACAACGCGCAGTTCAATCCGAAACAGCGACCCCATTGTCGATTGAACGCATTTTGGATTGTACACTTCCATGCATTCTCGGCTGCAGAGAACACGCTTTACGCCAAACCAATCGGCAATACGAAGCAGGCCGCCCATGTTGCGAGGGTCGCGCACGCCATCGAGCGCAAACATCAACTCCCCTGCCCCGGGCGCACGAAAACCTAGTTCGCGCGGCGTTTCGGCGACGGCAATCAGCTCGTTGCCCTTTTCGAATGTTCCGATTTTATCGAGCTCGTGCGACGCGAGAATTTTGATCGGCACGTTTCGCTCGGCCGCCATCGGCTTTACCCATAATGCCGCATCTTCACTCGCCAAAAGCACTTCAACCCGAAGCGACGATTCGAGCAATTCGGCGACAACTTTGCGCCCTTGCACCAAAAATCGCTTTGTCTCAACGCGAGACTTTTTCTGTTGAAGGGCTCGCATGCGAGCAAGATCGGCTTTCGAAATCATCGATTATCCAGTGGTTTGGGCACGCGGTTGACGAACAACCATAGTCGATTTTCAACGTTTGGCCGCAACGGTTTGGCGCTCACGTTGGCGGCAGAGCACCGACCGGCGCATGTGCTATCTCATTCCCCGTGTTTTGCCTGAAAACAGAGACCGATTCTGCGTGGGCCGACGCCGTCGTTTCAGATCTCGATGGCGTCATCGTCGATCACGCGCATTGCGAAATGAAAGCGGCTTCCAATGCCCTAGGGCTTGCTGCGCGGCACCCCGATAACCCCGCGATTGTTCGAGCACTCGTGGCGCTTGCGGCCGAAGAAATTGAGCACTTTCAAACCGTGTTCGCGCTAATTGAGCGACGCAATCTAACGCTTGGGACGCCGCGCATCGACGCCTATGCAGCCGACCTTCGACGCATCGCTGGCGAGCTCCCCCGCGGAAAGGCCGGCGGCGTGGTCGATCGTCTACTGATCGCCGCGCTCATTGAAGCGCGGTCGGCCGAACGGTTCAAACTGATCATCGGCGCCCTGAAAAAGAGCGGCACCGAACCCGAACTCCTCTCGATGTATGAAGCATTTTTTCCGCAAGAAGCGCGGCACTATCGCGTCTATGTCGATCTCGCCATCGCGGCGGCGCATGGCGACGAAGGGGCGGTGTACGAGCGGCTTGAATCGCTAGCCGATTGCGAAGCAAAAGTTGTTCGCCGGCTCGCAAAATCCGACGCGCGCGCCTCGATGCACGGTTGACGCGCCATCGACGCTGAACGACCATAGGCGATCCAAAAAAGGGGGCCGGCGTGACGTTGGGGGAGACCGCACTTGAACTGTTCGCCGTACTCGGCGTGTCGCTCGCGCTTTCAGCCGCGTGGCTTGCTAAAGCGCGTCGTCCTCAACTCGGTAGCACGGAACGTCAGCTGGCGATTCTTGAACGGGTGTCGATCGACGCTAGACGCTCGCTTTTGCTCATCAAAGTTGCCGACGAAGTTGTAGTGACCGGCGTGAGCGAAGCCGGCTTTCAGCGCCTCGGCGCATTCCCTTTCGCTGAATACCGCGCCATTTCGCCAGCGCCCAGTCTGATTTCATTTGCAAACTCATTCATGCGCACGCGTCACGCGCCTCGGGCACCATGAACCCATCGACCCAGCTCTTCGGACAACCGATCACGCTTGTCGTCGTTCTCGCTCTGATTTCGCTTCTTCCGTTTGCGTTTATGAGCGCAACTGCGTTTGTCAAAATCTCGACTGTTTTGCAAATTGCGAGAAGTGCAATCGGCGCGCAGAGCATCCCTTCATCCACGGTCGTCATGACGCTCGCCGCCGCGCTGACGCTTCTTGCAATGGCGCCTGTGGGCGAGCAAATTCTGACACGAGTCGCTCCGCTGCTTCACGACAAACAAGAAGATGTCGCGACAACAGCGCAGCATATTTTCACCGCGGTCGGCGAACCGCTGCGCGGCTTTATGAAGGCAAACGCTTCATCAAAAGAACGCGATCGCTTTTTTCAAGTTGCGAAGAAAGCGCAAGCGAAAGCCGAGTCGATTTCGCTGGATGCCGACGACTTTCCGGTGCTGATTCCGGCGTTCGTGGTGACGGAGCTCGGCGAGGCGTTTACCGTTGGCTTTCTGATCTTTTTGCCGTTTTTGGTGATCGATTTAATCGTTTCAAATATTCTCCTCGCGCTCGGAATGCAGATGCTAAATCCGACGCAAATCAGCCTCCCTTTCAAATTGCTGCTCTTTGTCGGGATTGATGGCTGGGGGCTCCTCTCGCAAGCGCTCGTCAACGGCTACCGCTAGCATGCCGGACGAGGTCAATGCCTGAGGCAGACGCTTCGCAAGGTCACCATCGGCATCCTTGGGGCAGTTCGCACTAAATCCAAGCGTTGTTGAGGAGCTCGCCGAGCCCTCCGGCACCGGGGACGATGTATTGGTGTTCGTTGAGCCCGCGCTCTTCTGCCCATCGCGTCCCTGGAACCGTAGCGAGCACATCGTCGGCGCTGAGCCCGCGATCGAGCCGCAACGCATAAATAATCACGTCGGGGTGCGCCGCGAGCACGTTGCGAATGTACTCCGGCGTTACGATCAAATTCATCGCGATGCATCGAAGTGGCGTGCCGTCTAACTTCGTTTTGTAGTGCGAAATCGCGCTGATCATCGATGCGCCGGTCGCACCCATCGGGTCTGGGAAGAGCAGGATTCGTCCGTCGACGTCGCGGCCTATTTTTGCGTCGTGCCAGGTCGCGCCTATCACTTTCCCCGACGCATCGACCGCGCGCGACATGAAGAGGTGATCTTGACGCACACCGATCGGGTCGAGCACTTCGTTTAGCAAATCGTAGACAACCTGCGACGGCATCGTCCCGGCGCGAGCGATGCCGACTGTCACCACTTTTGTCGTCGGCGCTATGGCTAGGCTGCGATGCACCGCTTCTGGCGACGATATGACCATTCGCGTTGGACGATCGATTCGCACGCGCGGAAACTCCGACGCGACAACCGTCTCGGCGAGCCCTTCATACAGCGTGCGAACCAGCCTTCCGACTTCGGGCTGTATCGTCTCGCGCGCACACATCGTTGCGAGGCGCGTCCAGGCTAACGGGCTGTCGAGAATATGAACTTGCGGCCCGTAACGATGCGCGATTTCTGGCGCGCGAAAATGGCTTACTGCATAGGCGCTTTCAACCATTTGTTAAGTCCAATGCCCGGCACGTAGTGCGGCCGCATCGATGACTTTGACTTTCGGGCCGAGCGCCTCCCGAAAGCTATCCTCATCTTCGTCATCCATAATCGCATCGCCAAAGCCGGTCGCTATTTCCATCGCGACGGTTAATATCCCTAAAAACTGCGCAAAGCTTGAACCCGCGAGCGTTGGCGTCCATTTGTCTTGCCCGCTCATCGCCGTGTACACGGGGCAGTCGCCTTCGGGATCCGGCTTTGATACATCGAGAAAATAAGGGTCGCCAAGGAGCGTACTCTCGGCAACTACGACCCACCCCGCCTTCCAATCGCCCGGGGGAGACGCGCGCACCGCTTCTTGCGCACTCATTAACTCTTCGGCAGGAATGAGACGAACGCGTTCAACCGGCGTGACCGTTTCGACTTTTGTCGGATCGGCTGCCATCAAAAACTTTCGATATCTGCTTGGAATTCGAAGTTCTTTTTTTAGATCGTCGACAAGCTCGGCCGGCGCTTTGCCAAACGCGCACGACAATTTTCGCCGCTGAAAAATCGCTTTGAGTCCGTTTACGGTATCGGCGAGATCACTATCCACGTAGCCCTCATTCTCGGCAGTTCAGCCTGTGCTTTAGAGTGCAGGCCGGCGTAACAATATACAAATCTGGGCCTTACTTCGACCCGATCTTCCCCCCTTTCGCTATCGAGGAGGCAAAAACGCCCTTGATTAACCGGTTCGCCCGATTCATTGCGACCACTTCAGCCGCTGGTGTGAGTCGGTAATACTCAACTTTGCTCACCCCGATCGCCGCTGTCTTACGTCAAGTCTGCTTAGCGCTTAAAGGAGTCGGAAATGCGAAAGAAAAGGGTACATCGAGCGAAATTTGCCTCGATTCTCGGGTTCGCGACGTGCATGTCGGTCGGTTGCGCCGCTGAACGGACCCCAATCAACCGAGTCCAACCGAACGCTATTTCAAAGCATTTTTTTGTCGGAGCAAACTTATCTGACCCGACAGACGATCCGGAATTTTACATGCGCAATTCGGTTGTCGACGTGCCGTACGGCGCGGGGCAACAAGGGCTGTTTACAGCAACCTACGCATCGCCACTTACGCGCATTAAATGGGAAATCACAGAAGAGGCGCTCATCGCGCGCCTGACGTACGAACATATCAACGACACCGACCATCGCGGCTCGCGGCGCACAAATGACGGCCAAATTGTCGCGCTTTTTTCGATCAAAGAGCACTTCGACATCCGGCGCGATTACAATTCCCTCACGGGCGAAGAGACGAACGTGGTCGGCGAAAATAGGACCGACCGGCCGTGGTATCAGCGCGAGCACTTTCGCGTCGACTGGTCGAAGAATCACGTCGCCGACGCCTACAAGCTCGACACCCTTTCGATGCTTGGCATTCACGGTGGCGTGAAATGGGATCCGATGGCTTATTTCGTTGAAGATCCAAGCAGCCCTGACGCGCCGGTTTTCGCGCTCGACGAAGGGTATTTTGATCTAACGACCAAAGCCTTCGCGACGCCACTTGTTGTCGACACGCCGTTTGGCAGCGTCCCCGCCTGCTTTTTGCATGGGATGGCGCCGATCACGAAATGCGATCCGACAGAAGTTACGCTCCGTTTGGCGTTCAAGAGAATTGTCGACACCGACTACGAGCCGATTGAATGGGACGGCCAACGCATGAGCGCGTTCGGCTATTTTACGACCGAACGCTTTGGCTACGATCGCGATTACGGCGTCCAGGATAAACAGTGGCACCGCTTCGCCAATCGCTACAATATCTGGGAAAAGAGCCACGTCGCCGGTTCGCAATGCAACGTCGACTTCTGGCGTGACGCCGATGGCAACGTCGGGAAATACAAGCTCGGTGAAGACGGCAAACCGATTTTCGATCAGAACAATCATCCCATTGCCGACCCAGACGGAAAGCCGATCGCAGTAACGCCCCCAGGGGCTGACCCGAATCGCGATCTTGTCGACCGAGACGGAACGCCGGGGCCAAACAAGACTTCGGACGAGTGCGAATTCGCCGACCCCGGTCTGAAAGGATCGCGCTGCGATGTCATTTCGCGCAAATGCACGATTCCGCCTTACTCGAGAAAAACACGCGTAATTCCTTGGTATTTTGGCCCCGGATCGGACCCAACACTTTTTGAGTCGACGTTTGCAGCGATCCAGCAATGGAACGTGGCGATGGTCCTCGCGGCGCAGAGCGCGAAATATGTCGAAGCGAAACGCGTCGGCTGGGATGTGAGCGACATTGTCATCGATGAAGCATTTATCGCTGCCGACAACGGGCGAACGATCCCGAATATTTTCGTTCTGTGCCATAGCCCGGTCACCGAAACCGACGACCCAGCATGCGGCAAAGCGGGGACGCTCGCTCGGACCGGTGACATTCGTTACAACCTCGTGAACATCATCTCCACGCCGCAACAGCCTTCACCGTGGGGGATCATGGTCGATGGCGACGACCCGCTTACAGGCGAAAAAGTCTCCGCCAGCGTAAACGAATGGAGCCACGTGCTCGACATCGCCGCTCAAGGGACGATCGATCTCGTTCGATTGATCAATGGTGAAGCGAGCGAATCGCAGGTGATTGACGGGACGTACATGCGCGACTGGGCCGAGGGGTCGAACGGCGGCATCGCGCGACACCTTCCAAAAGTCCTGAGCCCGGAAGAGATCCAAGCGCGACTTCACTCGGTGAGAGCTCCAATAGCGACCGACAGGCCGCTCCTTCGAAACGGCGGTGGAATAGCAACAGAAAAAGAGATCGCAAGAGCGTCGGCAAGTCTTGCTGCGCGACTTGGTGGCTCGGCCGACCCCGAGATCGAAGGGCGACGCCAATCGCTGATGGGGACGTCGTTTGAAACGATGCTGACGACCCCAAACATGCTTCAGGCAGCGGGGTACGATCCCAATACGCCGACGGCAGGTCAGACGCAGCTGTTCGAAGCAGCATCGCCGCTCCGCGGAATGAACCCTGCGATGCAGTCATGGCTCGATCAGCTAAAAATGCGCGCGTACGGTCAACGCTCCGGCTGCATGCTAGAGAGCCCCGAGCCTGATGGCCTTGCCGGATTGGCGCGACTCGTGTTGAAAAAATTCGGCACGCTCCCGCCAGCGAGCAACGTTGCTGCCCGCATGGCGCGCGATGAGAACATTCATCAGTGGCTCCGCGAGCAATTTCACGGGTCGGTTATCCGCCATGAAATTGGGCATTCGATGGGGCTTCGCCACAACTTTACCGGTAGCTACGACTCGCTCAACTACCACAAGCAGTATTGGCAACTCCGCACGCGAAACGGCGCCGAACCGGTCTGTTCGTCGAAAGAGGAGCCCGGTGTCCTCGATGCAACAACGAAGCGCAGCACTGGTGACGAATGCGTAGGGCCGCGTTGGGTCGACCCGGTATCCGAAGCCGAGACAGAGGGGCTTATCTGGAGGTGGGCGTCGTCGACCGTCATGGATTACCCAGGCGACACAACGCAGGACATGAACGGTCTTGGATCGTACGACAAAGCGGCACTTCGATTCGGCTACGCCGACGTGGCCGACGTCGAAGACGACAAGCGCCTTGCGCTAGAGGGGGGCGAATGGCGAGTTGCGCGCAGCGGTATCGGGCCGGTCGCCGATCCCGCAGTCGCCTACGCATTGGCGCTTGATCGCGCGACGTTCATGGGCATTGGCGGGCGGCACTACAGCGAATACGCGCACGCATACGGGCTTCTTGGCACGTGCTCCGCTCCGACTAACCCGTCGGACCCGCTGAGCGCAACCTGTACCGGTCCGTCGATCAAGTATGCGGCGGTTCGTGACATGAAGCCGGTGCACGATCAGCGCGACGACCCGACACACGTCAAGCCGTTCGCCGTCGATCCAGCCGGCCGGGTACGTCATCCGTACATGTTTTTGTCGGACGAATTCGCGATGGCATCAAACATCGAAAACAATCGGTTCGATACTGGCGCCGATGCGTACGAAAAAGTGCAGTTCTTGATCAACAGTTACGAAAATCGATACGTATTTGACAACTTCCGGCGCGGGCGGGTCATGTTCAATACGCGCAGCGCGGTTGCCGCTGCAGGCGGACGCTATTTCGACATGATTGCCGGCGTTACGAAGACACTCGCTCTCAACAACGCGATTTATACCGAGCTCGCGGGAAAGAAGATTGTTGAAATTCTAAACGCCGAACCGTCAATGTTCATGCCGCTGGTGCTCGGATCGGCCGATGGATTTTCAATGTTTGCGCGCATTTTGACGCGCCCCGAACCAGGGAAATACCATTTTGATCTTAAGCCCGAAAACGAACGCGATCTTCCGGTCGCAGCGATCGACGGCGACGGAAAATCGACGTTTTCAATTGCCGTCGGCTCCGGTCAGGGGCGTTACATCAACAACGACTACGACTTTTCACAAGGATACTACTGGTCGGACTATCTGGCGCGCGCTGGCAGCACTTACGAAAAAAGCAACGCGATGTACTACTTGCTCGAGGCGTACAATCACTTCGTGTCGGTCGACAAACACGACTTCGTCGATGGGCGTTGGAAGAATATCAACTACGCGACGATCTATCCCGATCAGATGCGCCGTCTGTTCACGCAAATCATGCAGAACGATATGCAGACATTCGCGCCGTTCGTGATCCCTCCGGCCGAGAGTTCGTCCGGGGCGATGGCGGAAGTGCGGTACTTGCCGTGGGATAAATGGCAGCCGCTGAGCGCGCCCGATCAACTAGCGTCGCTCGAGTACCCTAAAAACGCTGTTCTCGTTGACCCAGCACTTGGGTGGGAACAGCAGTTCCGGGCGATCGTGTACGGGTTCATGTTCGGCGCCACAACGCTGACGATGGATTGGACCGATCAGATGCGCATCTTCACCCCCGGCGGCGCCGACACGGTAAGCATCGGTGAGTCTGACCTGGTAACGTTCACCGACCCCGAATCCAAAATTGTCTATGCGGCACGCGACTACGGGAGCGAAGTGATCAACGGAAAACAGGTCTATCGAACGCCCGGAGCGCGCATGCTGCAGTTTGCAAACTCGATGATCGCAAAAGCGTACGAAACGAAAGCGGGCAACACTGCCCCGCAAGTTGTCTACATCAACCAAATCCCGCAGGAAAAAGATCCGGCGAGCGTGCTGGCGCTACGCCGATACGTCTCCAACCTCAGCGTGGTCCGCGAAATGATGAAGCTCGCCGGAATCGGGCCGAACATGCGCGGTCGCTAACGCTGAAATCCCTTTTTTCTTCGCTCTTGCCTGCGTACCAGCTCTTGGTACGCAGGCGGCTCGCCAAGCTCCTGACGTCGGTTCAATGATGCTCGTTCGAGCGCCGTGGGCGTCAGACGCGTCAACATCCCTTCGAGCTCTTCGTACTGCGTGACGCGCTCTTGCGATGCCCAAATGCGCAGCTCGTCGCGCAGCCCTTCTAGTCCAAAACCCTGCATGTGTCCGCGCCGCACTAGCTCCAAGTAGCTTCGCGCCAACGCATCGGCGTCAAAGTGATGCTGAACGACGAGCTCGACAGCTACACGCAAAACGGCCCGCGCGGGAAGACGCCCATCTTCATAGAGAACCAGAGCCGCTTGCAGATAATTGTAAAAAGGGACAAGCCGCGGACCATACGCATAAAATTTATCAGGGGGGACTTGGCGATCGAGATGGATCAGCACACGCTCGACGATGTCGGCCGGCTCAATCATCCGCGCGTAGCGCAGTACCGACGCGATGTCGTCGGTGTACATGCGCCCGCGCTCGCACACCTGTATGAGAAGCTCTTCGCCGACGCGCCCCGCGACAATGTCTGCGTAAAGTGCATAAACAAACGCATCGGCTTCGGCATCGTCGCCAAACAACGTTTCGAGACGCGACGCACCGTGGAGACGACTCTCTTCGGCTCTCGCTTGAAGAAGAGCCGGCAGCTTGTAACCAAGCTGATCGCGTATCGCGCGAAAGCGAAACCGGAATAAATTTCGTAAGTTTGGTTTGAGCGTGAAGCTGTCCCATGAAACGCCATCGAGCCGTAGCTTTGCTTCGAGACGACGCCTCATCTGCTCGGGCGAGCCGGATAAAATGTGAACCGCACTCCCCGCGTGAACCATTTCGCGAATGAGTGTCGACGCGCCTGGCGTTGTTCGCTTTTCGTCGGCGCGTTCGAACGCGGTTTTTAACAAATCACGCAACGTATCAAACTCGGTTTGAAGGTACGTTTTATCGAGATCCCATCGGGCAATATGACGCGCTTCTGGAAGACGATCGGTCATCGGATTTCGGCTCGGTTTGTTGCCGGACAAACGATCCGGTCGCGTAGCAGCGATTCGTACTCATCTCGCGAAACCCCCGCGTCGAACAATATCGCCTCCGTCTGCTCACCTTGATGTGGGGACGCCTGATGGATCGCACGTCGTGGCGTGAGCGGTGTGCGCATTTGTGACGTTGCTCCGCGAGCACCGGCCACTGAAAAAAATACGTCGCGCTCCATATGCTGCCGATCGTGAAGCGCTTCATTTGGCGATAACACCGGCTCGAGACAGCAATCGTGCGCCGCTCCGAATGCGGCCCATTCATCGCGCGTTCGCGAGCGGAACAGATCACGCAACTGATTGCGAATCGCATCTTGGTGCGGGCCCGGCAGAAGCGCGGACATGTCTGGTTCAAGCCCCGCCCCATCGCAGAAACTCTTCCAAAACTTTGGCTCGAGAGCGCCGAACGCGACATATTGGCTGTCGCGAGTCTCGTACGTTCCATAGACAGCAAGCCCACCCGTGAGAGGCTCTTCGCCACGAACGTGACTAGCACCTGCCAACACGCCACCAAACGCCGCGCTCGCAAACCCCATCGCAACTTCGGTCATCGAGACATCGACGACCGAGCCGACGCCGGTGCGCTCGCGTTCAAATAACGCCGTAACAACCCCCAGTGCGCTCCATAAACCACCGCCAACGTCGGCAAGCTGAAACCCTGGCGTTTGCGGCGGACGACCCGACGGACCTTGTGTGCCCAGCACACCGGCGCGAGCTAAATAGTTGATATCGTGCCCCGCCCGCTTCGATAGCGGACCATCCTGCCCGTAACCTGTCAGCGCGCACACCACGAGGCGCGGATTGGCGGCCCGCAATACTTCGTGCGCGAGCCCAAGACGCTGCAAAACACCGGGACGAAATTGCTCGATCAGCACGTCGTAATGCGGCACCATTTTGAGGAGGAGCTCAACGCCCCGCTTCTGCTTCAAATCGATACAAGCGCTGCGCTTGTTGCGATTGAGCGACACAAACATCGCCGACATCCCCTCGTCGGCAAGGGGCGGCATATGCCTCAAATAGTCGCCAGCACCCGGCTCCTCAACTTTATCGACTTGCGCTCCCAAGTCGGCAAGAACCATCGTCGCGTAGGGCCCGGGAATCAGCCGGGTCAAATCAAGAACACGAATGCCTGAGAGCGGACTCATTCGATTACCTGATTGACCCGGAACCGATTGCTGCTTGCTTTAGCGGAGAGCGAAAAGCTTCTGCAGTTTCATCGCCAACATTTGATTGCCGGTGACTTTTAGCTTGCCGGCAAAAAACAGCTGCATCCCGTTTGCTTGTGGATTTTCAACGAGCTTCTGAAAATCATCGCCTGCAATTTGGATGGTGCAGTCGGGCGCACCCGACGTACCTGCTTTGCATGATGGACCGGTTGGCGATACGTCGATGAACCACTCGCCTTCACCCGGAATGTTGATCTGATACTTCGCCCCGATCGCTTTCGCATCGTCCGGATGCTTGAGCATTGCCGCCGGGAGTTCGTCATTAAAGAGCTTCTTAATTTCGACCATTTATCGACCTCGTTTTTTACGTCAGAGACCCCCCACCAAGCGACGCCGGAAACGGCTCTTTTGGCGTCCCGCGCACAGGAGCTCCGAAGCGTTAACATCGAGGTTCTTTCAAGGCAAGCTGTACCGACGCCAGAATGACGCTATGGCGACCGGCATCCGGTGCTAAAGAAGAGGCCAAATGAGCCTTCTTGAAGGAAAAGTAGCGGTTATTACCGGGGCGGGCGGCGGTCTAGGGCGTACCTATGCGCTTCTTTTTGCCCGCGAAGGGGCACGAGTCGTCGTGAACGACATGGGGGGCGCCCGCGATGGGACGGGGGCGAGCGACCTCGCTTTCGCGAACGCCGTCGTCGCCGAAATTCGTGAGGCGGGCGGCGTGGCCATCGCCGATGGGAGCGATATTTCGACGGCCGACGGGGCAGCGGCCCTGATAAAAAATGCGATCGGAACGTTCGGGTATGTCGATATTCTCGTCAACAATGCCGGCATTCTCCGCGACAAAACATTTCTAAAAATGGAAGAGGCCGCGTGGGAGGCTGTGCTTCGAGTGCACGCAAGCGGCACGTTTTTCTGTTCTCAAGCGTTCGCAAAAGCTGTGATGACGCAAGAGGGCGGCGGACGAATCGTCAACACAACAAGCGTCAGCGGGATGTTGGGAAATTTCGGGCAATCAAACTATTCGGCCGCCAAAGCAGCGATTTACGGGCTTACGCGCACCATGTCGATCGAGCTTCAAAAGCACAAAATCACCGTGAACGCGATCGCGCCGATCGCCAAAACACGACTGACAGAGGACTTGCCGATGTTTCAAGGGGTTGAAACGTTGACGGCCGAACACGTCGCACCGGCCGCGCTATTTTTGGCAAGCCCGCTGTGTGGTCAACGAACCGGGCATGTTCTAGCGGTTGCGGGCGCGCGCATGTACGCGTTCAAAGTCGTCGAGTCGGCCGGGCGGTTTAAAGATGGGGACGGCGGCCTTTGGACGGCGCAAGAAATCGCCGACAACTGGGAGTCGATCGTTCGCACATAAAAGCAGTCACGAATCGCACCTGTCCAGGACACCCCCTTGGACGTCCAGGACAGGTCTCGAAATTGCGATTTAGCCTAAATAAAGGCACTTCATCGCGGCACGGCGTTCGCATTACGCGCCGGCATGCATGTCATCGCACTCAGCGCAACTCTCCTAGGTCTCGACGCCGAACCTGTTCGCGTCGAAGTCGATGCGGCTCGCCACGTCCCCTCTTTTGAGATTGTCGGCCTCGCAGAAACATCGGTTCGCGGGAGCCGCGTGCGCGTCAAAAGCGCGCTTGGCCAAATCGGCCTCGACCTGAGCGAGTATCGCGTCATCGTCAACCTCGCACCAGCCGACGTGCGAAAAAACGAGAGTAGCTTCGATCTCGCTATCGCTGTGGCGATTCTCGCATCAGTCGGGGTCGTTCCAGTCGAATCGATCGACGGCGTTCTCTTTCTCGGCGAGCTGTCATTGAGCGGCGCTGTTCACCCGTTGCGGGGTGTCTTGGCCCATCTCATGAACGCGAAAAAGCGCGGCGATCGAAGGGCGATCGTTCCGCATGGCAACGAAGGCGAAGCGGGATTCATCAGCGGTATCGACGTTCGCACAGTCGAGTCGCTCGCAGAGATGATCCAATCGCTGCGCGGTGACATCGAGCTTCCGCGGCCCACCGGCGCTCGAAGGGTCGCCGCGTCATCCAAGGTCGACAATCTCGATGAAGTGCACGGGCAATTCGGGGCGCGCAGGGCGCTCGAGATTGCAGCGTCGGGGGGGCACAACTTGCTGATGATCGGCCCACCCGGGTCGGGCAAAACGATGCTAGCGCGACGCCTGCCTGGGCTTTTGCCGCCGCTTTCAAACGCAGAAGCGCTCGAAGTCACCGCGATTCATAGCGTCGCCGGTCTCCTCACATCGAACGCGTCGTTCCGCCCGAGCAGGCCATTTCGTTCGCCTCATCATTCGGTGAGCGATGTAGGGCTAATTGGCGGCGGCGAAGGGCCGCGTCTCGGCGAAGTGACACTCGCGCATCACGGCGTCCTATTTCTCGACGAGCTACCGGAGTTCAGAAGGTCAACACTCGAAGGACTTCGTCTCCCTCTCGAAGATGGTGTCGTCACGATCTCGCGGGCACGCGCAAAAGCAACCTTCCCCGCGCAGCCGATGCTTGTCTGCGCAATGAATCCATGCCCATGCGGCTTTCTCGGCGACGGAACGCGGCGTTGCGCCTGCTCAGCCGAACGCGTGCGGACATACCGTTCGCGACTCAGCGGCCCGCTTCTCGATCGGATCGACATTCATGTCGTTCTTCCGCCGGTCAAAGTGACGGAGCTGCAGCAGACATCGAGGGATGAATCGACAGAAACCGTAGGCGCTCGGGTTGCATCTGCGCGCGAAGTGCAATCGTCTCGCGCCTCGCGACTCGGCTTCGCCTCGCACGTCAATTCGGGGCTTACGCTGCGCGAACTTGAAACTGCGGCGCCGCTATCGGCGCGCTCAGCCGAGCTTCTAGCGTCGGCGCTCACAATGCACGCGCTATCGGCGCGCGCTTACACACGAGTGCTGCGTGTCGCGCGAACCATCGCCGACATGGCCGGTGAGGTCGATGTGTCGCCCGAACATATCGCCGAATCGGTCGGTCTACGCGTTTTCGAACGGGGGCTTCGATCAGCCGCCACATGAACTTACGTGCGCGTTGCCCCGGCGCACGTCGGTCAATTTTCGGGGCAAATGATGGAGAGTCACATGATCGCTGAAATCGCAGAAAAAATTAAAACGCTCCGGTCCGTGCTGCAAAGCGTCGAAAAACAGTTCGGAAAAGGGGCCATTATGCAGCTTGGAGACGCATCGACGCGCGAAGCGGTGCCTGTAATTCGAACAGGGTCGCTCGCTATCGATTTGGCGACAGGGATTAATGGCTACCCGCGCGGGCGCGTGATCGAAGTGTATGGCCCCGAGTCGAGCGGGAAGACGACATTGGCTCTTCACGCGATTTCTGAGGCGCAGGCAGCGGGAGGCGTCTGCGCCTTCATTGATGCCGAGCACGCCCTCGATGTCACTTATGCGCGAAACTTGCGTGTCGATACCGATACTCTTCTCGTATCGCAGCCCGACACCGGCGAACAGGCGCTTGAAATCGCTGACATGCTCGTCCGATCGGGAGCTGTCGATCTCATCGTCATCGATTCGGTAGCGGCGCTCACGCCAAAAGCTGAGCTTGAAGGTGAGATGGGCGATCAGCATATGGGGCTGCAAGCTCGCCTGATGAGCCAGGCCTTGAGAAAACTGACAGGCGTGTCGCATCGAACCGAAACGACGCTCCTTTTTATCAACCAGCTACGGCAAAAAATAGGGGTTACGTTCGGATCACCCGAAACAACCACAGGGGGGAACGCGCTCAAATTTTACGCATCGATGCGGCTCGATGTGCGTCGCATCGGTCAGGTAAAAGTTGGCGATGAACTCGTCGGCGGGCGGACACGCGTCAAAATCGCAAAAAACAAATGCGCTCCGCCGTTCGCAGAGGCCGAGTTTGAAATTCGATTTGGTCACGGCGTCGATATCGCTTCGGAGCTGATCGATTTGGGCATCTCGCGCGGTCTGATCGAAAAAAGCGGAAGCCATCTCTCATTCGCAGGGACAGCGCTCGGCAACGGGCGAGAGCGCTCGCGCGACACCGTGATCGCGAACGTTGAGCTGCAGTCGGCGCTTCGTCAGGCGATCGTCGCGGCGGGGCCACAAAAGCCTGGAAGGCGCAGCGATAGCGATGCGTCTTAGCTGCTAAAGATCGACGGCTTCGACGACTTCGCCGATGCGGGCGACTTCTGTTTCTCCGGCCTCGGCTGTTTCGGCGGGGAGCGCGTTGTCTTGTGTTTCGGCGGCCATTTCGCCAAGCTCGCGATCGACGAAACGGCGAGAATCGTCTGTCAACTCAGAGAACTCTCGGAGCGTTGGGAGCTCTTTGAGCGAACGAAGCCCAAACAGTTCAAGAAAGCCGGCGGCGGTCCCGTATAAGATCGGCCGCCCCGGCTCGTCTTTTTTGCCGAGCATTCTGAGCAGATCTCGCTCGAGAAGGAGCTTCAACACCGGACCGGAATCGACACCTCGAATGTCGTCAATTTCGGGGCGGGTGATCGGTTGGCGATAGGCAACGATCGCGAGCGTTTCAACCTGCGCGCGCGTAAGTCTCACGGGGCGCTCGCTTGTTAAATCTCGCACGAATGGAGCGTATTCAAGGCGGGTGCGATAGACCCATCCGCCGGCCACTTCATCGAGTTGAATGCCTCGTGAGGCGTATTCGCTTTTTAGCTCATCAAGGAGCTGCTTTACGAGCTCGAGCTCGACGCCCGCAGCTTTGGCCATGTCAACCGATCGCAGCGGCTTATCGCTCGCAAATACTAGCGCTTCGAGTAGCCCTTTGGTGTGCGACTGCGACGGCAATTCATTGGCTTCGCTCTCGTTCACGCGCCCCCCGTTGTCGATTCGATCGTCCGTAAATTCTCTCGAGGCACCGGATTGAGCTCGGCTACAAACTCAATATAGAGCGGCGCTAGCGGCTCGGATTGAAAGAGGCGCACCATTCGTAGCCGCGTCATTTCGAGCAGCGCGAGAAATGTTGTCACCATCTCAATGCGCGTGAAAATGCCGTCGAACAGCTCAACAAGCGACGCGCGCCCCCGCTCCGTGAGAATGTCGACAAGCTCATGCATGCGGTCTGCAAGGCTGATTCGATCCGGCACGACATCGTGCGTGAACCCCTCTTGCGCGCGCGACAATATTTGTTGAAACGCGTCCATCAAGACGAACAGCGACGTCTCCGCGAGCGGCGGCAGGCCCACACTCACCGCGCGTTCCGTAGGCGCGCCACGTAAGAACACATCACGTCCGGCAACGCCGCGAGCATCGAGCTGCTGCCCCGCGAGCTTGTACTTTTGGTACTCTAAAAGACGCCGAATAAGCGCTTGACGCGGGTCCTCCCCATCCTCCAAATCGCCGTCATCTTGCCCGACCGGCAATGATGGGAGGAGCATCTTTGATTTGATGTGGGCGAGCGTAGCCGCCATGACGAGGTAGTCGCTCGCCACATCAAGATCGAGAAGCTTCATCAACCCGAGGTATTCGAGGTATTTTTCGGTGACAAACGCAACCGGAATGTCGAGAATATCGAGTTCATGCTTTTGACAGAGATGCAAAAGCAGATCGAGAGGCCCCTCGAACGCCGGAAGGCTAACTGAATATGTTGAACTGCTGAGGGGTTCGTTCTGCACGCGATTCGACGCCAACTATAACGCTTTTTTCGCAACCGAGCCCGATAGAGCGGTACCTAAGATCCAAGGAGGAGGGGTTGGCACAGCGATGATTTCTCGAAATCTGCCACGTCGAAAGCCGCTTGCACCCTCGTTTGCGCTTTTTTTATCGCTTTTTTTGCTCGGTTCATCCTCCGTTCGAGCGGACACCACGAGCGATTCCGCGTGGACGCCTCCCCCTCTCACGCAACGCCCGCACACGGTCGCTGTGATCGAAACAGGCGTAATTGTGCTGCCGACAGCGCCGATTTCGTCGGCGCAGCGGGGCGGCTCAACACCATTCGGCACGATCGGAAAAGGCGACGCGACAATTCAGGCCGGATTGCGTCTTCTCTATCGTATTGGCCCCCGATGGGGCATCGGGGCCGGAGCGCTTGTTGCACCCCATCCGACAACCGACGGGCATTTCGGCGGGGCGACAGGACTCAGTCGAACCCACTCGCGCAGCTACTTATCGATGGTCGGAGAAGTCCGCTACTACCCGCTCGTGCTCAAATGGTTTGAGGCGTGGGTCGGAGCCGGCGCGGGCGCGATCATTCTTGCCGACCGATTCTCGACCAATAGCGCGGCCGACGTACCGACGGTTTTAGGCTCAAAAACAACCACGATCCGAAGCGAGGGAGTCGCATTGAGCGGGGGGCTCGGCTTCGACTGGACAATTACCGATCGATGGGTCCTCGGTGTCGTTTCTCGCTACGACCGCTGGATCTTACCAAAAACGCCGCGATGCTCGGCAATCTTGGATTGCGCCACGCTTCACGGCGGCATCGATGCGATCGAATTTGGCATCACGGTCGGCTACCGCATTCCTTTATAAGAGCGACAAACCAGCGCAAATAGCCGGGACAATTAAAGTTTTGCATCCCCAACGCCGTTCGCGAAAGCGTGGGGGTCATTCAACAACTTGCCTTGGGCGTGTGCTTATTATGGGCCGGTCATGCGGAATCGTCCGCCCATCAGCCACCAGAACCTACAGCTCCGCAATCGCCTGCACGCGGCATGTATGTCATCGTCGATCAAGCAACTGCGTCGCAACAATCACCTCGATTGTTGAATCAATTTTCACACCTTGTTCGCTCCAACACCAAAATTGAGGAGCTGCTCCGATTCGCGAAACTTCACAATTTCAAACGGCTTTCGCTCTATATGAGCGAAGTGATGGAGTCTGCCGAGTTGACGGCGACGCTTCAACCGCGTCTTCAGTATTTCATCTCGAGGGCACATGCATCTGAAATCGATGTTGAACTCGCGATGGAACACCCTTGCGCGGCACCTGAGACTATCGGTCCCCGCGATGAATGCGCGTGGTTTAGCGACTATCAAGATAGCGTCGATTCAGAGGAAAAATTCGACGGCTTTGTCACCGAATACGAATTTTGGAACCAAACCGGCGGTTCCAAAAACGTTGCGCTGACGCGATATCAGGCATATCTCGCGCTTCTCGACACCCTCCGGCGACTGTCGTCCCAGCATCGTCGGAACAGTCACTCGATGACCGTACGCACCTACCTGGGTAAATTGGCAACCGAAGACGAAATCAGCGCTTCCGACAAAGCGGTTGAAATCCTAAATCGCGCAGACGAAATCTATCTGCATTGCTACGTCAACGACCCGCATGACGCGTTTGACTATTGCAAAGAAAGAATCGACCTATTCAACGCTGCTGCTAACAAACTTGGAAAGGTTGCTCATATCTCACCAATTTTTAGCGCAGAAGGTGATGAACCTTCAACGGAACCTGGCGGCCACTTTTTCGGGGCATGGCTGCAGGAACAGCCAAATGCATCGACCGCATTTGCGTCCGCAGACTCGCTCTTTGCTAGCGAATATCGCGCCAAACGTTACGCGCATGTGCGCCTCGGAGGGTCGCAGCATTTTACGTACGACTTGCTCCGCAGCCACCTTCGAACGAACGCCGCGTTCGAATAGCCACTCCTTTTTGAACCGAAAATGACGCGCGTATTATTCGTTTCAAAACCGATCGCACCGCCATGGAACGACGGCTCAAAAAACCTTGTTCGTGATGTCGCCGCGAATTTGAAGCAAGCACGCGCCACCGTCATGACAACGCCGAACGCCCTCTTTTCACCGCGCGTTAACATGGCTCGAATTTACAATTCGTCTGGCGCTTTTTCGCCGACGTTGTCGGCAAATGCTGCCGCATTTTTTCACCTAGTAGCCGATAATTCGCACGATATTTGGCACTTTGTATTTGCGCCAAATGCGCGCTCATCCTTCGTCGCGCGCGTCGCAATTAAATTGCGTCGCGCATGTGGCTGGCGCGGACATGTGGTGCAAACAATTGCGAGTGTGCCGTCCAATTTTCGTGACGTGAATCGTCTCCTTTTTGGCGACGCAATTGTTGCGCTTTCCGAATCGACGCGCTCGAAGCTAATCGCCGCCGGCATAGCTTCCGAACGCGTTTGCGTCATTCCTCCATGCGCTGAAGCTGCTCTGCCAACATCCGAACGAGAGAGCACCGCGATTCGCGAAAAATACGCTCTCGGGAACGGACCTATCGTTCTCTACCCGGGAGACTATGAAGTCTCGCGAGGCGCACAAACTGTCGCCGATGCCGCGCGCAAAATCGTCGACGCGATTCCAAATGCAAAAATTGTATTTGCGTGCCGAATGAAAACCGAAGGCGCCGCGATTGCCCGCGACGAAATTGCGCAACGTGTAGCGCAACATGGCATCGCCAATTGTGTCGTGCAGCTCGGCGATATCGACGACATGCATGCGCTGATTCGCATCGCTTCAATTGTGCTTTTTCCAGTCGACAACCTTTACGGAAAAGTCGATCTCCCGTTGGTTCTCCTTGAAGCGATGTCGGCCAAAGTTCCGATTGTTGTCGCAAAAGGTGGTCCGCTCGAAGAGCTCTCATGCGCCCGAACCGTTTCGCCCGGCGACGCGGCATCACTCGCATCGATTGCGTCCGAAATATTGCGCGACAAAAAGCTGGCGGATCACATCGGACTCGCGTGCCATGCGCTCTACGAACAGCGTTTTTCGCCTGGAATCGTCGCGGCTCAATACGACGCGCTCTATTCCTCGGTCAATTTATGTCGGTCGACGAGCTAGTCGAGCGAGTCGTCGTCGCTATCGTCGTCAACATTGTCCGGATCTCGTGGAATCGGTTCCGGCTTCGGATTCGGGCCGATTCGATCGACGTCAAAGAGCGGCACCGATGCGCCGAGCTGAAGAACAGATCGAAAATCGGAAGCGCCGTATCCCGATAAAATTACCGAACCACCGGTCGCGGCAACCCACCACCGCCCTCCGCCACCAAAACTGTATCGAGCCTCACCCATCCATTCGAGCGGGCTATTTCGCGCCGTAAAAATTGTATTTCCGACAACCGAATCTTTTTGAATTCCTGTTTGCCCGAATGCCGACACGCCAAGTCGAAGCTGACGACCGATCGGAACGAATACACCAAGCCCGGCTCGCGCCTCGTTTCCGATCCCCAATCCGGAATTGTGGACCGGATCGTTCCACGTAATTCGTGGGCGAATATGAACGCCGAGATTGGCGACGATCGCTACCGGCCCAACATCGACTTCGAGCGAAGTTAGCCCCATGACCGATGCCCACCCGTTGCCTCCGAAATTTACCGTCGTCCCCGTCGGCACAAACACGCTCGTCTGAACCGCAAATGAGACGCGCTGATTCTTCGTTTGAGCGACCAGCACCCTCGCATCGAGCCGCACATCGCCGATCGACTGACCGGTTTGCGATGAACTCGACTGCTTTGGAAAGCCGAATGGGGCCTGTATCCCGTACGCCGGATTGCGTATGTACTGATACTCCGTGATCGGCATGCTAGCGCCCACGATCACCCTTTTTAGAAAGCTAAAACCGAACCCGACGTAACTGGTCAGCTGGTAGTTGACCACGACGCTCCACGATCGATCGAGCGTGCCGTAGTCGCCCGTAACATTTATGGTTCGCAGGGGGTTGAGCGAAAAGCCTTGTGAAATCTGCCCAAAAAAAAGCGGTTGGGATTGCACGATCGGCCGAATAATGGCAACGCCATCGTCTGGTCCCCCCGGAATTTCAAGCCTATCGAGGTGAAAAGTCCGCTGTTCCCCCTTGGCAGACGGGGCCCAAAAGAGCATAGATACCCCGAGAATTGCCGCAACTCGTGAATTCTTACTTTGCAACATCCCCCCTCCAAACCGCGCTCTCCTTGATCGCAGTCGAAACTGATGCTACCAGTTGTGCCCCCTTTAAGGGGCGAAGATGCTGGCATTTAGCCAGAATCGACTCCACCAAGCGGGCACTCTAGGCAGGGCATCCGTCCGCAGGAAAAAAGCATGAAACGCACCTACCAGCCTCATAATATTCGTCGCGTTCGTACCCACGGCTTTCGTGCGCGTATGTCCAGCCGCGGCGGGCAGCAAGTTCTTTCGAATCGTCGCCGAAAGGGGCGCTGGCGCCTCACTGTCAGCACGTACAAGAAGTAGCAACGGGGCTTAGCTCCGCAAAAAATGGCCCATCCTCCATCTTCATTCGGCAAAAACCGGCGTGTTCGGAGGCGTGGCGATTTCGTCCAAGCGCAGACAATGGGCCGTCGAGTCTCTTCGGCCCATTTTCTATTTTTGGTGTACGCGGCAGGGCCCGACGGTGACACTTGGCGACTCGGATTGGTGATGACGCGCAAAATCGGGAACGCCGTCGTTCGGAACCGAATCAAGCGCGTTTGTCGAGAGTGCTTTCGACACGAATCGCTCTTTTCGAACAGCCAGGTAGCCGCGGATCTGATTGTCATCGCGAAAGCCGGAGCCGAAAATCTCTCGTTTGCCGAAGCAAAGGCAGAATGGGAAGGGGTAACGTCAGCCATCGCGGCCCGCGCGAACGACGCACTACGATATGCGCGACAGCGCGCTCAACAGGGCGCATGAAGCGATGATTGCCGCCGCTTTTGTTCAATTAATTCGTGCATACCAGGCGATTATTGCACCGCACTTCGGTAGAAGTTGCCGGTTTGAACCCTCATGCTCCCGCTACACAATCGCCGCAATCGAAACCCACGGAGCCCTGCGCGGTGCCGCGCTCGGATTTTTTCGGATTTGCAGATGCAATCCGTTTCACGCAGGCGGGTATGACCCGGTGCCTGGCGAAAATCACACGCAACATCCGGCGCTACAGGCCCGAACTCACCACGAAAGTTCCTTTTTGAATGGACCGTGACACCCTCTTGCGTTGGAGCGTAATCGCGCTCGCCGGCATCCTTTTTTGGCAGTTTGGAATGCCGCTCCTTCGTGGCGACAAATCTGAAGCGATGCAGACAATCGCGGCCGAGCACTACGTTAATGCCCCTGGTTTTCGAGCTGACATCCTCGATAGCAATTCGCCAGGCGCTGCCGCCTCGGGAGAGGCCGATGAATTGTGTGAACTCAATGGGGGGCGTTATGTCGCCCAGTTTTCATCGCGCGGCGCCGGACTAACGCATCTTTTTTTCACTGACAAACGTTACGCCAACAGCGCGGCGCGCGACCTTTCGACAACGCCTGATCACGAACGCTGGCGATCGTTCCGCACGCTTTTTCGACCGGTAGGCGAATCGCATACCGACGATCAAATTCGATACGATCGTTTCAATTGGAAACTCGCTGAACACAGCGAAACAAATTGCACATTCGTTTACGAAGACGAAGTCGCGCGCATCGAAAAGAGCTTTGCCGTTGGTGAACGCCCATTTGAAATCAACGTCAATACGAAGATAACCAACCGCGCTCCAGAAACGCGGCGTCACACCGCATCGATCGAAACATTTGCGTTTCATCCTAACAGTGAAATTCACGGAAAACTCGGGCGTGTTTCGCCGTTCCAGACTGAATTGTCATGCGCCTCTGGCAAAGAGGTTGTGCGGAAGGGGAAAGACGATTTCAAGCAGGGCTGGGCGTCGAGTCCTTCGGTCAACCGCTACGCGGCGGTATCGAATTACTATTTCGCGCAGGCGCTCATTCCTCTCGATGATCAACGGCCAGAGTGCCGCATTCTTGCCGAAGATTGGTACGGCGCGAATCAACATCGCGACGACGATGAGGCGGGGGCCGTCTACCACGCGCAATTAGTCTACCCGACCCGATTTCTCGGTCCGAACGAAACGGCGACATACCGCCAAATCGCGTTTATGGGGCCAAAAGAGCGTGAGATTTTAGATCGCGCCGACGGCGGAAAAGCCGGGCTCGGAGATGTGATCAATCTAGGGTTCTTTTCACCCGTCGCGAAAGTGCTCGTCGGCGCGCTCGTATTTTTGCACGATCATGTGACGTTCGGAAATTGGGGGCTCGCAATTATCGCGCTCACAATTGCGCTTCGGATTTTGCTTTTCCCGCTCACGTGGAAGTCGATTCAAACGACAATCGCGATGCGCACATTAAAGCCAGATTTGGACGCGCTGAACGCGCGTTTCAAAAATGACGCGCAGGCGAAAAACATCGCCATGATGGAACTCTATCGCAAGCATGGCGTAAACCCATTTGGCGGTTGCCTCCCGCAGCTAGTTCAAATGCCGGTTTGGTTTGCGATGTACACCACGCTGCAAACTGCGGCCGAAATGTACAACACCAAGTTTTTGTGGTTCGCCGATATGTCGGCGCCAGACAAGTATTACATTCTTCCGCTCATACTTGGCGCGTTCATGATTGTGCAGCAGCGGCTCGTCCCCCAGCAGGGGATGGATGCAGTTCAGCAAAAAATGATGACCTACATGATGCCGATCATCTTCACGGTCATGATGCTCTTTCTGCCGGCCGCCCTTGGAATTTACATGCTTACAAATAGCGTGCTCGGAATCGTCCAGCAGCTTGCAATCGAGCACATCTCGCCACGTACCGGCACGTCCGGCAAAGGCGAGATTATTATCAAACAAAGTTCACATGAACTGCGGCGTTAGCTCCGCAACTCGAAAGGGGAAGGCCCGTGTCTAGTTTCATCAATGAATCAGAGAAAGGTCTGTCGGCATCCGAGGCAGAAAGTGCGCTCGATGAGCAGAGCCTAAAGGCTCTAACCTTCGTGCAAAATATCGTCCGCGAAATGGGGATGGACGCCGAAGTCACGGTAGCCCCGGACGATGGCGACGGATCGCCAGATGAGATTAGGCTCGAAATTGAAGGGCCTGACGCCGGCAAAATTATCGGGAAAAAGGGGGCGGTGCTTGAGGCAATTCAATATTTGACAACACGCGCTGTCCACCGCCCTGGGTCGCCACGACGCCACATCTGCGTTGACGCCGAAGGGTACCGTGCAAGGCACGAAGACCAGCTCAGCGAGATGGCGCGTAAGCTCGCCGAACGAGTGGCGCGCGAAGGCAAAGTGATCACGTTCGACGCAATGAGCGCGCGCGATCGACGAATTGTGCACGTCGCCATCAAAGACATCACAAGCGTGCGCACCGAAAGCAGCGGCGAAGACCCCGATCGACGGGTTCAGATCATTCCTGCAAATCGCCAGTAGCGAGTCATCGCGCAATGGATGACCCTTTCGGGAACGTTCCGTTTATTGATATTCATCCGCTGATCCATGAGGTTGCCGCCGACGCACTTCAAGATTTTTCCGAAATCTTGAAGTCCGGCGAATTTGTCTCGGGGCCGTTCGTGACGCGCTTTGAGCGGCTTCTTGAAGATGGTCTGGGCGTGAAACACGCGGTCGCATGCGCCAGCGGGACCGATGCGCTCGTTCTCGCGCTACGCGCGGCCGGCGTTACACGGGGGATGAAAGTCGCGCTTCCAAACCTGACTTTTTGGGCGACGTATGAGGCGGCTTGTCATGTCGGGGCAACGCCAGTACTCATCGATATCGACGCAGACGATCTACAAATGAGTTTCGACGCATTTCGATCGTGCCACGACAAGCATCGATTTGATGCGGCGATTTTGGTTCACCTTTTTGGGTGGTCAAGCGCACGTGTTGGTGAGTTTCGAACGCTCTGCAATGAGCGCTCAATCGCTCTGGTTGAGGATGCCGCACAGGCATACGGAGTGCGGGCAGGCGGCATGCCGCTACTCACCGACGCCAAATTCGCGACCTTGTCCTTTTATCCGGCGAAGGTCATCGGCGGCGTCATGGATGGCGGAGCTGTGATTGCTAAATCGGCGGAGGATTGCCAACAATTGCGAGCGCTCCGCGATCATGGCCGATCGGCGCATTACGTTCACGACTACGTTGGGTGGAACTCGCGAATGGGGGGGCTACAGGCGGCATATTTGTCGCGAGTGTGCGCGCTGAGCGACAAGGTCATCGACGCCCGACGAAAAGTGGCGCTGTTTTATCGAGATTTTTTTTCTAAGCACCCGCACGTAAAAGTCTATGGACCGCCGGCAGGTGTTGTTGAAAATGGCTATTTGAACGTGATGACGTGCGCGACTAAGCCGGGCAATGCGCTCACTGAAGCACTGAGCACGGTTGGTATTGGCACCGGGCGAACATACCCTCAAACAATCGATGCTCAGCGGCCAGCGCACGACGCTATTCGCTTTGGAGATCTAGCCGTTAGCCGAGACTTTTGTACGCGCGTCTTCAATCTGCCGCTATTTTACGGGATCAATTTGGCCCAAGCCGAGCTTGCCGCGACCGAACTGCTCAATGCAATCGGTGCTTCATGATCGCCAGGTTTAGGCTCGGCTTCCGCGTCGTGCAGCTCAAACAGGTACTGAAGGGCGCTTGCGAATTCGCTAGCCGAATCGCCACCGGTACTTGCGCCGGCCACACTCTTTAGGCGCGTTGTCGGGGCATGCAGGAGCTTATTCGCGGCGCCGTCGAGCATGTGTGTGATGGCGTTCCGATCTTCGACTGACAAATGCCTGAGCTTCCCCGAAAATGCTTTTTCGCGTTCCGCCTCAAGAACCGCGCGAATTTTCTCGCGAAGAGCCACAATCGTGGGCCTTACGGTGCGCTCGCGTAACCATACATCGAATACCGCTAGCTCATCACGCACAATCGATTCGGCGGCGTCAACTTCGGACAAACGTGACTTCATCCCTTCGGCGACCAACTCTTCAAGATCGTCGATATTGTAGACATACACGTTATCAATCGCGTGAACGCTCGGCTCCACATTTCGGGGAACGGCGATGTCGATCAAAAATAGAGTCTTGCCGCGACGAAGTCGCATCACGCGTTTAACCATCGCGCTATCGATTACAAACGCACGCGCGGAGGTGCTTGTTACAACGACATCGGCGGTCGCAAGCTCGCGCTCAAGATCTTCCCAAGGAGCGACCGAACCGTCGACCGTTGCCGCTAACGCTTCCGCGCGTTCGATGCTCCTGTTGCAAACACGCAACTGACGCGCACCCCGCCCCAGACTGCGCGTCGCCGCCTCCGCCATTTCACCGGCGCCGACGAGAAGAACTGCACATGACGACAATTCGCCGAATATACGCTGGGCTAAATCGACCGCAACGCTGCTGATGCTGACCGAACCAGCGCCGAGCGCCGTCTCCGTCCGCACCCGCTTGGCTACGCCGAACGATCGCTCAATGCAACGCCCGAGGAGCCCTCCCAGCGCACCCGACGCGACCGCAGCATCGTACGCGTCTTTCAACTGTCCAAGAATTTGCGGCTCGCCGACAACCAGAGAATCGAGACTTGATGCGACTCGAAAAATGTGACGTATCGCTTCTCCGCCGCCGTATTCAAACAGATGCGTAGCGAGCTCTTCGCCGGTCATCATCGGCGTGTGCTGACCAAAAACATCACGCATGGCTCGAATAGCGTCGGTGGGTGCACCGCTCGCCGTGGCAAAAATTTCGACGCGATTGCACGTCGATAAAACGAGCGATTCGCTAACTTCGGCACGCGCCATCAAGCTCGCAACAACGCCGTCGAGCGATTCGCCGCCTCCAGCTACTCTCTCGCGAACTTGAACCGGTGCCGTTCGATGTGAAAGCCCAACTACAACAATCACGGTAATTCCATTAATAGCGACGCCAAGGGGCCGATCGTGCGCGCTACGTACAGCAGCATCACGAGAGACATGCACAAAAATCCGAAGATCGTGATGTAAGAGGCACGCCTACCGCGCCACCGCCCCGACGCACGAAACGCAAGCGCAGCGGCAAAAACAAACCACGACGTGTATCCAAGAACCGCTCGCATGACGTCCGCCGGATGGCCCGCTTCAACACGCGCGGCCCAAACCGTCCCCGTCATGAGCCCAATTGTGAGCATGACAAAACCACTCAACAAAAAAGCGTGCTCGGCACGCTCAAGCGAATCAAGCGGAGGGAGGCGGCGAAAAATGCCCGACAGGCGCTTTTGCTTCAAAAGACGCTCTTTGATCAGGTAACCAAGCGCGGTCGCAAACGCCAAGAGGAAGAGTGCATCACCGAGGACATTGGTGATGACATGCACCGGCAAAATGACGCTCTGCAGGCGGTGCGCCGGGTCGCTGTCGTGGGCAGGCGAGCCACCAAAACGCGATGCAAGATGAAACGTAAGCGCAAGCGGCGCGATAAACGCGCCGATAAAATCGAGCCGATAGCGATGGCGGAGCGAAACGTAAAGAACGCATGCAGCAAATGAAACAACGCTGAGGGCAAAATGGACGCCGCGAACGGGACACACATGCAAGGCGACGGATGACAGCAGAATGCTCGCTGCCTGCAACGCGACGCCAAGAACCATCAGGCGCGGAGCAAGTGCGTTGGCGGACGAACGACCCGTGAGATGCGCGAGAAAAAGCGCGCTAGCCGCCAGATAGACGAGCGACGTCGTTACAAAGAGAATGTTCGCTAGAAATATCACAATGAGACTTTGCTAAAACCGCACCTAGTTGAGCCTTTGCAGTAAAAATCGCGTCAATAGCGCTGCGTCTTCTTTCGACGTATCCCCTGACGCAGCGGGAGATGTTGCGTGAATTGCCGGCTCCCGATCGTCAACCAGAATACCGAACCAACCGGCCACCACGTCGTAGGCGTTATCGCCGAGAAGCATTGAGGCCTCGGTGAGCTCCGCCCCCAGCCCCTCCAGAAGCGCCCGCCCTTTTACTTTCCCTACAAGGGCGTTTTCGTCCTCCGCACCGCTTACTTCGCGCACAATGCGAAACGCCTCAATGAGCTCGTATCGCTGGCCATCGGGCACTTTCACCAGTTCGTTGTTGTCCAATTGGACCGCCCCCTCGATCATCCACTGGTTGACCGCCTCTTGCGAAAAAAACACGGTATTCGTCGTCATCGTTGGTTTGACGAAAGTTGTCACGTAAACACCGCAGCCTCAAGGTGCATTGCTGTTGGATTTGGCGCAGAACAGTCAGCGAGATCAGATGACGCCCCCATTTTCATTGTTCACAATCCGTCTTGTCTCACGAAAGATGCTCTCGCCATCGGTCGTGTCACTTGAATTTGAGCGCGTCGATGGCCTGCCATTGGCCTTTAAAGCCGGACAATGGCTCAATTTGACTCTTCCGCTCCCCGGCGAGAGCATTCGCCGCGCCTACTCGATAGCTTCCCCCCCCTGGGGGGCTTCCCAGTTCGAAATTGCCGTGACCTTGGTTCAGCCCACCTCCGACATCCCCGGGGGGCGGGGGTCGGCCCTGCTGCACGCGCTGCAACCGGGCGATGTGCTCGATGCAAGCGGCCCGCATGGCTTTTTCGTTCGTGACCCATACTCGCCTGTTTCTGCCCTTTTTATCGCGACAGGGACCGGTGTGACGCCGCTGCGAAGCATGGCTCAAGCGGCAGCTGCCGCCTCCGCCCAAGCGTCGATGCGCCTCCTTTTTGGGGCGCGACACGAGGAGGATATTCTCTACCGCGACGAATGGCGCGAACTCGAAAAGAACATCGATTTTCGCGCCGACTACACGTTGTCGCAACCGGGCGACTTATGGGATGGCAAACGCGGTTACGTGCAGGCACATGTTCGCGAAATCTGGGACGAGCTGACTGCACGCGGCAAGCCGGCGCATGTCTATATTTGCGGGCTGAAACCTATGGTTACGGCAGTACGAGATCTCCTGCGCAATGAGATGCAACTGCCCCGCGAAGTTGTTCACTCCGAACGGTATGATTAGCGAACGCTAATATCCCTTTCGGGCGATCATCCTTTGGTTCGGCTCGATCTCACGAAGCGATTCGAGAATCAAACATGTCGCGGTGTGCTGTCGCGTTGTCAGAACGCGAGCTTCGGCGATCTGATATTCCGGGAATTTGTCGGCGTCACTCGCCGCTGGGACCGTTTCGATTTGAACGAGATCGTTCCCCTCGGTGGACATGCGGCGTGCCGCTTGGCTCGCTACGATAGTGTTGCGCCAGGCATCGCCCTGCCCCATCACCTGCAACGTGTTCCCTTGGCGTAGCCCGTCGTCGAAACCCTTGTCGATAACGACGACCATATTTTGCCCGTAAAATTCTCGGCGATAAATACTACCGATAATTTTGGCGCTTAGATCGGTTGTGTTTTTTACCGGCACTACCGAATCGAAACGCGGTCCGATCAGGCCGACACGAGCACCTCGTTCGATCGTGTCGGTTGTTTCAAGAACAACGCCGCGGGCGATCCGGTCTCTCGGCTCCCAGTAGTTAACCCGCAAAGTTCCCTGAATTTCGACAACGTTCCCCTCTGGTGTCTTTCGAAGCGGACGAAAAATGGTCAACTCCTCGCCGAGTTTGACACTCACCCCTTTGCTTACGCGCACATAGGCTGAATCGCCGTCTACAAGAATTGTCCTCTCCACATTTGAGCCGACAAGTTCGCCGTAGTCGCCCACATCCGAATCGCTGATGAAGCCTTGATCGCGAATAAAAATTGTATTTGGATCGATGGCGTTTTCGTTGCGATTTATCAGCAATCTTGTCGAGTTGTTGCCTTGCGCGTTTGCAGAAGGCGCCGCCGAATCGGCCTTCGATTCGGCTGTTTGTGCGGCGATCTTATTCGCTCCCGCCTTCTCGCCAGCGGCGAGAAGATTCACGCGCTCGCCCGGGTAGATCCAGTGCGGATTTTTAATCTGCGGATTGAACGACCAGACGATTGGCCAGTGATGGGGATTACGAAAATAGTGACCCGATATCCCCCAGAGAGTATCGCCGCGCACCACGGTGTGCCGTTCGTCACCATCGACCAAATCGACTTCTGATCCTGGATTGTCGACCGGCTCGGACGGCTCGACGGTTGCCTCCGGTTTGGCGCTTTCGCGGCTACGAAACACCGGTCCGTTTGCGTCTCCATGAACCGAAGCCCCCGTTGCCGGCGCCGTTTTTAAGTCAAACGAGTCGGTTTCCCCAGCGCGCTTCGGCGTTGAAGAAGACGATCCGCCAACGTTCGGAGTTACCTGAGCGGCTTGCGCATTGCGAATTGCCTGCAAAGCGGCCAAGTCTGCAGCCTGACCCTGCTGCGCCGTTGCGTTTCGTCCGATCAAACACGATGCAACTAGTAAAGAGCCGATCAGCAGATTGCGACGCATCAGTTCGTCTCCTGTTTTGACATGCTACGCGCCGCTTCACTCTGCGGGAATTCGCGCAACACTCGTTCAAAATACGACTTCGCCTTTTCTTTGTTTCCCAATTTGCGGTGCGATTGACCGAGTCTTAGCAGCGCTTCAGGCGCACGAACCGCTTCTTCGAAACGCGCCATCATCCCTTCAAATTGCTCGACGGCGCGGGCGTAATCGCCCTTCGCGAATGCACATTCGGCGCGCCAATACATTGCATTTTCAACGCCTGAACTGTCGGGCCATTTTACGACAAAACCGGCAAACGCTTCGGATGCGCGATCATACTTCTGCTCGCGAAACAAATTCATCGCAGCATTAAATACGCGCATTGCATCCGGGTCTAGACCGACGATTTTTGCCTGTTCTGCGTGGTTCGGCACCGGTGCTTCCGGCGAAACTCGCGCAGCAGGTGCGTCAGGGCGATCTGCCATCGCGAGCTCCATCACGGTCACGCGTCGCTCAAGCTGATCGTGATCGCTTGAAACGCGCGCGAGTTGATCGCGCAGACGCTGCATTTCGCCCACCGTCGGACCATGCGCACATGAAAGTACTTGCGCAGCCGCCACCGCCGCAGCTGCAAATACGTATTTTGTCATCCCCACCATTCGCGAGTCGATTGTACGGTGAGGTTGCCGTCTTGCGCTACGATCTCCCCTCTTCGAAGGAATCGGCTATCCTACCGCGTAGGCAAAACCGTACCTTCAGCTAAAGTGCTGCATATGCGCACCCGTTCCCTCAATTTGCACCGCCTGCGCACGAGACCCTCATTGGCCAAGTATCGGAAAATCGACCTTCGCAAAACGCTGTTTTTGCTCCCGAACATGATAACGCTCGCGAGCATTTTTTGCGGCTTTGACTCCATTCGAACAAGCGCATTCGCCACCGGCGATGACGACTATTACCGAGCCGCCCTTCTGCTCGTCTTTGCTCTTCTTTTTGACACTCTCGACGGCCGAGTGGCCCGTCTCACAAAGACGCAAAGCGCGTTTGGCCTTCAAATCGACTCGCTTGCCGATGTCGTGTCATTCGGCGTTGCGCCGGGGCTTTTGGTCTACAAATGGTCGATCGGGCAGATTGAGGGGCTCGGCTTTGTTGTCTCGTTTGTTTTTGTCGCAGCCGGCGCAATAAGGCTTGCCCGCTTCAACGTTCTGAGCATGAACACGCAGGGGGCGCCGACGAAGCCCGGAAAGTTTATCGTCGGTCTGCCAATTCCCGGTGCTGCAGGGATTCTCATGTCGTTGGTCCTCGCAAATCACGCCGCAGGGGGAAATTTGCGCGCTCCGCAATACGCGTGGCCAATCGCGTTTGTGACGGTACTGGCGAGCTTTCTGATGATCTCGACAGTCAAGTTCCGGACATTTAAAGACGTGAGACTTACGCCTGCGAGCGTCGCCCTCGTCTGTTTTGCCATCGGCTCAAGCGCGATTGTATCGATGCAAACCAAGCCGGCATTTGTCCTGGTTTGGCTTTTGTCGTTTTATGTCGGCATCGGCATCATCGAGTCAATTTTTGGGCTATCGCAAAAATGGCGCGGCGTTGGAGACAAGACGCCTCCATCGCAGCCGTAGAACGATTCACAAGGACCAGCGACTAACCATCAACCGCCCAAATAGGCCGCTTGAATTTCGGCGTTTGTGGCCAACTCCCGCGATGGCCCCTGAAGCGCGATTTCACCAGTTCGCAGTACGTAGGCACGCATGCTTGTTGCGAGCGCAATTCGCGTATTTTGCTCGACGAGAAGAATCGTTACTCCCGCTTTTGCAATCGCTGTGATTGCAGCGAAAATATGGGCAACCAATTTCGGTGCAATCCCAAGCGACGGCTCGTCGAGAAGCAGCAGCGTTGGGCGGGCCATCAGTGCGCGCGCAATCGCGAGCATCTGCTGCTCCCCTCCCGACAGGGTGCCCCCTTCCTGGTTCATCCGCTCGCCAAGGCGTGGAAAGAGCTCGTTAACGTCTTCGAGAGTCTCTCGGATCGCTATCGCGTTCCGGTGCGCGTAGGCGCCAAGCTCTAGGTTTTCTCGAACTGTGAGATTTGGAAAAATTGCACGCCCTTCTGGAACCAGCGCAACCCCTGCATCGACAAGATCCTCCGTCGACATCGAAGCGATATCGCGCCCAGCATAACGAATGGTCCCCGAGGCGAGCGGCAAGAGACGCGCGATGCTCTTCAACGTTGTTGTTTTACCCGCGCCGTTCGCACCGATCAGAGCGACAATTTCGCCCGAATCGACACGCAAAGTAACCCCTTTTAACGCCTGAATGCCGCCATAACGAACGCGAATATCGCTGACCTCGAGCAGCGATGAACCGGCCGGAGCCACGACCGCAGGCCGGATTGGATGCACGGTGCGAATCATTTTTCACCCGCCGGCTGACCGAGATAGGCAGCAAGAACCGCGGGACTTTCGCGCACTTCAAGTGGTGACCCGTGCGCTATCGTTTCTCCGCGGTCAAGAACATGGATCTCTTCGCAAACACCCATAACGACCTGCATGTTGTGCTCCACAAGAACGACTGAGATGTGGAACGTATCGCGCAGCCAGCGAATCTGAGCTTTTAGCCCTTCCGCTTCGCCGTAGTTCATCCCCGCCGCCGGTTCATCGAGCAGCAGCAGCTTAGGCGCCAGCATCATCGCTCGCGCAATTTCGAGTCGGCGCTGATCGCCGTAGGGGAGCGATGTGGACGGTGCATCGGCCATTTCGACCAGCCCGAAAATCGACAGCAATTCAACGGCTCGTTCGCGCCTTAACTTTTCATCGGCGTAGTGGGCTTGCGACCGAATCAGCGCCGCGCCAAGCCCTGCTTTCTTTCTTAGTTCGCCGGCAACGAGCAAATTTTCGAGGACGGTCAGCTGGGCGAAAAGACGTATGTTCTGAAACGTTCGAGCGATGCCGATCCCTGCGATGGCGGCGGGATGAAGTGAAGCAACATCATCTTCCCCAAATCGAATCGAACCTTTGTCGCGCTTGTAGACGCCGGTGATTAGATTAAAGAGGGTTGTCTTCCCGGCGCCATTGGGGCCGATTAACCCAAAGATATTTTTTTCTGGAACGGTGAGCGAGACGTCATTTACGGCTCTCAGTCCGCCAAAACTCTTCGATACGCCATGAAGTTCGAGTCGCACGCTCTACCTCAATGCCTTGCTCGAGATTGCTTTTGTTCCCCGTTTTCTCTTTATGCTCGTCGCGCCAAATAGCTCACGTTCCCCCAGTAGCCCCTCGGGGCGCCAAATCATCATTGCGACTAACACAGCTCCGTAAATCATCATTCGAAGCGCGTTTAAGTCGAGCGCTGGCCAGGCCATCTTGAGCGATTGCACCGCCGCTGTCCCCTGAGCCAGCTCGATCGCTTTAACTGTAAATGTTACGAGAAGCGCGCCTATAACCGAACCGCTCACGCTGCCCGATCCGCCTAAGATGACCATGGTGATCGCGTCAAACGATGTTTGAAAGCCGAAACTCTCTGGCTGAACAATTGGGGTTCCATCGCGCATTAGTGCCATCAATCCGCCGGCAATGCCGCCACCTGTGGCGGCGAGCACGAACGACGTTACTTTGTATCGCGTTGGATCGACGCCCACTGCTGCTGCTGCGATTTCATCTTCTCGAAGTGCTCTTAGTGCCCGCCCCCACCCTGAAAATTTAATTCGCCAGGCGGCAATGCACCCGATGGCACATAGACCAAATATCCAAAACGGGCCGGCATAGAGCGGAACGCCGGCATTGTCAGGCCCCGCATACCCGTTCTGCCCTCCGAGGCTCGTGATGATCGTTGAGAAGCAGTGCAATGCCGGCTGAAAAATACCGTGCTCACCACCGACAAGCGAACACGCTTGACCGATTGTTTGCGCATCTCCAATTTGCGCCGTCGCGATGACCAGGCGAAAAATCTCTGCAAAACCGAGCGTGACAATCGCTAGATAGTCGCCGCGAAGGCGCAAACTTGGCAATCCCACAATGAGACCAAAAAAGGCCGCAATGATTGCCGACGTAGCGATGCTTAGGGGAACAACCAAAAACGAAGTCGCAAACGTTGGATCGCCGCCGCCGAAATGCTCGTGCAAATTTGACGCGACAATTGCGCTTCCGTACGCGCCAATTCCGATAAATCCGGCGTGCCCGATCGAAAATTGACCCGCCATCCCGTTGATAATGTTTAGCGATACCGCCACCAAAACATTGCACAACGCCATCATGATCAACTGGCGAATCGAACTGTCGCCGATCGCCAGCGGAAGACCGAAATCAAGCCCGACAGCGACTGCAAAAATTGCCGCAACTACCGCCAAGTTTCTTATCGCTGAACTCCGCTGCATGTGCGCGAACCTCTAATCTATTTCACGACGCGCAGATACGGCGGAAGCTCGCGCTTCCGACTCTTTTTTGGCGACGGTGGACTCGGTCTGTCGGGCGATGTTCCGCGAGAAGGGCGAAGTGGCGTTGGCGCTGGCGGCGCTTCAGGTTCCGCCACGATTTCTAACCTGGGACGCACCTTCGCTTGTGCCGGCTCGCGTGCTGATGGTTTCTCGGATGCTTTTTTTCGAGCTCTTTTTGGCTTTTCCGAATCTGACTGCAAAACAATTACGTCGGCCTGTTTTCGCTTTGTTGCCTTTTTCTTTGGCGACTTAACGAGCTCGAGCTTTCGCTCTTCGCGCGGTGACGCAATCTTCGCCTCAAGTTCGGTGGGAACGTCATCTGGCCAAACCATCCCCCGACCATCTTCGCCGACCATCGCGAAAACCGCGGTCCATGGAATCACGCAGTAGGATGGGGAGCGATTAAAACTTAGTGTGCATCGAATCGCATCATCATCGACCGTCAAATCGGGAATTGGAACCGCCATGTTCAGCCCTATTTGCAACACCAGCTGCGGCTGCTTAGAAAACCAGGCTGGAACATGAACGCGAGACGCCCGCGGGTCGAGATGCACGTACATCGACGAGCGCTCGAGAAGAGCGAGAGCGACGTCCTTTTTTGCGGGAAGTGGATGCGGAGGGGACATTGAGCGTCGTTAACTATCAGAAACCGGCCCCAAAGCACCCCGCGGCGTATTTGGCCCCATCATGCATACATTTGGCCCTCGCGAGGCAAATGCTATGAACCGCTAGGCGGTGAAACAATACCTCGATCTTCTGTCACGAATTCTCGATCACGGGGGCGATCGTAACGATCGAACCGGCACTGGCGCGCGCTCAATTTTTGGGCACCAAATGCGCTTTAATTTAGCTGACGGCTTTCCGCTAGTTACCACAAAGAAGCTTCATTGGCGCTCCATTGCAAATGAATTGCTCTGGTTCATTTCGGGGTCTACCAACGCAACGCTGCTGCAAAAATCCGGCGTACGAATTTGGGATGAATGGGCAACCGCCGAACAATGCTCGAAATTTGGTCGAGCGGCGGGCGACCTCGGCCCTATCTATGGGCATCAGTGGCGGAATTTTGGGGCATCACAAATCGGCAGCCAATTCGCAAATGACGGAATTGACCAGCTAAAACGGATAGTTCAGCAAGTTCGCGAAACACCGAACAGTCGACGAATGATTGTCACCGCCTGGAACCCGCGCGAAGTTGACGAAGTTGCGCTCCCGCCGTGTCACACACTATTTCAACTTTTCGTGCAAGATGGCACCCTTAGTTGCCAGCTGTATCAGCGCAGTGGCGATGCGTTTCTTGGCGTCCCATTCAACATAGCGAGCTACGCGCTTTTGACGCATATGATTGCACAAGTTACAGACTGCAAACCGGGCGAGTTCATACACACGCTGGGTGACGCACATCTGTATCGAAATCACGTCGATCAAGCACGCTTGCAATTGACACGCGACCCGCGCACGCTCCCAGAACTGCGCCTAAATCCGGACGTACACGATCTCTTTCAGTTTACGTTTAGCGATATCGAAATCGTAAACTATGATCCGCATCCCCACATAAAAGCTGAGGTGGCTGTCTAATGTTACCACTAGCCATTGTTGTAGCGATGACACCAAAAAGAGTGATCGGCAAAAATGGCGCATTGCCGTGGCACATTCCGGAAGACCTGAAGCACTTTCGAACAATCACCACCGGACACGCGATTGTTATGGGGCGACGAACGTTCGAATCGATCGGCCGCGCGCTTCCCAATCGGACAAATATTGTCGTAACGCGCGATCCGGCTTTTTCTGCACCATCCTGCAAATTGGCGCACACATTCGAAGATGCGATTGAGTTGGCGAGAAAATACGACAACGAACCGCAAGTCATAGGCGGCACCCAACTTTACAAACACGCGCTGCCAGTAGCTACGCGCATGTTGGTCACCTATGTTGTCGGCACCGACTATACGGGCGATATTTATTTTCCTAAGTTCGATGCGAGCGCCTGGCGCGAAGTCAGTCGCTCTCCGAGTAAAAACAAAGATCTTATATTCGCCGTCCTCGAACGCGCTCACTGAGGCTATTGCTCGGGATAGGCTTCTAATAGATCGCTCGGTACCACGCCGGCAGCCGCGATCCGAGCGTACGTTGCTCCTACCTCGCGCATTGCACGCTTCTTATAAACATCGCGATTGTCTACCGAATAGAGCCCCATTCGGATGCCAAAGCCATGATTCCATTCGAGATTGTCAATTAGTGACCAATAGTAGTAGCCACGTATCGGCGCACCATCACGGATAGCTCGCGCGAGCCAACGCAAATGGTTTACCAAATAGCGAGGGGCCCCCGGATCGGCGGCATTGGGTGCGCCATTCTCGCTGATAACGGCAGGGATACCGTAATTTCGCGCCAGCATCGCAACTTCGTAAATGCCCCGCGGATACTCTTCCATCGTCCCTATCGAGAGCAGATTGAAATCAGTCATCGGCGACAGCTCGGGAAGCTGGGCGGTCGCACGCCCTTCGATCACAGGCCGCGTGTAGTAATTCAAACCGATAAAATCGATGCGATGTTCCAAATCGGAACGATGAACAACATTTCCGTCGAGTTTTGCATCTACATCGCCGCGAATTACTCCATTCAAAAAAGCTGAGTTCCAAAGATAGAAAACATGCTCGGCCGCACGAACATCGGACGGGTCATTTGGATTTTTCGGAGCGACAGGATTTGCGGCGTAAACGAGGCCGACGTCGGAAGGATTCCCATCACCGTCGGCATCGACAAGATCCGCCAACTTAATTGCGTCATACATTCGGGCGTGCGCTTCAAGTTGAGCGACGATCGACGTCTTCACATCGGCATAGCGGAGCATAACGGCAGGCGGATTCGATCGATCCGGCGAGGGGAATAAGTAACCGGGCAACGACGTTGCAAGCGGCTCGTTCAACGTCGCCCAAGTGTCAACTTCCCCCCCATATTCTTGAGCAACAAACCCCGCATATTTCGCAATTTCACGAACGATACGTTCGCGGTCGAGCCACCCTCGATTGGAGCAGTGATCGATGTCTCGATGACAACCAACAGAATCATGAATCCACAGCGGCAATGTCTGGTGATTCAACGTGACAAACGGTTCCAACCCGTGCGCACGCAGCGATCGAAAAACGGCGTGATAATGTTCAACAGATCTCAAGTTAGCAATTGCGTGAAGCTGCTCAAACGTAACCGCGTCGTCGGTGGCAACGGGAAAGATGCGACTCCAATCAATACTGAGGCGAAAAGCGCTCAGGTGAAGCGAGCGAGCACGAGCAAAATCAGAATCAAAAAGCTCCCAATGCCCAGGACCATCCGAAAGGCGATCACCCGACAAATGGGTCAACGGATCGGAAGTCATCAACGGAGAAGCAGCAAACGCGTACCAATCGGAATTAGGATCGGCACAGTCAGAAGGCGCAACAGAAGGACAACCGTCCTCAACTTGAAACGCAGAAGTAGAAGCTCCAAACCGAAATCCGTCCGGAAACGACCCCTCATCAGCCGGCAAACGGGAGCAACCAAAAAGAACTAAACAACCAGAAACAAAACGAAACATAAGCGCCCACAAAAGCAAACAGGCGCCAACAAGTGAACAAGCCAAAAGAACAAAAGAGCGCAAACGCAAAAATAATCAACCAGGCGCAAAAGAAGCAACACCAAGCAAGCGCGAAAGGCGCAAGCAAGCAACCCAGCGCAAAAGTGGAGCAAGCGCAAAATGCGCAAGCAAGAACCCAGCGCCAAAGTGGAGCAAGCGCCAAAGGCGCAAGCAACTAACCCCGAGCCCAAGTGGAGCGAGCGCCAAAGGCGCAAGCAAGAACCCACAAAGGAAGAACACCCCGCGCTTTTCGGCGAGGTCAAGCGCTAACAGCGCTTTTCGCCCGCAACGTACACTGGGTACTTTGCGGGCGAAAAACGCGGTTAACGCGCCGGCCCCGCCGAAAAGCGCGGGTGTTCTTAGCGGGAATCGTTGCTGCTGGGTAACTTCCCTATGTCGCCACGCGAACTTTTCCAAGCCCGCTGAACGACCCATGACAGCGATCGATCCAGGCGCCGCGCCTCCTCCTTCATTTCGTAAAGCATCGTCTCCGGAAAATACAAACTCTGCTTTCGCTTGTCGGTTTTTGATTCGCTGCTTGGAATGCTGCTCATCGAGTCTCTGTCGTCTGTCGCCACGGAAGCCTCCCGTCATCGCCGTGAGTGCCCTCGCACCAGACATGCTGGCGCGCGAGCGGTACGCAACGTTTTCAGTATAAAACCATCGACTCGAGTGCTGGTCACGCTCGATTTTTCATGCCTGACCTAACTACCTGTTTTGGTTTGGCAAAAATCCGCATCGACCGATGACAATAGGGCTTTTTTTTGCTAGTCGGTTTCTATTTTTTCAAAATCGAATGCGATTTCGGACGACGCAAAATTTGATCAAAAGTAGGCGAGCATTCCGAACGTCGCACCAAAATTCCATAACGTCGCCCGACGTGACTGGCCTTGAACTGAATGAGCGCCAGCCAACGGAATATCGATGACGGCCGTCCCGGTAAACGCAAAGTGCGCCAGCGGGACGAGTACAAATGTCGGTTCTAGATTGAGCGAAAAACCGCTCCACGATTCCTTCGGCGAAATACTGCCCACTCTTGGATATCGAGCGGTATCGCTAAAATAGGTAAAGCCCCCGCGAAACCATAACGCGTGACGACCGACAGCCATCACGTATCCGGCTCGCGGTGCCACGGCGACCATCGTCCACGAAGGGAGATCGACCTCGACGCCACCGGTTGACTTTGACGACGACACCCGTGAAACACCGAGGGAGCCGCCAACTGTGACGTTGTTTACGATTGTGTAATCGAAACCCGCTCTCGGAATCATGTATGGATTTACGAAACCTCCGCCCCCGGTCGGCGAATTGTTCCAGACAAGGGAGACATTAACTCCCGATTCCGTGACCGACTGAGACGCGACTTTCTCACTCCCCATGTAGCCGGTAATACCGAAAAGGCGGTCAACCGAAATGATTGAATGCCCTCGCTGAGCGATGTGGGTATCGTCAGCTTCGGCATGCGACCCAGCCAGACAAGTGACTGCAAAAACCGAAATGGCGACCGCCAGCGACTTAACTTTTCTCATGCGACGCCTTTTACCGAGTCTTCTTTTTTCTGTCTCCCCTTTTCACAACTCAATGCGATCAATAACAAGTTGCCCCACGTGCGCGGGCCCTTTGCCAATCTGAATCGCTCGCCTAACCCGCTCAGCAATTGCCTCCCCGGCCGCTTTATCCCGCCCCCTTAGTCTCGCCAGTGGTTCGCCGGGCGCGACCGAATCGCCCACTCGCTTTTCGAGTTCAATTCCCACCCCCCAGTCGACCGCTTGATCGGCGCGTGTTCGGCCGGCGCCAATCGCCACTGCGGCGAGCCCTATTTCGAGAGGGTCGATATCGACAACGACACCGCTCCGATCGGCCTCAATCACCGCAACTTCTGGCGCCAATTCGAGCCGCCAAGGTTCGGCAACAACACGGGCATCCCCCCCTTGCGCGGCGACCATTTTTTCCATCACGCGAACGGCATCACCTGATTTGAGAGCTAGCGATAGGCGAGCTCTCGCATCCTCCAAACTGCTCGCTTTCCCACCCACCATGAGCATCTCCGCCCCAAGTGCCAACGTACATTCGATTAGATCGGCGGGGCCACCACCGCATAGAACTTCAAACGCTTCGCGCGTTTCATTTGAATTGCCGACTGCGAGGCCGAGTGGCGTATTCATGTCGGTTAGCAGTGCGACGGCGCGCTTTCCCGATTGGGTTGCAACGCGAACCAACGCATGCGCAAGTTTGCGCGCCTGGTCGACGTCTTTCATGAATGCTCCGCGCCCGACTTTCACGTCGAGAACCAATGCGTCGATCCCCTCGGCCAACTTCTTCGATAGAATCGACGCGACAATGAGCGGAATGCACTCCACAGTCGCCGTTACATCGCGGAGTGCGTAGATTCGTTTGTCGGCTGGCGCAATTTCGCGCGTTTGACCAATCATGCACACGCCAACATCTCGCACTATTTCGGCAAATTTTGCGACTGACAGATCTGTCCTAAATCCTGGAATTGCCTCGAGTTTATCGAGCGTTCCTCCCGTGTGTCCCAACCCGCGCCCGCTGACCATTGGAACGGGGACGCCACATGCGGCGACCAGCGGAGCTAAACACAGCGACACTTTGTCGCCGACTCCACCGGTGGAATGTTTGTCAACCTTGATCCCAGGCACCGACGAGAGGTCGAGCACACTCCCCGAATGAAGCATCGATTGGGTGAGCGCCGCTGTCTCGTCGTCGGACAAGCCACGAAAAAAAACCGCCATCAAAAACGCGGTCATTTGATAATCGGCGAGACCGCCTTGCTGAAATTCGCGAATCAGCGTTTCAATCTCGTCAGGCGACAGCGAATGACCATCACGTTTTGCAGCTATCAACTCGACGACGGTTTTCGAGAATACTTGCTCGACCGCCGGGCTTTTCGTCCGATTTATCATTGTTTCCCGCTGCATTCTAATCGCACGAGGCACAAGTGCGAGTTCTGAAAAGCACCAAATCGCGACAAGGACGTCCAAAGGGGAAATTCACCCAACATCGGCGCATCGATTTGCTTTGCGAAGCGCTAGAGGACCACCCAACGGGGCTGCCAATCGCTGAACTGGCCGAGGTGTTGGCGGTTACCCCCCGTTCGGTTCGTCGCTATCTACGCGAACTCGAGCACCGAGTCGATGTCGAGTCGGTCGCAACTGCGCCAGGCAATCCACATTTGTGGCGAATTAAGCCGAGCGAACGTGCGCGTTCGATTTCGCTTCGCCGATCGCAGTCGCTTGCGCTGTTAACCGCGCGCACGATCTTCGATCCGATCAAAGGCTCCGCGCTATTTGATGAGATTGGTCTCGTACATCGCCAGCTTCTTCAAATTGCCCATCGTCCATCGCGTTCGGGCGGTGCGTATGAAATCGCGCCGGACGACTATCCGATCGAGAAGCGATTTTTGTACGCGCCACGAACATCACGCAACTACTCGCACAAGCATGACGAGCTTGATTGCATTTTCCAATCGATCGCGAATCTCCATCCGCTTCAATTTCGGCACCAAACCGCGGATACACCGGTGACAAAGTATGTTGTACATCCGTATGCATTGGTGTTTTCCGACGCGGCGATTTATTGCATCGGAAGCGTTGTGGCGACAGGCGAAGTTCGCGTGTTTGCGCTTGAACGAATCAGCGATACACGGGTGGTCGAACGAGAGCGTTTTACAATTCCAAACGACTTCAGCGTCGACGACTATTTGCACGGCGAATTTGGCGTGGCTCGCTATTCATCGATGTCTCGAGTTCTTGTCGAATTCGATGCTAGCGTCGCGGAGCAAGTGCGAACAAATCGCGCGCACCCATCGCAAAAGATTGCCATTGCAACCGATGGCAGAGTCCGACTCTCACTCAATGTTGGGGACATCGCTTCAGTTGCAGCCTGGGTGATGCAGTTTGGGCCAGCTGCTCGGGTCATCCAGCCGCCAGAACTTATCGCCAAGGTAAGAGAGCAGCTTCAGGCAACACTTGAGCGTTACAAGACGGCGTAACCGCGCCTGCTTTGCCTACCGAGTCACCCACATTTTGACCAAAAAACGATATCGCCTTGCGCAGACCGGTTGAATACGCAACACTCGGTGATACCTGCCGCATGCGTTCTCTTTTTCGAGCATGTCCCCACGCAATAGCTCGAAGTGCGCCTATCGTTGGCGACCATCCCCATCGGGGGAACGGTCTCGAGGGAGCGTCGGTGCGCCGTCAGCTCGAAGGTTGATTAGAGCGCGCCATGGTTGGGTAATCGGATGGGAAATCGACTTTACGTGGGAAACCTCTCGTATCACACGACAGACGATCGTCTGCGTGAAGCATTTGCTCCACATGGAGAGGTTATTTCGGCAGAGCTCGTACTCGATCGCATGACTGGGCAGTCGCGTGGGTTTGCATTTGTTGAAATGGGAACTGCTGCAGAGGCATCCCGGGCAGCAGAGCAGATGAATGGGCAAGACCTCGACGGTCGCCCGCTCGTCGTCAATGAGGCGCGCGAGCGCACAGGCGGCGGCGGGGGCGGCGGTGGTGGGGGCGGCGGCGGCTTTAGAAGTGGCGGCGGGGGTGGCGGCGGCTTTGGAGGCGGAGGCGGTGGTGGCGGTGGATTCGGCGGCCGCGGCGGTGGCGGCGGCGGCGGCGGAGCCCGTCGTGGGGGCGGCGGGGGCGGCGGAGATCGCGCTCGTCGCGGCGGTGGCGGCGGCGGCGGCTACGGCAACCGCTAGATGACTGGTTGAAAAACCGCCATCTAAACGACACTCGAGCACACAATTGTATGCGCGCTGACATTTGGAGCTGTGGGGGGTCCAAAGTCAGCGCGCTACCTCGCTTCGCGAGCGCGCTCTTTCACACCGATTGGTGGCGCGTATTGCACCGCACGGTGCGCCATGGGACAACCGGTTGGCCCCCATGCAAGCAACATCCCTTAAAGTGCTCTCTAACGAACCGCTACTGTCGCTAAAACCGGCGGTAGATCCGTCCACACTCACTCACAAACAGCTGGTTGAAGGCCGATTCTGGGGCCACATTCCGGCATATAGCGAGATTTCCGAAGAGCAGTTTCTCGACCATGCCTGGCAGTCGAAACATACGATTACCAAGGTGTCGAAACTACTCGAGGCGCTCCAAGGCCTAGTTTCGCCCGCGTTCATTCAAGACGCCGAACTTGGTTTTCACCGTGCGCCTATGAGCGTTCGCGTGAGTCCGTACCTCTTGTCGCTCATCGACTGGAATGACCCTTACAACGACCCGCTCCGCATTCAGTTTGTTCCGGTCGCTTCGCGCCTGCTCCCCGACCACCCGCAGCTGCATCTCGATTCGCTGCACGAGCAAGAAGATGCGCCCGTCCCCGGCCTCACGCACCGATATCCCGATAAAGCGCTCTTTTTGCCGGTCGACACCTGCCCAGTCTACTGCCGATTCTGCACGCGAAGTTACGCAGTCGGAATCGACACCGATGAAGTCGAAAAGGTGAATTTTCGAGCAAACGAGGAGCGCTGGAAACGCGCGTACCAGTACATCGCTTCGCGTCCGGAACTCGAGGACATCGTGATCTCCGGTGGGGATGCTTACAATCTTCGGGCACAGCAGATTTCTGAAATCGGCGAGGCGCTGCTCGCGATGCCGAATATTAGGCGGATGCGTTTTGCGACCAAAGGGCCGGCGGTGATGCCGCAAAAGATCCTCACCGATCACGCGTGGGTCGACGCGCTAACCGCAATCGTCGAAAAGGGGCGCAAGTTGCACAAGGAGGTGGTGCTACACACGCATTTCAACCACCCGCGTGAAATCACCGCAATCACGCAAGCAGCATTGAACAAGTTGATGGAACGCGGCATCACCGTACGCAATCAAACCGTACTTCAACGTGACGTCAACGATTCACCCGAGACGATGACGCTGCTCGTAAAACGTCTTGGACACGTCAATGTTCACCCGTATTACGTTTACGTTCACGACCTCGTAAAAGGGGTCGAGGATCTGCGAACTTCAGTCGACACCGCGCTACACATTGAAAAAAATGTTCGCGGTGCAACAGCCGGCTTTAATACACCGATGTTTGTGGTCGATGCTCCGGGTGGCGGCGGCAAACGTGACGCACATTCCTACGAGTATTACGATCGCGAAACCGGCATCAGCGTCTATACGGCGCCTTCTGTCAAACCTGGTCAGTATTTTTTGTATTTTGACCCGCTTCATCAGCTAAGCACCGCAACGCAGCGAAGGTGGAGCAGTCCGACCGAACAAGACAGCATGATCACAACAGCGATTGCCAAAGCAAAAGAACGCGTACGCTGATGTCGAAACTCCTTGCCCGTCTTGAAAAGCGATTCGGAAAATATGCGATAGAACATCTCACGTTCGTCATCGTCGGGGGGATGGCCGGGTTCTTTGTCTTGGCGACATTGCAACCGCGCTTTTTGACGCTTGTAAACTTGGATCTCAACCAAGTGGCGCACGGCCAAGTGTGGCGTCTTTTTACCTATCTGTTCATCCCGCGAACACTCTCAATATTCTGGATTGTATTCTCGCTCATGTGGCTGTGGACGATCGGAACGAGCCTCGAAGCGGAGTGGGGAGCGTTCAAGTTCAACCTTTATTATTTGATCGGGATGCTCGGCACGACCATCGCCGCGGCAATAGCTGGCGGCGGGGTCGGAAATGAGTGGTTGAATGCCTCGCTCATACTCGCGTTCGGAACGCTTTTTCCGAACTTCGAAATGCTCATTTTCTTTTTCCCCCTTCGCGTAAAATGGCTCGCAATTCTAACCGGCGGAGTGATGGCGTATGAAGCGTTTGTCGGCGATTGGTACACCCGTGCCGCCATCATTTCGTCGCTTTCAAATTATTTCCTATTTTTCGGAAATGATATTCGGCAACTGCTTCGACATGGAGGCGCCGCAAGCCACAAGTTGATGCGAAGCGCGTCATCGGAACCACTCCGCCCACCTACAGAGGTGCGGGTGTGCGCTATCTGCGGAGCCACTGATATTGGCGGCGCCGACATTCGTGTGTGCACGTGTCCCAAATGCGCCGGCCCTCGACAATTGTGCCTCGAACACGCGCGGAATCATTAGGGTCATCCGTAGAACCACGTGCAAGGTTAACTCCGAGTGTCCCGAGATAATTGATCGTTGGCACGTGGCAGAGCGCCATACCGATGGTATATGCAGGTAAATTGCGTATTTTTCGATCGCTCTATTGGGCCCTGTGGTTTGTCGTCGTTCCGCTCGTGCTGGCGTCGGCGTTTGTTTGGCTGTTTACGCCGGCCGCGGGCTCCGCGCATACCGGCCTTCTCGGGGCGATTCAATCCGCCGTACACGAGCAGCCAGTTCCAATCGCTATCGTCGCGTTCACCTGTTTTGAAATGGCTCTCTGGGCGCTGCGGCATCGCCTGCCGTTTTCGTCGTTCGCACAAGCATCGACGCGCGATGATATTCCAAAGGGTGCGCGCGGCAACGTTGAGCGCGCCGTCATTTTGTTGAACGAAGCAGTCGCGATTCGTGAAAAGCATGCGAAAGAAATTTCGCAAAATCTAGGCGAAAACGATCGCAACGAACTGAACGAAGCAGTCGCGCGACTGCACCGCGCGGTGAACGAATCGCCATTTCGTGAAGAAGAGTTCGAACAGGCGCTGACAAATGCCGATCGCTTGATCGATACGCGCTACTCTCGATGGCGGCGGAGCGAAACACGCGACTATATCGAGTCGATCCTCATCGCCATTCTCGTCGCAATGGGGCTCCGCGCGATGGTTGTCGAGGCGTTCAAGATCCCAAGCGTTTCGATGGTCCCGACGCTCCAAGTGGGCGACCATATCTTTGTAAACAAGTTTGTTTACGGCCCCGCGATTCCGTTTACCCACAGGCGACTCTGGAATCGTATGCCCCCCAAACGCGGAGATGTCATTGTATTCGCGTTTCCTGAACGCCCTGAACAGGATTTCATAAAGAGGGTCATCGCGCGTCCGGGCGACAAATTAGAAGTGCGAAACGGGCACCCATGGATCAACGGATGGGAAGTCCCAAACTGCTACGTCGGAACGTATCAATACGAGGATCAGGAGTTGGTACCCACGCGTCATTCCGGCGATCTATTCGTTGAGTACTTGGGAGAAGCAGCGTTTCTCACGCTGTACGATCGCGGCACATTTGGAAGCCCAGAATACCAGGGGCCATTTTTCGTCAAAGAAGGCGACGTGTGGGTCATGGGCGACAATCGAAACAATAGCCACGATTCACGCATGTGGTGGGGCGGCCAGGGTGGTGGCGTTCCCTACGAAAACATTCGTGGCCGCGCGCTGTTTGTCTGGCTAAGTATCGGGAATAATGGCGTCGAATGGGGGCGACTTGGCGCGCCTGTCATGGGCAAGCCGCAATTGCCGAAGTCGATGGTTGTCCTTCAGACCGGTGTCGACCGATGTCTTAATTCGCGGCCGTCTCTTGAGGATGCGACACCACCCGACAAACCTATTGCTCCGTCAACGATAGTAGAACAGCAGCTCGACTAAAGGCATCCCACTCTGCGAGTCTCATCTCAAATGAACCGGGCAACATTTTCTTTTGCGCTGGCGCTTCTCGCGTTCGGTGCAACCAGCTGCAAATTTCTTGAAGCAACCGCCGCGAAAGATCCAATGAAATGCGAACGCGATCCTACGTGCGCGAAGCATCGTCAGAAGTCGAGCGACTGCGCTACGCAGTGCTCTGATGATCCGTCGTGCATTGACCGCTGTCGCGGAGCAGCGCCCCCGAATTAGCCTTTTGGTTTGAGAACCGTGATTCCGTTCATGTACGGCACGAGAGCTTTTGGAAGCGTAATTGACCCGTCAGCGTTCTGATGATTTTCGAGCAGCGGGATCAAAATTCGTGGGCTCGCAACGGCAGTATTATTGAGCGTAAATGGGTAGACCAGAGAGCCGTCTTGCATCCGAAGGCGAACGTTTGAGCGCCTTGCCTGAAAGTCGCCAAAGCTTGAGCACGAATGCGTTTCTGAATAAGCAGTTCGTCCAGGCATCCACGATTCGACTTCATGTTTTCGCGTTTGCCCCAAGCCGATTTCGCCTGTGCACGCAAGCGCAACGCGATACGGGATTTCAAGCGCTTGAAGAATCGACTCGGCATTGCCCAGTAACGCGTAATGCTCTTTTTCGGCAACCGCTTCGTCCGGAACTGTAAAAACGACCTGCTCGACTTTTGTAAACTGATGAACTCGATAGAGGCCACGCGTATCTTTGCCGTGCGCACCGGCCTCGCGACGGAAACATGGCGACAGCCCCGCATACCGAATGGGCATCGACGCTGCATCGAGCGTTTCATCCGCGTGAAGCGAGACGAGCGACACTTCGCTTGTTCCAACGAGAAATAGCTCGTCCTCCGGAATGCTGTATGACTCCTCGCGACCGAGCGGAAAATAGCCTGTCCCCTGCATCGCTCGCTCTTTTACGATCACCGGCGGTATGACGAGATCAAAGCCGCGCGCGATCAGCAGGTCGACCGCCATGCGCATGATCGCAAGCTCAAGCAGGGCGCCAAGTCCAACGAGGGCATACGCTCGGCCACCGGAAAACTTGCGCGGGCCGTCCCAATTCACGTAGCCGAGCGCTTCCATCAGAGCAACGTGGTCTTTCGGCTCGAAGTCGAATTGCCGAGCCTTACCAACTTTTCGCAGCTCAACGTTGTCATCTTCTGAAGCCCCCACCGGGACCTCAGGTCGAGGGATGCTCGGTATACGAAGCATAAGATCATCGAACCGACGATTCGCTTCGTTCAGCTGCGGTTCGAGCCGCTCTATGTCGCTGCGTATCGCCTTCGCCTCTTCGATGAGCTGCGGCTTCTCGCCCGGCGACGCCTTGGGAATAAGCGCGGCAATCTGATTTCGTCTGGCGCGTTGCGCATCGAGAACGACAATCGCATCTCGACGTGATCTATCGGCAGCCAAAAGATCGTCGAGACTAATCTCGCAGCGCTTGTTCTGAATTGCTGACCGAATGGCGTCTTGGTTTTGTCGAATGAAGGCAATATCGAGCATGTTGAGTTGGCTTGACCCTGCACGACGGCAAGACTGTTTTCAAGCCGTCAGTAGCGGTATTCGGCTCCAAACCCAAATATGTCTCCGTGGGCCGTATAGCGACCGCCGTTTATTGCCTCAGTTTTGACACTATTTCCACCAACTGGATTAATTTTTTGTATCTGGGCATTTGCCGGGTCGGCATCGACCGGAAAAAGGAAGGTGTGGGCATAAACGCAGTCGATTCTCCAGTGCTTCGTCGGGTAGACCGACACGCCCGCGGACACGGCAACCTTGCTGAGATCGACCGTCAACGGCGACAAATAGGCCGGCGGAATCGCCGATGTTTCATAATTTGCCCCGCCGCGAACCCGGATGCGAACCGCATCAATCGGAAGGTCGTACTCACCACCAAGCCTAACCGAATTGGTATCCACAAACCGGCGCGGAATTGAAATTGACGCGATGGAATATGGACTCGGAAATCCGGTCACATTGAGAAGCTGAATGCCGTTTGATTCGATTGAAATCGCATCATGCGAACCCCACATCTCGCGAACGTATGCCGCTTCAATCGCGAGATTGTGGAGCGGTCGAACTTCGATCCCAATCCGCATGATCGCCGGAATTGTAAAGCGAACATGCGCCTTGGTGCCCGATTGGCTTGCGCTATCGAATGGAGCTGCGACCGGAAGTCTTACCCTCACAGTCGCGGGTGCATTGATAACAAACGGCAACTGCCCGCTCAGACCAACGCGCAAATAGTTGGTCGGCGAAAGGATAATCCCGAAGTTACCGCTTGGCGTAATGATCGGCGAGGCTTTGACCTGCGTCATCGCGTCGTACGTTGGGTCTTCCGGCGCAGAGAGGAGGCGCCCAGGCGGCCCTGCATTGAGCATCACGGTCGAATTAAATGTTCCTACAATTGCGTTAAACCCCAGCCCAATTTGAAGCTGGTCTGTGACTTTGTACGCGAGAGACAGGCCTGGATTCAATAAAACCGAGCCATCCAACGAAAGCAGCGAGTAGCGCGACGCAGCCGGCTTCCCAGCCACGGTATCTGGATAGGTTGAAACCGGTGCATATGGCGCCGAAATGCTGGCGGCGACCACCAGTCGCTTCGCCTCCCCTATCGCGAACGATGCTCCCAACGATGGGAGCGGCAAGTACTTTGTACTTCCGGACACAGTTGGAAATGTCGCCGTTCGCGACGCTCCGGCAGCATCCGAAACGATCGTCTGCCGAGAAAACGTCGTTGCGTAATTGAGAAACGAAACATCGAGAAGGACGCTATTTTGGGCCTGAACGAGCCCAGCGGGATTGTACCAGGCGGCCTCAATATCATCCGCGCCGGCGACAAATGCGCCGCCGCGACCGAGCGCACGCACGCCGCGATCCGAAAGAAAGAGACCCCCGGCGCTTGCCGAAGGGCCGCGCAACAACATCGAGAGAAGTACCGTTCCAAACAGACCAATTTTCGACAAGCACGTTCGCCTCAGACCACCACTCATCGTGTTTCGATCCCATGCTTTACGATCGCGTACAGCTGCTCAAGGCCGCTCTCTTGGCTGAGTAGAAACTCTCCAATATTCTCCGAAATATTGCGAAAATCGCTCGACGTAAGTTTTGACGTATCAGAAGGGTTCTGACGATTCACCGCGGCAATCGCACTCCCCAACGCCTCTAGCGGAGTCTCAATCGCATCCCGACCCAGCGGTGCTGGCGTTACAAGCTTCTTTACCAACTCGAGCATGACGTCATTTGGGTCAATTTCGACAGAACACTCGCCTGCAGCGGATGGAGTTCGTTTCGCCATGACGCGCGCTAAAAGCGCGATCGTGGCGTCGGGTAGATTTGCGACAACAGCCCCCTCGCCTACCTGCGAGTCTGCCAACGCTGGAGCGAGCGCTTTTAATAGCGGCACGACGTTTGCGTCATCACGCACCATCGACAGAATATCGCTTGCTGACGCTAAGATGCTTCGCAGTCTTTCGTCACTCGATGTGGGATCCAGCAAGTACTGAACGAACTTTTCAACCTCAACTCGAGCCGCATCGTCGCTCTGAACCGCCTTTGCAACATCGAATGATGCAGCAAAAAGCGGGCCCGCCATCATCGTCTCAATCGATTCCGTCGCGCCATTTTTTAGCCAAGCGCACGACGCATCAGGTGAAGCCAGCGCCCCCGCACATCGCACCCATAACTCCTCGCGAAGAAGCGAGATCGCTCGACGCAATAGGCTTGGTGTGACCGGATTGCTGAAGCGAGATGCGCCCGCAGTTCCGTTGACCGCGAAAAAATGATCGAGCAGCTGCGTTTGCGCCTCCGACCATTGCGCTTTCTGATTTGGACTCGAATTTGACGCAAGCGCATCATCGATACTGCGAAATGCATCGAGAATTAAATAGAGCGGCGTTGTCTGCGCATTTGTCGTCCCATCTTTGCGCTGGGATGTTGCGACTCCGCGCCGATTGACCAACGATTTTTCACGCGAATGTTCTGGATCAATCGCCGACCTCGCTGCATCGGACAACACATCGATCGCGCTTCGTGACGCCAGGCTACAACGCCTCGTCGTTGGATCGATTGAACTGCAATGAGCGATCTTCATTTCGCGAACTTTTTTGGCCAGTTCGTGCATGGCCAAAAGGAGATCGGTTGAAAGAAGCTCCGTCAACATCGGCTCAAATGAAACGAAGCCGTCGCGCGTGCATCTACTCGAGCCGCCCCCCGACAGCCTGCATTCGCTGTCAGAGACATTCCGCCCCCAATGACGATGCGTTACGTCCAGCGCATCCAAAAAGAGATCTTCGCGATTGTGCTTCACGAACGCGGTCAGAATCGGCCGGATCGCGTCATAGAATCCAAAATTCTCCCATAGAAAAATCGCGTTGTGATCGCGCTGTTCGAGCCAGTCACCATCCGCGCACGCACGAAGTCCGCGAACACGACCATCAGGCGATGCGTCGATCGCGGACGGACTCGGGTCGACGATGATTCGTTCCGGACAGAGCGAGGTACCGATGTGAGGCCCATCGAGATCTCGAAGATACCGATTCGTTACGTAATTGGGATTGTCCGCCGCCGGCGCTTCATTCGGGCTGTCGTTCTGTTGGTCAAAAAACGCCAACCGATTCAAAAAATGCGGCGTGGGTCGTAGATCGCGACTTGTCGGCGGCGTCCAAAATCCGTTAATTCCGCTCGATTTTTGCATGATATCGACGGTCGCGGGGAAGGCCGTCCCCAACCCTTCGTCGCCGCGCAATATGCCATCACGGATATACAACTGCGCGGTTCCTACGATTGAATCGAGATAGAACTTCCCCATATCTTGGATTTTGAACACTTCGCACTCTTTGAAACTTGCTTTGTCAGGGTGCGTAAGTGAATTCGGAAAATCGATCGCGCCAATTACCGGCACGCCAAGTACATGAACAATCGCCCCTTCGCGATTGCAAACGGTGACGCCTCTCGTGTCATGCGTGATTTGAAGAAAACGCTGGACTGCACTCCGATTGGCGCCCGTATCGTTTGCGGATCGGTCGACCGGCGTATGCATAGCCGATGAATCGTTCGACGTAAGGTTGAACGGCGGATCGTTAAGCTTACCTGGACGCCTGTCGTACGACAGCTCGTCTCGGAAATTCATATAGTCAGCGAAGATTGGCCCGAGAGCGCGAGTGTGATCGTCCGCAAAAGCTTTTATGACATCCTCGAGAAGACCAGGCACTCGAACGATCTGAATTGCGAGATCGATCGTTTCGTCTCGCACCGTTGAGTTCGGTGGAAGAGTCGCCTCGGGATGATTGTCGGCTATCTTTTTTGTTTTTTGGAGAGCCCCAACAACGCGAGCCAATTGCCCAGTGTGTTCCATCACGATTTGGGAAGCGATAGCGAGCAAATCGTCTGTATTTCGGTCATCGGCGGCACTTAAGAGCGCGTACGCGAGATCCAATAGTGGAGCGCTTTTCGTTTGGAATCCCCGATACTCGAGATCGAGCGACCCAGACGATTGAGTATCGAACCCAACTGGCGAGCTTGGGGGGGGCGACGCGACGTACTTGCGCTTTGAGAGAGACGCTTTTGAATCACGCGGACCGAGAAGCGGTTCAACTCCGGCAAGGAGGTTCATCAGCGTCTCATGACCTGGCTTTGGGTTCATGAGTACGCGAACGTCTTCGGCAAGCGAGGCGAGCGCTGTTTTGCTTGTGTCAACGTAGTCGTAAATAAGGCTGTGGCTCTCGTCACGAATCGCTCGCCTAAACCGGTCGCGAGAGACGGCCTTCTCACCTAAAATGGGAAACGGCGGCGGAACGATAGACCCCGCCGGCGTAAGAAATTGACCGAGCGCGTTGATGTCCGGAAGGCCATCATGATCTAAATCAAGAAGAGGGGATGGTACGCCGTCATCACTTTGGCGAAGCGCTGCCAAACCTCTCAAATCACGACGAACGATAAAATTCGGTGCGGCGCCTCCAAGATCCGGCGCCTCAAACAATAATAGATCCGATAGAAGTTCCGAGATCGAACGCGGACGAGAAGTCATCGTTCGCCGGGTGGCGACATCAAAAACTGACGAAAACGGAGCCGGCGTCCCCTCCACTTTCGCTGTACGTATCTCATTGTACAAAACGCGAACTAGCTCACGCAACTTCACGTTTGGACTATCGGGCGCGGCGTTGGAAATACTCGCCAAAGAAGCGGCCCTGCTCGTTCCGCAGCCGGAACTTGGATCGGCCGAAAAAATTCGCAGCATGCTGTCGGCGAGATCGCGCATCCCCGGATAGGACGCGGCGGCACGAACCGCACCGAGCGCGCCTTCCTGGGGTCGATAACCTTCGCGCGCATCCAGACGCGCCAATGCCGTTTGAGCTGATTCCGACGTTGCGACCGACGTCGCCGTACGCCCAAGCGCCTCAGTAACACTTGGAAGCGTCCCGTCGGCGTAGAGAGACGCTAACCGCTGAAGCACGCCATTGAGTTCATCGTGAAGACGCATTGAACCAGGGCGACCTGCTCCGCGTTCTTTACGCCGGCTCTCGGATTGCACGTGAGTTGCGATTTCGACGTCCGGGATGATGACATCGAGCGCGGCGATAACGCTCGCGCGATGGCGACCCAACGCCTCAATGCGCGCGATGGCGCGCTGTTGTTCGACTGGCAATCGCGTTCGCGTTCGCTCGAATTCGGGAAGGGCAGAAGTATTTACGTGATCGGCAAACGCGCCCTTATTATCTCGATGGCAAATCGTCCTGAACGATTCTCCCGATAAATCTTCCGTTAGTGACTGAGCTCCTACCCGATCGCAAAACACGCCGTAGACTTCTTCGCCTAGCGTTTGGCGTACTGGCAATTTCCGCTCAGCATTCAAATCAGCAGCGCATCCGAGTTGACCACTCGCGACTAGGATCACGGCGCAATTGAAGGCACTTCGTGGCACTCGTAGTGGCGTCATTGTAGGTCCTCCGGAGACCCACCCATTACCGTCTTCTGATCGTTCCGCAAATCAATTGCTGACTCTGATAAAGCCAAATACGAATAACGCAGCGTGTCGCTGCGATGCTAGATGAACCAACGTGAATCGCATATTCCTTTTCGGTATCGAGCACTTAAATCACAATTAGCGCATCGCGTAGTATGCAATAATGATTCAAAAGTTTCGGAGCGATGAATGACGATTTCGACCGCCAACAAACAACTCGACAAGACGACTGCGTTGATCCTTGCGGCAGGTCAAGGGACGAGAATGCAGAGCGAGACTTCAAAAGTTTTGCACGAAATCGCGGGAAGGCCGCTGATTTACTATTCGATTCGCGCCGCACTTGATGCCGGCTGCAAAGATGTCGTCGTCGTCGTCGGTCACGCGAAAGAACAAGTCGCTCGATACGTTGTTGAGATGTTCGGCGAACAAGTACGAATGGCCGTGCAGTCGATCCAGAAAGGGACGGGCGACGCCGCTGCGGCTGGTCTCGCCGCCGTGGATGGCGACAACAAAAATATCGTGGTTTTTTACGGCGATGCACCGCTAATCGTGGCCGACAACATTCGTGCAGTGACACTCGCACTTGAGGCCGCGCCATCATCGCTGCATTTGGCAACGTGCACGCTCGATGATCCAACCGGCTATGGGCGCATCATCCGAAACAGCACTTCGTCGATCGTCGCAATTCGTGAACAACGCGATTTGCGTAGCAGTGAAGAGGCGAACATTCGCGAGATTAACCCAGGAATTTACGCGGCCTCACTCGAGTTCTTTCGAGCCGCTCTCGCATCGCTCAAACCGACAAATGCGCAAGGCGAACTCTACTTGACCGACATCGTAACGTTTGCAGTCGCGAACCACCAACCGGTCGTGAGCATCTCACTACCAACCGACGTGCTGCTCGGCGTAAACGATCGAGTTCAACTCGCCGATGCCGAAGGGAAGATGTTCTCGCGAATTGCTAACCACTGGCGACGATTCGGGGCGACAATTTCGACCGGAGCTATGATCGACGACGCGGTACGAATTGGGCGCGACTGCGTGATCGGCCCCGGCGTCATCCTTCGTGGTGAAACGGTCATCGGCAGCCAGGTGCGCATCGACGTCGGCTGTGTCGTGACGAATACGAAAATTGGCGACGCGTCGCTACTCAAACCGTACACGGTAATCGGCAACTCGATCGTCGACAAATATGCACAATTAGGCCCCTTTTCGCACATTCGCCCGGACACCAACATCGGCGAAGGCGCCCATATCGGAAACTTCGTGGAGACCAAGAAAACAACGATGGGCGCTGGCTCGAAGGCAAATCATCTTGCATATCTAGGCGACGGTATTGTCGGCGAACGCACGAACATCGGAGCGGGCACGATTTTTTGCAACTACGACGGTACGCGAAAGCATCTTACGACGATTGAATCCGACGTTTTCATCGGCAGCGATTCGCAGATTGTAGCACCCGTACGAATCGGCGCCGGAGCATACGTCGCAACAGGAACAACCGTCGTAAAAGATGTCCCTGCCGACGCACTCGCGATTGGTCGGGTTCGGCAAGAGAACAAAGAAGGGTACGCCGAGCGCATCCGGCAGCGCAATCGAAGCGCCAAAGGGAGCTCGGGAGCACAAGGGCAATAATGGACGCAATTCGAATTCGTGGCGGTCGACCACTTCGCGGAACGATTCAGATTAGCGGGGCAAAAAACGCAGCTCTTCCAATCCTGTGCGCGACACTTCTGTCGGACGGCGCAAGTCGCATTCGCAATATTCCTCAGCTTCGCGACATCGTTACGACAGCTCAATTGTTGCGCGTCTTAGGTCGGCAGGTGTCGATCGACATGCCGGAAATCACAGTCGCCGAAGGGGGCGATGTTAAGCCCGAAGCGCCTTACGATCTCGTCAAACAAATGCGCGCGAGTGTGCTCGTATTGGGGCCTCTCGTCGCGCGTTATGGCCGAGCTCGCGTCTCTCTCCCCGGAGGCTGTGCCATTGGTACGCGCCCGATCGACCAGCACTTGAAGGGGCTCGAAGCGATGGGCTGTTCGATTCGTCTCGAGCAAGGTTACGTGATCGCAGAAGGGCCAAACGGTGGAGGCCGATTGCGCGGCGCCGAAATCTGCTTCGACATCCAGACAGTCACCGGTACCGAAAATTTGATGATGGCCGCTGCGTTGGCCAAGGGGCGAACCACACTTATAAACTGTGCGCGCGAACCTGAGATCGAAGAGCTTGGCCGCGTCCTCAACAAAATGGGAGCATCGATTGACGGCGCGGGAACGGACGTTATTCACATCCAAGGCCCCGAGCGAGGCGAGCTCGCCCCATTCGATCATGCAATCATCCCTGACCGAATCGAGGCGGGCACCTACATGGTCGCAGCAGCGGCCGTAGAAGGGAGTGAGGTTCGAATCTCAGGCGGTGAGCTCGCGGATCTAGAAACACTTGTCGTCAAGCTGCGAGCAACCGGCGTCGAAGTTGAAGCGCTCGATCGCGACGTTGTCGTTCGTCGAACGCGTCCACTAAAGCCGGTCGATATCACGACAGCCACGCATCCGGGCTTTCCCACCGACATGCAGGCTCAATTTATGGTGCTGATGAGCACGGCCGGCGGAAAGAGCGTTATTACCGAAACAATCTTTGAAAATCGCTTCATGCATGTCCCCGAACTGCAACGCATGGGGGCAAGTATTGCGATACGCGGCAACACTGCGGTGCTTCAAGGAGTCCAGACACTTTTTGGTGCGAGTGTCATGGCGACCGACTTGCGTGCAAGTGCATCGCTAGTGATCGCAGGCCTTGTCGCCACCGGCGAGACCGAAGTGCGCCGCGTGTATCACATCGATCGTGGCTATGAAGCGATCGAGCAAAAATTAGCGATCGTCGGCGCCGATATCACAAGGATTAAGGGGGCCGAGGCATAACAAAGCGGTCGTCCAATCGCGCGACGAGCCGAATTTTTCGTATCGTTGCGCGGCCTATTCCCTGTACGCGCAGCAGGTCTTCAACGCGGTGAATTCGGCCTAGCTTTTTTTGCAGCATTTGAATCGACAGCGCGCGCTTTTTTCCGATCCCGGGGAGGCGACACAACTCTTCGATGCTTGCCCCGTTAATGAATACCGGATCGTCTTTGGTCGCGCGCGGTCTTCGCTCTGCGCGAGGCATACCAGCCGACTCGCGGCTCTTTCTCCGCCCCGGCGAGACCGTCTCTTGAGCGTGCTCTGACTTCGAAGGGCTCATGTCGAGCGGAGGCAATGACTCTTTGTCGCCCCCCTCCGCCTTTCGACCGGGGTTGGCCGGCGGTGTTGGCTCGGCATCACCAGACGTCTTCCCCACCACCGTTAATACGACGATGGCACCAGCAACTCCGATGACACGCCCAATCGCGAAACCCCAGCCGCTTTTACGAAGCGTCTCGAAGTCGTCCTTCCCTCGCACCAACATTTCTTTTAGTCGACCTGAAATCGACTGCGCTATTTCTTTCAACATCTCGGCTCTCCCGTCTTTCGTGCAATGAGCTTGCGCGACGCAATTCGACGGAAGCCACCTCCGAACGCAGGCCGAGCGATCAGACGATCGGCGATGCGTCGGGGTGGCTACCGCAAATGGCGACGCGCCCAGAACGTCAGCCGATCGCTTGCGATCCGACGACGAAGTCGGTCTGCGCTCCGTTTGACCGCCCAAATCCATTGCCGGCGGGAGCTCCCGAGCGCTCCCACTCGCGCGGCTCGTAGTCGCGCACTTGCAGCGTTCCGGCGATTGGAATTGCGTCGAGGCGAAGGTTTATCGAGCCGTCTTTGTTAACAAAACCGACGCCTACTTTTGTCCAAAACGTCTTTCCTGGCGCGCGCTCTACGACTGCATATACCGTCTTCATCGTTCCGTTTGTATCCATGGCATCCTCGCGTTCTTTGTGGCCAGCCGATTGGCTGTGCACGACGGTATTGCGAGGAGTGTGCCATGACGATTTTAGGCAAATTCACGATGTTTTTGCAAACGGCGACCTGTCCTGGACGTCCAGGGGGGTGTCCTGGACAGATGACGCCGATCGGAGCCTTTCGCTCCGATCGAAGGACTAGTTGACGCTAAAGCTCTTGCCAGATGCGACGGGTGGCCCGGTAAACGGAGGAATTCGTGCGGCCCGTAACTTTCCGGCCACGCATGCGCCAACGGCCGTCCCCTCGAAAGGGGCTCGGTCAATTTCGACGGAGGAGACCTGCCCCGACGGACTAAACGTTATCCTCGCGTGCCCCTGCCCCGTCGGACCGTCGGCGCGCTTGCATGCGCTTGCCGTGCTCGCAGCCGCTTCAAGCGCGGCTAGCGCTGCACCGCGGTCAAACGATGCTGCTGCCGCGGGGGCGACAGGAGGCGTCGAATTCGCCTCTCCCGCAGCTTTTTTGATGGCGCTCTCGAATGACGACGGCTGACTCTTCGCAGCCGTTGCCGCCTCCATGCGCTTGGGCAAGGCCTTCTCGGTCGCCGGCTTTTCAACGGAACGTGCCGCGACGGCAACGGCCGCACGAGGCTTCGGGGCCACAACCGGCTGCAATCCGGCCACCCTATTAGGCTGCCGCGCCTCGTCTTGAGGCTTCGGCGGCGGCGGAACGGCCACCTCGACGGGCGCGGGAGGAGCAGTCGGCTCTTTTACGGCAATCGGCGCGGCAATCGGAACCGGTTTGCTCGCCTCCGGCCTTGGCAGCTCAGCTTCTTTCACCGCTTGAATTTCCTTGTTCGGCTGAACCGCCAGAAGTGCCGGCTTCGGAGTAAGAGGGACCGCTATCGGCGCAACCGCGGACGTATCGCGCGCATCAACCTCGCGATCTTGCAGCGCGAATACCAAAACAATGGCCACGAGCGCGCCAAGCCCAAAACCACCAAGGATCCAAGCTGCGCGATGCGATTTGGAGGCTGCAAATACCGGTGTCTCGAGGGGGAGTTCCGGCGGCACGAATGCCGGTGGCATGACCGCGGAGCCAAAAGCAACCGCCGTTAGATTCATCACATCTTCGACTCGCGCCTCTGACTTCGCCCCATGCTTCGACATGGCGGCACTGAGGGCGCGAATGTCGATCAAACCAGAACCCTCGGTCACGGCGGTATGAGATGGGGAAGGCGCGACTCTCTCAGTTAACGATGCAAGCGAGAACAGCACGCTGTCTTCGTTTCGTCGACCGGTCACCGATGCAGGAAATAGCTCCGTCCCTGCTTCACCCCGTGGTTTGGAGCGCTCGCCATCGTGTCCATCGCTCGACGATGAAAAGAGATCTGCGCTACGCGATTGAAAATTGTCGATTCGTCGCGCCGCAAAACCAACATCATCGTTCGCGAACTCCGCTCCGACAGCGGTTGGTAGTTCGACCTCGGCCACCCCTGACAGCTCCTGTGCAAGAGAAGCTGCCACGTCGCCTGCTGTCGAACGACAGGCTAAGTAGAGCTCCTCAACGTCATTCAGCGGGAGCCAATCGACCATCCCATCCCGCCAACAATACGTGTCGTCACGAACCGTTCCGAGGGCGTAGAGCGATGCGACTTCGCTGGCACTTAGCCGCCGCTGATCGCCCCCTTCAACGTTCACTATCCACTCGCGGACCTGGGCCACGTCGGATTCGGCCACATCGGAGTTTTGGCTATGTCCCAATTTGCCTTCCAAATTCGAAACTCCTGAGATCGACGCGACACCGTCGAGAACCATGACTACACTGCATTTTTTGCAGCGAATTTTGACAATTCGCCCCAAAAATTTGTCGTCCGCAATGGTGTATCTAGCGCCACAAGACTCACACGAAATCTTCATCCCGATAGTGCCCTTTATACTTGTCAATTCGGAACAACAAGGCCCCCCAATTCCCCCGTTTCACACGCAATCACGAAGTGCTCTAATTTGCTACCCCTTCATCTGACAACCTTGCGCGTTCGCGGTCTAGCTGTAAAAGCCTGCTCCGAGCACCATTTGGTGTCACAACGCTATCGCGACGCATCATCTGCCTCTCACGTCGATGGATAAGCGCTATCGTTTGTCTCCGCCAGCCTCTCTAATCTCAGCACCACGCCGATGACTCAATCTTCGATTTACGAACGTATTGTTGCGTCATTTGACAAACAATCGGGCCTTCGCGCGACGCCGGTGACGTTTGCTATTATTTGGCTGAATTGCCTCATATTTGCGGTTGAATTGCTGCTTTCAAAAGACACCGGAGCAATCCTCGGCGTTCCGCAGCGACCCCTTCTTTTGCTAGGCGCAAACTATGCGTGCGCAACCGTTGCGAACCTGCGTTGGGACACATTAATTACCTCCTGTTTTCTTCATGGGTCGGTGCTTCACATCGGGTTCAACATGATGGCGCTGCGTAACGTCGGCCCGTTTGTCGAGCGCACGGCCGGTTCCGCGAGAATGGCTTGGATGTATTTGGTGGCCGGCATCGGCGGTAGCATCGCTAGCTCGCTCGTCGGCTGGTATGCGGCGCCCGAACGGTTAAGCGTAGGAGCATCAGGCGCCATTTGCGGCGTATTGGCAGCGGCGGTGGTGATCGGTTGGCGCGCGCATGGCATCGGCAGCCCAATATCGCAATCGATTGGAAAATGGCTCGTAATTACTCTTTTGTTAGGTCTAGCGCCCGGCTTTGACAATGCGGCACACGTCGGTGGTGCCGTCGCCGGAGCAGCGGCTGCCGCGTTGTGGCGACGCGGGTTCGCCTATTCATCGAAGGCGATCGTCACCACGTGGCTCGTTTGTGCAGTCGTTGTGACAGGCGCGTTTGCAAGTGTTTTCATTCACGACAAAACTGACCCAACAGCTTCGCTGTTCTTTCCGGAACGATTGCAACGAGCGATCGACTTTGCTCGGCATGGCGACTGCGAAAAAGCGTACGAAGCGCTTGCAACGGCCCGCCATCTGATTCCGCATGACGACCGATTGGCACCGGTCACGGATGCAATTGACGCCAAATGCGGACGCCCGGAAGGCTCAATTTACTAGAACGGACGTCCGAAAACACGGAGGCACACTCAGATCATGTTCGTCGTTGAATCAAAGCTCGCAGAAGCCGCGAAGCAGTTCATTTCAAACAACATCGACATTGAAGGCGGCAAAGACCCTGTTGCAGCCCTCTACGGTGAACGTCGCGCCGCCTATTCGCTTTTTACCAGACAATTGAGCGACAAAGCCTGCGAGGGGCTTCGCTCCTATTTGTTTGGGCGACCGATCCCACACAAGCCGGGCGATGCGCCGATCTACGCGCTCAATCTGGTCAATGGCGAATGGCTGAACCCGGGGGAGCTTGTCACGATGTACTCCCCCGCAGACCGCCGCATTGCGCTTCATAAACTCGCGCGTTCAAAAGCGCCAGATGTTGCGCACTGCATCGATCAAGCACACGCATTTTGGACGTCGTTTGAGTGGGCCAACGAAGGGCTCGCGTATCGCAAACATGTCATCAAAAATTTCAGCCGAATTCTGAACTATTTTTACGATGAGTGCCTCGACGAGTTGCGGCAGCAAACGCCGAAAACGCGCCTCGAAGCCGACAAGGATTTTTGGGAAGCAAAGCGCGCCGCCGACCATCTGGAGGGGAACGCAGAGAAGGCGATGACAGGCGATGTCATCCCGACGATGATTCCAGGCCAAGAGTTCTGGAAAGACGCCTACCTTCCGGCCGGCGTTTGCACGGTGATCACTCCGATGAATTTCGTTTACGGCATCTCGGGGATTCAGATCGTCGGCTGTTACCTGAGCGGATCGCCGATGATTTTCAAGGGGCACCCGTTTTGCGCCATCACGAATACTACGCTCATAAAAATGCTCATCGCGGCCGGCGCCGACCCGCGCGCGGTCCACAAAATTGAAGGATTTGGGGGCGATATTAGCACGCTAACAAGCGACCCGCGCATCGCCGTTGTTAGCGTTACCGGTAGCGCCGAGACGGCGAGAGCGATCCAGAATAGTCGTGGTCTTAGGCCGACGCGGTTTGAAGGGGGGGGATGCAACTGGTCCTACATTGATGACGGATACAACGACGACGAGCTCAACAAAATTGCGGTGCGTCTGTCGTATTCAAAACTCGGTCTCGGCTCTCACAAATGCACTTCGCTTCACGGAATCGCCGCCAGCAAGGCGATGCTCGATCGCCTAGAGCCGATGCTCAAGCGCGAATTCGCGAACTACAAAGTCACCGACCCACGGCTGACAGCCGATCAAGAGACAAAAGTTGTCGGCCCTTTGATGGTTCATAAGGCAAGCACCGTAGACAGCATTCGCGAATCGGCTATCAAAGCCGGCGTTTCAATCGTTCTTGACGGTGGAAAAGTTGCAAACGGCGACTATGCCGAACATGCCGAAGTTGTGCGGCCCATGATTTTGGGGCGAGTCACACCAGAAACGACGATTTCAGTGAATTGGGATGGCAAAGAAGCACGGGCAATTCGCCTTGCGACAACCGAGTTTTTTATGCCGATTTTGGTGACGATGGAGCTCGATTCGTTCGACGCATTTGTTCATTTTTGCATCGTCACAAATCCGAACGATTTGGCCGTCAGTGTTTGGACGCGCGACGACCTAAAAATCAATCGAGCGAGGCGTACGCTCGCGGGTATGCTCAAAGAAAATGACGGCACTGACAGCGCGTTAGAATGGGAAGAGTTTGGCGCCAGTGGGATCGGCGATAGCGGCAACAGCGGCGTCGGCGATGCCGAGACGACGATTGCAATGTTCTGCCGAAGGCAAAAAGGGCGACACTGTATTTTCTAGAACCACGATCTTCCGTTAACCGGAGGCGCTCGTCACAATTGCGACCATCCTTTATCGATCCCAATAGAGCACGTCGTTGGGATCGCTCCTGGGATGCCGTTTAGCGAAAGCGCGAATGGCACTAGGCAGGTGCGTTCGTAGTAATCGAAGATGATGACGTTTGACCTCAAGCCGCGCGCATTCCATTCATCGCGAATCCAGCCGAGAATAACTGGGTTCGTTAAATCGGCAACGTCGCGCAAACTATCGAGCAACAAATTCCCGGTCGCAAAAAGACCGCTGAGCATGAGCATAGAATCTGCTTTCACGTGCCCACCAAGCTGAAACAACGTGCAATGCGGGCAAATTTGGACGTCAGCGCTCAGCGCCTTTTGAAGAGACGCCTGCAGCCGGCGCTTCTCCCACGTAGAGGGGGCCGCAAGCGTTATCGCTTCCTGCCCCCAAAACGGTTCGGCATTATCGTAGTCAAATACGACCACAACATTCTTTTTTGGCTGCGAAGACCAGATCTGAGCCATCGTTGTCATCGGTGAAATCGCCGAGTGATCGAACAGATAGGGTGCGAGCTTTTTTTGAATAGTCGCCTTCACTTCGTCGACACGATTGGGCGACATATTTCCGACAGTGATGCCCGCATCGTCCGCGCCGTTTGTCCAATCGGTAAAACCGCGAACCGATAAGATCACGAGCTCTTTCGGCCGCCCTTCTACAAACCGTGCAACATCATCGACGACGAATTCGAGCGTCGGCCCGTAAAGATGATTGCATAGTCGGATGACATTCCGCTTGTCGGAACAAACGTGCAAATCAAGTGCGCGGATTCCGTCATTTAACTGGCGCGATATCGTTCGCTCGGTTGTTTGTGACCACGACCGCGTATCACCGATAAGCGAATTGAATTCTCCCGCCTCGCCGGCGGCCTCTGGAGCATTGGGGTCATCCAATCTGAGCATCCGATCGATGAGGCCATAGGATCCCGATTCGTGCGTCCCCGGAATAACAAGTTCGCCCAGTCGACGGCTGTTAATGAACGCTGTCGATTGCTCCATCCAGCGATCCATCTGCGCGACGGGGGACGACCCGGCATTTGTTGCGACGATGGCTAGTTCGCAGGTTGCCGAATGGACCGCCGTGGGGGCGCTCGTTCCACACCCTGCCAACAATTCGTCCCGACTTGGTGTCGGAGATCCTGGATCTGCTGGCGAGCTAGCATCCTCAACAGCCACCGCAACTGGCGGTTCTGGCGTTCCCGCAGTCGGCCCAGTGGGGGGCATTGCCGGGACGTTTGGCGATGGATCGGTATGCGTGTCCGAACCAGCATCTTTGCTCCCGACAGCAGGAAGCTCATGCGCAGGAGGGACAGTCGTATTTCCATGGTTTCCTGGCACATTTGGGGATCCAGCCCCATGATTCGCCGGAAGGCCATTGCCTGGAGAATGACGCCTTGGGGGCGTGACAGGTGTGTCGTTTGCAACGGCTGCTGAACCGCGTTCGTCGATGACAGGCCTCGCGCAACCGATCCACAACAGCATAGCAATCAGGGATAGTTCTTGTTTCATTTACGCTCTCCAACGAACGCAGAATTTGGAATGACGTATGGTCTGCCCGTAGTTGCTCTTGGTCAATCGCGTTACCGCGATTTCTTTTTCAATGCAGGCAGGTTTTCCGCTAGCGTCGCTCCCATGCAAACAGGGCGTCTCTTTTGCATTGCTTTTGCGGTACTCGCCGTCGCGTTGGTTTGGCTGCCTAAAACAGCAGCCGCTACGCCAGAGGGAGGGAGCGTTGTAGTTTGGCCAACCGTTATCGACCCCAAGAAGGTTCCGGCTGACTCAAGTTCCGAGCGCGATCTTCCAAGCGATCCAGAACTGGTCCACGAAGCGACAACGCTTGATTTGACACTGCGCGAAGCAATTCAGGATCTCGGATTTCAATTAAAACTGTCCGATCACGGATTTTCAAAAAAGAAAACACGCGATATCGACCTTATCGAGAGGCAACTTGAGGCCGAAACATGGCTCGTTAGCCCGCGCCTCGAACATTTAAGCGGTGGGACGTATTTGATCAGACTAGCGGTTGTTTCGCCGCACTCGTCTGAAGTTCGTGTCCGTGTCGAGCGCGTTACCAAAGAGAATGTGGCGGCGCGATCACTGGTCATGTTTCGCGACCTGCTGACAAGCCGGGCGGACGCGAAGGCTCCACCAGCAGCGTCACGCAACCTGGCAACTACCGTCCCGATTGTTTCTCCGAGAGAGCCGCGGTCGTCGGGGCGCGCGGTGCTTGCGATCAACGGTGCCCTTTTTGGCGCGTACAACGCTTACAGCGTGCAACGTGCGAGCGGCTCGAACGACCCGCGTATTCTCTACCCTCTCCTGGCGATCGGCACCGGAATCGGCTTGGGGAGCGCGCTCCTCGCCGCCGAAGAATGGGACGTTACGGTTGGAGGCGCATGGTTTCTCGCCGCCGGAGCATGGTGGGGAGCAGGCGCCGGTATCATGTTGGCCAACGGCCATCACGTAAAACCGCTGACCGATCGATACGCGTGGGGCGCCGGCGCCGGACTAGCAGGGCTGACGCTGGCGACCGTCGCGCTGAGCCGCGTGGAGATTACCGAAGGTGGCGCGGCCCTAGCCCATTCGGGAGCCGCTGTGGGGACTCTGACCGGAGGATTGGTCGAGTGGATGGTGCGAGGGAGCGTTGAATCGACCCCCTCGCTAGGAGGCGCATACGGGGCGGCGAGCGGTCTTATTGCAGCCGGCGTTGCAGCAACCCAGCTAAAAGTAACTCCGTCGAGAGTACTCCTGGTTGACCTTGGAATAGGATTGGGGACGTTGGCCGGAGCGGCTATCGCAAGCCCTCTTGTGTTCAACGATTTGAACGAAGTAAAAAATAGAGCATTCGTCGCGGCGATGATGAGCGGGGCGATCGCGGGGGGCGTTACCAGCTGGTTTTTGACAAAAAATCTCAGCTCGACTGCCGCGTGGATAGAGCGCGGCAAATCATGGCCACAACCAACACTTGGAATTATCGGTTCGACTGAAACGCGCACCGGCCCGGTGCCGGCCTACGGCATAGGGGTGCACGGTCAGCTTTAGTCCTTCGAGCCCTATTTTTCTCCGCCGCCTGCGACCGTCATTTTGCCAACGCGAATTGTTGGTGAGGCGATTGATGTTCGGAGATCGAGATCGTTTCCAACCGCGTCGATGCGCTGGAGCAGCTCGTTAAGATTGAGTGAAATTGTCACTTCGCTCACCGGATATGCGAGCTCACCATTTTCGATCCAAAAGCCGGCGGCGCCGCGAGAAAAATCGCCGGTTACCGAATTGAATCCAAAACCGATCATTTCTGTCACGTACAGTCCGCGCGCCGTTCCGCTAACAATCGCATCGTGCGACTCGGCCCCTGCACGCAAAACAAAATTTGACGTGCTGGCCGAAACTCCGCCACCGCTTCCACGAGCTGCGCTTGCCGTTGTCTCCCGACCCAGCTTTCGTGCGGAATAGCTGTCGCACAGATAGGTCCTAAGAATTCCGCTTTCGACGACGACGTTTTGGCGGGTGCAAACCCCTTCTCCGTCGACCGGTCGCGAACCGGGCCCCCGCAAAATCAGTGGGTCATCGACAATGTTGACAAGATTGCTTGCGACGCGCGTCGCTTCGCGATCGACCAAATAGCTTGATTTACGCCAGATCGACCCACCCATGACGCAGCCTGCGAGCAGGCCGAGGATCGATCTCGCCGCGTCGGGCTCAAACACGACCGGCACCTCGCAGGTTGGAATCGTACGGGAACCCAGCTTGCGCAGTGTACGTCTCGCCGCTTCACGACCAACGTCCTCCGGAGTGTCCATATCGTGCAAAAATCTTTTGGCTGTCCAATAGCTGCCGCGTCGCTTTTTCCCCCCCGTGTCCTCCGCGACTGGGACGACGCTCAGCGACTGGTATGAACCTTTTTGAACCGTTCGAAATCCGCTGGACAAAACCATCGCCGTCCCGCCCGCGGTTCTTGCGAACGAGCCCCCTTCGCTGTTGGTAATTCGCGGGTCAAACGCGCGCGCGGCCGCCTCTCCTCGCTGCGCCAGCGCAATCGCCCCAGCCGCATCAACGTTACCGCCTGCTGCATCGTACAGCTCCAAATCGGGCAACTTTTTTGGTTGGCACAGTTGGTCAGCGTCAACCGGACCGGCAAATGGGTCTTCCTGGGCCAGCTCGACGAGCTCGAGGGCATCTTGAATAAAGCGCGCAATCCCGCTTTCGGTGAGATCGCTCGTTGATGTGAGGGCCACACGCTTCCCCTTCATGACGCGCAGACCGGCGGCCCTGTGCCCAGCCTCTTCGACAAGCTCAACTTCTCCGAGGCGAACTCGCGCAGACAGCTCGCTGCCTGACCGTAAGGTACATTCAGCAACCGTCGCGCCACCGCGAAGAGCTTTTTGAACGATATCGTCACCCAAGTGCAAGAGCTCTTCCAACTGCCTATCGATTGCTTGTGTCATGGCACGCGAAGAGTAGTTCGAATTGCTGGGCTATTCAGGCAAAGTTGCGAAAAAAGTCGCAATCTCAGCGAGCGACATCACATGCGTTGCAATTCCGGCCGCTTGGACGCTGCTTCGCATGCCGGACACAGCCGCTGTTTCGGCCGACTCCGCAATGACAATTCCGCCTGCATCTCGAACAGCGCGAGCCCCGGCCACACCGTTGTCTCCGGTGCCGTTCAGAACTAGCCCGATCGACCTGTGTTTTGCGACAAGAGCAACACTCCTCAAAAGTCGGTCGGCATTAGGAACGTAAGTCTCTCGCAAATCCGGCGGAACGACACGAAGCCGAAGTTCAGCGTCGCGCGACACAACTTCCATGCATTTGTGCCCCGGACAAACAAACGCAGAGCGCGCAAAAATGAGATCGCCATCTTGCGCTTCGGCCGTTCGAAATGGGCCACATCTATCGAGTCTCTCAGCAAATGTTCGGGTAAACCTATCTGGCATATGTTGCGCGACAAGCAGCGCCGCAACCGAAGATTCAGAGAGCTTCGCAAAAATCGAAAGAAGTGCGTTTGGGCCGCCTGTTGAGCTCGCTACCGCTACAAGATATTTGGCTTCAAGAAACGGGATCGGCCCCTGACTTGTGATCTCACCGACCCGCCCGGGCGGCATCGACGCGTTTCGCTTCGCGTATGCGCGCACGCCACCGAAACGCATTTGACGCAGCGTCAAAATCTTTTCGGCAATAGTCTGATAGAGGTTCGGAAAATCGCCCGAACTTGCGTTATCTGGCTTCGTGACGAAATCAAATGCGCCGAGCTCTAGCGCCTTGAATACGTTTTCGCGCTGCGTATAGCTCGATACGACAATGACAACCGCCGGTTGGCGCGCCATCAGAATGCGCAAAAACGTGAAGCCGTCCATCCGCGGCATTTCGAGATCGAGCGTGATGATGTCGGGCTTGAGGAGCAAGGCAAGCTGAAGAGCCTCCTCACCATCGGCCGCTTTTCCCACGACCTCGATCTCCGAATGGAGAGACAGACTCTCGGCAATGTTGCGGCGATTTACACCGGAATCATCGACGATCAAGACACGCGTCGGTTCGTCCACCACGCTCGATGAATTCTGATTCGATACGTTCACGCCTGATACCCCCTATTGCTTTTCATGGCGCCACGCGACCTGCAATATTTGTCGGAATTGTAATTGTTATTTTTGTTCCAGTTCCGAGCTCACTTCTGATGTCAACGAGGCCGCCTAAGCTTGCAATATTTGTCTGCGCAACGTCCAGTCCGACGCCGCGCCCTGACCAGTCGCTCACGGTTGTTCGGGTCGTGAAACCTGAACGAAATACCAAACGAAGAATCTCGTTTTCGTCAAATTTGGCGGCAAGCTGGCGATCAACAAGCCCCTTCGAAATCGCGCTATCTAGAACATGCGAGGGGTCGATTCCGCGACCATCATCTTGCACTTCGATGACGACAAAATTCGCCTTTTGAAATGCATTCAACGCAATGGTTCCAACTTGCGGCTTACCAGCCAAATTGCGCTCTTCGCGCGATTCGATGCCGTGGTCGATCGAATTGCGAACCATGTGCATAAGCGGATCGCTCAACTCTTCGGCCATTACTTTGTCAATTTCAGTTTCGGATCCGGCGACAACAAGATTCACTCGCTTGTCGTGGTCTTGCGAAACCTGGCGAACAATGCGCCCCAATTTATCAAACACGTGACTAAGTGGGACGAGGCGCGCTTCGAGAATACCGCTTTGAAGTTGCGCGAGCTGGCGGTCGAATAGACGACGAATTTTTGTCAGTTCAAGGGTCAGTTCGGGACCCTTCAAATCGCCCTCTTCCGCAAGACGTTGCAACGCGCCGCGAACCGACGCCAATTCGTTCACGTAGTTCATTAGCGACTCTAATTTTCGAATATCGACGCGAACACTCTGACTTGCCGATCGCAGCGATGGTGGTTCCGACGGAGCAACGCGCGAAACCGGCGCTTTGTCGCCGGGCGGCGGCAACGTGTCGTACTCGCTCAAATCGCGCGACCGCGATTGCTCTCGGTCATCGACAGGCTGCCGACGCCGTTCAACTATAGAAATATGCGCGCGAATATTCGCTAATACATGATCGACATCTTCCTTTGGCGTGCTTGTAGCAAGAAAAATATCGAGCCCAATATGGTCAATGTCGCCGGCACCTTCGTTCGGAAGGTAGCTAATAATCTCGCCCAGCGGGCTCAAGCGCAATTTGATGTCGTCGAGTTCTGTATCGAGGGCGGTAATCGCGAGCGTCACCGAGACGCGAAAGAGGTCGAGACCGGCTTGCACGCATGTGCGCAGTCGGTGCTCCTCATATTCGGTGAGCACGCCAAGAATTGCCGGATCGATATCCAATCGGGCGGCAAGACTTGGTTCGGCGCCCGGCCTTCTCGCAATCGATCCGAGCGATACAACAAATGCCTCGACCTCTGCGATCGGCTCCGGAGAGCCGTTTTGCTCGGACGAGAGAATCAGTCCGTAAACCGCGATCGAGCGAAAAAGAGTATCGATGACTTCCGGCGTTATGGCAAAACGATCGAGCCGCAAATCATCCAACAAATCTTCGAGTTCGTGCGAGACCGCCGCCATTCGGACGGCGCCAAAAATCCCAGCGATCCCTTTGAGTGAGTGAACACCGCGAAATAGATCGTTGATCCGGTCGGAGCTGCGCCCCCCTACCGATACTGCTTTTTCAAGCTCCAATAGATCGCGGCCAAGCCCATCAACAAGCTCCTGCGCTTCAGCCAGAAATTCGTCGCGCGCCTTTTCATCCAGCCCGTCACGCCCGTCAGTCACTTTCATTATGAACAATCGTTATGCTGGCGTCGGTTCTAGCAGACGCGCACATGTATCTCGTAAAAGTTCGGGGGTGAACGGCTTTGGAAGATATGCGCTCGCCCCTAAAGCTAGGCCGCGATCAATATCGCGCACCGCTCCTTGAGACGATATGATCACGAGAGGAACCTCACGGTGATGCTCCGAGCGGCGAATAAAATGGATCAGTTCCAGCCCGTTGATGTCTTTCATATTGATATCGGTCACAATGAGATCATACCGCACCCGCGGAAGAACGCGCATCGCATCAAACCCGCATGTTGCTTCGGAGATCTCGCAGTCGCCGACCCGCTCTTGAAACGCGGCATCTTCAAGCGCGCTTTTGACGAACGCTCGCACTGTAGCCGAATCTTCCACGATGAGCAGTTTTCGCATGGCTACGCATTTCTCCCTTACAGGCATACGTCCATTTCGCACAACCGATAACCTCGGTACATATTGACATCCATGAGCCCAAACGACGCGACCGGAGCATCCCCCAAAACAGCCGCCGCAATCGTTATTGGAAATGAAATTCTTTCGGGCAAAATTGTCGAGTCCAATCTCGTCGTTTTAGCGCGCACATTGCGCGACATCGGCGTTCAGCTGCGCCACGTCGCGATCGTTCGAGATGAAATAGCCGAAATTGTTGTGGCAATCCGCCAGTTATCGCCTGCACACGACTGGCTCTTTACATCTGGGGGCGTAGGTCCAACCCACGACGACGTCACGGTCGAGGCTGCATCGAAAGCATTTGGGGTGCCGGTCGTCCGAGATGAAACGCTTAGTGCACTGATCCGGGCTCATTACGCCGAGCGTTGTACCGATGGGCATCTTCGCATGGCACTCGTTCCCGAAGGAGCCGTACTCGAAACGAACGGCGATTTGCGATGGCCTGCAATTCGCATTCAAAACACATGGCTTCTTCCGGGTGTTCCGGAAGCGTTCCGTGCAAAATTGTCTGTTGCTGCCCAAAAGCTCGGTCGAGCACAGGCGTTCATTTCTAAGGCGGTTTATGTAAAGATGGACGAAGGTCATTTGAAACCGCTGCTCGATACCGTGGTAGAACGTTTCAAGGATGTAGAAATTGGGTCATACCCAAAGTGGTTCGACGACACATACAAGACAAAATTAACGTTTGATGGGCTCGAACCTCGACGAGTTGACGAGGCTTGCTCCGCATTCATCGCGATGCTCCCCCCAGGAGAACCGCAGTGGGTCGAATAGTAGTTGGGTGTTTACACCTGCGCCCTTGACTGGGCACGGAGCTGTTGTTTTCAATCGCTTGGGCTGTAATATGCCGGGCCGCAGCACGCTGACACATGTGGAAGCTCGTTATCGAGGACGATGAGGGGAAACGTACAGTCGTTGCGCTCGCGCGCGACGAGTACGGCATTGGCCGAAAAGAAGGGAACGCAATTCGCCTGACGGAGCGAAATGTCTCGCGCGAGCACGCGCGCATTTTGAGGCGAAGGGCCGTAAATACCGGCGTTGGCGGCGAAAAATCTCCTTATATCGTCGACGACTTGCGAAGCTACAACGGCGTCTACGTGAACGGCCTACGTGTCGCAAATGAGCAAGAGCTCGTTCACGGCGACGTCATACAAGTTGGCGACTACCGAATGGTCATGCTCGACGACAAGCCGGCAGTCGATGCGGACGGGGCTGTCGATACGAGCATCGCTGCAGGCCACTCGCGCGGAACCAATGTTCTCGAAAAGCCGAATCGGCTCGTCATGCTCGCCGGCCCAACCCCCGGCGCCGAGTTCTCGCTCGAACGCGAAAAATTAACGATTGGTCGTTCGGACGACGCAACGATTGCCATCAATCACAATTCGGTCTCACGGATTCATTGCGAAATTCATGCACTCGGTGATTCGCGTTTTGAAATTGTCGACAAGGGATCGGCCAACGGAGTACGGGTCAACGCCTCTGAATTACGGCGAGGAATCATCGAAGCAGGCGACGTGATCGAACTTGGTGACGTCCGTTTTAAGTTCGTTGGATCCGGAGAGATCTTTAAGCCGGGGGGGAGCGACAACCAGCAACTTGCGGCGATCGGAGATCGAACAGCCAACGCGATCGGCGGTCGAAAACGCGCCAAACGAGCCTGGCCATTCATGATATTCGGAAGCATCGTGACGCTCGGAGCAGTCGGTGCGATACTAGTGCTCTTTTTTTCAAAAAACGTGCGTGAAATACCGAGCGAATCGCTCGCGCCGCGTTCCGATGCCACCAGTCTCACAGCAGCAAAATCGCAGTGTGACATCGGCGACTGCGAAGCGGCTCATGCGCGCATTGCGTCCGAAATTCCATCGAATTCGGAGCTTAGAAACTCTCCTATTTTTCTCGATATCGAGAATCGATGGGCCGACACAGTGCTCGCTCGAGCCGAAGCGGAGCCGGCACAAGATAAAAAGCGTGCGCTGCTTTACAGCATCGAACGCGCCGCCAGCGTCAATGGTGAACGCCGCAAAGTTGCGTCCGAACGTTTGAGGTTTCTGCAGGAGGCGGAGGCCACGACCAACGCAAAAGAGCTTGCGGCCACGCCGCCGGTTCAATCGCCGGAACCGGAACCACCGCGCGAATCGTCGGCAAAAGCACGCACAACTCCCCGCGCACTCTCTCCAGTAAAATTGAGCAACGCGCCCACGCAAGCATCGGCCACTGAATCGGACATCGACCGCGTTCGCGAGCTTCTGCTTCAGGGCGTCGCCGGTATCGCAGAGGCGAGGCGCCTTCTTGAGCCTAAACTGCTCTCCCATCAGGCAACGCGCGAAGAACTGTTAGCCCTAAAAGCGATTTGCAAATCGCAGGGCGATCGCAAATGCGTAGAACGCTGCAAAGAGGGGCTAGACGAATAAGCCGACAGAGCGGATTAGGGAAGTAAGTTTAGAAGCCACCCAACCATGATGGCGGCTCCAGCCGCGGCGAGCGCAATGAGCGCTCCAGTTCGCGCGATCTGTGCCGTCGTCCTCCCGCTTGATTCGCCTTCCAAAAGCGACAAATTTCCGGGTCGTAGTAGTTCTATTGCACTGGCAGCGCCGGCGACCCCTTGAGCCACTATTGACGCGGATACGTCGTCCGATTCGCGCCCCGACGCAAATTGCATTGATAAGCTCGACTCTACGCTCAACCGACTGTCGCGCCCGATTGGCGTTGCATCTGGCGAATTTGGGCGCCCGCCGCTCGCCTGATTAAGCGATGTAAACTCGAAGAGCGCTTCTTCGATCAGCCGATCAATTCGCGAACTCTGTCGCGGACGCATTTTGGAATTGTCACGCATCGTATCGTGCACAAGGCGCGCGATATCAAACAGATCGACCGACCTCCCGTGCTCGTAAAGAAATGTTGTGAGTTCTTGTGCAAACTCACGTGCAGACTGATACCTCGCCACCGGGTCGCGAGCCAACGCACGATTAACCATCTCTTCAAGACGCGGCGGCACTAGCGGGTTAATTGAAGAGATGGATGGGATATCGGTCCGCTGAACGAGTTGAACCGTTTGAAAATCGCTCTCACCCAAAAAGAGGCGCTTTCCGGCTAACAGTTCCCACAACATGATGCCGACGGAAAAGATGTCGGTTCGCGCGTCGACCTCCTGCCCCATCGCCGCTTCGGGCGCGAGATAGCTGAACTTCCCTTTGATAATCCCCGGTTCCGATTTTTCTAGCTGTGACGTCGCTTTCGCGAGGCCAAAATCGACGATTTTTACTTCGCCATATTTCGTAATCAGAACATTCGGCGGAGACATATCGCGATGGACGATGTGAAGCGGTTTGCCTCGCCTGTCACGAAGCTCATGCGCATATGCGAGCCCTTTGCATAGCTCATGTACGATCAACGCCGCGCTTGCGATCGGAAGCGACCTCTCTTCCTTGCGCAAATTCTCCATGATTTGTTTCAGATTTGAACCATCAACAAACTCCATGACGATGAAGTACGCATCGTCACCGACTCCGATATCAAACACTTGCACGCAGTTTGAATGATTCAAATGCGCACTGAGCCTCGCCTCATCGAGAAACATCTGGATAAAGCGCGTCTTTTCACTCAGATGGGGCAGCACCCGCTTGATTGCTACCTGCTTCCGAAAGCCTTGAAGCCCTTCGCTTTCAGCCCGGAAGACCTCGGCCATCCCGCCCGACTCGAGCTTTTCAACGACTCGATAACGCTGCTGAAATTCAGACATTTAGATAGTTTAACCTCATAGCCGCGGCATTCGAAGTATACCTTGCGCAAGCCGCGAGAGAACCGTTATAACCGCATGTCACACTGCGCGCGCTGCCCCAAGGAGAAACTACGTGAAAGAGCTGATTCGGTACTTGCTGGAAAACATGTACCTTGATTTCCAAGGGGAGATCTCGCTCGACACGATTCGCCAATTTCTCCGAAATGATGACGGGCGCGATTCCAAAGCGCTTCTACAAAAATTGATCGACGACCGCGGGCCGGATGAACTTCTAATAGCGCTTGCCGACTGCCTAAAAGAGCATTTACGCACCGGCATTACAGAACAGGTCGTCCGCGAACAGCTCGCGACCTATTCCGAAAGTTAGATCATCTGTTTCGAGGGGATTAGGGCTATCGGGGAAGATCCTGACTGGATAGCCCTGCGCATTGTGTCCATGCGCTGATGCATGCATTTTCGGAGCAAGTTGCACATGCATTTCCGTAGGGGGCGAAAGCGCATTTTGTAAAGCAGTGCTCCGTCCCGCAGCGGGTGAAGCTACCGAAACAGTCAGCGCATGACGTGCTTAACGCGGTAAATTGCGTCACAATGCACGCTTGCGTTTTCGCTGGGTCGCCCCATGAAGAAACGCCGCACTGGCGCCAAATGGCGGCAAATTGGTGATTACCGCCATAGATATAGTTGGCACGATCTGCATCTGAGCAGCCGCCACGGGCAATTGAAGGGCTGACCTCAACCGTTGCGCGCGAAACGACTTCTGACGCCTGCGATGCGGGACGCGATTCCGCGTCACCGTTATCAAGTGAACCGCTTGAACAAGCGACCGATCCTAAGACAACAACCGCAAGCGATCCGCAAATACCGAACCCCAATCTCATATTATTTCCTCCAATGTCCATTCATAGAAGAGCTGCGTGATTCACCGCAGTCCTCTAGTCGATAGCGTTCGTGACCGCCATTCGATTGGAACTTGGCGCGGAAATCGCCCGTTTCGCTCCCATTCACGAACAACTTGAGCCCGCTCTGGATCGACCGCTGTCTGCGGCGATAGGCATTTTTTGATAAATGCTTTGATCTCTTGAACACCCGGCTGGTCATACGGGTTAACGCTATACATCTCTGCCGCCAGATACGTGGTCGCTTCAAACAATACGAACAGGCCGCCGAGAACACGCGCATCAAAATCGTCGGTACGAATTGCAATTGAAGGGCGTTCAACCTGATGAAGCGCGAGCTCCGTGGAGAAGCATTCCGTCGCGAGAATTTGGCCAAGACTAAACCCTCGCAAGCCCTCCACCGTCCCTCCAAAAGCTTTCGACGGCGACAACTTTTCGCCGCCATCAGAGTTGCCGATCAAATCAAGAAATAGAACGACTTTGTCAGGACGCCCCTCTAGCAAAAGTTGCGCGAACGAATGCTGATCGGTCGGACCGACACCGCGAATCGGTCCGGCTGGACCGGCACTTTTCCCTGTTTTTTCGGCCTTTTTGCCCAAGCTTTCGGCCCACAACTGCACGAACCAATCACCGAATCGGCCCATGCGATGCAAGTAGGGCATCAGCACTTGCGCGCCCCAACCGTGCTCGACGTCAAGCCCAACCAACGCGCTTGCGAGCTCCAGAGCTTCGTGGCCGATACCGTCGCCTCGCTGCGGATCGACGCGCATGAGCCGCTTCAACATTTCGCGACCACCTGACACAAGTGCATCGACGTCGTAACCAAGCAGCGCAGCGGGGACGAGACCGACCGCACTCAGTACCGAATATCGCCCTCCTAACGAAACCGGCATGTCGAATATCGTCGCACCGATATTGCTCCCCCATACGCGAACAGGTGTCGGCCCGGCCGCTTTCGTGTCGCGCGGCGGCTCGTTCGTGACAATCGTTACGCGGCCGTCCCCATAACGGTTTGCGCTACCGGCAACGCGATCGAGAATCGTAGCCAGCGCCATCGTTTCTGTCGTGTCGCCGCTTTTTGAAATGACGCAAAAATGGGCGCCGCGACGCCACCCTTGTTCGATCGTCGCGTGACAGACCATCGGGTCGAGATGGTCAAGCACGTGAAGTTGACGCCCTTCCCAGGGAGAATTCGGGCGCAACGCTTCGTGAATGACTGCGGCACCGAGCGCTGACCCGCCAATCCCCAACAAGATAAGATCGTCCGACGCAATGTTTGCAGCGTGCTGTTTCAGCGCATCGGTCGACAGCGTTTCAAGCGCCTTCGCGAACGGCTGCTCTGAAGTTCTATTGGCCGCGGCAACGTGATTGTTCGCACGCTTTCGCAATGAATCGGCTGACAGAGCGCGAGCGCCGCCCATGGCAGTTGTGGCGCGTTGAGTATCGACAAAAACAAATGGAACATCTTTCATAGTTCGACCTTCACAAACATGTGTTTGAAACTCACTGCGCGCAGCCGTCAATCCGATTTGGATCGACGATTCGCAATTTTGTAAGTGGCTCCGCCCGACCGCTGGTTGTCGGCACGGCCACGCTGACGGCTTCGCTCGGACTGCCTCGATTTCCAGCCACATCGTAGGCTCGCACGCGATACTGATAAATCGAGGCGCCGATCACGCGTGCATCTTCAAACCGTGTTGATCCGCTGCGAACACTTGCGATGTGTGTGAATACGCCGCCATCTTCCGCGCGCGACAATTCGTATCCGTAGATCGCTTCGTTGTCGGTTGCGGCGCTCCAGCGCAAAATCACCCGTCCATCTTTGTATTCCGCTCGCAAACCGGCTCCATTTTCCGGCCAGACGGGCGGGATTGTGTCGTCGCTTTCGGGCGCTTGCCCGAGGCGTTTTGGCCACAACGTGCAATCGACGCGCCGAAAACTTTCATCGAGCGCTTTGCAAACGTTTCCGTAAACACAACGCACGACTTTTTCATCGTCACCTTGTAGCCATTTTTTTGGCAAATCGGGGTCGGCTAGGAGCGCGCGCGCCATACCGATTAGATCTCCCTGGCCGCGCTCAAGAATCGATTCAGCGTGCAGCCTAGAATTGATCTTTCCGACTGCGACCACCGGCGTCGAAAGCCCTGCCTGACCGATCGCCGCCCGAACGGCTTCAGCCGCCGCCACGTGCGGTCCATCGGGGTACTGCGCCCCTGGCATGCATCGATCGCCCGAGTAGCCGGTGTAAGGATAGAGAGGCTCGTTTGGAATCACCCGCGCGTCTTCAAACTTTCCGCCCGCTGAAAGCGACAAATAGTCGGCTCCGGCGCGCGCAAAACGAATCGCCATCGGCGCTGCATCGACGACCGTATAACCGTTGCGAATGCACTCTTCGGCGAGAAAGCGCACGCCAATGGCAAAATCGGCCCCCACGGCGTTTCGTACAGATTCGAGCACACGCATTGGTAAACGGAGACGATTTTCGAGCGTCCCCCCGTAAACATCTCGGCGCGGATTGAGGCGCGACAAAAATGAGCTGAGCGTATAGGCGTGCGCCATATGCAGCTCGACGCCGTCAAATCCACACTCGCGAGCTCGCTCCGCCGCAGCGGTATATCCGGCCACAATTTCATCAAGTTCATCCGGCGACAACATGTCGATTGTTTGGCGCCAACCTGAACGTGAGATTTTCAAGAAGTGGATGATTTGAGGGACAATTTGCGAGGAACCGGCATCTTTGCAACGACGTACCAAGTCGCGAAGGCCTGGCACAAATTCATCCGAACTGATGCGAAGGAGTGGGCCGCTTTTTGCGCTGTGAACCGCCATCGCTTCAACCACAATGAGGCCCACGCCTCCTTTTGCGTAGCGAACATAACGCGCACGAATTGCATCATTGACGTGGCCATCTTCGCCCGACAAACGCGTCACCATGGCGGGGAGAACGAGTCGATTCGGAAGTGACAACGAACGAACCGAGAGAGGCTGAAAAAGTTTGCTCACAAGCGGCACTGTACCTGAACTCAAACGGCGCTAATAACGTTGCATGATTTCAGAAAAGGTTCGCACGCTTTTGCCACGTTTTCGCGAGTATATTCGCGAACGTGTGATTCCGCTTGAGTCACGTTTCTTGAATGCAAACTTCGCCGAAGTTGCCGCGGAACTTGACGCGCTTCGACGCGAAGTCAAATCGCTCAAATTGTGGGCACCGCATCTGCCAGAAACTCTCGACGGATTGGGGCTCTCTCTCGCCGAATTTGCGCACGTGAGCGAAGAGCTTGGGCGAACGCCGATCGGTCATTACGTTTTTAATTGCCAGGCGCCTGATGCCGGCAACATGGAACTTTTGCTTGCGCACGGAAGCGAAGAGCAGAAGCGGCTCTTTTTAGCCCCACTCGCCTCCGGCGCAATTCGGAGCTGTTTTTCAATGACGGAACCCGATTCGGCCGGGTCGAACCCGCTCTCGCTAAAAACGCAAGCGGTTCGAGAAGGCGACTCTTACGTCATCGACGGCAGAAAATGGTTCACGTCTGGAGCAGATGGGGCGTCATTTGCGATCGTGATGGCGGTAACAAATCCAGATGATCCGCGTCCACACAGACGCGCCAGCCAGATTATTGTGCCGACCGAAAGCCCTGGGTTTGTACCGATTCGCAAGATCTCGGTGATGGGGCAATGTGGCGCCGGGTACGCAAGCCATTCCGAGGTCGAATACCGCGCGTGCCGCGTCCCGATAACAAACCGAATTGGCGAAGAAGGAAGCGGTTTTGCGCTCGCGCAAGAGCGGCTCGGGCCCGGGCGCATTCATCATGCAATGCGGTGGATTGGGATTTGCGAGCGTTCGTTCGATCTCATGTGCCGACGTGCGGTGTCGCGCGAGCTTTCGCCCGGCAGCAGGCTGTCGATGCAACCGGTGGTACAAGAATGGGTGGCCGAAAGTCGTGCCGAAATTGATGCGGCGCGGTTGATGGTTTTGGCAGCGGCAGAAAAGCTCGACGCGCACGGCGGAAGAGGCGCGCGCGAAGAGATTTCAACGATCAAATTCTTCGTGGCAAATGTAATGAGCCGAGTCGTCGACCGCGCGATTCAAGTGCACGGCGCGCTCGGACTCACCGACGATACGCCTCTCGCATATTGGTACAGTCACGAGCGCGCCGCACGAATTTATGATGGCCCCGACGAAGTTCACAAAGCGGTTGTTGCGCGCGCCATTTTCAAACAATACGAACAGCCTGTCCGATGAATATTGAGCAGACAGTCACCGACAATTGCCGGGCGATTCCAAACGATCTCAATACGCAGGAGCTTGTTCGATACCTTCGCGAAGCACTCGTCCATTCTGACGCTCCCATTGAAGTGCGCCGATTTTCGTCCGGCTATTCGAATTTGACATTTCTGGTGACTGCCGGCGCAAAAGAGTACGTTTTGCGGCGCCCACCGCTCGGCGTGAAAATCAAATCCGCGCACGATGTTGCGCGTGAATTTCGCCTGCTATCGGCCGTACAAAATTGCTATTCAAAAATTCCGAAAGTGCTTTTGTTGTGCGAAGACAACGCGATTTTTGGCGCGCCGTTTTTCGTCATGGAGCGCGTTCGCGGGCATATTTTGCGCCTCGAAGAGGGCGCAATCGAGCACGCGCCAAATGCGCTCCGATTGTTATCCGAAGCGATGTGCACGACGCTCGCTGAAATTCACGCGATTGATCTACAAAACACATCTCTCGACGAATTGCGAAGTCGTCCTGGGTACATGCAGCGGCAAGTGAGCGGCTGGTCGGAGCGTTTTCGAAAAGCGGCTACCGACAACATTCCCCATGTTGAACACGTGATGGACTGGCTAGCCGTACATTGCCCCAACGATGTTCCCGGCGTTCTCATTCATAACGATTTTAAATTCGACAACGTGGTCCTCGCACCCGACGATTTGACGCGCGTCATTTGCGTACTCGATTGGGAGATGGCAACCGTCGGCGACCCACTCGCCGATCTTGGGACGATGCTGAGCTATTGGGTTGAAGCGAACGACCCGCCTTTTCTTCAAGCAATCCGGTTCGGGCCAACCAACGCAGCCGGCAGTTTTACACGCCGCGAGCTCGTCTCTTTCTACGAAAAAATGAGCGGGCGCGATTGTTCGGCAATTCTTTACTACTATGTGTTCGCACTATTCAAATTGGCCGTGGTGGCGCAGCAGCTCTACCGACGGTACGTTGACGCCCACACAAGCGAGCCGCGCTACGCAGCAATGCTTCAGGGGGCCCGGGGTGTAACATACGCCGCGAAACTCGCCATCGATCGCGGCACTGTCGGCTGACGATTTCGCACTACTTGCCGCTCATCCAAAACGAAACGCCGGCGCCCACGCTCGCGGCTTGCTGAGCGATTCGCGCGTGCTACCTGCCGAGTCGCGCCGACGACGGATGTGATCGTTCGACCGGCTCGACCACACGGTAAAACGGCTTGTTAGCGCGAGGTGTTATCAATGATGTCCAGGATTGTTTTTGGCTGCGTCGCCGGCCTATTTGTCGTTTTGCAACCGCTGGGGTGCAGCTCGAATCCGCCAGGGGGCAAAGCGACGTTATCGCTTTCGCAAGAATTTCACGGCCAGCGCGTCTTGCAAATCGGCGACTTGTCGCTCGATGAGCCGGACGGTACCGGTGTCGACGCAGCGCCCCCCGCGGCAGAGGCGGCCGCGCCCTTCAACACGGTCGTGGTCGACAGCATTGCCTATTCTGTTCCACACAATATGCATCATGTTGAGACGACATTGCCGCTCTGCCGCATGTATCCGTCGACAATCCAAGTGCGAAGCGAAGATGGCAAAGACTACTGTCTCGCCTTTCAGCGATTGGGGTATCGCAGCGGTGTGCCGATGGCCGATTGGCTTGCACCAGAGCGATATGTTCAAGGGAGCTCGATCGATCGGCTCGTGAACTTTATCGCCCACAAGACGCTGGAGGGGACGCCGCTCGAGCCGTTTGCATTTCACAAAGTTGTGCGGATTTATCATGGTCTAGAGTCGTGGGAGGGGCACAGCGTTTCTCACTCATTTGCGCTTTTCGAACCGATGGGCGCTAGCGCGGGTGCTGGAATCAAAGTGCTGTCGAACCTGAAGAATCCGACAGAAGCCGATGTGCGGAATATTATTGCGCAGATTGCCGTGCAACAGGCGCGAATGATGCAGCTCGGCTTGCCTGCTTACCGTGACATTCGCGCCGACTCGTTTCTCGTTACAAGCGATACAACCGTTCTTCAGCCATCGCCCTTTTCGCGATTTGCATCGTGTCCCGAATTTTTTATGCCCTCGCGTTCGGAACAAATGGTACCGACCGATGCGCAATTTGTTTCGGCAACTGCGCCTGAAAAACACGGCATAGTCGCCCGAGAGGATCGAGACGAACCGGCTCTTGTGTGGGCAATAGGGGCCCTGGCCTATCATCTTTTCACGGGCGAGCCGCTTATATCGGCCGGCCACGCCCTCCATGTCGCGCGTTCGCTCGCCGGTGTCATTGGAGCGACACCGGAGCATCTTATCGACCCGACTGTGCGAGCATTCCTCGCGGACACCATGAGAGACGGGGCATTTCGATTGGGCGATAAACTGCTCGCAAAAGGGGTAACCGAGGATGGGATCGACTTTATCGCGCTCGCAACACGGTGGGACGCCGACGAACGGCCAACGCTTGCCGAGCTGCTACGTCACCCGTTTCTTCGAGAGCACGCGATGACTCTTCTTTCGAAAGAAGCCTCGGGTTCACCTGCTCACGGGGCGCACGCTGCGGCAGCTTCTCTGTCGGACTTGATATCAGGAAATGTCGCCCGATTTCTCGCCGGCGACGATCTCTAATTGTTAAGAGCGATCGGCGCTGTGCTCGCGAACGATCGCGGCCCCGATGATCAGTTTCTGAATTTCGCTCGTCCCTTCGTAAATTCTCAACGGGCGCACGCTCGAATAGAGACGCTCGACAACACTTCCGACCACCCCGAGCCCGCCATGGAGCTGCACAGCGCGATCAACCACGCGCTGCGCCGCTTCGGTTGCAAATAGTTTTGCCATGGCGACATCGGCGGACGAAGCGACCGACGTGTCTTTCATCCACGCGGCGCGATACACCATCATGCGCGCCGCCTCCATTTCGGTCATCATCTCGGCGAGCGCCCCCTGCGTAAGCTGAAATTGCGCGAGCGGCTTCCCAAACTGAACTCGCGTCGTGACATGCGCGACCGCCTCGTCGAACGCCCTCGCCGCCATCCCCACAGCGGCGGCTCCGACCGACGTACGAAACGCATCGAGCGTCTGCATCGCAAGGCGCATCCCCTCCCCTTCGCCGCCGATTAAGGCATCATGCGCAACAGAGCTCCGTTGCAGCGTGACGCGACCGAGCGGATGACCGTCGCTTGTCGGCATCTCTTCGACAATGAGCCCAGGTGAAGATTTTGGCACCAAAAAAGCTGAAATTCCGGCTTTTCCGGCATCTGGCTGCGTCTTCGCAAAAACGACAAAAAAATCGGCAATCGTCGCATTAGAAATAAATACTTTCTCGCCGCTCAGAACCCACCGATCGCCCTCGCGCACCGCAGTCGCGCGAATCGATGCGACGTCGCTCCCCGCTTCGGGCTCTGTCAAAGCGAATGCGCCAACCGCCTCTCCAGCAACAGCACGCGCCACAGATGCATCGTGAACTGCCGAGCGCGCAAGAATGAGCGGATGAATCGACAACCCTTGAACCGCAAAAATGCCGTCGGCAAGAGGTGACAAATAGGCGAGCGCTTCGCGGGCCAAACAAATCGCACGAAGATCAATACCGCTCGACCCCGGCGAGAGTTCAGATGATGAATCGCGCGCGATTGGCGCGAGCAGTGGGAGCAATTCAAGCTTCGCGAGCGTCGGCACGATCGTGTTGGCGCGAGCCAGCGCGCTTCCGTCGAGGCGCGACAACATGCCGATAAGCCGCGATTGAAATGCGCGATGCGAATCATTGAACATGCAGCTGAGTCGCGTCGCTGTCGTTTCGTGACGCCGCACCATAGCTAAGCGGCACCACTTGTCTCTGATTCAAGACCGGAAAAGCGAGGCGCAATTTTCGCCTTTGACGCCTCAAACGCCGCCCGAAAATCGGGATGCATCATGCAAATCGCCTGCGCCTGAGCCTCACTCTCGATCGCCATATCGAGTGTCATCGTATGCTCGCTCTCGAGCATCTGCTTCGTCATCGCATGCGCGAACGCCGGCCCTGACGCGAGACGCGCCGCGATCGCCTGCGCCGTGGACAGGCAATCATCTGCTACGCGATTCACGAGACCGATTCGGTAGGCCTCTGCGGCATCGATAATATCGCCCAAAAAGAGCAGTTCGCTCGCACGTCCGAGGCCAACAACGCGCGGAAGCAGATAGGAGGCTCCCATGTCTGCTCCTGAGAGCCCGACCTTTGGAAAGACAAACCCAAACCGCGCCGAAGGGCTAGCAATTCGCATGTCACATGCGAGCGCAATCACCGCGCCGGCTCCGACGGCGACGCCATTCACCGCGGCGATCACAGGCCGCCGCAACTTGCGAATATTTGCAATCAATGCGCCGGTCACGCGCGTGAAAGAAAGTAGCCCTTTCATGTCGCGTTCGAAGAGCGTGGCGATAATCGCATCGACATCGCCCCCGGAGCAGAAACCGCGCCCCTCGCCAGTGATGACGACACTCCGCACACTTGGGTCGTCGTTCATTGACGCAAAAAGGTCGCGCAACGCTTCGTACATCGCAAACGTCAGCGAGTTCAGCCGATCGGGGCGGCTAAGTACAATCGTCGCTACGCCGTCCGCGAGCGAAACCCGATAGCCGCCCGCGTCGGTCATAGCCCCTCGGGGAGCGCCGCAACCCCTTCGATCTCAACGAGCGCCCCTGGCTCGAGTAGACCGGCGACTTTGACGAGACTCATCGCGGGGTAGTGCTTCCCCATCCGCGCGCGCCACCCCTCGCCAATTTCTTCGCGGGCCGCTCGATACTTTTCGAGATCGGTCACAAACGCGAGCACTTTTACGATGTGCTCGGTGCCACCGCCTGCTGCGCGAACGACCGCGATCAAATTATCGAGAGCCTGCAAAAATTGGGTGGAAAAATCGCCGCTGACGAGCCGCGCGTCGTGATCCCACCCAATTTGGCCTGATACGTGGAGCATCCGCCCATGCGAAACGATGCCGTGCGCATAGCCTCGCGGCTGCGGAAAACTCGATAAATTAACGACTTGTACCATTGAGCGACTCACCCTCGATTGGAGTAGAGTCGCTGTATACAGTAAAACGCTCTTCTCTGCCCTACTTCCCCTCGCGGCTTCGCGCGATGAGGTCGCCCAGGGTGAACTTCGCCTGTTTTGTCACTTGCGCGCGATACTGGTTGTACGCCGAACGCTCTGTCTCGTCGGTCAGCGCGCGAATCGAAAGCTTGATTTCGCCGCGTCGCGGGTCGATCTCCATCACTTTCGCTTCGAGCTGCGTGCCCATTGGGAACTGCTTTTTCAAGTCAGTCCCCCGCGCTGTCCCCGTTGCTGAGGCTGGAATAAACCCGCGCGCGTGCCGGCCTGTCACGCCGAGAACTCGCACATTGAGCCCGCCAATTTCAACGGTTACGACAACCACTTTTACCGGCTTGTGCGCGACGACACGCTGAGGCGCCTCGTCGGCTGCTGCGCCGGTTAGCGCTGGGTGAAGCCCGATTTTGTGCGCTCCGATATCGAGAACCGCCACGACAACATCGAGTTCATCGCCGACCTTCACCACTTCATTCGGATGCTCGATGCGAGCGGTGCTCAAATCGGACGTGTGAATCAGCCCGTCGATACCCGGCTCGAGCTCGACGAACACACCGAACGGCTGGAGGCGAACCGCCTTCCCTTTGTGCTTCGAACCGAGCGCGTATTTTTGCGTCGCTTCGACCCACGGATCGGGAATCGTGGCGCGGTGCGACAGCCACACTTTGCCGCGATCGTCGATCTTCAGAATTTTCACCTGCGTCGGCGTATTCATTTTGAATACGTCGGCCGGCGTATCGGAGCGGTTGTGGCTCATCTCGGTGAGCGGAACGAGCCCCTCGATCCCCCCGATGTCGATGAACGCACCGAACGAGACGACGCTTCGAACCGTCCCCTCGACGACTGCTCCAACCGTTAGCGTCTTGAGCGCCTCTTCGCGCTGCGCTTTCGCTGCTACTTCGAGAATCGGCTTACGCGAGAGAACGACGTCGCGGCCACGCTTCGCGTATTGCGTCACGTGAAATGGCAAACGCTTTGCGACCCACTGCCCGAGATCGGCACCGAGCCTTAAATCCATATGTGACGCTGGGCAAAATGCCCGGAGCCCATCGATATCGACCTCAACGCCACCTTTAATGACGCCTGTCACGAGCGCTTCGATTGTCGACCCGTCGCGCAGTGCCGCTGCGACAATCGGCTTGATTCGCGATGCGCGTTTTGGATGCCGTGTCAAAACGACTAGGCCGCCGCGCCCGCCGTCGTTGTGCACGAAACCGACAAATGAAGCGCCGACCTCCAACACCACCGGCGGCAGCGGCGCACGTGGAGGCGCTACCGGGGCAGCTTCGGTTGCAGCATGTGCCGCCGCGGCCGCGGAAGAATCGACCGCCTCTGCAGACTCGGCGGTTGGTGATACGGGCGCCCCTTCGGCGGCCATATCTTCTGAAGCGTGAGCGAGTTCGGGGAGCACCGATGCTGGCAGTTCATCCGCCGGGGCAGGAGCCGCTTCGACCACGGTTGCCGATTCGGGGGCTAGCGACAATGGGGCGCCTTCGCGGGCCATTTCCTCGGAAGCGTGCGCCGTCTCTGGCGCCACCGCGGTTTCACCCGCCGCACCGCGCTGATCTTCGGCAGCCTCTGCTGCGACCGCCTGTTCGACCGCCGCAAGCGCCGCGTCGTCGATCGCCAATTCGCGCGTGTCGAAAATCGCCCCGCCCTTGCCGGGCAGATCGATGACGATCACTTCATCTAAAATCTCGATAATTCGGCCGAAAACCTCGTCGCCTACGACGAACGGACGCGAGCCGTCTCTCCCGCCTTCACGCCCTGGGCGGCCATGATGACCTCGCCTCTCGCCTCGCTTCTGCTCGGCCGGTGCGTCGTTGCCGGTAGTGCCAGGCGCGGCTTCTCCCGCCGCTCCGACACGCGAAGGATCTCCCGCCCCCTTCTTTCGTCGTCGGCGCTTGCGCTTCCCGGTGCCATCGCCTGGAGCCGCCAACTTGGCCTGAGCGCCCGATGCTGCTTCCTCTGGAAACTTTTCGTTCCCTGGCATTGGCCCGTCGCTATCGTCATCGTCGTCGGCGTGACGCGGTGCGACAGCACGATTGCCCGGCTCGGGGCTATCATCATGATGGGCATTGGGGGCGTCGGGCGCACCGGCAGTGCTTGACGCGGTGGCGGCTGGCGCTGCCGGCGGCTCGGCGATCGACGCCTCTGGTGAATTTGGCGACGCCTCTGGTGAATTTGGCGAATTTGCTACCTCGCCTGGGGCGTGGGCTGCTATCGGCGAATTCGTCGAATTTTCGGCTGTTTCAAGGCTGGTCATGGAAACATCTCTCGCTACCTTGTCCATAGAGGGACAAGCGGGTCGACGACGCTAGCATAAAAAAATCGGAATTCCCTCCAGGACAAGCTAAGTTCCTCGCATTACCAAAAATAATTTCAGGAGAGTTTATGTCTCGATACCGATTCACGTCAGAGTCTGTCACCGAAGGGCATCCCGATAAAATTTGCGACGCAATCTCCGATTCCGTGCTCGACGCGATTTTGACACAAGATCCCAAGGCGCGTGTCGCCTGCGAATCGCTCGCAAAAACCGGCATGATCGTGGTCGCCGGCGAGATCACGACAACCGCGCGAATTGATGTGTCGCAGATCGTCCGTGGCGCAGTGCGTGAAATCGGATACGTCGATTCGTCGATGGGGTTCGACGCCAACACCTGCGCAGTGCTAAGCGCCATCGAACAGCAGAGTGCCGACATCGCCATGGGCGTGAATGAAGTCGGCGACAAAGAGCAAGGGGCCGGCGATCAAGGGTTGATGTTCGGCTACGCGACCGACGAAACGCCGCAGCTGATGCCGGCGCCGATCGAATACGCGCATGAACTTGCACGCCAACTTGCGCACGTGCGCAAGAGTGGTGCGGTCGATTTTCTCCGCCCCGACGGCAAGACACAAGTGACGCTCGAATACGAGAATGACATTCCAGTCCGTGTCGACGCGATCGTGGTGGCCACGCAGCACAACGAAGATGTGTCGTACAAAACTCTGCGCGACGCGGTGCTTTCTCTCGTCGTCGAAAAAGTGATTCCAAAGGGCCTCATCGACAAAAACACGCACATGCACGTCAACCCGACGGGCCGCTTTGTCATCGGCGGGCCGATGGGCGACTGCGGGCTCACCGGGCGAAAGATTATTGTCGATACGTACGGCGGCATGGGTCGTCACGGCGGCGGCGCGTTTTCCGGGAAGGACCCATCAAAGGTCGACCGTTCGGCCTGCTACTACGCGCGTTACATCGCGAAAAATATCGTCGCTGCGGGTGTCGCGCGCCGATGCGAAGTGCAAATCGCCTACGCGATCGGTGTGGCGCGCCCTGTAGGCGTTCACGTCAACACGTTCGGCACGGGCCGCGTTAACGACGAAGTGCTCGAGCGCTACATTCTGGACAAATTCGACATGCGCCCACGCGCTCTCATCGAAGAATTGGGCCTTTTGGCGCCGATTTACAAGCCGACATCAGCATACGGGCATTTCGGCCGAAGCGAATTTTCATGGGAAAAGATCGAGCGCGCCGAACAGATTGCCGCCGACCTGCTCCCAGCAGGTGCAGTCCGCGGACCAGCGGCGCCAGCCATCTGCTCAGCGCAAGCTTAGGGTGCGTACTCAATTTCTCCTCTGACCCGTAAACGTGCCCGTGCCCGTAAACGTGCCCGGTTTTGAGAACTGTAGAAGAGATCGTGAATTCGCTATTTTAATCGGATGAACGGCATGCTTAATCGCTCTGTGCGATGGTGCGA
>CAMAVR010000001.1 GCA_945861885.1 Nannocystis exedens | reverse complement strand
AAGGCCTGCACGAACGGTGCAAGCCAACCATCAAGCTGCTGTTCCCACCCTGTATTTGGTTTCACAAGCCCCGTTCAAATCCATCTTGCGACAAATTTAAATATTGAAGTGACGTGCAAGATGAAAAAAGTGGCGAGGTAGTGCTAGTGCCCTGGAACAGAAGTTCCTTGTGAGTTGTGAACCTCGATTGTGCGTTGGGCGAAACGTGCGATCGAGGCGAGAATGTCGTCGGCGGTTTTGACCCAGACAAACGGTTTTGGATTTTGGTTTGTGTTGCTCACAAAGGACTCAATTGCATGTCGCAGCTCGAACTTCGAACGATGACTTCCGCGGCGAAGCTGTCGATCGGTAAGAGCACCGAACCAACGTTCCGCTTGATTTAGCCATGATCTGTGAGCGGGGGTGAAGTGCAATTTGAAACGCTGGTGGCGTAGCAGCCAGGGATGCACGCGCGGCGTCTGCGCGACATCGCGTTGGCCGTCGCGATGCTACGGAACGACGAGCTTGTACCGTTGTATTTTTGAATCCACCCCCGACTGTTTACGCGATCGGGAGACTCACGCCTTGACGACAATTATTTTCCCGTCGGAAAGACCACCAGCTGGTCGGTTCGTTCGTTCGGTGGTGTCACCTCGAAGGTAAGCAGAGCATCGATGCCTAATGTTCCAACACCGTACGCTCCATCCGAGATTCGTTGACCGGTGAACTTCACGCCTTGGCCGTCGGATAATGTGTCAAAAGAGGATACGATGTACTGTTTCTCATCAAGAAGAAGCCTAGAGGCGTGAGTGGCGGTATTGAAATGGACGAAGCCGCTCGGAAAACCGACCATCGCGTTTGATGAGTCGTTGAACGCATGATGTGCCGAGAGTTCTCGAGCGGTTGCGATCGCGTGTGACGCGATCGTCGACGGGTAAGCGGCTGATTAGTGTTTCGCAGTGTCGACTTGTAAATGTTACCATAGTCTGACAGTATTAATGGTGACAGAATCTAGTAACACATGCCAATCTCCCTCCAACAGCGCCTGTTTAACGCTCTGAAGCGAGTCGATTTCGTCACACTTGATGAAGCGACCGCACTTGGTGTCAACAAGATGATGCTCAGTCGGCTCGTCAAGTCCGGTGAACTGCTGCGCCCTGCGCGAAGCATTTACGCGACCAATCTCGATTGGCTGTCCGACCCACTCCGGCGTTACGCTCCCGCGTGCACGCTGTACCCCGGTGCCGTCATTTGCGGCGTATCGGCTCTCTTGTTCTACGATCTGAGCGACGAATATGAGCGAAGCCCCTGGCTCGCATTTCCTTACGGCGAGTGCATCAAGAGCAGCGATTATCACGTCACTTGCTTTCGAGCCGAAGCCTATGCCGCCGGCATCGAGAGCCATCGCGTAGGTAAGCGTCATGTGCGCATTTACGATCGCGAAAAGAGTGTCATTGATGCGTTCAAGCTGCTTCCTGTCGACGTGGCGCACAAGGCGCTTCGCGGATACCTGAAGCAACCGCATCGCGATCTTAAAAAGCTCACCGCTTATGGCCGGCAGCTTCGGAAGCCTATCGACGATATCGTCGCACTTCTTCTTTCGGATGAATAAATTATGGCAACAAGCGCTCACAGCCTGCGAACGCGGCTTTATAATATTGCCAAAGACGAAAAACTTTCGTTTCAAGATCTGATTCATCGATACGGCATCGAACAATTCCTCGAGCGTTTGAGCCGGTCACGGCACGCTGATCGCTTTATATTCAAAGGCGGTTCGCTTCTCGCATATCTGATCGACTCCGAGCGGCAGACGCGCGATGCCGATTTTTCAGTGCGCCACACATCGTGCGAGGTGCACGACGCTGCCAAAACGATCGACGAAATTCTGAGCTTGTCGAGCGACGACGGAATCGAATGGGGACCGGCGGTTGGTGAGCCGCTCAATCATCCTGAGATGGATTATCCCGGAGTGCGCATCAAAACTGATTTTGCGCTGTGCGGAGCACGAGGTGCTCTGCGCCTCGATCTCGCGATTGGCGACATCGTAGAGCCGACGCCGACTGTACTTGAGCGCATCCGGTATCGCGGAGCTCCGCTCGTGGGGAACGATTTCGAGGTGATGGCGTATTCCGCCGAAACGATCTTCGCTGAAAAATTGCAGATCGCCATCAATCGAGCCGGCGCAAATACGCGAATGAAGGATTACTACGATTTGCTGAAACTAATTGAGTCGCAGCTGCTCACCGACGATCGGTTGCGCGGTGCGATCTTGACGACGTTTGCCAAACGCGGCACGGCGATTGCTCGGCAGATCGACTTTGACGCGCCGACGCGACTGCGCCTGCAGACGCATTGGGGACACTACATTCGTAAAATGAAGCTCCGACGTGTTCCAAGTACGATTGACGATCTTATCGGCGCCATCAACGATTACTTGCAACGAGTTTGGAACGGCGAGAAGACGGGCAGCTGATGGCAGTGGAGCAAGCAAACGTGTGACCATTCACCGACATAGCAGGCGGTAGCGTAACGTCTTTTTTTGCTGGAATTATCAAAACAAGATTTGGAGGTCTTGCATCCAAGAGGACACGAGTACGCATTCTTGCTTAATCGATGGCCTGTGCGGGACTGCCGATATCCGATAGATGGGAATAATGACTTTACCGCCGAGTATCGCGCTGGTGATTAAGACCGAGCCTCTTTTTTTTCGCGTCGCGGAGCTAGTTCGGATCTTTTGTTCCCGTCGCTTGTTGGCGGGTTCAGAACGCAGTGCGTCCTGAATATGCCGTTGGCAAAGGTCGCCGTCCGGTCTTCGTCAGACGTTCAACGGCTAGCGCAAGTCAATGACCTCGTGACCCGATCCACCTGACAAACGAAACGCAAAAAACTAGGGCGCAAAGCGCAAAAACTCAAATAGTGAAAAAGGAGTCCAAGCGAAGAGCGCAAAGCGCGAAAAATGAAAAACATTGAAAAAAATGAAAAAAATGGCAAAAACACCAGCGTATTTCGCGCGAGACCAAGCGCTAACGGCCTTTCGGGCGCGCGATGTACTCCGCGTACCTTGCGCGCCCGAAAGGTCGTTAACGCGAAGGTATCGCGCGAAAGACGCGGTGTTTTGAGCGGGACACCGGGTTCGAACCGGCGACATCCAGCTTGGGAAGCTGGCACTCTACCAACTGAGTTAGTCCCGCAAATCTGCTCGCGGGAGTTAGCCTACATCGGCCCCTCTGTCAACACTTTCCCGGTAATTCAAAGCATTTCTGCCAAGCAATGCGCCCCTGAAATGCCATTGGCCCCCCCTCCAAAGCCCCGCGGCCTCTACTGCATCGGCGCCAGCATCGCCGGAACCGCGGGGGGCGGAAGCCGGTCGACCTCCCATACGCGCGTAATCTGATCCTCAGATACCGTGACGAGGCGTCTCCCGGTATCGTCGAAAACCGCTTCAAATCGTCCGGTGTCGGGGAGCTCATACAAAATACGCCCCGCTTCGACATCCCAAATTTTCGCACCGTTTCCCCTCAGACCTCTCGTCACCAATCTGCGACCATCGTCGCTGATCGCGGCCCCCTCGCCAACAAGTGCTTCGGGCCCCAGAAGGACGCGAGTGACACCGGTCTCCACATCAACAAGCGCTCGCATGCCGTCGCGTAGAGCGATCGCATAGCGGCCCGCGCCGAGGGCGGTGAACCGAAGCAGCACATTCGACCTCCAATCCGGCGCCATTCGCAAATGGTCATCGGGCCGATAAGCTGCGCCCGTTTTCGTATCAAATACCGCGCCCTTAAGACTGACGCCGCCGACGAACAGTCGATCGCCCATTTCGCTAAAAGCGAGCGTATTGCCTGAGTAGTGGCTCCATGCGCTTGAAGCGAGTGCTCCAAATCGTAGACCATCGCTCGTCTGAGCGCCGTCGCCAGCGAACGTAAACCAAACGTCTCGATCGATCGTCGCGATAAGCCTACCCCCAGGCCCAACTTTCGCTCCGCGGTACGCAGGAAACGACTGAAGCCTCCTCCCCGACGCGACGTCCAGAAGAACAGCGCGAGTTTCGCCACCTTCCAGAATTCTCGCCAACGCGTATCTGCCATCGTCGGTGCATTCTATCTGCACGATGATTGCATCACCCGAAGGAATTAGATCACGCACGAATGCGCCGGTGGTGACGTCGATGAGCTTCAGCTCTCGAACCGACTGCGCGACAAGAAGTTCACTTCCGCAGAACGACATTTTGCCGAGACCGGCAGCCGTCCACTCAGTGCGTTCTGGCAAGCCATCCATTTCGAAAACGATCGCTTGATCTGGATGGCCATCTCCCGCCGGCGACGAAACGAGAGCGCGTTTGCGATCGAAGCTCATCTGGAGCGTTGCAGCGTTCTTTTGCGAAGTCGTGACACCGAAAAAGTAACCCGATACCGCATCATGAACGAGCCCGCTCCGCCTCGCGACGCGGCGAGCTTGGTCCCAACGTTTTGCCTCAATTGCTGCTAACGCCTGCGCTTTGGTCGGGATGAGCGCTTCGTTGGTGTTGACAGCGTGGTTCAACCACGGAGCGCGCGTTACCAAGTTTGCGAACACGCGTTTTTGTGCATCGTGTTGCGTCAGGCGATTCATAAGACCGACGCGCAACACAAGCGACGCATCGTCGGGGAGGTGCGTCAAGTAATCGACTGTCGCGTCTTCGTTTTGCAGCAAAATGTACGGCGCCAATGCGGCTGGCGCAGCCGTCACACTCTTTTTAGTAACAGCACGAAACGGGGCGAGATCGATCGTGCGCGCACGAATCGTGTTCGAACGCTGAAAATTATCGGGTGACGCGGCGACGGCGAACACCAAATCGAGCGGTATCGGCTGCTGCTGCAACTTTGAAAGCAGAGCAATATGCGAGTGACCGCTCCCAAAGTGCCACTCAAAATGCCATCGCCCAACGCTAAACGCGGAAACCGCTTTTTCCGAAGAGGGAGGCGCCTCAAGCTTAACGACACCGTCTCTCAGTCCGTGACTAGCCGCATTGACACGCATTACAAAGTCGTTCCACGTCTGGACAGGCGGCATGGCGCGCGGAAACATCGCTTTGAACGCCGCGAGCATATTGTCGCCGCCGCCGCGCATATTGTAACGAAACGCGCCATCCACCAGCGCGTATTGCACCGGCTCGGGGAGGTTCGACGCAATGTCGATCCACGCGTTGCGCGCCTCTGGTGTCCGCTGAAGCGCGCGCGTCGGATAGCCACGCGGAGGCGCCTCACCAAAAAACACAACGATCCGATCATCGGCGCCAAGTCTTCGCAGTATCTCTGTGTCGTAATCGTGCCCAACGGGCAGTTCGCCCGCGCGATCGGAAATCATCATGAGCGCATCGCGCCACGCTGTTTCGGCGCAATCCGAAAAGCCAAGCCCCGTTTGGCTCGGCGTCGACGTGCCGGTCGTTTCGAGCGGTGGGGCAGGGTCGGGGACATCAAAAAACGAATGAAGGAAGTCGTCGTAAGGCTCCATCGCGCCGGCCGGCGGTAAAACGAACGCTTCATCGTACTCAAGCGCCAACCACGCAGCCGGATCGGCGATAACTGCTTGAAGCTCCGGCCTCAAGTACGTCGACCACCTGCCTCCGAATTCGTCGAGAAGGCCCCGGTAGTAATCGAGGATGTGCTCTCTCGACGTCGCTTTTTCCCACAAAAGCGCGATAAAAAGTCGATACGTACGACTATCGTCGGCACGGCGCACTACAAGCTCGGCAAGTTTTTGCTGGTTTGGCGCCGCCCAAGCGTTCTGGTTTAGCGCCTTTCGTTTGCGGTTGTTTATGTGCGGCTGCGGATGCGCCAGCAGGTCCACCAGCGCCGCGATCGGCGTCTGTCCATCATCGCGAACAACTCCGTCCGCATGGACCGTAAGAGCCGCAAGCCATCGGCCGATTACGTATGGCGAAAGCGCCGCTCCTGGCCATTTTTTAGACGGTGCAAACTCGCCGCCGCGATAAAATAGTATTCGCGCAATCGCTCCGAAGTCGTCGTCGGGGCCGAGCAAATCGTAATAGTTCTCAGTTGTTTTGCCGATCTTCCAAGGGAGGCCGTCAATAGGATTAAGCGCCGCGCCTCGCACCTGAGTAAAATCAATATTGCGAGTTTGGCGAGAACGCAGAACAGCGTGCGCATTCGACGACAAGAGGAGGACAGACGTAATAGCGAGCGCGGCAGAAAAAAAACGCGAAAATCGGGAGCTCATTGGCGACGCTAGTGTGACTGACGCCAAAGCGGCCGCAATGCGGATCGCGAGCGATCATTGTGACCGGTTAGTTGTCGCGTAGGGCGGCCCATGCCCTTACGTCACGAATGAGCGTCTGACGCCGTAAGCGCGCGACTCACATCGCTCGTGAGCTGTGCGCTGTTTGCGTGACAACCGGGCCGCTTGCGATTTGGCGGCCGCCGGTCTCTGCTCTTGAGCGGAGAACGAAAATGAAATCGCTTAATCGAACAATTCTGATCCGTTTGCGCGCAGCTAAGGCAGCGTCACCGTTTGCTTTTTTGCTACTCTCATCGACAGCTTTCGCTGGAGAGCGCCCCGCTCAACTTGGCGAAAAGTTTATCGTCCATGAGTGGGGTACGTTCACCTCGTATCAAGGTAGCAACGGCCGCACTCAGCACGGTATGTATCGCGAAGAAGAGGCGCTCCCCGGCTTCGTTCAGGGGCGATGCAAGTTGACTGGAAGTGGAGGGGACGTTCACGGTTCGCCAAAATGCAGCGATTTCATGCCTAAATCGGGGTCCCCGTTGGGCGTCGATCAAAAGATGGAGACGCCCGTTATCTACTTTTATTCAGACGCGAAAAAACAGGCGAGCGTCACCGTCGATTTTCCGAGCGGGATTATTTCGCAGTGGTTCCCCGAGGCGACAGCTTTTTCACCAGCAATCGATCATGTCGATCGCGTCGCAGGCGGGAAGATGACGTGGGACGTCACTGTGAACGACTACGGGAGCGATCTAGCTCTGCCGACGCCAATGGCGGCGAGCATTTGGCTCCCTTCGCGCCAGGTTAACGCGAATACAATTTCGTTTAAAGACCAAAACGAAAAGTTCGTTTTTTATAGAGGTCTCGGTCAATTCACCGTTCCGTTTTACGTGACTTCAAATATTGATAATAAAGTCACAATTCAGAACAAATCCGACGAACCGATTGCCAACGTTTTCTTGATGGAATTTGACGGCAACCGTGGCTACTTTCTCCCACTCAAAGGCGTGGGTTCAAATCATTCAATCGACATAGCCAAGCCATCAATCGCGTTAAATGGGCACGATAAGCTCGAGTATTTGGCGGAAGCCAAATCGGCGCTAACCCAAGCTCTCGCCCAATCAGGCCTCTACGACGACGAAGCGCTGGCAATGACCAACACGTGGGAAAGCCACTACTTTTTAACGCCAGGAGTACGCGTTCTTTACGTGTGGCCGCGCGCGTGGGCCGATAAAGTTCTTCCGCTATCAATCGCCCCCGCGCCCGATCAAATTGTGCGCACAATGGTGGGACGAGTAGAGATAACAACCGCGCAGCAGGAGCAAGCGCTCATCGGCGACTTGCAAACCGCCGCCGCCGCCGCAACAAGGTTCGATTACGATAAAAAGATCGGACGGCTAGCAGAACCAATTTTGCGCGGCCTACTATCGAGCAATCTCGGCGAACCGGTAAAAGTAAAAATCGAAGAGTATCTCCGCCGACAGTAAGCAACTATCACCGCCGCGATCTGCTCTTTTAGATAAAAATGGCCCGGGCGGAGTCGTCGCACCCGGGCCATCGCACGTGCCCTCAATGGATAGGGGCCGAACGCAGGCTTACGCCGCGCCCCCTACCGATTGAGAGCTGCTGGTACTGTGCATGACGATTCTCCTCCTCCGGGCGTGCCGGCACTCGTGGCGAACAGACAGCGTCTGCCGCGGCGAGTGTTTCTGTCTGGGGTGTTCGCTCCTCGAAAACGAACACGCGTTTCGACCGCGCTTGCACGAGTGCTCCCGCACCGGACCAATCCGGGAGACCGCCTGCCTACGCTGCGATATCTCCGAGCACGGCATTACGATCCCGAACATAACATGACGCGTGCCGATAGACGCTATTCTTGACACCCCCCCGTAAAAAAACTGACGGCCGCGCCCTCTTGGTCATGCCCGGCTACGGGGCCCGCTTCGTCCGATCGGTCGCGTCCGCGGTGCACCACAAGCGCATCGGTTTAACTACGCGGCGCGCTGTCGTGATGCGTTATGGCAAGTGGCATTTTCACTAATATGAACAAGTGCTTGCGCGCCTTCACGGCTATGACAACTTGGCGCCCTGAACACCAAATTTCGCCAACCAACCGGCGATTTGCAAAGGCATTTACGATGATAAGTTCGCGCGGTAATTCGCTACTATTTGTTTTGGTCGCCGGCTTCGCCGGACTAGGCTGCAGCGACTCGGAGGTCGGCGCAACAGTGCGGGATCCTGGCGCAAATAAATCGTTGCTAGCAAAAGCGTCCGGCGAAAAAGAAGCCCCGGCAAAGCTGTCAACGGCTCGCCATAACCCACTTCTCATCACTGATTCTTACAAAGTTTCTCACTATTTGCAGTACCCGCCGGCCACGACATGGACGTTTGGATATCTAGAGAATCGCGGCGTCGCGCTCCCCGGCTTTGATAAAGCGAAGTTTGAACGGCTCAAAGGCCAATTTCCCACGATCGACTTCGAGCGGGCGATATTCTTTGGTTTACAATACATTATCAAAGAATACCTAACCGTTTCGATCACCAAAGAGATGGTCGACGAGGCGGAAGAATTATTCGGCGCACATCTAAAACCGGGCCTGTTTAACCGCGAAGGTTGGATGAAGGTTGTAACCAAACACGAGGGCCGCATTCCGATGCGCATTAGAGCCGTGCGTGAAGGGTCGGTCGTGCCGGTAAAGAACGTCCTGATTACGGCTGAATCGACAGACCCAGATCTTTTTTGGATCCCGTCGTGGTTTGAAACGATGCTCCTTCGCGTTTGGTACCCAAGCGCCGTGGCGTCGCTTTCGAATTTTCAATTGCAGATCGTTCGTCACTACATGGCGCTAACGTGCGACGATTTTGGCAAATTCCCATTTATGCTGCACGACTTCGGCGGACGAGGCGTCACATCGGCTGAAGCGGCTGGCTTAGGCGCCGCCGCGCATCTCCTCAACTCAATGGGGACAGACACGATCGAAGGGTTAGTCTTCGCGCGAAAGTACTATGCCGCCGATAAGATGCCAGGGTTCTCAATTCCCGCGGCAGAACACTCGACGATTACGAGTTGGGGGCAGGCAAACGAAACGAACGCGTACCGAAATATGTTGAAGCAATTTACGCAAAACAAAGGCGATATCGTCGCAATTGTTTCAGATTCCTACGACATCGAGAACGCCGTGGCGAATCTGTGGGGCGGCACGCTGCGCGATGAAGTGATCGCCGCTGGAGGCCGAGGTGCGACAATCGTCATACGCCCCGACTCGGGCGACCCGGTCGTGCTCTTGCCGGCACTGCTTCGTAGTCTTGCCGACAAATTCGGCGCGACAAAAAACCAAAAAGGCTATCTCGTGATCAATCACAATGTTCGGATGATTCAAGGGGATAGCGTCGACCTTGAAGGTCTTCCATTAATGTTAGAAGCGATTACAAACGCCGGCTTTTCGGTCGACAATTTAGCTTTCGGATCGGGCGGCGCCCTCCTTCAAAAACTGAATCGCGACACGTTCAAAACCGCTTACAAAACTTCGGCGGTTATCACCGATGGGAAGTTCGTACCGGTCTTCAAAAATCCAGTGACCGATCCGGGCAAACGCTCGAAACAAGCGATTCAAGATCTAGTGATGATCGACGGCAAGTACGCAACCATCGAGCTCTCGCCAAAAGGCGGCACGAGCGCACAGTTCGCGCTAACACCGGATGCCCACTCGCAACTCGAAGTTGTCTACGAGAACGGCAAGCTCACGAGAGAGCAAACGTTTGAAGAGGTAAGAGCAACCATCGCCCGAGCCGTAGGCTGGGCGAAGTAGGGAGCGCTGGTCTTGCGTTATTCCTGCGGCTTATCGCCGGCCTTACGGTCGATCGCATCTTGCAAGCCGCAGCGAATGCGCGTTGAACGCCTAATTCGCTTTGATTTAGCCGGCTTGGCCAACCACTCGTGACGTTTTCTCATGCTCCACAATGCGCGATTTGACATCTTCGTCCTTCAACCGAAACGGTCGGCAACTGATCAACTGAAGCGGCTTTTCTAGCCTACAACCGCATCTGCGTCGACAAAAAAAGCACTCCTGGAGCGCCACAGCGCCCGGCGAGGCGATTTTGGAGGGAGCCTTGCGCCGCGACATTCCACGGTGGTACGGAGCGCCATGACTTCCCATAATGCTTATAAATTAGCTATTTCGACAACTTTATTCTCGAGTGCCTTGCTAATCGGGTGCGGAACCACCACATCGCCGATCGCGCCGCGCGACCGGGCGGCCGGAGACGCAATTGACGAAGCGGCGTCCGATTCCTTGCAAAACAAGCCGGCCGTCTCATCGAAAGACGAAAACCACGCCGGGATGCCGCTTGACCCCGCTCCGGGGCCGGTTCGCATTCAACTCCTCGCGATTAATGATTTTCACGGCAATATCGAGCCGCCGACCGGGACGAACGGCCTTATTGCCGCGCCAAGCGACGACCCAAGTGCCATCGGAGGGGCCGACGCAGGCGTTATCCCGTCAACCATCGCCGGCCAATCGCTGATACCGGCCGGTGGCGCCGCGTTTCTGGCAACGCACATCAAACAGATGCGCGCCACAAATCCAAACACAGTTGTCGTTTCGGCTGGCGACCTAACAGGCGCAAGCCCCTTTGTATCGAACACGTTCGACGACGAGCCAACAACTCTCGTCATGAACGCCATGGGCCTCGACATCGAAGCGGTCGGCAACCACGATTTTGAGCGCGGCGTCGCGAAGCTCAAACTCATTCAATCGGGGTACACACCAAGCGTCGCCGATAAAACGCGGAGTTTCGTCGGCGCAAAGTATCAGTACCTCGCGGCAAACGTGAACACCCACGCGCGAATGACGCTTTTCCCACCGTACGCGATCAAAACGTTTGATGGCGCGAAAGTGGCCTTCATCGGCCTGACACTTCGCGACACGCCAAGCGTGATTTCGTCTGCCCTCGTTCGAGAGCTAACGTTCGCCGACGAAACGCAGACGGTAAACGCGCTAATTCCTGAACTCAAAGCACAGGGCGTCGGCGCCATCGTTGTTCTCCTTCATCAAGGTGCGCATCAAGCCCCGACGGGGACGTACGACACATGCGATTCGCTTAAAGGTGATTTGTTGCCACTTTTAGCCGGAAATCCGGCCACTGGAGCGCCAGGGATGGACCGCGCGGTTGATGTCGTTGTTAGCGCACATACCCATCAGGCATACAATTGTGTCATCGACGGTCGGCTTGTAACGAGTGCGTCGGCCCACGGCAGGCTCATAACCAAAATCGATCTTACGATCGACCCCTCAACAAAGAGCGTCACAAGCAAGCAGGCGCGCAACGTCATTGTCACGCGCGATGTCACCCCCGATGTTGAAGTTCAAAGCATTGTCGCAACTTATGAATCGCTCTCGGCGGTCACGGCCAACAAAGTTGTCGGCTATATCGCCCAAGACATCAAAGCCGATCGAAAAGGGGGCGGGCGGCCGTCGTGCGAGAGCCATCTTGGCGATCTGCTCGCCGACGCGCATCTCGCTGCCACACGCTCCGAAGCGACAGGCGGCGCGGTGATTGCATTCACAAACCCGGGCGGAATGCGCGCCGACCTGCTCGCAAAAGGGCCGACGAAAGCCGACTTTACGTTGACGTACGCCGATGCATTTGCAGCGCAGCCCTTCAGCAACGACCTCATCACGGTGACGCTGACAGGCGCGCAAATTCTCGACGGGCTCAAACAGCAGTTTGACACGCCGATCCCAAGAATTCTGCAAGTCTCGAGCGGATTTGAATACGCCTACACCTGGTCGCGTGACACACAGACAGGCGCTATCGACCCGACATCGGTAAAATTGAACGGCACGCCGATTGATCGCGACGCGCAATATCGAGTGACGATGAATGAATTTTTGGCCGGCGGCGGCGACGGCTTTTCGACTTTTATCAACGGCGCCGATGCTCTCGTTGGAGTTAGCGACATTGATGCATTTGTTAGCTATTTAACGGCCAACAGCAGCGAAAAAGAGCTGCTCACCCTCGGCGCGGCCAACCGAATTTCGGGCAACGCCTGCGCTAAATAGAGACGATGGCGACGGCGGGGGAATTCCCCCGCCCGAAGCTATCACGCGCTGCGATCCGCTTTGAATTGCAGCGATTGACTAATTGCAGTTACTCGACGACCCGTGGCGTCGCTTCCGTTTGCGGAATTGGCGGCACTTCTGCTTGTGGAGCCGGCACGACATCTGCTGGCGGAACAGGAATCACTTCCGTTTTCGGATTAGCCGGCACTGCGGCCGGTGAAGCAGGCGTCACGGCGGTTGGCAGAACTGCCGGCCTTGCGTCTGAGCACTGCGGAAACACCGCCGCCGGTTCGAACTGGCCGTTCGGACAAGTTACCGCGAGGTCATAACCTGCGCCCGCGGCTTTTTGACCGCAGAAGTACGTGCTCGCCTGCATCGGCGTGCAAGCGATCACGCGCGCCACTGCCTTGATTTTCGGCTCGGTGCGCAGCGTGGTCCCGTCGAAACATTGCGCTTCGGCCTGCCACCCTACAAACAGCGGCACTCCTTGCAGCGTTGTGTGCGATGTCACGGCTGGGTTGTCACCCATCGCTGCGCGTTCAATCGTATTTCCGCGAGCGGTCAGGTCGTACGCTGTCAATGTGAATGCGTAGTCGTTGATGTCGCTCGCAACCAAATCAAAGCACGTGCGATTGCGGCTCTCCCCGTTGACGCCTCGCGATCGCGGCAAAACAACTTCTTTTGGCGGCGCTGAAAACAGCTGCCCGCCTTTTGTCTGAAGGACATTGAGTCGCACCGCGTCACCATCTGGGTCGGACACTTCGACGCAGAGTTGGGTCGTTTGGCACTGCTGCACAAACTTTGACGGAGAAAATGTGATTGCCGTGATGGTTGGTGGACGATTCGACGTCACGCTTGTGTCGAGCGCACCGGTCTCTTCACCCGCGCATTGGCTCTCCAGACGTATTTCTTTTACTTGCCCCGCTTGGATCGTCACGTTGCTCAGCGACGCGACGGTGCATGATGCCGACAACACATCCTTCGCCATTGGCTCCGCTTTAAGATCGTAACAGCCGGCGCGGAGGACAGTGAAGTGGTCAACAAACGCGTGCTTTCCGCTGATATTTTTGCTTTCTGTCAGCAGCTCGCCCGGGAGACTCAACGATTCGATCTCCTTGGTGACGACGATCGTTTCGAACACTGGCGCGACAATCGCTGGCGCGTCGTTGGGATTTAGAGTCGGCCCTCCCGGTATCGCGGTCGGCTGGATCGTCGGCGCTCCGTTCTGCTGAGGAACTGCCTCGTTGCATGCGGTCTCGGCCGATTTTATTGTAATACGGAAGGCCGTCACATCAGTGTCGGCTAGAAACCCGACCGATAGACGCGCGCCGGTTTTATTTATTTCACTTTGCTCGGATGTCGTTGTGTCGGTTGCGCTGCAACCGAGAGCTGCGGTGAGCGATAGCGCTGCGCCGCGTACGAACAGACGATTCAACAACGTTATTGAAATCATAAGCGCCTCCTTACTAGTGGCGCCGCGCCGAGTTCGATGGCGCGACACCCCGGCGACTGCGATATCCGTGCCGAGGCGCGGCAGCCGCCGGATCCTTCACTTCGTTCAGGATGACAGGGGCGATGCTTGATTGTGCTTGGACAGCTGTTACCGAGTTTCAATCATTTTGATTGAATCGTTTTCGCGTTGTGAACGTTATTCGCTACTCCCACTCGATCGTTGCCGGCGGCTTCGATGAAATGTCGTAGACGACGCGGTTGATCCCGCGCACTTCGTTCATGATTCGCGTCGAAATACGGCCCATCACTTCATACGGGAGCTGCGACCAATCGGCCGTCATCCCGTCGACTGACGTGACGCACCTTAGCGCGCAGACTTCTTCGTATGTTCGCGCGTCGCCCATCACTCCAACCGTTTTTACCGGCAAAAGAGCGCAAAATGCCTGCCAAATTGAATCGTAGAGCCCCGCCTCGCGCAACTCTTCCATTGCGATCGCATCGGCCGCGCGCAGCGTTGCCAGCCTCGGCTCAGTCACTTCACCGACGCATCGAATGGCTAGACCCGGGCCAGGGAACGGATGACGCCCGACAAGCTCGCGCGCAATCCCGAGCGCTTCGCCTGCGCTTCGAACTTCATCTTTAAAAAGTTCGCGCAGTGGCTCGATCAGCTTGAGCTTCATCCGCTCGGGGAGGCCGCCTACGTTGTGATGGCTCTTGATCACGGCGCTCGGCCCTTTGAACGACGTGCTCTCGATTACATCGGGATAGAGCGTCCCCTGCACGAGATAGCTCGCGTTCTGAATTTTCTTCGCCTGCTCTTCGAACACTTCAATAAAGAGCCGCCCGATCGTCTTTCGCTTCTGTTCCGGATCGGTCACTCCGGCCAGGGCTGTCAAAAATAGTTTGCGCGCATCTACAACGATTAAATTGACGTGAAAATTCTCGCGAAATGTCGATGACACTTGCTCCACTTCGCCGGCGCGCAACAGGCCGTTGTCAACGAAGATGCACGTGAGCCGATCGCCTAGCGCGCGATGGCAAAGCACCGCTGCCACGGACGAATCAACACCGCCCGACAGCCCGCAAATGGCATGTTCGTTCGGGCCGACGCGACGCTTAACTTCGGCAATCGCATCCTCGGTGAACGATGTCGCCGTCCAACTCGGGGTAAGATGCGTGACGTCGAACAAGAACGACGCGAGCAAATCGGAACCGCGCGGCGTGTGCACCACTTCGGGGTGAAACTGTACGCCGTAGATATGCCTTTTCGCGTCGCCAACGGCGCAGAAAAGCGTGTTGTCAGATCGCCCGAGGACAGAAAAGCCGTCGGGAAGCGCCGCAATTCGGTCGCCGTGCGACATCCACACATCGACCGATTCGCCTTCGTGAAAGCGACGAAGCACCCCTTCCGAACGATCGATCGTCAGCCTCGCCGCGCCATACTCGCGCTCGGTCGCCGGCTCGACAACGCCGCCGAGCAGATGCGCGATGAGCTGCAGCCCGTAACAAATACCCAGCACCGGAACGCCCAGCTCAAACACGCGGGGATCGATGGTCGGCGCTCCTTCGTCGTAAACGCTCGACGGCCCCCCGGAGAGGATAATCGCTTGAGCGCCTAGCGCCTTTAGCGACTCAAATGAAAGGGTGCACGGGTGAATTTCGCAATAAACCCGCTGCTCACGAACGCGTCGAGCAATAAGCTGGGTGTATTGGGAGCCAAAATCGAGGATGAGAACGAGCTCACGCGTCGGCGTCATAGCTGACGGCGTAGCATACCGCTGATGATTCGGCTCGAGCATCTGCGGTATCGTGTATGGTGAAGATGATGATTCCAGATTTGCATATCGAGATCATGCGGGCAGGCGAAATCGAGACCGAGCTGCCAAAATACCATTCAAGAGGCGCCTCGGGGATGGACCTCCACGCCGCACTAGAAAAGCCGCTAACGATTCCGCCGCTCGGGCGCGTACAAGTGCCAACCGGGATCAGAGTGGCAATCCCCGAGAAATTTGAAGCGCAAGTGCGCCCAAGGTCAGGTTTAGCCTCAAAAACAGGCCTAACAGTCCTCAACACCCCGGGGACGATTGATTCCGATTATCGAGGTGAAATCAAGGTTCTTCTAGTGAACCTAAGCGATAAACCAGCCGAAATAGCTCCAGGGGACCGCATCGCCCAGCTAGTCTTCGCGCCAGTCGCGTACGCTCAATGGCGCCTAGTCGAGCGCCTGGTCGATACCGAAAGAGGGGCAGGGGGCTACGGCTCAACGGGAAAATAGCGCTATTCGTCGCGGACGATTCCGTAGCCGCGAATCTTTCTGTGGAGGTTTGTTCGTTCGACCCCGAGAATGACGGCGGTGCGCGAGATGTTCCAGCCCGTTTGCCGGAGCGTTTCTACGATGTAGCGCCGCTCTGCTAGGTCGCGGTATTCGCGCAGCGTTTGCGCTTTTCCGGCGCCCCCTGTTGAATGGTGCGCGTCGTCGTCGTGCGCTTCGACTGGCGCTTCGTCGGGTGTGTCGTCGCCGAATGGGCTGTCGTGTGGGTCTTCTGGCAAATCGGCGATTGTGACTCGATCGCCTGATAAAATCGCCATTCGCTCCACGACGTTTTTCAACTCGCGCACATTGCCTGGCCACTTGCGGCTCTCTAGCGCTCGAATCACGTCGCGATCGATCGGCTTCAACTTCATCCCGTTTTCGCGGGAAAACGCGGCGATAAATGCTTCTGCGAGCAGAGCGATATCTTGCTCGCGCTCGCGTAGCGCTGGGCTTCGAATCGGGAAGACGTTGAGGCGGAAAAACAGATCCTCCCTAAAATTCCCCCGCTCGACTTCGCGCGACAAATCTTTGTTTGTTGCTGCGAGTACGCGCACGTCGACGTGCATGATGTGCTCACTGCCGACGCGCGACACTTCTCCCGACTGCAGCGCGCGGAGCACTTTGGCTTGCGCGATGAGATCCATATCGCCAATTTCGTCGAGGAAAAGCGTGCCGCCGTGCGCTTGCTCGAAAAAGCCGCGCTTCTTCGTCTGCGCGCCGGTGAACGCACCTCGCTCGTGACCGAACAGCTCGCTCTCGATCAGCTCGCGCGGAATCGCCGCGCAGTTTACTCGCACAAACGGCCCTTCGGAGCGGGGGCTCAGACGATGGATCGCCCGTGAAATAAGCTCTTTTCCCGTCCCGCTCTCGCCCGTAATTAGCACGCCTGCTTTTGTCGGCGCGACTTTTTCCATCTCGTGAAAAAGCTTTTGAATCGCCGGGCTGCGCCCGATCATCTCGTATTTTTGCGACTGCTGGAGCGACGCTTCTTGCAGCGCCCGCCGCGTCTTTGCAGCTTCGAGCACATTACGGACGCTGACCAAAATGCGTTCGCGTGTTAGCGGCTTTTCAAAGAAATCGCTCGCGCCGAGTTTGATCGCGAGCACCGCGTCGTTCACCGTCGCGTGCCCGCTGATCACCACAATCGGTGTATCGCGGATCGCCTCGTCTTTGCGAATTCGCTCAAGCGCCTCGAGGCCGCTCATTTTGGGCAATTTTACGTCAAAAATTGCCAAATCGACTGGCGCGTTTGGGTTTGCCAAAATCCGCAACGCATCTTCGGCGTTCTCGGCGCTCAGCACGTTGTAACCTTCACCTTCGAGCACGAGCTGCATCGTCCGACGAATGTTTTTTTCGTCGTCGACGACAAGCACAGTTTTTGCGCCCGGCGCCCCCGACTCATCGCCACTGTGCGAGCCGGCTGCCTGCCCGTGAAGTGCCCCTCTACCGCCTGTCTCGCTCACGAACCCCTCGGAATCAATGCGATATAATTTTTCGCCTGAACGCTTTGTCCGCTACTTGGGTGACGCTCAATCAGGCGATTGAATGCCGCCATTGCATCATCGTTGCGATGCATTTTTAAATACGTTTCGCCGAGCAAAAGCAGCGCTTCTGGCTCGAGTGTTGCGCTATCGGCTTCGCTGCGATCGACGGAATCGTCGATGTAGTTTCGAAGCGCGAAGTTAATTCGGCTGACTGTCGCATCGAACTTGGCGCGCGCGAGATAAAACCGCGCGACGTAAAGCTCGTGGCGAACTAGACGCCCAACAACTCCCGACAGCAATTCACGCACATGCTTCGACTCTTCAACGTCTGGGTAGTCGTGAAGAAAACCGCGCAGCTCTTTGTATGCATCGAGGACCGGCGCCTGATCGCGCTCTTCGCCCGCCGGCATCAGCACGGAATCGATAATCTCGTTGGACTGCGCCTCGGCCATTCGTGACCGCGCGTAGAGCACATTCTTCTCGTCGGCGCGGTGGTCGTGCACAAACTGCTTGTACTCGCGTAGCGCGTCGGCAAACTTCCCCTGCTCGAAATTGGCGTCGGCGATGCGTAGCTCGGCCAATTGCGCAAAGCGTGAGTAGCTGTACTTGCGCTTCACTTCGCGAAAGAGCGCTTGCGATTCGGCCCAATTGTGCGCTTCAAATTCGACGTTGGCCGCGTCGTACGCTTTCTTCGCGCTGGCTGCGTAGGTGGCCGGTGTGCGCGGCGCTTGTTGGCTGCAGCCAACGGACGCCACCGACACGACCCCAGCGAGCAGAATAAAACGGGAATAAAAGGCTATGTTTGTCATTGATCTTCAGACGACGACGCGAGGCGCAGGGCGCGAGTTGCTGAAGCACGTTGTAGCCCGAAACGGCCTCTTTGAAACGGGGGCGTCACCCTCCTAAGCGCAAAAAAGGCGTTTTGGTTGACGATTTGGCCTGCGACTTCACACTTGTGGGCCCCCGGAGATTCGGAGGGTCAGGAGGTTGTAACAATGCGCCGTTCTTTTCTCCACGTTGCCGCTTTTTTTCTCGTATTTTCGGCAGTCGGCTGCAGTGGCGCCGACCACGAAGTTAGCGACGAATTTGACGACGTACTCGAACCCGCGCCGACCAATCCGTGGCGATGGCGGCGCCTCTTCCCTTGTTGCGGAGGAGGAGCCGATACGGCAGTCGACGCAATGCCCGTCGCCGCTGGTATCGTCGTAAACTACGGCGCGATGAACGCTGGGCCGGCTGTTTTACCGATCGCCCACCCTCAAGGCGCTGACGATCACCACCAGTGGGAGGAGTGGCCAGCCGAAGCATTTGCTCAGGCAGCCGAACCTGCCAATAGAGCGCTAGAAGAAGCTCACGATCACGCGGTTACCGCTTACACTGTCGGGGCAAGTCTCGCCAAAATTCCACTCCCCGACCCAAAGCGACCCGGTTTTACATATACGTCACTCGAATTTGGTGCAGCCAGTTTGATGCTCCAGGGGACTTCACAAGTCACAGAGCCCGTCGAGCTATTAAAGCACGTCTTTTCAGACGCTCGAGCTAGTGCGATTTGGCGCGACATGGAAGAGCTCGAACAACGCCACCTTAGCGAAGATCTCGAAGAACACTAGGTTAGCGACGATGTCTAGCGCTTACTGGTTTTCAGCCGCTGCCGCGCGTTAACGGCTTCTAGGGAGGCTCGACTGTCGAGGAGCGGTTCGACGTGCTAAGTCGAGGTTGAGATGGAAAAATATCCAGTAACGCCAGATGGTTTTTTGCGGCTGCGCGAAGAGCTGCAACTTTTGAAGTCGGTCGAGCGCCCAGCCGTCATTCAGGCGATTGCAACGGCGCGCGAACACGGCGATCTCAAAGAGAACGCCGAGTACCACGCCGCACGCGATAAGCAGTCGTTTATCGAGGGGCGCATCAAAGATATCGAAGCGAAATTGGCGCTCGCCGAAGTGATCGATCCGGTGAAAGTGACCGGCAATCGTGTCGCCTTTGGGGCAACGGTGCGCCTTTCAAACGCGCAGACCAACGAAGAGATCGAGTATCAAATCGTCGGAGTCGACGAAGCCGACATCGCTCAATCGAAAATCAGCATCACCAGCCCACTCGCGAGATCGCTCCTCGGAAAAGAAGTCGGCGACGAAGTGACCGTGCGGATGCCGGGCGGAAGTCGCATGTACGAGATTCTGAATCTTGTGTTCCGGTAGCCGACCGGAAGTTCCAAGCATCTCTTTGTTCGTCTGGTTGCGAGTGCTCGCCGCGGTGACACTCGCTTGGAGCGCGTTCGCGCTCGTCGAAGCGCTCGTCATCATTGCGGGGTTTCATCGTTATTTTACCGGCCCTTGGGAGATCAAAGCTCTTCTTTTTGCCGCCGTACCGTTCTCAATTCTACTTCTGCTCCCATTCACGCCGGCCGCGATTGCGATCGGGCGACTCGTTCAAAATGCCTCTGCATCTCGACGCGCACGGCCGCTGTTGGATGCCGTGGCAATTTTCTCGGCGGCCACGCTCGCTTACGGGATAACGGCCGGGCGCCACTTCGCGTCGTGGCCAATTCGCGCTAGTTTTATCGGTGCTTTTTCATGTGTTGTCGGCGTGGCGGTTCACTTTTTTCTTCCGCCGGTCACAGCGTTCGTCGTCCGTCGGCGGCTACATCGAACGGTCGGGATTGCGCTGCTCTGCCTGTTCTGGACGGCCGACGTATTTGTGTTGCCGCGCCTCTATCCGGCATTTCACACGGCGCTCCTGGTGCTGACACTTCTTGCCGCGGCGCTTGCAGTTTCTGGTTCGACTCGGTCGCGCGTTGTCACCAACTGTGGAGCGGCGTTCGCCGTGTTCGCGGTCACGTTCGGAATTGGCGGCATGAGTCGTCTAAAAAACTCCGACAATCTACGATTTGTTCTCGTCGAACATGCGCCGCTTCTTGGTCGCGCAGTCACGCTGCTGGGTCGATTTACGGCAGCGCCGGTCGAAGCGTCAGACGAAATACACGGTTCGCCAGGAGAGCTCGCCAGAACGCTTGATTGGGCGGGGCGCGACATCGTCCTTGTCACGATCGATGCGCTGCGTGCCGACCATGTTTCAGCGTACGGCTACGCCCGCAATACCACGCCACACATCGATCGCCTCGCCGAACGGGGCACGCTGTTTGAAGCGGCGTACTGCCCGACCCCGCACACATCGTACTCGATCACATCGCTGATGACCGGCAAGTACATGCGCCCACTGCTGTCACTCGGCATTGGCGACGATTCTGAAACGTGGGCATCGTGGCTTCGTCGCTATGGCTATCAAACCGCCGGATTTTACCCGCCTGCCGTGTTTTTTATCGATAAAGCGCGATTTCGGCCATTTCATGAACGCGCGCTCGACTTTGAATATGTGAAAGTCGAGTTTGCCGACACGAAGCTCAGGCTCGCGCAAATTTCGTCGTACTTGTCAGGCGCGGCGAACGATAAGCCGCTCTTTATGTGGGTTCATTTTTTTGAGCCGCACGAGCCGTACGAGATGCACCACGAGCATCCTTTTGGCGAGCGGGGGAGGGCGACGGACATCGATCGTTACGATAGCGAAATCGCGGCGGTCGATAGCGCCGTCGGTGCGATCGTGGCGCTCGTTGAAGCGCGGCGTCCCGGTGCGATCGTGATTGTTACGGCCGATCACGGCGAAGAATTTGGCGAGCACGGCGGTCGATACCACGGGTCGACGGTCTACGAAGAGCAGGTGCGCGTTCCGCTCATTGTCGCAGGTCATGGCGTCGCGCATCAGCGTGTCGCAAGCGTTGCACAGACGATCGATCTGCTTCCGACAACGCTTTCCGCGCTCGGGATCCCGCGGCCTCCGCGAATTCGCGGGCGCGATCTAGGCGCGTCGTTGTCTGGCGCTTCAAACAACGGCACAGAGCCAGGTCTCGCGTTCGCCGAAACTGATGATTACACGCTGCTCGCAGAAGGTGAGTTTCGGCTCGTCTGCGCACGGAAAGCCGATGTGTGCGCGCTCTACAACGCGAAAAGCGATCCGCTCGAAAGGCATGATTTATCGGCTGAAAATCGCGATCTTGTCGCCGCGATGAAGTTGCAATCGATTCGCGTCGCTCGCGATCACGGAAAGTACGAGTCGTCGTCGGGAGCCGATTTGCCATCGGCGCTTCGGCGCGCGCTCATGGGCGATGCCGACGCGGCGATCGAAGCAGCAGCGCTTCTTGACGACGCGAATATCGACATTCGAAAAAAAACGGCCCTCGCGATGTTTCGACTGCACGCTCGAAGCACAGCGTCGCAAGTGCGCCGCGCGCTTTTTCACGACGAAAACGAAGAAGTGCGAGGCTACTTGGCGGCCGCCCTTGTTCGAATGGGCGAGCCGGTCGAGGTCGGTTCTCTTTTAGCTTCAAAGAGTGAAGAATTACGACGTTCGATAGCGCTCGCTCTCGCCGAACAAGGTGATGCGCGCGGAGCTGACACACTCGTGACGTGGTGGGTTGAAGGTGGCGATCAGATCGAATTTGAAACGGCGCGCGATCTGCTTCAAGCGCTAGGTCGCGTGCGGGCCAAAGCGGCGGTTCCGGCGCTAATAGCGTCACTCGGCGATGTGCGGCTCCGAGCCTTCATCGCCGACGCGCTCGGTGCAATAGGCGACGGTCGGGCGCGCCCCGCGCTTGTCGAAGCGCTTCAAAATGAGCGCTACGTCAACGTTCGGCCGCATTTAGAGCGGGCAATAAAGCTCCTTTCCGAACCAAAATAGAGGAAAAAACGCGGGTGTTTTGTCCCGTTTGCGCTAGGCTCGGCCGCCGAACCTGCCAGCTAAGGAGCAGCCAAAGTGTCTGACGATACCGAATCGAAATCGCCCGAATCGTCTGATTCGGAGGAGACCAACGAGACATTGCCGTCCGAGCCGACAGATCCAAGCAGGCCGGCGGGGATGACGCAAACCGACTTAATGCACAAAGTCGACGATGCCTTCATCAGCGGCGAAAGCGCAGCAGATCGGCTCTCCCGTCTCGAAGAAGAAAAGCTCGCCGCCCGCCGCCAAGCGCAAGGCATAGGCGCCGCCGGAAAAAAGTCGGCACTCGCCGAGGCTGCATCAAAGAGGCTCGAACGCGTGGGCACGGCGAAGGGAGCACGCGCCGCCGATCGCGAGCTCGAGCGCGATGCATCACCGCAACTAACCCACAAAGAGCGGCGCCATCTCTCAGGTCCACGGTCGCTATCAGCATCCGAGTGGTTGCAAAAAAATTCGCGCGCCGTCGGCATCGGTCTCGCTTCCCTGTTGGTCGTCGGAGCAGCCGCCGGCGCCTACGAGCTTTACACCGCGCGACGCGAAACAAAAGCGTCAAACGAGCTTGTCGCCGCGATGAACGATCAGCTCGGGCGAGTCGGCGAGCCAGCAAAGAGCGAATCAAATTCGCCGCCAGATACGATGCCGGTGTTCCCAACAATCGAAGCAAAGCGTGACGCCTCACTAACCAAGCTACGCGACGTGATAGCGAAGTACCCGGGGACAGGCGCGGCAATTTTAGCGCGGCTACAAGAAGCGGGGATTTTGCTCGACAAGGGCGACAACGACGGCGCGTTGGCCGCGTATTCAGAGGTGCGAAACTCAGCGCTCGGTAAAGCCGATAAGCAGGTAAAAGGGCGCTCGATCGAAGGGGTAGGGCTAGCCCACGAAGCGAGAGCGGCTGCCGGAATCGTAGGCGCGCTCGACGAAGCGCTCAAAGCATTCGAAGAGCTGGAAGCGACCGACATCCGAGGCTTCAAACAGTTGGGGATGTACGATCAGGCGCGCCTCTTTGCGTCAACAGGTGAAGTCGAGAAAGCGAAAACGCTGTTTAAAACCGTCTACGACGATGTGTCGCAGTCGGGGCACAGCAAAGCGTATCCGTATCTCGAACGGCTTGCGGAGAGCCGTCTGCGAGCGCTCGATCCGTCAGCGCTCCCAGCAAAGAGCGCACTCTCGGGCCTCAGTAGCGATCAGATGAACGATCCGCAAATTCAAGAGCTGATCGAGCGTCTAAAGCGAAACGGCGCTGACAAAAAGTAGTCGCGCTGCTAGGAGCATCCATCTCGTGACTATACGAAGCGGCCATGCCCGGTTTTTTCTTGTCGGTCTTCTGCTCGCGCTTTTAGCGTCGTGCGCGACCGATCGTATGAGCGACCGCGTCGCCGCTGATGTCCCGTTGTGGCTTCATTTTCGAAACGGGGCGATACACGTCCTTTTTCGACGTGAGCTCACCGCCTCATCACGAACCGTGGGTGAAGCATACGAGCGTGGACGAGCGGAGATCGATCCGGTTCATTCGCGCGTATTTGTGGGGTCGTCAGACCACGGGCTTTATGCCCTACGAGCAACCGACGGCAGCTCAATCTGGCGATTCGAAACGCTGGGGATGGTGCAGTCCGAGCCGACATACGACAAAGAGCTCGATGTCGTCTATTTTGGGTCAAACGACGGCGCACTGTACGCAGTGCGCGCGGGCGATGGCGGCCTCCTCTGGCGGTTTGATAGCGGCGCCGAAATCGCGCGCAAAGCCGTTTTATCGGGCGATACGCTCGTAGTAGCAAACGCAGGCGACCAGCTGTTCGCGCTAAACCGTCGGACGGGAAAGACGGTATGGGCAACGCATCGAGCCCCCGCCTTGGGGATGGAGATCGCAGGATACGCAGGGCCATGCGTCGCGTCGGACGTCGTCTACATGGCCTACTCAGACGGGCACGTCGAGGCTTACAATGTGGCTGACGGCTCCGAAAAGTGGTCGCCTATCGACCTATCGGCCGAAGCCGAAGGGATATCCTCGAGTACGGGGCCAAAATACCTCGATGTCGATACCACGCCAGTCGTAGCAACGGTCGAGCTTCCAAGTGGGCCAACATCGGTGTTGTTTGTCGCGAGCTATGCGGGCGGTGTGGTGGCGGTCGACGCCAACAAAGGCGGAAGAGTCTGGTCAAACGAAAAAGCAACGGGGGTGACCGACCTGATGATGTGGAGCCAGCCGGCGCACCAGCCATCGTCGTTCGGGCGCTACGCTGGCGGGCCAACAGTTCCGGCGCAACACATCCTCTTCGCGTCAAGCGCGTCAACGGGGCTGCACGCAATCGATCCGACAAACGGCGCGATACTATGGCGAAATCCAGTCCCAGACGGGGGAATCACGGCGCCAGTGCAAATAGCCGGGGCGATTTTGGTAGGCACCTCGCGATACGGCATGTTTTTGATCGCAGTCGATAGCGGAAAAACGATAGACGGGTTTCATGTAGGGACAGGCTTTTCGCAAACACCAGCAGCCTACGGCGATCGAGCATACGCGCTGACAAATGGGGGGGTGTTCGTGGGGATGTCCATTTACCCTCGCGTTCCTCAAGCGAATTAGGGCGCGCACTCAATTTCTTCTCTGACCCGTAAACGTGCCCGTGCCCGTAAACGTGCCCGGTAGTTTTTGCGGGCGACTCGCTTAGAAAAAGCAAAAGCCGGGCACGAGTACGGGCACGGGCACGTTTACGTGGCAGATCAGATTTCGAAATCACACCCTAACGCTCGCTTCTGATAGGTTGCCGATCGATGATTCGTGAGCGCGTGAGCTGGGACGAGTACTTTATGAACATTGCTCGCGAGGTGGCGACACGCTCCACTTGCGATCGCAAGTTTGTCGGCGCGGTGGTTGTTCGCGACAAGTGCATTTTAGCGACCGGCTACAACGGGTCGATTCGCGGTCTCCCGCACTGCGATGAAGATGGCCACATGATGGATGAAGGACACTGTGTGCGCACAGTGCATGCCGAGGCGAACGCGATTGTTCAGGCCGCTCGCAACGGCGCCCGGGTCGATGGGGCGGCGATTTATGTCACTGCGTCGCCCTGCTGGAGCTGTTTTAAGCTTATCGCCAATGCGGGGATCATGCGCATCGTTTTTGGTGAGTTTTACCGCGACGCCCGCATTTTCGAGACATCCGCCCGCATCGGGATCGAGCTGGTCGATGCATCCGATCGCACAAAGGCTTAAGAGTTAACGCCATCGGCCGCTCTCCCATAACGGGAGATTCGCTCTCCCATGACGGGAGATCTCGATGGAACGCGACGCTCTATTTTTTGAACCGATTGTATGGCGCGGCGCCCCAGTGTCGAGTCACCTGCCGCTACTGTGTCGCGCTGGCACGCTCGTCGGCATTGTCGGCTCGCTCGTGGCGCTATCATTCGCGGTACTCGTGTCGCGCGTTTCGGGCGCGTCGCCGACGAATCTTCTCGTGTCGTCCGCGTGGATGGCCTCGATGGCGCTTCTTTGCTGGAAAGTGCCGCTTATCTGGAGAGCTGGCGTCGAATACTGCGTCACCGAAAATCATGTCATTTGGCGGCGGGGTGGCTTTTCGCGATCGATCTCGCGCGAAGCGATCAGCTACGCGCGAATTCACTGGGATGACGCATCCAAGAAGCGCGGCGACCTCGTCCTTGTACGCACTATTCCGACCGGCTCACTCGGGCAAACGCTGACGATTCGATTGAGCGGCATCGACGCACCAGACCGTTTATGGCAACTGATTCGTGGCGAAGCATCCCCCGCGAGCATTGACCCCGAGTCGCAAAATGAAGAGTCGGGAGAACGTGTTCTATGGACCGCGAAATCGCACGCAGCGACATGGAATATCAAGCGAATCACGCTCGCCTTCGGATCCGTAGTGATGGTCGCCACCGCTGTGCGGATGTGGCTTCGATTCATCCCGCTGACAAGCCGCGTGATCGAAGCGCAGTCGCTTTCGGTGGGACTAGCCGCGATTTTCATTCTTGCCGTCGCCATGTCGATCTTTTTGGCGTCAGGCGTCGCGCTAGCGTTTGTCTACGCGGCGTTCTTCGCACCGGTAAGAGCGGCGCGCGGCACGCGCTACACCGTGACCGACAAAAGAGTCATTATTCAGCGAGGAAATAGCGAATTATTGCTAGATCGCGCAAAAATTTCTTACGTCGTTCAGACAACTTCAGGGCGCCTCCACGATCTATTCCTCATCATCGATAGGCCAAACGCCCGCGCCCTAATCGCAAGCGGCGCCATCGTAGCAGGGGGCGACTCAGAACTAAGCCCAGCGCTGCTCGCGATAGACGACCCATCAGTTGTAAGCGCAATTCTCTCAGACTCGCCGCCCCCTCACCGAGTCTGAATCGGCACTTCAATCCAATTCACACCCGACCGACTGTCATGCACCACAGCAAACAGCCGCCCGTCGCCTTTCGATAGCGGCGAATAGAACTCATTCGCCGTGCTTCCGATCGCACCGCGCTTAACGTCAAAAACAACGACTCGATTGTATCTAACCTTGCCGACCGTCGTATAATAATCGACCCAAGCGCTCTCGTGGTCGGCTCCAAAAGTCTCTGCGCTGCCGATGGCGACATTCGCTTCGATGTCGGTCTTCGTGCAGTCGTCTAAATCTTCTTCGGTGCACTGCGCGACCGATATGCCTCGAGCAAGATCGACCGGTTGGTTGTCGAACGACAGCGACGCGATCGCCGGATTCGAAGTCGCTCGATCGGCGAACGCGTAGACGGTCGAAAACGCAAAAACGAAATCGTCCGGCCCAAGGCGATTGCGCGCTTCGTCGAAGCAGCCAAATGGAATTTGATTGAGCGCACCACCGGGCGGCGGCGGCGCGTATTCGACATGCCCCGCGCAAGCGATACTAAACGCGATCGCGATGCCATAATTCGGAAGGCCAGGAACGACCGCGTGCCCCGATATTGCGTCGAGCGGCATTTGAAACGAAAATTGATCGCCCGCGATAAGCTTCGGCGTCGCATCGGCATTGGCGACAAATGTGCTCGCAAACGCTGGAAAACAAGCATAATACGCATCAGCGGGCGGGTTGATGCAAGGGGCCGGGAGCCAGTAGACTTTCATCGGCGCGGTCGGCGCCGGCACCGCGGGGCGACCGTCAACCGCAAGAACGTCGATGGTGATCGCGTCGCCGGGTTGCGCGTACGGCTTGTTGGCGCGGCTCGCCAAAATCCGCACGCTCTCGATCTGGTTGCGAGGCGTAAAGTCGGGTTGATCGCACCCGAGCACCCCGAGCATCACGAGCGCCGCAAGTACAAACCCACGCGCTGAGGACTCACGTCGGTTCATCGCTAAAACTCTCCGCGAAGGCCAAGGCTCGGCAAAATTGGGAGCCCGGTGACATACGACGACTTCGTCGAATTGAAATTGTAGGAGAGCCCCTCAGGATTTTTCGCGTAATAAACATTCTGAATGTCGAGGTAGAGGCGAAGCTTCCACGATTTAAACTCCCACGTGCGGTCAGCGCGCACATCGAGCTGATGAAACGCCGGCATGCGCGAGCCGAAAGGCGGATATGCCGCGACCGATAGCTCGCTCCCAGATGTAGCGTCGTATGGCCCGTACGTATTAGGCGTATAAAGCGCGCCGGAAACAAGGCGAAATCGCGCGCCAACTTGCCACCCCGGAGCAACTTTGTAGCTGCCGAGCACCGTGAGAATGTGCGTCTGATCGTACTGAAAAAGATGCAGCGGCTTGTCAGGGAAATCGCGCCGCTCGCTGCGCGAAAGGCTGTACGAAAGCCAACCAAAAAAGCGCGCGTCGGGCTTGTACCGAACAAGCATTTCGGCGCCAAATACGCGCCCTTCACCCGAATTGCCGGCCTTTGGCGTTATGAGCCGGTCGAGAGCCTTGTAATAAAAGTCGATCGATGCATCGATTTGCGACGAAAGTTCTTGCTCGAGGCCGATGCTACTGCTGACCGATCGGATCGATTTTAGGCCGCTCTGCCCAAAAACCGCGTCGGTCTGTGGTGGTTGCGGTGGCTGAAAAAATAGCCCGGTGGACCCTTTAATTGTCGTTCGATATGGCGACGATGTCAGATCTTGTCGAACAATAATACGCGGCGATGTATCCCACGTGCCGGTCTGACTGTTGTAGTCGACGCGCAGCCCGGGAACGATGCGCGAACCACGCCACAGCGTCAGCTCCCACTCGCTGTAGACAGCAGGCTGCAAAAACGCGCCGCTGTTTCGCGTTTCGAGCGGCACTTGGTTCGGCGCACCGGCCGGCTCACCTGGCGCACGAAACTGCGGAAAGCGAACGCGAACGCTGTACGGCCCGTAGCCGAAATCGATACCGGTATGTTGAGTTACATGCGGCGAGATCCGTTGCGTCAACTCGGTGCGAAGCGCTACCGGGTTGGTAATAATCCGCAAATAGTTCACGCCGAGGCCAAAATCGATATCGGTGTGCTTGTACGAAAGCATCGTTTTTAGCGACATCGCCGGAGTGAAACGCGTTTCATATCGCGCCTGCGCGACGAAAAAGTTTGTATCAAAATTAACGGTGCCGCTAAAAATCGGCCTCGCTGCATCAGGATACGAATTTAAGATCTCGAGCCCATCGTTCGAGCCGATAAGCGTCAGCTGAAACGACGACTTCGACGAAAAATCGTGCTGCAGAATCGCTTGATAATCATAATAACGCGGAGCCGTTGACACCCCCACGCCGGCCGCTTTCAACACCGGTCCGAGCCACGCGTCGATCCACGACCGACGCGCACCGATGGCGAAGTTCCACCCTGTTTTCGCAATCGGCCCTTCGGCAAGGACGCGGGCGTCGATAAAATCAACTTGGGCGAGGCCGTGAAGCTTATCGCTCTTCGGTTTTCGAATCGCTATGTCGATCATACCGCCCGTCCCACGGCCGTACACGACGCTAAAATTCCCGGGGTAGTAGTCGATTCGTTCGAGCAGCTCGGACGGCACGATCGATGATAGGCCGCCCAGGTGAAAGGCGAGAGGGATCGACGTCCCATCGAGAAAAATATTTGTATCTTCTGGAGCCGAGCCGCGAACGATAAGCAGACCGCTGTATGGCGGTGGCCGCGCCACACCGGGGAGATTTTGGATCGAACGGAGCGCGTCGCCCCCGGTGCCTGGAATGTGATCGATCTCGTCGCGCGAAACTGTGACGCGCGTCGCTTCGCGCGATGGGCGAGAGCCGCGAACGGTGACTTCTTCGATCGTCTCGGATGATGATGCGGCGACCGGCGGGGGTGAAACAGTTTCTAGTTGCGCCGGCGGTTTTGGGGCATCGAACGTGTAGCGAAACCCTATTTTAACAGCGATAGGAACGCCGCCTCGCGTTGCCGGTGCAAAAACAAGCTTGGGCGCAGCTTGTAGTGCCGCGGCATCAAAGGGCGCACCGGCGCTCTGTCGAACTTCGGCGCGCGTAACGGCGCCGCGATCGTCGAGTTGCAAAACTAGAACAACAACGGATTCGACCGCGCGCTCCGCATCAGAAGCATCCGAAGGGTAAGTAGCGGGCGAATCAACCACCAAGCGAGGCGGAATAACCGCGTCTGCGGGAGTGCCCGCATCGTCACGCGGTGCCTCCGGCTGAGCGGCGCCCGCATCAACTTCATCTGTGGCAGCGGCAGAGGCTGGCGACAGAAACGCGAAAGCGAACAAGCCGGCGAGCCGAGCAGGCGATATAGTGCTGCGGCGAATCATTTCGCGCGATGTTACTCAAGAGACGCATTTGTGGGGACTAAATTGGTCGAAAAAAAAGCAGCCACGGAGGATATGCTCACTTATGAACAAGCGCGAACCCTCCTGTTGGACGCGGTAACGCCGCTCGATGCCGAATCGGTGCCGCTTCAGCACGCCGCCGGGCGCGTTCTGCGTGAATCGGTCACCGCGCGATTTGATGTGCCATCGTTCGATGCCAGCACAATGGACGGTTACGCCGTCGCGGCAAGCGATTTGCAAGGTGCAGGGCCATGGCGAGTGGCAGTGTCGGCCGAGAGCCGCGCGGGGCGCGAGGCAGCTGCGCTTGCGCCGATGAGCGCTTGTAGAATTTTTACCGGAGCGCCAATGCCGGCGCGCGCTGATGCCGTGATCCCGCAAGAGGATGTCGGTTTAGATGAAAGAGGGGGCGCGATCGTGATCAATAAGCGCCCTCTTGCACGCGCGTGTGTTCGGCCTCGCGGCAACGATATGCGCGAGGGGGCGATTGCCGTGCAGATTGGTACGCGCATAACACCAGCCACGCTCTGCGCGATCGCTGCGGCTGACCGCGGCAGAGTAGTGGTATCGCGGCGCCCACGCGTTGCAATTGTCTGCACTGGCGACGAACTGCGCGAAGCTGGCGACATCGGCGCAAATAGCGCGCAAATTCCCGAGGCAATCAGCGCCGCTCTTGCCGCTATGGCATCGCAAGCCGCCGATATAGAACACGTTGCAATCGTCCCCGATCGCGCAGACGCTATCGAGCAAGCGATCGACGCTGCCATGAGCCGCTGCGACCTTACACTCACAGTAGGCGGGGTCAGCGTTGGCGACCACGACTTGGTCCGACCAGCACTAGAACGACTTGGAATAGAGCTCGACTTCTGGCGCGTAAAAATGAAGCCAGGAAAACCGATAGCCTACGGAACGCGAAGAGCCGCGCATCTCCTAGGCCTCCCAGGAAATCCAGCGAGCGCGCTAGTGACATTCGCGCTGTTCGGCATGCCGCTTCTCCGCGCCATGCAAGGGGACAGAAAGCCCACCGCAATGGCAGTACGCGCGAGGCTAAGCGCCGCCTATAAGAAGTCTGCCCGCGCAGAGTTCATCCGAGTTCGCCTAGAAGAAAAAGATGGCGAATTGTGGGCAATTCCTGCAGAAAACCAGCTCTCCGCAACGACAACGAGCCTAGCCTCAAGCGACGGCCTCGCAAAAATCGAAGCAGGCGAGGGGGCTGTAGATAAAGGCGAGAACGTCAGCGTAACCCGTTGGGATTGCGTGTGACTCTTCGGCGCCGCAGCGGCACAACGGCCGTCACTTCAGTGCCGCGCGCACACTCTCTTCGAAGATCGTCATCAACTCTGTCAGCTCGCGTTCCGAGATCACTAGCGGAGGCGCGACGTATACGGTGCTCCCGAGCGGCCGCAAATACGCGCCGCGCTTGAGCCCCTCTTCGTACACTCGCCAGCCAATCTCTCCGAAATACCCACCGCGCGCGCCACTTTCGTCGCTCGATACCGGCGCTTCCAAATCGGCGGCTCCGATCATCCCGATCGACCGCACTCGCGTAACGCCTCTGATCGCGCTTATTCGCTCAAATGCTCGCGCGATAACCGGCGCGTTTCGCGCAACTTGCTCTAAGACTTTTTCGTCGCGATAGATTGCTAACACTTCGCGCGCCAATGCCGCGCCGATCGGATTGCCCGAAAACGTATGCCCGTAATACAGCGCTCGCGATTTATCGCCTAAAAATGCCTCAAAAACGCGATCGCTCGCCAATGTCGCCGCCATCGGGATGATCGACGCGAACGCCTTCCCGATGCACATGATGTCGGGGACAACGCCAGCGTGCTCGCACCCCCACATGGCCCCCGTTCGCCCGTAGCCGCTGAACACTTCGTCCGCGATCAGCAGAACATCATGCTGCGCGCATGCATTTGAAACTTGTTTCAAATACTCGGGGGGGACGATTCGCATCCCCGCCGCCCCTTGCACAATCGGTTCAACTACTACCGCAGCAATTTCGTCTGAACAGCGCGAAATCAAATCAACAATCGCCTCATACCCCGCGGCGTAAGCGCCGTCCCCCTGACCGCTACCCACAACAGGCAGTCGCACCAAATCGAACGTGACGCCGCCCATCCCCCCGCGAAACACATCGATCCCCCCAAGGCACGCCGCGCCCAGCGTATCGCCGTGAAACGCCCCCTCGAGCGCGACGAAACGCTTTTTTCGTGGCTGTCCGACCTGCTGCCACATCTGCCCGGCCATCCGCACCGCGACTTCGATCGCTGTCGACCCGTTGTCCGAATAGAACACGTGATTAAGCCCACGCGGCGCCACCGCCACGAGCTCTTCGGCAAGCTTTGCGGCAGGTTCATGCGTAATCCCCCCAAGCGCGCAATGGGCGAGCATTTCGGCCTGATTTGCAAGCGCCCGCAGAAGGCGCGGATGCCCGTGACCAAGTGCCGCGACCCACCACGAGCTGTTTCCGTCGATGTAACGGCGCCCGTTTGCATCTTCGAGATAGACCCCTTTGGCTCGCGTAATCACAAGCGGATCGACATTCGCGATGTACTGCTGCATCGGCGTGTACGGATGCCACACATGCCGCTTGTCGAGCGCGACCGTCTGCGCGCGCATCTCGGCAGCCCCGGTCGCCCTCACGACTCAGCCCTCCAACGCTCTTTTTTCGGACCCTGGGCAGACCCACGCGGCAAAACAACGCTGACATGCGTCCCGCTCCCGGGACCACTCTCGATCACAAGACGCCCGCCGTGCGCTTCTACAATCCGATCGACGATCGCCAGCCCTAAGCCGGTACCGCTCGGGCGCGTCGTAAAAAATGGGTCGCGCGCGCGGGCTCGCACACTTGTGTCCATCCCCTCGCCGGTATCGATCACGTCGATCGCAACCCCGCAGTTTTGCTCGAGCCGAACGTGCTCTTCAGTCGGCGCAGGGCCGATCTCTTTTTCCGAATCGGCGTCGCTCCAAGCGCGGACGCGAAGTGTCAATGTACCGAACCCGCCCATCGCTTGAAGCGCATTGGCGATCAAGTTGTCGAACACTTGTCGAAGCGAATTGCTATCGCCCCAAATCGGCTCGCTCGTCGTGAAATCAAAATTGACAGCGACCGCCGGGTGGTCTTTGCGCAAAATAGTGGCCGATTTCTCGAGAATATCGTGCACCATGATCAGCGCGTATTGCAAATTCACTGGGCGCGCGTACCGAAGCAGATCGGTCACGAGCCGATTCAATCGCAAAGTCTCTTCTTCAAGAATCGACAACAGCGTTTCGCGATCGTCGGGGCGAATACTCGACTTACGAAGCCCCGCGACAGCGTTTGAAATCACGGCGAGCGGGTTTCGCACTTCGTGTGCAATCACCGCAGCGAGCTCACCGACCACCGCCAGCTGCTCTTTTCGCACAAGCTCTTCGTGCGCAATTTGAAGCTCGTCATATGAAACGCGAAGCTCACGCGTCTTCGCGCGAAGCTCCACGGTTTTTCGCTCAAGCTCGCCAGCTTGCGTCGAATAGCGGACACCAACCGTCGTTGACACGCCTAGCGAAAACGCGACAAACCCAAACTCGAGAAGCTCCGGCACCGCAACAAACGCGACCGCGGCAATCGCATCGTTGATCGTTGTCGCCAGCAAAATCGTCGCGCCGATCACGATGCCAAGCGCCTCGCGCTTCCCCCGCACATACGCGCGAGCAAACAGAAAGAGAGCTACCGCCGTCGCCGCGGCGCAGGCAAAAAATCGAACAATCCCGATCTCGCTCGGCGCATTCGCCAAATTCCAATCGGTGCTTTGCGACGGAAGTAGCCGCAGCGCGGACGAGTGAAGGAGCCCGCGCGCATTCAAAATCTCAAACCCACCGGCCGCCGCATACAGAATGACTAACCACCGACGAAACCCACCACTCTGCGAAAAAACAAGCGCGAGATGCAGCGTAAGAGCAAACGCTGTGCTCAGACCAAAGAGCTCAAGCCGACAAGCCGCCTCAACATTCCCAACCGACTCCGCACGAAACGCAAAAAAGCGACCGACGCCATGCGCGACAAGAGCAAGGCAAAGGAGCGCAAAGACGCCATACTCATGATCTTCGCGCCGCTTCACATACAAAAACAGCGCGTAAAGGCCGAAAAATATATAGATGGCGAGCGTAACCGCCACAGTGCCAAAAGGGTTCACGCCTCTCGCATAGTCGTAAGCAGCAGGGCATTTCTAGCCCCAGAACCCGTAAACGTGCCCGTGCCCGTAAACGTGCCCGGTATTTTCTTCCGGTCCGCAGACAGGCAGAAAAAGCCGGGCACGTTTACGGGCACGGGCACGTTTACGGGCAGAGCAGAGATGACGACCCGCCTAATCTCTTACGATCTGAATAACTCGCCTTGTTTTGTTCCAGTCGCCGGGGACTTGCTGCCCGTCTGGCCCTAACAGCGTTAGCGTCACCGTGTAGTCGCCACTCTGCAAGTTATCCAAATAGTATGGCGCACCGAACTGCTCTGCCGTCGCTGTTAGCGGCTGGCTGATCCCTGGCCCCGCAACTTCGATCTTCACGTGATCTTTTTTCGGCGCGAGCGCCGCATTCAACAACTGAAAATCGATCAGCACGTGGTTCGCCATCTCGCCTTTGTAGATGCCTTTCGGCCTGCTGTAGATGAGGCGCGGCTTGCGAACGTCGTCGCGATCGCTCCCTTTTTTTCCGACAGAAAATTCAACAATCGCGAGCGCGTTTTTTGTCTTCACCGACTCATGATTCGCGCGTCCTGGAAACGCGACGAGAATGTGCTCGCCTTCGGAAAGCGGCTGCCCGTCTGTCAGTTCAGACAACTTCGTCAGCGCCGTCCAATCGTAGAGCGGCTTGTACGGATGGTTGTCGAGAATCAGGTGCACATGCGAACTGCCAGGCGCGGTCGGCCAATTTTTTACATCAAGTTTCACTTCAAAGTTCGCGGCGTTTGCTGCTGAAATGACTTCGTCTTTTGTCGGCGCGACAATCTTCGTGATTGGATACGGCAGCGCTGGGTCGGGGCTCGCAGCGCCTTGCACGAGAACAACCGCAGGCGCTGGCTTTGCCGGTGGTGGTGGCGTCGCGGGCGGATCTGGAGGCGGCTCCGACAACACAGCAGGCTCGATAACCATAACGGGTGTGTGACAGGAGGGGGCAGGCGACTGCTTGGAAGCGCAAGCGGCTGAAAAGGCTAAAATGAGCGGTAAAAATCGCATAAATGCGTGATCCATTGGTGACGCTCCTTACATTCCATATACTTTGACGACGCATGCCTTATCGCAATCGCTATTTGTTTGTCTGCACCAATCGTCGCGCCGACGGTCATCCCAAAGGCTCATGCGCCGAACGAGGAGCCGAACGCCTGCTCGCCCAGATAAAAGATGAAATTCGAAAGCGAGGCGCCACACTCGAAGTGCGAGCATGCAGCAGCAGCTGTTTGGATATGTGTGAGCTCGGCCCGATCGTGCTTCAAGAGCCAGACAACGTCGCATACGGCCACGTCGCCGAAGAAGATGCCGAAGAGATCGCAGTCGCGGCGATTGAAGGGGGCATTGTAGAGCGACGGGTGCTACAAAAGCCGACGTGATTATCGGCGCACATGAATCGGTAGCAGGCGGCCTCGCGCTCGCATTTGAGCGCGCAAAAATCGACGGATGCAGAGCCATCCAGATTTTTACGAAAAACTCAAACACATGGCGCGAGCCAGATGTCACGCCAGAAAAACTCGCGGCATTCAGAGAAGCCCACGCCGACTCGGCAAATATGCCGGTCATGGCGCACACCAGCTATCTCATCAACTTAGCGGCCGACAAACCCGACATCCTCGCGCGATCAAAAGAGGCGCTCGTCGGCGAAATTGTACGCGCGAGCGAGCTAGGCGTCGCATACGTCGTCCTTCATCCGGGGGCGCACTTAGGCCTGGGCGATGAAGCCGGCATCGCGCGAGTCGCCGAATCGCTCGACGAAGTGCACGCACGAACCGAAGGGGCAAGCGCCCGAATTTTAATCGAGAACACGGCCGGGCAGGGGACATGCGTCGGCCATCGGTTTGGCCAAATCGGCGCAATTTTCCGGCAAACGGCAGCGAGCGATCGCATGGGCGTCTGCTTCGACACGCAGCACGCATTCGCCGCCGGCTACGACATCTCAACCGCCGACGGCTACGCAAAAACCTTCGAAGAGTTCGACCGTGAAGTGGGCCTAACGCGCCTATGTGCGTTTCATCTAAACGACTCAAAAAAGTTATTGGGCTCAAGAGTCGACCGCCACGAGCACATAGGCGAGGGGAACTTGGGGATGGCCGTCTTCTGGCGCCTAATCAACGACCCAAGGTTCGCAAAAATCCCAGGGGTGCTCGAAACAGAACCAAGAGAAGGCGACGCGCCATTCCGCGACGAAGTGATCTTGCTGAACAACCTGGTAGGCGCAAAAGCCCCAGCAGACCCACTGCCACCAGAACCCCAATTCACCCTAGAAGCGCCAAAACGCACGACGCGAAAAAAAGCGTAAGCAACAGGATCCTTCGCGTCGCTCAGGATGACACAGGGGTCTTGTGGAAGTGATTTCCAAATGCCGCAATCTGTCATCCTGAGCGACGCGAAGGATCCAGGGGCGCTCACGGGTCATCCGCCCTCGAAAAAGCTTGACGAAAGCGGCTCTTGGCCTCATAAACCGAGCCCCCCTTCGGCGGCTTTTGCCGGTTGAAGACTACGGGGGGTCGGCGCTTCGCACCGGCCAATTTAGCACACTTTCCCGCGCAAAACTGCGGCCCGGTGCGCTGCTCGAGCTGCCGCTTCTTCGGAAGAGGCGCAAAAGGGCAACGCTGGCAACAGACGGAAAGTGGACGATAACCGAAAGGAAACGCGCTCAAAATGTCTGAAATGTCTCAAGTTGAAACGGTCGATGTTGCCCTCCCGAAAATCGCAGGAGGCTTCTCGCTTCCGTTGAAGTCGCTGCTCGATGCAGGCGTCCACTTCGGTCACCAGACCAAGCGGTGGAACCCGAAGATGCGCCAGTACATCTACGGCTCACGCAACGGCATTCATATTATCGACCTCGACCAGACAGCGCGTCTTTTTACTCGCGCATTCAACTTCATCCAAGAGACAGTCGCGCGCGGCGGCCACGTGCTATTTATCGGCACGAAGCGCCAGGCGCAGGAGATTGTCCAGGAAGAGGCAATTCGCTCAGGCTCGCACTACGTCATCAACCGATGGCTCGGCGGCACGCTCACCAACTTCCGCACGATCAAGCAAGGCCTCGAGCGCCTTCGCCAACTAGAGCGTATGCGCGAAGACGGCACGTATCAGGCGCTCTCGAAAAAAGAGATTTCGCGCCTCGAAAAAGAGCGCGAACGCTTTGAAAAGTACGTCGGCGGCCTCAAAACGATGAACGGGCTCCCAAGCGCAGTCTTCATCATCGACCCGGCGATGGAAACAATCGCAGTCGCCGAAGCGCGCAAGCTAGGCATCCCGATCGTGGCAATCACCGACACCAACTGCAACCCGGATTTGATCGACTACGTCATCCCGGGCAACGACGACGCCATCCGTTCAATCAAGCTCGTCACGAGCCGCATCGCAGACGCGGTGATCGAAGGGGCGCAGCGCCGCAAAGAGTTCACTCCGCGCGAAGATTCCCCACGTGGCCCACAAGCTGATGTGTATCAGCAGCGCGGTCGTGGCGAAGGTCGCGGCGGCGAAGGGCGTGGCGGTCGTGGTCGCGGCGGCGAAGGGGCTGGCTCGGCGTCGTAACGCGCCGCACGCCACCCCCCACGCGAATCAACTAGAACCGATTTTTTGAGGATAGTCATGGCCGAAATCACAGTAGGAATGGTCAAAGAGCTTCGCGAGCGTACCCAAGCGGGTATGGGCGATTGCAAAAATGCGCTCGTCGAAGCGGGCGGCGATTTGGACAAAGCGATCGAGATCATCCTCAAAAAGGGGATTGTCAAAGCCGCATCGCGAGCCGGGCGCATCGCCGCAGAAGGCGAAGTCCGCACTGTGATTTCGCCCGATTCAAAGCGTGGAATCATCGCCGAAATCAACTGCCAGACAGACTTCGTCGCACGCGGCGACGAGTTCAAAAACTTTGTCACCAAAGTTTGCGACGTCGCGATGACAGCGCCAGAAGGCGCTGACCTCGGCGCATTGAAGTACCCGGGCACCGACCGCACGGTCGATAACGTGCGCCAAGAAGTCGTCGCAAAAACAGGCGAAAACGTCGTCATTCGCCGCTGGGCGATCGTCGAGTCGAATAAGCCGGGCGGCTACGTTCATGCCTACATTCACATGGGCGGCAAACTCGCCGTCATCGTCGACGCCGAAACGCCCTCGGCCGAATTGGCGAAGAACGCCGAGTTCCGCACATTCATCGACAACACCGCAATGCAAATTGCAGCGATGAACCCGCTCGTCGTAAACAAGTCGGAGATAACACCGGCGGCGATCGAGAAGCAGAAAGAGATTTTCACGGCCCAGCTCAAAGAAGAGGGGAAGCCGGAGGCTTCATGGCCGAAAATCACTGAAGGCAAAGTCGCGAAGTGGCTATCCGAAGTCACGCTCCTCGGCCAAGATAGCGTGATCGAAGCGGGGATGACGGTCGAGCAGCTTCGCAGTCAGCTCTCGCAAAAGCTCGGTGGCGACATAAAAGTCCACAGCTTCGTCCGCTTCGGCCTCGGTGACGGGATCGAAAAGAAGAGCGATAATCTCGCTGATGAAGTTGCAAAAATGATCTGATCGAAATCAAAGGGGGGGGGCTCTGCATGCGACTCTGTGCTGTCAGCGTCGATCTCGATGAGATTCCACATTATTTTGCGATCCATGGGCTTCCGATGCCAAAGTCGGAAGCCTTTTTGGTTTACGACATCGCTATTGGCCGCCTCGTCACGTTGGCCAGCCATCTCGAGATTCCGCTCACGTTTTTTGCCGTTGGCGCTGATCTGGCGCGCGAACGCTCGGCCGCAACGTTGCGTGCGGCAGCAGGCGTTGGCCACGAGATTGCAAATCACTCACTCCACCATCGCTACGATCTAACGCTGCAACCACCATCGGTGATTGCAGACGAAATTGCTGGCGGAATTGCCGCGATTCGCGATGCAATCGGCGCCCCACCGGTCGGGTTTCGCGCCCCGGGCTACACCGTTACCGACGAACTTTTCACAATTTTGAACGACCTTGGCGTCGAATACGACAGCTCGGTATTTCCGTGTCCCGCGTATTGGGCGGCAAAAAGGGCTGCGATTGCCCTTATTTCAAAGCGTGGGCGCAAAAGCCATTCGGTTCCAGACACAGCGCGCGTACTCACGGCTCCGACACGCCCGTATCGCGTCGGCACACCGTATTGGAAGCGCGGTGACGGCATTGTCGAGCTGCCGATTCAAGTCACGCGAGGCTTGCGGCTACCGCTGATCGGCACAAGCGTCGTTGTGGGCGGCACGATAGGCGCCCGCTTGCTCGCGTCGATGTGCATCGGCGAGCCGCTTATCAATCTAGAGCTGCACGGCATCGACTTGCTCGATGTAGCCGACGGACTAAGCGTCCTAAACGATTATCAACCCGACGTGCACATCGCGAAATCAAAAAAAATCGCCGCACTCGAAGCGGCGATCACAACAATCCGTCACGCAGGGTACTCGTTCGTAACGCTTGCAGAAGCGGCGCGCGCTTTTGGCTGATCGCTCATCGCCCCGGCCGACTCGCGCGCTGAACGTTGTCGAGCCGTGTTTGCGATGCTTCGACGAATCGTCGCGTCTCTTCGTTTGAACTGTTGGCGAGGTCGTCCGGTGTTCCGCAGCCGAGCACTTCGCCGCGCATCAACAATATTGCCTGATGCGCGATGCGGAAGCAGCTCGCGATATCGTGTGAAATCACGATACTGGTAACTTTGAAACGCACGCGCATCTCGTCGATGAGCTCGTCGACCAGCCGACTGGTGATTGGATCGAGCCCGCTTGTCGGCTCATCGTAGACAAGAATTTTCGGCTCGAGCATCAGCGCGCGTGCGAGACCGACACGCTTTCGCATCCCACCCGAAAGCTCGCTCGGAAACTTTGCCTCGATGTCTGGATCGAGCCCAAGGATCTTGAGCTTGTCGCGTACCAGGCCGCGAATTTCGTCGGGCGACTTTTTGGTGTGCTCGACGAGCGGAAACGCCACATTTTCAAGGACGGTGTTTGAGTCGAGAAGCGCCGCGTACTGGAAGACGACCCCAAACTTCTGTCGCACTTTGTTGAGCGCACGCTCACCCATTGTGCCAATATTCTCCCCGTCGATGAGCACTTCGCCCGACGTCGGCCTTTCGAGCCCGACAATAAGGCGAAGAAGCGTCGTCTTCCCGGCGCCCGAACCGCCGATAATTACGGTCGTTTCGCCTGCGGTTGCAGTCAAAGTGACGCCGCGAATTATCTCTTGATCTCCGTATCGCTTTCGTACATCACGCAGCGTTACGACAGCTTGCTGATTCCCCGTTCTCATTCCTCTTCCGATCCTCGAACATAAGCGATACACCCCTTCCAACATGACAAGCGAGCACTTGAATGCGATCTTGAAAGAGTCGCGAGCATCAACCGATAAGCAGGGGTGGTACACCCTTCCTGCCGGCACAACCCTCAATATGCATGTGGCGCACTCCGGCACCGGGTTTGCGGTAAACAGCGTTGAGGCAATACGGGCAAATAGCGATCTTGTTTATGCCCGCACATCAAAAAAGCAGCTATTCTGCTTTGCGCGTGACGATATTTTTGCGATTTTAATCGACGGCATAACAGGCGAACCGGCACGGCGCGCCGGGTTCGGCTAGGCCCGTCGTATGGCACAGTCGGTGGTTGATATGATGGTAAATAGCAATTTGTGCTTCGACGACCCGCTCATCTTGGGAGGGCGCTCGTTTCGCAGCCGACTGATCGTAGGTACCGGAAAGTACAAGACTGTTTCGGAGACCGAACAGGCGATCGACGCCGCCGGGGCCGAAATTGTTACCGTCGCCCTAAGGCGAATCGACGTCGCCGACCGAAGCGAAGGGTCGTTGGCAGAACTCCTGCTGAGGCGCGCCCGCATTGGCGGCGCAAGCGGCACAGACGAGGCTTCGCGCTGGGTTTTATTACCAAATACCGCCGGCTGCTACACCGCTGATGATGCAATACGAACGCTGCGTCTCGCGCGTGAAATCGGCATGGCCGAGTTCGTGAAGCTAGAGGTTATAGGCGATCCAAAAACGCTCTATCCAGACAACGAAGAGACGCTAAAAGCGGCAAAAATCCTGGTAAAAGAGGGGTTTTTGGTCATGCCCTATTGCATCGACGACCCAATCGTCTGCCGCAAGTTGGAGGATATCGGGTGCGTCGCCGTCATGCCGCTTGCAGCGCCAATCGGCAGCGGGCTAGGGATTCGCAATCGCCACAATCTGAGCATTATTGTCGAAGCGGCCAAAGTTCCTGTAATTGTAGACGCAGGGGTAGGGACGGCGAGCGATGTGTCGGTGGCGATGGAGATTGGGTGTGCGGGGGTGCTCGTGAATACAGCGATAGCGCACGCGCGCGAGCCGGTCATGATGGCCGGGGCGATGCGAAGAGCAGCAGAAGCAGGACGAATGGCGTATCGGGCGGGACGGATGGCGGCGTGTCGCTACGCGAACGCGTCGAGCCCAACGTCTGGGCTCATTGAGTAAGAACCAATGCTAAATCGCTCGGTCGCCGTGATGGTCTTTGTGTCGGAGCTAGCAAGCGCTCCGCTGCAGTGCCGTCATCCGCCGGAGCCATCACGCCGCCTCGAAGAGACGGGCGGCGAAGCGCTATGGTCGCTAGCCATGCGTTTTAATGCCAAGCATGACCGCCAAGGCGAACGCGAAGCACTGAAGATGCTAGTCGAACGTTACCCCTCGAATCGCCGAACGTCGGCAGCAAAGGAGCGGCTCCAGCAACTGGGGGATGCCGGGCGTTGATTCGACCAAAGATCATTCTGATCACCGATCCAGCGTACGACGAGGCGACGATTCTCGATGTGATCGAGAAGGTCGGAAGCGCGCTCCCGCACGGTGCGCTCGCGGTGCAATTGCGCGATAAAACACGGCCATTTTTTGCAATGCGCGACTGGGCAATGCGCCTTAGAGCGTTAACCGCGCGCAAACGAGTCGGCTTAATTTTGAACGGCGACGCCGCAAATGCCGCCGAATTAGGCGCAGAAGGCGTACACCTCGGGTCGGGCACGGCAGCGTCAATCGAACGCGCACGCGCCGAATACGGCGACTCATTGTGGATTTCGGTCGCCGTGCATAGCGACGACGACGTGCGCCGAGCATGCCGCCAGGGGGCCCACGCGGTGCTTGTAAGCCCCGTTTTCGCCGTACCCGAAAAGGGAAAGGCTCGCGGCGTGCGCGCCATTGAGACCGCAGCGGGGATTGCGCAAGGGGCAGTCGATGTCTATGCCCTGGGCGGGGTGACGGCGGAAGATGCAGCCGTGTGCGCCGCAGCGGGCGCCCAAGGGGTGGCGGCGATACGAGCGCTGCTATCGAGCCGCGATCCCGTCCAGGCCGCGCTGTCGATGTACGATGCGATCGAGGCGTACGCATCGGGGAGCTGCCGCTCGCTCCCGGTCAACAGGCGCTTTTTAACAAACACTTGCGACTAATTGGAACGTTAGTCTTCCATCGGACCAAGCTCGTCGCCCGAGAGCACAAAAAACGCCTCGCCGTACGTTTTTAGGAGCTCGATTGCGGTGTCGAGGTCTTCTTGTGTGTGACCTCTCGTGACGTTTACCCGCAGACGCTCTTCGCCTTGCTTTACGGCCGGGTAGGTGATCGGCACCATCAGCACGCCGCACTCTAAGAGCGCTACGTGCATGAACATTGTCTTTCGCTCTTCGCGGCACATGACAGGCATGATGTGCGTATTGCTTGCGCCTAAGTCGAAGCCGGCTTTCACTAGCTCACCGCGGAAGTAATCGGCTTTTTGGTGAAGCTCTTTCACCATCGCGGGGCCGTCTTCTTCCATCATGTCCAAAATCGTTGATGCGGCGGCGACAACCGGCACCGGTAGCGATGCGCTGAACAAAAACGATCGCGCTGTGTGCTGCACGTGCTCCACAACTTCCGTCGACCCGAGAAGGATGCCGCCGATGCCGCCGAACGTTTTTGACAGCGTCGACACGACGATCGGAACCTGGCCTTCGAGCCCGAGATGCTCGAGGATGCCGGTGCCGCGATGGCCGAGCGTGCCGGTACCGTGGGCGTCATCGACAACCAAAACGGCATCATATTTAGCGCAAATTTCGACAAATTCGCGCAGGTGCGCCATGTCACCATCGAGCGAATAAATCCCCTCAACGATCACCATCGCGTTTTTGCGGTCGCGCGTTTTTAAAATGCGCTCGAGGCTCTTTGCCGAATTATGATTAAAAAATCGAATTTCGGGGCCACGGCCTGGAATGCCGGCCGCCAAGAATGTGCCGTCGAGAATGCACGCGTGGCTAAAGCTATCGAGAACGAGCGTCGTATCTTTGTCGGCGAACGAAACGATCGTACCGAGCATCGCTTGATAGCCGGTCGTGAACAGTAAGCACTTTTCAAAACCGAACCACTTTGCCAAACGCTCTTCGAGCTGCACGTGTTCGACCGTTGTCGCTTGCACACGCGAACTGCTAAGGCCGCACCCATAACGCTCGACCGCGAGCTTTGCCGCCTCTTTGACGCGCGGATGGTTTGTCAGCCCAAGGTAGTCGTTGGAGCTGAAGTTGATAACGCTCCTGCCATCGATCGACGTGTGAAGCCCACCTTTTTCGAACTGGCGAAAGTACGGGTAAACTTGCTTTTCTCTCGCCTCGCGAACGCGCGCGAGTTCGGCGTGCGCTTTTTCATCAATCCAACTCAAAGGGCTCTCCTTACAATCATGAACGCTGCATCACGACGGCCGATGCGTTGCCGTAGAAGCCGATGCTTGTAACAAGTACTGCGCTCGGCGACTTCAAAAAATGACCGGATATGAGCGTCGGGGCAAAGTTGACAGCTTGGTCGCTTTGCATCCACCCGAGCGCCGACGCCATCGCCATCGCGCCCGAAGCGCCGAGCGTTTCACCGACAAGCGCTTTTGGCGCACAAACCGCGATGTTGTCGCCAAAAACGTCGGCGATCGCTGCCTTCTCAGGCGTATCCATGAGGTCGAAACCGCAAACGCCCGATGCGACCATATCGATATCGGAAGGGCGAAGCTCCGCGGCATCGAGCGCATTTAAAATGGCTCGTGTCATAGCTTCTTTTGATGGCGCGACGACTTGCGATGCGCGTGTTGGCGCGACGAACGCTGTCCCGTAGCCGGTCACATACGCCATAATTTTTGCGCCGCGATCCGCCGCGATGTCTTCTGGTTCGAGACAAAAAATGGCGGCCCCTTCGCCAAGCACGGTGCGCGACGACGGCCCACAAAAGCCGGCGCGCCTGAACGCCATGTAGAGCGCTTCGTGCATCACTTCGGCGCCGCCGATTAAAATGGCATCGGCGCGATCGGTTTGGAAAAACATGTCGGCGCAGCTGAGCGTATCGAGCGCGCCGCAATTGCCATTCGATACCGCAACGTTGAGCGCGCGCAAATCTTCCCAAATACTCGCGTAACCGGCAGCGCTGTTGGCGACGGTATTCGGAAACTTTGACGGATTGATGTAGCGCGGGTCTTCGAGTAGCGCGATGCGATCGGTCTCGACAATCGCTTCAACGCTCCCATGCGCGTTCGAACAGCAGAAGCCTACGCGGGTTGGCGACATCGAGATGAAGCGACCGCCTGATTTAATACCGGCATGCTCCAGCGCTTGTCGCGTCGCCACGACAATCATTTTGGTAAGACGATCGAGCGTACGGAGCCCTTTTTCGCCTAGAAATGACGCCGGATCAAAGTTTCGTACTTCGGCAACGCGCGCGCCTGGGTAGCGCGCCGCATCGAACGATTCGATCGGCTCGCGATGATCGATTGCGCGCCCGGCACGCACAGCGTCGAGCCATCCGTCGGCGCCGATCGCTTGCGCCGACACAATGCCTAATCCGGTGATTGCGTAGCGATTCACGATGCGCCTCGAGCGCTTGGGGGGCGAGTGCGAAGAGCGGGCGGCGGGAGAAAGCCTGGTTTCGCGAAACATGTCACGGCGTTGTAGCCGCCGAACGCGAGCGAATTATTCACGACCACGTTCGCAGGGCCACGCTGCGCAACATTTGCGACAACATTAACGTCGCACTCGGGATCGGGCGTTTCGTAGTTGATCGTCGGCGGGTAGATGCCCGTCTCGATCGTCATGATGCACGACACAGCTTCGAGCGCGCTCGCGGCCCCCATGCAGTGCCCCAGCATGCTTTTTACGCTTGAAATTGGCACGCGTCGGTCGCCAAACACTTCGTGCACGACACGCGCTTCGGCGGCATCGTTGGCGCGCGTTCCGGTGCCGTGCGCATTGATAAAATCGACGTCGTCTGGCGAAAGAAGCGAGTCGTCAATCGCGCGCCTCATCGCCGCGATACTCCCAGCGGCATCAGGATGCGGCCGCGTGATGTGATACGCGTCGCAGCTGATCCCCCAGCCGCCCACTTCGGCTTGAAGATTCGCGCCGCGCCTTGCCGCGTGCTCTTCCGACTCGAGAATCATCACTCCGGCCCCTTCGCCAAGAATAAGCCCCTGACGATTGAGATCGAACGGCTGACATCGCGTCGGCGCCATCGCCGCGAGACGCACGAACCCACTGTATTGCAGCTCGCGCATCAACTCGGCGGCGCCCGTAATAACGACGTCGGCGCGACCGTAGCGAATCATGTCGGCCGCAACGCCGATTGCGTAATTGCCCGCCGCGCACGCACCGGGCAACGTCAGCACAGCAGCCTCGGCACCGAAGGCGCGCGCGACGTGAATCGGAAGCAAACTCGCACCAACTTTCGGAACGAGCGACGCCCGAACGGAACTTTCTCCGCGCACGATCCAATCGCGACTGAGCGCTTCAACCACATCGGCTTCGCCCATTGTCGTACCGAGAACCACCGCCGTGCGTGGCCTACAGAGACCATCTTCGGCTAAGTGTGCATCGCGCATCGCCATTCGAGCGGCGGCGAGCGCCATGGCCGAACAGCGCCCCATGCGGTGCGCTTCAGCGCGCGTGAGATGGTCGCGAACGACAAACCCTTTTACTTCCGCAGCGTTTTCGCGCCCAAGCTGCTTCGCATCAAACAGCGCGACCGGGCGGACGCCCGAGCGCCCCGCGGCAAGCGCCTCGAAAAACTCGGTGCGGCCGAGCCCAATGGGACTAACCACACCAACGCCGGTAACAAAAACGCGCCGACAACGACGGCTATTTGGCCGGCTATTTGAATATGAGGCGGGCTCCAATGGGGGACCTTAATAACCACCGATTTGCTTCATAGGCAACGGATTGAATTCAAAAACATATGTGTGAAAACCGATACACGTGTTGCGAAAAAGCCACTCGCCAATTTGCAATTTGTTCTTAGAAAATGTCGGTTCTGATTGTGCTCGAACCAATCGTACCGTAATTGACCCAACAATATGGGATCGACTCAATCGGATGTAGAAGTTTCGTACGACGTTTCAAACGATTTTTTCCGCCTCTGGCTCGACGAGCGGATGAACTACACCTGCGGAATCTTCGATGACGGTGCGTGGCACACGACATCTCTCGAAGAGGCGCAATTGCGCAAGTTGGCGTGGCACCACGATTCCGCGCATCTAACGCCCGAAAAGCGGCTGCTCGATATTGGCTGCGGGTGGGGCGCAAACCTCGAGTTTCAGACAACGCAAAAAGGGGTGCGAGAAGCGCACGGAATCACGCTGTCGCGCGCACAGCACGCCGAGATTATGGCTCGAAAAATGCCTGGCGTAACGGCAAGCGTATGCAGCTATGTCGACTACAAACCAGAGCAGAAGTTCGATGCGCTAATTTCGATCTGCATGATGGAGCACATCGCCAGCCCGGAGCAGGCGCGAGCCGGCAAACACATCGAGCTCTATCGCAACTACTTCCGCCTCTGCCACGAGTGGACAAACCCAGGAGCCTACTTTTCGCTCCAAACGATATTGCGAAATCGCGCCCCGCGAACGCGACAAGAGATTCAAGATATTGGGCATTCGACCTACACGATCTTCCCAGGCGGGATCACTCCGCGGCTCGAAGATATTGTTATTTCGGTAAACCCATACTGGGAAATTGTGGAGCTAAAAACCCGCCGCACCGATTACCAAAAAACGTGCGCCAATTGGCTAATGCGCCTCCGCGATCACGAAAAAGAAATTCGAGCCCACTGGGGCGACACGGTGTTCTCAGATTACGACCGCTACCTGAGCACCTGCGTGAACAGTTTTGAGAAGCACTACCAATCACTGGCGCAGTATTCGTTGCGCCGAATCGATTAAATGTCACCCTGTGACCCCAACCAAACTGAAGTGCGGCCGCTACGCTGGCAGCGTGAAATTGACGGAGAAATTTAGATTATGACGACTCAAAAAGCGCATTTGCTCGAGATTTTTCGAAAGACCGCCGGCGAAGTAGTTGAAAAAGAGTTTGCGCAGGTCTCCGAAGCAACCGTCATCAGTGAGCTAGGCATCGATTCATTGGGGATGCTCGAAATCATCGGATCGATGGAAAAAGAGCTAAAGATCCAGATTCCTGACGAGCAGCTAGCCGGAATCCAGACCGTCAAAGACTTGATCGACGTAGTCGCACAGCGCGTCGAAGCGTAATCACAAAACTATACCGGGGAAGGAGCAACGGAAATGTCGGATGCAGCTCTAAGAACTGAGCTTCGAGATCTGATATCGGAAATCGCCGAGATTGACGATGTTCCGGATACGAAGGACTTCAAAGACTTGGGAATTGACTCAATGATGGGGGTCGAAATTGTCGCGGCGATTGAGCGGCAATATCAGATCAAAATCGCAGACACAGAGCTCCAAGAAGTGACAACGCTAGCAGGCTCGTACGACTTAGTGCGCCGGAAGCTAGAAGCGAAAACAGAGCTATTGGCATCAGCGTAGTCTGCTCTGCCCCGTACACGGGCACGGGCACGTGTACGGACTGACTTGCTGGGCGTTTTGCGCTATAGTCCGCGACCCCGCATGACTCCCCCGATCTTCGAAAAACTCCCTTCAGACCTAAATTTTCCGCGCGATGAGCACGAGGTGCTCTCGTTTTGGAAATCGCGCGGCATCTTCGAAAAGAGCCTGTCGCAGCGCGCTGGCGCCCCGTCATTCGTCTTTTACGAAGGGCCGCCGACTGCCAACGGGCTTCCGCACAACGGCCACGTCCTAACGCGTGTCGTGAAAGATCTGTTCCCCCGCTACAAAGCGATGCGCGGCTACTATGTCCCACGAAAAGCCGGGTGGGATACGCACGGCCTCCCGGTCGAAGTTGAAGTCGAAAAAGAGCTCGGCCTTCACGGCAAAGCGGCGATTGAGCAGTATGGCATTGAGCCGTTTATCTCAAAATGTGTTGAATCGGTATTTCGGTATACCGACGAGTGGGAGAGGCTAACCGACCGAATCGGCTTTTGGGTCGATTTGCAAAGTGCCTACGTGACATATCACAAGAGCTACGTAGAGAGCGTCTGGTGGACGTTATCCGAGCTGTTCAAAAAAGGGCTGCTCTATCAGGGGCACAAGGTCGTCTGGTGGTGGGCGCAAGGCGGCACGGCGCTGAGCGCAGCCGAAGTGGGGCAGGGGTACAAGCAGGTCGACGACCCGAGCGTTTTTGTAGCGTTCCCGCTCACAAGCGAGTCCGATGTCTCGCTCCTTGTCTGGACGACAACGCCGTGGACGCTTCCGTCAAACGCGTATGCCGCCGTCAATCCTGAGCACGATTACGTTCGCGTAACCATTGGCGCGCGCCGCCTTATTGTCGCCAAAGCGCTGCTCCCGCAGATTTCAAAGCAGCTTAAAGCCGAAGCGGTTATCGAGCGTGAGTTTAAAGGGAAAGAGCTCGTTGGCCTAACGTACGTGCCGCCATTCGATTTTTATCATCGCGAGCTCGCCTCGACAGCGGTAAAAACAAAGTCTGGCGAATCGCTGCCTATCTACTGGCGCGTGATCGCCGCCGACTTCGTCACGCTCGACGCAGGTACCGGCATTGTGCACGTCGCGCCGGCTTTCGGCGAAGACGACTTTCAGGCGCACCGTCGTGAGCTTGCGCGGCTGAGCGATCCGCTAAGCGTACCGCTCTTGTGCGCCGTGAACCCGGACGGGACATTCCTCGCCGAAGTGAACAAATACGGCGGCCGATGGGTAAAAGATTGCGACAAAGAAATTCAGCACGAGCTGCGCGATCGCGGCCTTCTTGTCCACGCCGAAACATATCGGCACGATTATCCATTCTGTTGGCGCTCCGATAACGACCCGCTCATCCAGTACGCGCGCCCCGCTTGGTACATTCGGACGACAGCGGTAATCGAAAAAGCGATTGCGAACAATCAGGCGATCGAATGGCTCCCGCCGCATATCAAAAATGGGCGCTTCGGCGACTTTTTAGATAACAACGTCGACTGGGCGCTCTCGCGCGAGCGCTATTGGGGCACGCCGCTCAACGTGTGGGTCAACGACGTATCAGGGAAGCTTGAAGCGCCGGGCTCAGTCGCCGAAATTTTGGCCAAAAACCCCCTCGCATTCGACCACTTTTACGAAGCAAAAAAAGCCGACCCGTCGCTCAACGAACATCTAATCGTTCACAAGCCGTGGGTCGACGCCGTTACTTGGGAGAATCACGGCGAGCCGGGCGTCTATCGCCGCGTCCCCGACGTGATCGACTGCTGGTTCGATACCGGCTGCATGCCGTACGCGCAGTGGGGCTTTCCGCACCAAGGCGGCGACATTTTCAAAAAGAACTTCCCGTCCGATTTTATATCGGAAGCGATCGATCAGACGCGCGGCTGGTTTTATTCGCTGCTCATGGTGTCGACACTCCTGTTCGACGACGAAACGCAAAAGCGCCTTGGGCTTTCGGATGGCAAAGGCGGCCCAGTGCCGTTTCCGTATCCGTTCAAAACATGCATCGTGCTGGGGCATGTAGCCGACACGGAGGGGAAAAAGGAGTCGAAATCGAAGGGGAATTACACCTCTCCCGAAGTGATTCTCGACCGCGTTCGAACCGAATTTGCCGTCGTCGACGCATCGATCGATCCCGCAATTGTTCCGGCCGATGGCGTCGCGTGGATCTGCCGCGAAGATCTCGAAGGGCTCGATTTAAAAGACGGCGCGACCGTCACAATGTACCGGAGCGATTCAAGCGAGCGGCACGCCGTCACGCTCCGCGCGGCAAAGAAACTGCGCCGTCGCGTGATTGTTCTGTCGCCAAACGACAGGTCGACACTCGGCGTGATTTGCACGAGCAACCCCACAGTTAAGCCGGCGTCGGTCCCGTGGCTCCCGCAGAATGAGCGCGTCGAAATCGAAGATACAACGTCGCCCGCGCCAGGCGCAGACGCGTTTCGATGGTTTTTTTACGCATCGAACCCGCCATGGAATTCGACGCGCCATTCGCTCGCAAACGTGCGAGCCCTGCAAAAAGAATTTTTGGTGAAGGTTCGGAACGTCTTTTCGTTCTTCAACATTTACGCAAACATTGATGGGTTTGACCCATATTCCCATGAGTTTTCAGCTATTTCAGAGCGCTCCGAGCTCGATCGCTGGGTGATGAGCGAGCTTGAAAGCTTGGTCCTCGCAGTGACGCGCGACCTCGATGGGTACGATGTTTATGCAGCGACGCAGCGGCTCACAACGTTCGTCGACGCACTGTCGAATTGGTACGTGCGAAGGAGCCGCGAACGCTTCTGGCGATCGGCATTCGATACCGACAAACGACAAGCCTACGAAACGCTCTATACGTGCCTGGTAACGCTATCGAAAGTCGCGGCGCCGTTCGTGCCGTTCATCGCCGAATCGCTCCATCAAAATTTGGTCGTTGGCCCGGCGCGAAAGCACAACAAGCAGGTCAAAGAGAGCGTCCACCTGGAAGACTTTCCTGTCGCGAACGAAGCGGCGATCGATGCGGCGCTCTCGACGAAAATCGGTGCGATTCGTGCGCTCGTCAGCCTTGGTTTGCAAGTGCGCACACAGCATAAATTAAAAGTGCGGCAACCGCTTCGCGCGGCTCACTTGATCGTCGCGAACGATGCACTACGCGCATCGCTCCGAAGTTCGATTGCCGAATGCCACGCGATGATTCGCGAAGAGCTTAATGTGCTAGCGGTCGACGACGTACCAAACGAATCGGTCGCGAAGTATGTCGAATACAAGCTCAAACCGAATTTTCGGACGCTCGGCGAACGAGGACTCGGAAAAGATGCGCAGCGGCTCAAGGGGTCGATGGCCAAGTTGGCAACACGCGAAGCGGCTGAAATGTGGGGCCGTCTCGCCGATGGCGAGACAATTACGTTCGACGGCGTCGCGCTCACGCAACCCGATGTTGAAATCGCGTTTCAGGCTCACGAAGGGTTCGCCGCGGCGGGCGACCGCATCGGCGTGGTTGTCATCGAGACCGAGCTCGACGACGAATTGCGCGATTTAGCGCTGTTTCGTGAGCTGCAATACCGGATTCAAACCGAGCGCAAAGAGCGCGGGTTTGAGTACACCGACCGCATCGACGTCACGCTGGCAGCTGGGGACCGCGTGCGCGAAATCGTGTCAAAGCGGCTCGGCGATTTGAAAACGGGCGTTTTGGCCGAGAATGTGAAATTCGCGGCGATCGAAGGCGAAGCGAAAGAATTTGTCGTCGAAGGGGAGACAGTTCGCATGACTGTTGTTCGACGCTCGTAGAGCTCGAGATCAACAGCCGGGCACGTTTACGGGTGCCGACGACCGCGCCCTATCAAAAACTCTAGGCTTGCTATATTCTGGGCGACGGAGGGGGTGCCGTCGAGATGCAGATCGAGAAGGCTAATAGCAAGCGGTCTGGCGCGCGAGGGCGCGGCGGCGTCGCTTGTGAACTGCTGGGCGATAAAGCGCGCGGTCTTGCCCTTGCCGAGCTTGAACGCGCACAAGAGGCCCTCCCCGGCGATCGCAGGCTCGCCGGTGCGCTTCGCGCTCTTGCGCCGCTCAGTGCCGAATTGCGCGGCTCTATCGCGGCGTTTGTGGCTCACGCGCTCGAGCATGGGGTGAGCGATGCGTCGCATTCGCTTGTGAGTGCGGGTCTTCGTGCGCTCGCTGAAGCGGGCGATCCTCGCGTCATCCCGACGCTCAGCACGATTCTTCTGCGCGACGATCTTGCAGCAAGCCCGCTCGCGTACACGGCGCTGAGCGCCGCTTCGTTGATGAGCGATCCGTCGCTGAGCAGCCCACTTTCGCGCGCGGCGTCGTCGCGTCACGTGTACGTGGCATTTGCGGCCGAAGTCGCTCGCGTCGTGCGTGGCGAATCGACCGGCGCGCTGCTCGCATCGGTCGCTCCAATGATCAAAGAGAGCCACCGCATCGCGCTTTGCGCGGAGCTATTTGTGCCGCTGACACGCAGAACGGTCATTGCACCGGGCACAGCGGCAGCCTTGGCGCTCTTGCGCAGCGCCGAGCGGCATCTTGGGCGATGGCTCGTTCTCGGTGAAATTGCCGCCAAATCAGGCGATTTGGCTGCGCTTCGAGAAGCGTCTGCCAGTGCCGAAGGGGGCACATCAAGTTCCCGCGCCGCGTGGGCATTTGTCGGATGGGCGCTTGCCGATACGAGCGCAAAAACGCAAGGGCGCCCAGCAGTTGAGCCGCCGCTCGCACGACCAACGGTCGAATTGATCGCGCGACTCTCCGATCGACCGAGCGCCGATCGCGATATGACGTTTCTCTTTCGCATCGCAAGCGCGCGCGCGCCTGCTGTACGTCCGATGCTCGAATCGCTCTTGAAAAGCGATGCGCTGCCGGACGACGTCGCAGTCCGAGCGGCATTCGTGCTCGCGCGCGATTATGGGCGTGCCGATTTGCGCGACGCGATCGCGCGCGTCGCACGCGACCCGGAGCGCGCGGGCGTGCGAGGCCTCGCGACCGCCGCGATCGCCGAACTAGGCAACATCGACCTCGCAACCATCGTGGCTGACGAACTTCTTGAGACCACCAATCTCGCCGACGTCACGTGGGCTGCGCGCATTCATGCGGCGCGCGACTCAGTGCTGAGCGAATTTCCGTTTCGCGCAATTCAGCGGGGGTGGATTGAGTAGGCGCTTGTGCGTGGCGATGGCATTGGCGCCGCTTCTCGCGCCGACGCTAGGCCACAGCGCCGTTGCCACGAAAACTTTGGCCATGATGGTCATCGCCGATCGCGACGACGACGATGTCGACGGCCAGGCCGACTCAATCCAGACGAACTTAACGCCGGCGGCCCGAATCGATCTCGCTCCGGTTCCGCCGCCGATTGTTGGTGGACTCCTTCGCGTTGTATCGGGAGGCGAGCATGTACGATTGATTGTGCGCGGCTCGCCCGTCGCCTGGGCTGCCGAAAACGGCGCCGTCACCGTCCCTCCCGGAGCGATGCTTCAAGGTGTCTCTTCTGGCGTGTTTCAGGGTGTTTTATCAATCAATGGTGGCGCCATCGATTTTCGCGTTGAAGTCTTTGGCGCGTCGATGCGCGACGGCGATCGACGCGACGTCGATTTTGCCAATCATCACGCGTCGCTCAATCGAACACCGCCGTCGCTGCCGCCCGAGTCGTTCGATGCCCGGTACGACGACCCAGATGCGCTGCGCGTGCTCATTGAGCTTCCACGAACTGAAATGTTCGAATCGATTCATCCAAACATCACGCTTCAATCGGTTAGCGCGTCCGGTGCGACGATCGATACGCTGAACGATTTGCCGTTCCGACCCGTCACGTGCAGCTCGGCGCCAGTCGACTGTTTTGCGACCGCGCCGATCCGATTTGTTGTCGATGATGTCGACCGAACCCACCCCGTCGCCACGGCGCGTTCAATACGCGGCGAAGTTGGCGGCGCGATCGTCGTTCGCTCCGGAGGGCGTAAGTTGCAGGCGATTCGCGTGATGGGGCCGCGCGATTCGGCGATCGGTCCGATCGGGTTGTATCAAGCAACGATCCGCCCGTTTGTTTTTCGTGCGCTCCCGGGCAGTGCGCCCGCAATCGGGGGAAACGATCTCGGAGCGGCCGCGCTTGTTCGGTCCGAACTGATCACCGCCGCAACGATTTGGAACGAATGCGGCATCGCCCTCGGCGACCCGCGCGCAATCGAGGTACGCGTCGTCGACCCACCGCCGCCGTACCTTCTTGCTATTGGCGATGGTCTTGGCTTTCCCGCATCGGGCGGCACGATTCGATTTCGCGTCAATGGCCATCCGATCACGACCACCACCCGCCCAGGAAGTTCGGTCGACCTGGTGGCATACGAAGTCGCTCGCGCCATCGAGCGCGCCGGCTTCGCCACAACGATCTCACCAAATGCACGAATTAGCCCCGGATATGCAGGAAGCGTCGACCTCCTTGTGCGCGCACGCAACGGCGCGTTTGCCGTCCTAGAACCCGACGCGAACGGCGCCTACGAAGTAAGCAGCGACCCTACGCTGTCTGCCCGAATCGGTAACGTCGATTTGAGCGACGGTCTTCAGCACTTTCAAGACATGGACTCGATGGCAGGGACGATTGAAGAGCGGACGCTCCTAAAATCGATCGACGACGGCGACCCGCGCACCGTTGAAATTGTCGTGCTCCCATCTTTTGCCGGTGGTGCGAGAATTGGCGAGTCGTTTATCGGGAGCGATTCGTCGAGCCTCCACAATATCGTTCTGCTCGATCGCGCCGGCGTTCGCGCCCGCAAGAGTAGCCTAACGCTCGCGCACGAGCTCGGCCACGTTCTGCTTAACGACCCGGGCCATCCCGACGATTTCGGCATCGACACGCCTACGCTTTTGATGGATTCAGACGCGGCCGATTCATCACCGTTTGGCCCGCGCCGCCTTACGATCGACGAGTGCGCGCGAGCAATTCGGCAATCGGGGCCACGAGCGCGACTGCCGCTGCTCAGCCAAACGCGGCTTACTCGCCTCGCATATTGACTCGGCGGGGGACGAGCCCCCGCCCTACGGAGAGGTGCCTCGGCGGGGGACGAGCCCCCGCCATACCCGCGTTGGTGCCCGCCGACCGCTGCTCGCTTTTTTTCGATTGACAGTTGCGCAGTCGCATTTCTCGCGCCACCTCACTTAATGCGACCTGACAAATCGCGACTTAACTTTTTGTGAGGACGATGTGATTTCAATCGACCGCAACGCCAATCCTGGACTCCGTCATTCGATGACGGACAACGAACTGTCACTGCGCAGCGCTATTACGAAGCTTGTAGGCATCGATCTTAGCCATTTCGCGCCGACCGATACGTTTAGCCCCGACCCCGTCGTTGTAACGCGGCGGCGGCTCATGGAGCAACGTGAGCTCGCGCGCGTGCTTCACAAGGCGATTGCGCAGATTGTCAGGAACTACTTTGACGACGCGCGCATTTCCGAAATCATCTCGCTTCCGCGCGATGTTGTCGAACTGCTCGAACAGTGCCCTGTTGAATACGACGTCGGCACGTTTCGCCCCGATATTTTGCACGCGGCAAACGGTAAGATGCGCGTTCGCGAAATTAATGCGCGCTTCCCAACGAACGGCTACTTCGTTAGCCACGCGCTCAATATTGTCGCCGGTCAGCTGCCGCACTTGGCGTCAAAAGGGGTGGCGGGGCTATCGTCACTTGAACGAATCCCGCTCGCTTTTCTTGAACTATTTGCCCCAGATTTGCCGATTGGCGTCGTGCGCGGCCGCGAGCGCGGCGGCGATGTTCATCTCTTTTGCGACGCGATGGCCGCGGCCGGGCGTGAAGTGCGCCGCGTCGCACCGAGCGAATTGCGCATCGACAACTCGCTCCTCTGCGATGCGAGCGGCCCAATTGAACAGCTTGTTCTCGAACTACACCAAGATGAAATCATGGCGCTTTCGCCCGACGTTCGTTCGGCAATGGCGCGCTCGCTCTGCCTGAACGATTTGCGAACAATTTTTATCGCGCACGACAAGCGCATCCTGAGCGTGCTGGCGACACGCGCGATTATGACGTCGTATCTTGAACCGCACGAAGTCGGTTTTTTGGCAGAACATCTTCCAGGTGACGCCGCGCATAACGACCATGTTTTTGTTGGATCGCTGCTTTGCTTCAACGATGAATTTTTTGGGCCGGGGATCTATCGCGCGTCGAATCATGATGTCGTAAGCGTGGCTACCAGCGGTTCTGTTTTGATGCCGGTCATGCGCACCGACGATGCCGCGCTAAAAGAAAGCGCTCAAAGCGAAGTCGTGTCGATCGATCTCGATGCGGCGTCGTCGGCAGCACTTCGATGGGGGCTCCTCGATGCACCGTCGCCCTATGGCGACCGCGTCGACACAGCGGTCGCTTACGCGTGCAAGCGCGTGGTCGATGTGCTCTCGATCGCGCAGATGGAACAGGTCGAGCGGTTTCATCGTCCCGACGCTCCCGGCGTGCTTCTGCTGAGCAATTTGCCAGTCGATCCGCGCCTCCCCGCAACGCCATCCGACGGCGGTGAGCCGCTCGATAAATTCACGTTTGTCAGCGAGTCGATTCTTCTTGGAATCGCTCAAATACTAGGGCGTCCATACGGCTTTCGCGCCTTGAAAGATGGCGCGTTGATAAGCACGATCGCGCCGGTGCAAACTCGCGAGGGGGCGCAATCGAATCAAACCTGCGACTCTGAGTTTTTCGTGCACACCGAAGTCGCCTTTTCCGATCTTCGCCCACCGATGCTCGCGCTATTCTGTTTGCGCGCGGATCATGAAGCGGCTGCCGCGACAACGTTTGTTACCGGCAAAGTCGCGCTGTCGCTGCTTACAGACGATGTGCGCAGCGTTCTCCGCGAGCCACTCTTTGTGATCGGCGCGCCCGAGTCGTGGAAGGGTGCGCATCGGAGAGGCGACAGTTCGGCGGCGACGCCGCTCCTCAGCGGCCCCGACGATTCGCCCGAATTGCGCCTCAATCTCGAGACCACATGCGGCACCGATGCGCGTTCCAACGATGCGCTCGCAAAGCTCCGCGCCGCGCTCGAAGAGCCCAGCGTGCTTCGAAAAGTCTATCTCCGCCCGGGCGATCTCATCGTGTTCAACAACCACAAAGTTGTGCGCGGTAGAACGGCATTTACACCGCGTTATGACGGGACCGATCGATGGCTCCAGCGGGCCTACATCACGTCGAGCTTTTGGCATGGGCGCACGTTTGGAAACGATACTCCGCGTATTTTCGAGCGATCGTAACGTTCGACGCGCCCAGCAACATCACCACGTTATACGGTTCAATAACCACTCTCTGAGCCGTGACGCCCCGTTTGTCTGATACCGTTATCGCAATCAATCAGCGCTTCGGGGGGATGCGTCATGGCGATTTGGGAGCTTTCGGGGCCGCTTCGGCTCCGGTTAAATCCGGTCGTACGCTTGCGACTGCTATCGATGGCACTCTCCGTCGTCGCGATCGCTAGCGGATGCAAAGAGCCATCGCAGCAAGCTCGCATCAACGCTTGTTTTCCAAACTACGAAAAGCAGGCGATTCGCTCGTTATCGAATTTCGAGAACGTTAGCGTCGATTGCCTGGGCGATTCGGACGCGGACGACCCGACGTTCAAAATCCCAGAGCGCCTTCGCTCCGAGGTTACCGAACTCTCAAATAAAAAAGGCGATGTCGACGAAACGAAATTTCGAAAGGTTGTCGACGACTACCAGCAGCTGCAAGAGCTTCTCTCTTACTGCAGAACAAAGCAAATATTGGCCAACCCATCGAAAGGGCCGGTATTCGACGAGGCGACGGCGAGCGAAATTCGCGACACGACGTTTCTTCAAGTTCAGGGCGATATTTTTGGCGCGGCAGAAGAGGGAGGGAAGGGGCATGGCGGCGAAGCGGAGACGCTTGCCCATCGAAAAAATGCCCTGACGGTGATTCGCGATGAGCTGAAAGCCCATGTCTACATTAGCGATGAAGAGCAGAGCCAGCCGTGCTTTGGCGCAAAAATCGACTTTTTATCAAAAGATCCGAGGCCGCATCCAGATGTCCGGCAAGACGTTCTGAACGGACTCATTGCCGCTTATGACAATTCCGAGCGGCTTCACGTACTCTTTGGTCAAAGCGACTCAATCACGGCATTTCGCGATGAACTGATTCGGCAACTGCTCGCGCTTCCAGACGGCATGTCGCTATTTATGCCCGGAGGTTGGAAGGGACATGCCGTTAACTTTCAGTTCACAAAACAATCTGGCGATTCATACGGATTCCGCGTCTACAACGAAGGCGGCGGCCTCGAATACCATGCCTCTTCGCTGCTCGGGTATAAGCAGCAGTATTTTCCGTTCGTGGAAGTCACTGAAATACCGTTCGCGAACGTTACAAGCTTTGCGTTCTTGAGTCTAATTCAAGATATTTATCTAAAACCGCTCTCCGAAGTCGATTTTTACGAGCGGGCGCTGCCGATGTTAGAAGGGCGAAAAGACCCAATCGAATACGATCCGGCGCTCTTTGCAGACCCGCAAAATGCCGGTACTTGCGTCTACTTTACCGCGCCGCTCGTGATGGAAAGCGTGTTGACGAAGATCGTCGCAGGGAAGGGACGAGTCGCCGAATTTATCGCGCCCGAACTCGAATTTCTTATCAACTCAAAAACAATTAACGACTACGCGAGCACCGCCGATTTGGAGCAGCCTGGTCGAGTCAATTTACTACGAAAAGGGCTTACATTTTTCGCTAGAGATGCGATCGAATCGCAATCCGACTTCGTTATCGACAAAGGTGCGGCGGCGGCGGCGGCCCGAATCGGCGGACGAATTTATGACGACATTGCAGCGGCGCAAATCCAACTTGACGCGGTTGCGAGTGCCGGCGCACCGCAATTCACCAGCATCAACCCGGGGGCTGACGCTCCGCTCATTTTCGCGGACGCGCAGCTGCCCGCGCTTTCGCAAATTGCCGACACGACCGGTTCGATTGCTCCGAGCGAAGTTTCGAACTTTTCAGAAGTTGATTTCGCCACGTTTCGACAAGATCTGCTCGACGCGGTAGAGCGCGGCCACTATCCCGCGGCAATCGATGCGGTTGAGAAGCTCGCTTTGCAGGCGAATCTCCATCAGCCTCAGTTGAAGCAGGCCGATTTGGCGGCGCTCGCGCAAATCGATGAGCTCTATTTGTGGGCGCTTCTAAAACGTGTAACCGTTTTCGAAAACCACGAACGAATCACGGCGATTCAATTTTTGACTTCGTTGACATTGATGACCGTGGGCGATTCGAGCAATCTGCGAACGCAGCTCGACATCCCTTCCATGATTCAGCAACGAATCGACAACTTTCTGTTCGGCGACCTATCAGTATTTCAAATAGAAGACCCGCGCTGGCAATGGAAGCTTCATGAGCTTAAAAGCTACTACCAAAACGAACATGAGCGCCTTGCACCAAACTCCAAATCTTTCTTTGGATACGAAGACTACCCGGTAGGTCTCGATACTGCATACAACTATTCCCGCGGTTCGGGCGCGTCGCGGCACCTGTGGAAGACAACCGACGTTTCGCCGCTGGCGCTGGAGCAAACAACGTCGTGGTCAAAAAATATAAATTGGAAAGACCTGGCTTGGGCAAAACGATGGCTGGAAAAAAATGCCGACTTTGATGCCGTAACCCCACCGACTACGACGACGTATGAGTGTCCTGCGAGCGACAATGACAATCGGCCGCTCGCATGCACGGTCGTCGTTCAGCTGCCGCCCAAGTCTCGCGCAAGTCGCGAAAACGCCATCCAACGAAAAGCGGTTGAAGCGATGGCGCGAAATACGCTTCCGCCAACCTTTTACGATCTTCGAACCCTCTCCGGAATAACCGACCTTCTCCTTACCGCACCGATTACGCCATCGTGGACACTCGGCTCTGCCGATTCTCACGAATTCGTCGCCGGCAGACGAAAGTCGTTTGCTTTTCGGGTTTCGGATCCATCGGTAACGACAACCGATGAGACCCCGGCGTTTCGAATTCGTGAGGCCGACGCCAGACGATTCTTCCGGATAGGCCGTCTGTCCGGCGGGGAGTGCTCATGCCGATACGTACATCCGGAGAAGGCTAGCGACAGCGAACTTCGCAGACTCCCCGCAGACGAATTTATCGAGGAGCAGTTCGTTGAACTAAGCTACGAAATATTTGGCGCCGAAATTCCTCCCATTGACGAACATTTTTATCAAAAAGAGGGCGAAAAGCTCAAGCATGCGTCGCAGCGATTTTACATAAGCCCGTACACGCATTTGCAAAATGCAACGAAGCCGTTTACCGACGACGAGGCGACGAAATATCGCCAGGAGCTCGACAAGCTCTACACCGCGATGGTCGATAGCAAGCCGACTCGAGACCGTCAGGCGCCAAACGCGCTTATTGTTAACAAGCTGAACGGGCTGCTCAGCGACACAATGAGTCGCGAACGAGCGCGTGGGATTTTGGGAATCAGCGGCATCCGCGATCAACAAATTATTCAGACGCTCAGCTTTTTTTCGCGCCATTCAAATTTGCTATTTTTGCCGGCTTACCAGCGCTTGTTTGAAAAGTTGATTTTCGATCCGACGCTGCTTCTCGATCAGCTTCAACACAACGAAGCCGCCGTGACAATTCTTATCGGCGAACTTGGATCTTTTTGCGACCGATCGTTCGATAATTTCTACCAAATTAGCAACATGCAAGGGGCCGCTTTCGCGCTTCGAATGAAGCAGATTTTTTATGACTATGCCGTATTCGCCAAGACCAAACTGAACGCAAAAATCAGCGACGCTGACTTGGCGAAGTTGACGGGGACTAGAGCGGAGCTATTGCGCCTCGCGAAAGCCGCAACCGACCTCGATGAAAAGAGCTTTCTCTGGCTCAACCTAGTTCAAACATATCTTTACGACCCGCAGCCCGTAGGAAGTGACGGCATCGCGCTTCTGCTCCGTAGCTATATCGAACATCAACTGCACCCAATTCGCAACGCGGCCTACGAAGACCCATTTGGCGAGAGAGCAGTTCAAAATATATTGGTGGCCAACACAACTGCTTTGTTAGCCTACTTTCGTGGCAACGACGCGGCGCTTAACGAGATAAGAGCCGACATTCTCCCCGGGACGCCAGACGGCACTTGGATTGAAAACTATCCGGGAGTATTTTCAAGCGGCAACTACACGATTGACGTCATCCGAGGCGAAGTGGTCGACGCCGGAAATCCTATCGTTGGATTTCCAATCCCACCCTTGGTTTATCAAAAAGTCTTCGGCGACGTAAAAGCGCCAGAGAACGCGACCCGTCTGGCAAGCGACCAAGCGTATTCTTGGACATGGAAAGACGGCCTCTCCGCCCGCGCGAAGCTTGCGAACGAAGCGTGGCAGATTCAGCGCGAAGAGCCGAAAGGCGCCTGGTTTCAATATCTTCCAGATGACGCGCTTACGGTACTCAAAGATACATCCGCGTATCTACCAGGAGTCGATTATTGGCAACGACTCGGGAGCGATGATGGCCTCACGGTTATTGAATCTTCGCCGTTTACCGTCACGATGCGCGGCAGACAAGTTGTTTCCATTCAGCGAAAAAATGGCGATTTTGCGATTAACGTTGCGAAGGATTCGCCCTATCGAGTCTTTGAGCAGATCGAAGACTGGAAAAGTGTCTATCTCTGGTCGACCAACAAGAAAGATGTTGTTGAAGTCGAACTGCCGCGACTCAAACTTAAATTTGATGTCATCGACGGCCGCCTTCGATGCCCGCTCCTCAAAGATCACGTCGTAGCGATCGAGCAATACAGCTCCGCTCTAGGCCTTCCGGTCTCGTACCTATTGTGCGAAGCAAAAACCGATTCATCAACGTCGCGGCAAGCGCTAGTGCCCATTCAGCCGTTTGTCGACGAACCAACTAAAGTGATAGTTCCGCCGGAAGACGAATCGCCCGCGGAGAAATCGAAGCGCCTGAAAATGGAACGGGGCAAAAAAGCGCTTCACAGCTTTGCAGCGCAATTTCAGGTTCAACATCGCACCGCGCCGATCGAGATCTATGACGTTGACGATGAGAAACTAGAAAATCGCGTTTTGCCCCGAAGCGACACCGGGCGATTTTACTTGGCGTTACGGCGACTTTGGCAACACGAGTACCGCGCTGCCGCGGAGCAAATTCGATCGAACTCTTCGGTTCTTGGTCCGCTTTCTGAATCCGAAGTTACTATTTTGCGATGGATCGCAACGCGAAATATTTTAGACCGAGCGTATAAACCAAGCGACAACGATCCGCGGGCAGATGCCATCTCTCTCTTGGCCGCATCGTGGCTCATTAAAGACGCGATGTATTATCAGTTAGCTTTTAATGACGAAGCAGCGCTCGCGCCGTTGACGGCGATGTACCTCGCCTATCTCCAGAAAGTCGATCTCTTTAATCGCGACTTGCTCGGAGTGGACGACGAATTCAGAATTGCCACAACGCTTCTCAAATATCTTTCCGAAAAGATCGAAAAATTGAACGGCAGCGCGGCGGCTCAAGATGACAGCGCTCGCGAGGCGGCTCAAGATGAGTTGGATCGTGCCATTCGCGCCCTGCAACGAATCACAAACAGAATTGCTGCGATCAAGCTAGAGCAGGCGAACCAAGCATACATCGTAAATCCGAGTGTTCGCCCTGCGTCAGAAACGCCGGCCAAGCTCGCGAGAGCCGCTTTGCGAACGAGCTGGAGCGGCGGTGACTTCGAAGCGCTGAAGCTACTTATCGACGGGAGCAACACCGGCCAACTGTATCAAACGCTGCTCGATGACGACTGCGACATCGCGACCGCTCGCAGCTGGTTGCTCTCTGCCGTTCCGCATGCCGACGTGTCGAATCTTTCAATGGAGCAGTTTAGAAACGAGGCCAGACTTTGGCTAAATGCGTATGTGCGTGAAGAATCGTCTCAAGAGCTACAAAGCGACAAGGCGCCGGTACGACTCGCTTTTTACGAAAGCATGCTTCAACTTGACGCCGAACGACGGTCCGGCGCGCACATTATGCCTTGGGCCGAGTTTTCGCGCACTCTTGACGACGCGGTCTCGCGCTACCACGTCGCGTTGGCATCGGGGAACGACAATCAAGGGCTCTGGGACCTCTATTTTGATTCGTCTCGGACGCTAAACGCGCTTCTTACGCGGCATGGCGCACCGGACTCCGACGGTTGCCAAGGATGCTCGCGCAAAAAGTACGAGTACGACCCAAATTTCCACGTAATTGACACCCCAATTGGGCAAGGCGACCCGGTTAAACTCGTTAAACCTCACACGCCGCCTATTCCTTCGCCATCCAAAGACGTTCTCACCGGAGCACCAGCTATTCAGGTTACAGATTCGCTCTCGACGCCTCTCTTTTCGGAAGAGCAAATTGCTAGCCTGTTTACGGTGTCGACAACGAGTGCCGACGATAAAGCGGTCGAACTCGCTAAATTGGCCGCGCTCGAAATATCGATAAAGCGCGCGGAGGCGGCGAACGACCGTTTGAGCGATGCAGTGCCCGAATTGGCTTTATCGAAGCAAATTCGTGATTTTGTCACCGCGTCGCTAAAAAATAGAAAAACATACGTCGTTAATGATTGGACGCAGGTCGTTCAAGCTATTCCTCCAATCAAAACGCGCGAAGAAAAACTTGCGCAACTTCGCGAAGAAATCGTTGCCGACGGGACGAAATACGCCCCGATGTTGGCTGGAGGGGGAGGGCAGCAGCTCGCTCACTTGGCCGACGCGACAAAGCGCATCGAATTTAACGATCTAATTTACATGCTTCTTCGTCGAAGCCACCTGCCATTTCATGCGCAGTTGGGTACGAACGATGTCGCCCATTTTAACGCGTTGATGAACAAGCTAGCAAGCTACCTCGTCGATGCGACCTACGTGCAGCAGGTCAAGCGTTTGACGGAAGCGGTCCGCAGCAAAAACTCCGAAGAAGTTGTTCGAATCGCGCTCGGTGAGCGCAACTATTCAGTAGATGAGCATATTGAGTATCTTGTGTTTGAGTACTTTACTGATCTACTAATCCGAAAAGATCAGGTCGAAGCGCTCAACCGTCTCGCTATTAAAGACGGCCGAATCGAAAACGAAGGGGCGCTGATCGAAATGATCCCCGGCTCCGGGAAAACGTCGGTTCTCCTTCCGCTTTTGATCGCGCTCGATGGTTCGCGCGACTGGCTCAACGTGATCATGCTGCCGGAAGCATTGGTGAGAAGCATGTCGAAAGAGCTTTCAACGCGCTTAGGCAAAGCGTTTTCGAGCGGTGTTGACGTAGTCGAAGTAAGCCGGAAAAACTACTTTGGTCGAGACGATTTGGCGCTTCTTTACAAACGTCTTCAAGACGACCGCGTGAGCGGACGGACTGTCGTCGTGACGAACAGTTCGGTTCAATCGCTCTTTCTGAACTTTGTCAGTCGCGTGCTCCAGGCCGATAAGAGGCCCGACGAAATCGCGCTTTTTGCCAATATTTTTCGATTTCTTAGAGAGTACGGTCGCCTGAATATCGACGAAGTCGATTTGGCGCTCGATGTGCTTCATTCGCACCAATTTTCGGTCGGCGAGTCGATTTCACTAATCGATTCTGAAAAATTGCGGCCGCTGCCGAACGTTGCGCTCTCTTTTTATCACTTGCTGGCAACCGACCCGGAGATCTGCACCCTCGTCAGCCTTCCGTTTATTCGTTGCGCCGTCGATAGCCCGCTGGCCGAAGCGTTTACGAAAGATGTTTATGAGACGCTAAAACCGACCCTCGTCGACAAGATTCTCGACGCAAAGCCATTTTTCTTCGGCGAAGACCGTTTTCAACGGCTCCTCGAAGCGATTCCTAAAGAAGCGGCGCGCACCTACCTTTTGCACGGCGACCGCGCCATTTTTGACGACAAGCTCGACACTACGTCAAAGAATATTCTTGCGACGATCTTCGAAGAGCTGCATTCGGTATTTCCGCTTACGGCGCAGAAAAAGTTAGGCGTTCACTACGGGCCGATAGAAGAAGAGCTTTTACCGGACGGGAAGCCGGTGAAGGCTCGTTTCGGCGATCGCCTCTTTGCGATTCCGTATCATCTCGGTTCACCTGTAAACCGTTCGCGCTTTGGAACGCCGCTCGAAGCTTTGAACTACACGCTCCAAATGATTCTCGAGAGCGGGAATTACACCAATATTCTCGAAGATGAAGTTGTCTTTCTTAATAAACTGAGCCAGGTCAATGTCGCCCGATTTACCAAGCGCCTTCGCACGCTCGGGATGGTGGGGCAGCGAATTCACGGGATCGGGCCGGAGGAACTTCGGCGACTCGCGAACGATACGGCGCTTCCTGCCAACTTGAATCGGCAATTTAACCTTATAAAACACCAAGTACTAAAACAGGTTCGTGTTTATCCGCAGCAGTTGAATACCAACGCGCAACTTTACGCGACAATATTCAAACATCTGAATGTGAACGGCCTTAGCGGGACGCTCTGGAACAGTAGTACCTACCCGAAAATTTTCGCTGGGTTTGACCTCTCCGAAACGACGCCCGAAACGTTCTGGACGCTGTGGCGCGACTATGGGCCCGACGGAAAGCCGCGGCACGTGCGCGTTGTGAAACCGACGATCGACAGTGTTTACGAGGGCGGCGGCGGAGCAAAGAGTTCGCTTATCGACGAAGGCGGCTTTTTCGTAGAAAAAAAGAATTGGGATATCGCCGAGCGAGTTCACGAAAAGACGAAAAGGTCGATTTACTACTACGATATCGGCAACGACATCACTTGGTTTCCAGCCGGAGCCGAGGCCCCATTAGAACAGCGCGGCGCGTTCTGGGACAAGCGACACACGACCGGCTCTGACTTGAAAGTTGCGCCCGATACCGAAGCATTTTTTACGTTCGACGAGCATCTCGTGTCGCGCAACATTCAGCAGTCGGCGTGGCGCCTTCGTGGGCTTAACAAAAATCAAAAAATAATCGATTACTGCGTTACCAAGGAGGGCGAGGCGATTATCAACACGCGTCTTGGCGACTGGAAAATCGCCCACGATATGCCGATTTCACTCGGTGATGTTTTCGTCTACTCGCTTGTCTATCAAGATGTGCGTCTGCGAGAGCTTCGCATCCGGGCGGCGCGACAAAAAATTAAAAATGTCGCCGTCGCGCAAATCATCGACACCCTTCTTGCCGACGGGACGTCGAGCGACGCAATGATTCAGGCGGTGACAAATTCAAGAAGCTTGTTTGAAATCGATATCGAAAATAAGCCGCTTTACCAGGTATTTGGCTTTTCATCGAAGCTCGAAAATACCACTACCGTTTTGACGAACTACGCGAAAGCGTGGTGGGCCGGCAAACCGTCATTGCACGCGCCGATGTTGGCGGTGATTTCGGAAGAAGCGGCGCAGCTGCCGGCAATGATTGACTCAAACACTCTCGACACCGACCAAGAGGTTGAAGTCGAGCAAGAGCAGGAACAAGAGCAGGAACTTCAGACGGAGCAGGAAGAGGATTTTGGCGAGGACCCAAATTACTCCCCACACGACGTCGTCAACTGGAACTTGAGCGCGAATTTCACGCTCGCGACGGCGCCGATGGAACTTTTGCACACGGCGCTTACGAATCCCAAATGGGGCACTTCAGGGGCGCAGACGTATCTCGCGGAAGTTCTGAACGAGCCTCTCTATGTTTCAAAGAACTTTGTCCCGGCCGACGCCCCTGGGCGCTCCCACTTTGAATTTTTCGGCAAGTATCAAAAGCCCGTGACCGATGTTTTGCTTTTCCAAACTGTCGATAACGCCAAATTCGGACTTGTTATTCTTGATGCGAACGACACGCATCAGTGGGAACAATTTTTGCGCCACTCTCCACCCATGACCAACGTTGTGGTCGGCCTATACAATTTGGGCCTCGGTAGAGTGTATCGGCATAGCGAAGGATTTGAAAAAGTCGCGCTGCCGCGGTTTGAAGAGGCGATTGTCGAAGCGAAATTCTTCGGCGGTTACGTGCACTACAGTAATATCGAAAAGGGCTATCTCGAAGCATTTGTCGCGGGTGACAAGCCGGCTGACAGCGAGAAGCGAGCGCACAAATTGCACGATATTTTGGTACGCGACGTGCTGCACTTTATGCGCGATTCACGCGAAGGGCTAAACGGAAGCGACCTGGAAGAAGTGTTCCAAGCCCACGGAGTGCGCTAAGCCTCCTCTCCCGCTTCGCGGGAGAGGGAAAGCGTGACGAAGTCACGCGAGGGTGAGGGCCCGCGCCCGCAGGAACACCCGTGGAAAAAGCTCTAGCCCAATGAAGCGCCGCACAAATGCAAGTTTCGATGAATGGCAAGAACGACGTCGTCTCCATCGGCAATCACCTCGGCATTTGCGCGATACGCAGGATGGTAGGTCCTTATTTCGCGCTGAAGACGCCTTGGCTGTTGACTGACGTCCATGACACTTCATCGGACGGGAACCCATTGGGGTTGCTGATTTAGATCTTTGTATGTGAATTTAGGACCCCGGAGCCCTCACCCTCGCGTGACTTCGTCACGCTTTCCCTCTCCCGCTTCGCGGGAGAGGAAGCTAGGAGCTTTAGCGCTGTACTTTTTCGCGACGTGATCCCGTTCATTTCGCCGGGGCCTACGCACGCCGGGCAGCCGCTTTGGCACGGGCATGTTGCTATTAGCCGTTCGGCTCGCTCTAGTAGCTCGTTTCGTAGCTCGAAAATGCGCTCCGCTAGGCCTATGCCGCCTGGCGTGTGCTCGTACAAAAATAGCGTCGGGTCGTACCCTTTTCGTACGCCTCCTCTTACCTTTGTTGGCAGGACGCCGCCGCCGATTTCGTCTAGCTCCGCTTGCCCTAGCGTTGCGCCCAAATCGCGTGGGTCGCACATCAGCTGCAGCGTCGCCACCGTTTCTAGTGCGATGCCGATCCCCCGCAGGGCGTCGATTGCGGCGGCTCGCCCTCCGTACACGGAGTCGCATTGCGCTTCGGGGACGCTTAGCCAAAAGCCGGTGGTATGGAGCTGCATTTCGGGGAGAAAGACATCGCCGTAGCCTGCATTTTCGTGCGTAAAAAACTTTATCTTTTTATATCCGACGACTTTTTCGACGAGCGAAATATCTCCCCATCCGCTCGCCCACGATGACCGCGCGACCGGCGCTTCGTCGTTTTTGTGAATGACCGACACTTGCACGTACGTCATCGCGTCGGTGAAGTAGTCCGGCTTTACTTGCCGGACGAACGCTTTATGATTTTCGTAGTCAAACTTTTCGACCTGCCAGCACTCGCCGTTGTGTTGATAAATCGCGTTGTCGTGCACCATCGTGTGGGCGCCGCGCCAATCGATTTCGGCGAACGCTTTATCTTTTTCGACATCGATGATCACCACGTTGCTCCAACCGACGCTTCGAAGCGAAACCGAATTGGCGGGGTAGGCGTCGGCCGCCCAGTGGAATGTATCGCCTGCTTCGTGCAGCACGTTGTTGTGAGCCAAAAATCGCAGCGCCTCGACCGTCTCCGCGGGCGGCAGCGACCCGAACTTTTCGCCGTGTTTAAACGGCAATTCAAACGCGGCGCACTTTAAATGTTGGACTACGATTTCGACGTTATCGGCGTCAATTCGCGCCTCTTCGATTGGCGATCCGAGCAAAAAAGCTGGCTCGCGCGCGAGGTACTGATCGAGCGGCGCGCTCGATGCGACAAGAACGCAAATGCTCAACTCGCCCCGACGCCCCGCGCGCCCAAAACGCTGCCACATCGATGCGACGCTCCCCGGATAGCCAGCGCAAATGACCGCATCGAGATCGCCAATATCGATACCGAGCTCGAGCGCGCTTGTGGCGACGACACCGAGAATGTTCCCCTCGCGAAGGCGCTGTTCGATATCGCGCCGCTCGGCTGGGAGATAACCACCTCGGTATGCGACGATGCGGGATGGATCGATATCGCGCGCAACAGCATCTCGCCAATATCGAAGCATCGTCTCGACGCTGTTTCGTGAGTGGCCGAAAATCATTGTCGGAACGCCGGCGCGCGCGAGGTCGGCCCCGAGCGACACCGCCTGTTTTACGTAGCTTGCGCGAATGCCTAGCTCTGAATTTACGACCGGCGGGTTGTAGAGAAAAAACCGGCGTGTGCCCCGAGGGGCGCCGCTTTGATCGATGAGCGTGAGAGCGCGATCGGTATTGCCGAAGATGCGCTCGGCGTGTTCGCGAGGATTGCCAATCGTTGCCGTCGCCCCGATAAATTGCGGGTTAGAACCGTGAAAACGGGCGACTCGCTGGAGGCGACGAAGCACATTTGCAACGTGCGAACCGAACACACCTTTGTACGTGTGAAGCTCGTCGAGAACGACGTAACGCAAGTTTTGAAATGTTCGCGCCCACTGCGTGTGGTGCGGTAAAATCCCCGTGTGGAGCATGTCGGGGTTTGTCATAATAACGCCGCCGCGCTCACGGGCGACACGGCGCGCATCGGCCGGGGTATCGCCGTCGTAAACAACGGCCGAAATCGCCTGCTCGCGCGGCGTCAAAGCCAAAAGCTCGCGGAGCGACGCCTCTTGATCGCGCGACAGCGCTTTGGTCGGAAACATGTAGATCGCGCGCGCATCGGGGTCGGCGAGGAGCGTCTGCAGCACCGGCAGATGAAAACAGAGGCTCTTGCCGCTCGCCGTCGGCGTCGACACGACAAAGTTCTCCGCGCGCGACGCGGCTGAAAATGCAGCGGCCTGGTGGGTATAGAGCGAGTTTATCGCCCGTGCTTCGAGCGCCGACTTGAGCGATGGGTCAAGATCGGGCGGAAATGGCGCAAAAGCGGCCCCTTGCGACGGCGATATCGAATCGCCGACCAGGCAAGGCTTGACGCGGGAGCTCGCAAGCCACCCGGAAAGTACATGATCTAGCCCATTTGGCTGGGCCCAAGGCGCATTCGGCATCCCAACACCTAAACAAATGCATCGTAAGGTTGCAACGGACGCAGGAGCATGCGACGTAATTCAAACCTGCCATGAGCACGAACGAACCGCATGAGAAGAAGCGCTACACGCCATCATATCTGTTTTTGACCATCGTTTCAGCCGTATCGCTTGTTTGCGACATCGCGTCGAAGTTATGGGCCGAAAAGCGACTTGCCGAGGGGCCGGTTGAGGTAATCCCCAACTACCTAGAGTTTGTGCTCGCGAGAAATCGCGGCGGCGCCTGGGGGATTTTGCAAAACACGCAAGAGTACGTGCGGCGCCCATTTTTTCTGATCGTGTCGGTCGTGGCGATGATTTTTATCGTGTCGCTCTACAAAAAGCTGCAGCCGAATCAGCGCGCGCTTACGTGGGGGTTGCCGCTTGTTTTAGGCGGCGCGCTCGGCAATGTGTTCGACCGAATCAGGTACGGGCACGTGATCGATTTTATCCGCGCGCACGCGCAATGGGGCGGCGCCGATCATGAATGGCCAACGTTCAACGTCGCCGACATCTCCATATGCATCGGCGTCGGACTGATGGCGATTGATATGCTTTGCACCAAAAAGGCCACAAAAGCGCCTGCAGAGTAGCGCGTGAAGCCAGAGCTTTTTCAGCTTTTTGATGTTGGTTTCCCAGCCTACTTCGTTCTGCTGATCAGCGGTTTCATGTTTGCGACCGCGGCTGGCGTGTTGTGGGCGCGTTCCGTCGGCGAAAATCCGGATGTGATCGTCGATTTGGGGATCGGGATGCTCCTGGTGGGGGTTATTGGAGGGCGCATTCTTCATGTGCTCGCCGACGGCTATTTTTGGGACTACGTGCACATGTGCACCGACCCAAGTCGCGTCGATTGGCCGCTCGAGCAGGCCGAGTGTTTATCGCCCGCGTACGACGGCGTGTGGGATGCGGCGAAGAGCGTCTGCCATCCAAAAGAGGCCGACTGTTTTGCGTGGGCAAAGTTTTGGAGCGGCGGGCTAACATATTACGGCGGCTTTTTGGGCGCGTCGGTCGCCGCTTGGTACCTGCTCAAGCGCGATCGCTTTCCATTTTGGAAAGCGGCTGACATGGCAGCGTTTGCCGTGGCGCTGGGGCTTGTTTTTGGGCGTATCGGCTGCTTTCTCGGCGGCTGCTGTTTCGGGACGCGAACCGACGCGCCGTGGGGCATTTCATTCCCGCCGATGAGTCCTGCGAGCGAAATGCAGGCAAAAACCCATGAACTGGCGAGCTCTCATCTCGCGAGTCACCCCGTTCACCCGACGCAGCTGTATGAAGCGGCCGCTTCGTTCGCCATTTTTGCCGTTTGTCTATTCGTGATCGAGCCAAAAAAGCGGTTCGACGGGCAGGTATTTGCGGCGTTTGTCGCGCTCTACGCCGCGGCCCGTTTCGGTATCGAATTTTTGCGAGACGACGCGCGTGGCGGCTTCTTGTCGCTTTCAACATCGCAGCTGATCGGTCTTGCGCTCTTGCCGGTTGCTGCCGCGATTTACGTGTTACGAAGGCGTGCTACCGTCGAGCCGCAATGAGTGCGACGATTCTAAGTGGGAAACTGCTGGCCGAAATAGTCCGCGGCGAAGTGCGCGACGAAGTGGCGCAATTTCGGCGGGAGACGGGGCGGGCCCCAGGGCTCGATGTGGTGCTTGTGGGCGACGACCCAGCGAGTCATGTCTATACGCGCAACAAAGAAAAAGCAGCCAACGAGTGCGGCATTCGCGGTGAGCTCCATACCCTTCCTGCCGATATAAGCGAAGAGGCTCTTTTAAAGCTCATCGGTGAGCTAAACGCGCGAGACGATGTCGACGGGATACTAGTGCAGCTGCCGCTACCAAAAGCGATTCGAAGCGATCGCGTGCTCGATGCCGTGAGCCCAGCAAAAGATGTCGATGGGTTTCACCCGGTAAACGCCGGCCTTTTGGCCTCAGGGAGGCCACGCCTAGTGCCGTGTACACCGCTCGGCTGCATGCGGCTCTTGGAGCTTGCAAAAGTCGACCTAAAAGGGGCAAACGCAGTGGTAGTCGGGCGAAGCAACATCGTCGGTAAACCGGTAGCGCAGCTTCTTTTGGCAGCCAATGCCACAGTGACAATCGCGCATTCGCGCACACGCGATCTGCCGAGCGTTTGCAGAGCGGCCGATGTTCTTATCGCCGCGGTCGGCGTGCCTGAGATGGTGCGAGGGAGCTGGATTAAGCCGGGGGCGGTCGTGATCGACGTGGGGATTAACCGCGTCGACGACGGGTCGAATGGGGGGAAGGGGAGACTGGTCGGCGACGTCGCTTTTGCCGAAGCAATTGAGGTTGCTGGCGCGATCACGCCGGTGCCGGGCGGGGTTGGGCCTTTGACTATCGCCTATTTGCTGAAAAACACGGTCATTGCGGCGCGTTGGCGCTCAGCAACTTAGGGCCCAACATTCAGCTGAATCGTCTCGGTATGGCGCGCAAGCAAGTAGCCACCTTGAAACGGCGCGCCGATCTCATTTGAAACCTCGCGCACGAGCGTAACCGTATACGTGCAAGCCGGCTTCGTCCCGTCGCGAAGGAGAAGCTCGTTCCCATTGAACGTATAGCTTCCGGTATCGGGCAACCCTGACTTAACTACTGTCACCCCTTGACAACCGGCGCCGCCGCCTCCCGAAGCGACTGTGATTGATACCTTCCCGGCCGTCGCCGAGTTTTGCCACGTAATCGCTACCGACCCATCGTATTTTACCGAGAGGGGAGCTTTGTTTGTGATTTGGAACGGTTCAGGATGGGCAATTGAGCGCTCATACGTCGATTCGCCGGTTCGTGAAAACTCAAACTTGTAGCTCGCCTTTGGGTCGAGAACTGCATCGTACGAGATTGAATTAATGATCGTCTTGGTTTTCACGAGCTCGACGTCGTTGCACTGGATCTCATCGTTTGACGATAAATTGATGTATGTCCCCGTCGGTCCGCCTACTTGAAAGATCGCTGTTGCGACCGGCTTTTGAGCAGCCTGCTGAGCGACAATAAACGTCGTGTAAAAACCGCCGGTTTTGACGTTATCGGAATCGACCACCGAGCATGCCGATGCGAGAACGCCGATGCCAATCAAAATGCAAGCCGACTTGACCAATTGAATCACGCTGTCTCCTTGTTCGGACTATCTACTCAAGCCGCGCAATGATTCGGTCAAGCGCGTCTAGATCGGCGTACGGGATGACTACTTCACCACGATTTCCGTCGTCGCGCACTTCGACCTGCATCCCCATCGTTTGCGACAACCGTCGTTCTAAATCGCGCACACTCGCGCTCTTTTCGGGCGCATGAATCGTCGGCGGCTTGCCTCCGCTTCCGCTCTTCTTTGACATCCGAACGAGCGCTTCGGTTGCGCGAACGCTCATTTTCCCGCGAATAACGCGCTCCGCGAGCGACTCGATCGTATCGCCTTCGGCGCCGAGCAGCGCGCGCGCGTGCCCTTCGCTCAGCTCGCCGATCATCACTTTCATCCGAACTTGCTCTGGAAGCCGCAGCAATCGGAGCGAATTGGTGATTGTAGTTCGATCTTTGCCTAGCCGAAGCCCGAGGGTCTCTTGCGTGTAGCCGTGCTCTTTGATGAGCCGCTCAAGCGCCTCTGCGAGCTCGACCGGATTCAAATCTTCGCGCTGAACATTTTCGATCAGGGCGAGCTCAAACGCACTTTGCGGCGAGACATCTTTGACGACGACCATCGCGTCGTGCAGGCCGGCTTTTTGGCATGCGCGCCAGCGCCTCTCACCGGCGATGATTTCAAATACATCGGCCCCACCCGACGCTCGCCGAACGACGATCGGCTCAAGTAGTCCGTGCTCTCGAATCGACGACGCGAGATCTTCGAGCGCCTCGGCATCAAAATGCTGGCGCGGCTGCCCTTTTTGCGGCCGAATTTTCTCGAGCGCGCACATAAAAACGCTCTTTTCGCCGTACGCGGGCGACGGCGCGGCCGACGGCAAAAGTGCATCGAGCCCTCGACCGAGAGCGCGGCGTTTTGTCGTGTCCGTCGGCGAAGTTGCAGGAGAATTCGGCGCGAGCGGTTGTGTCATGGGCCCCAATTCATGGCAAACGGGTTACAAAGCGTCGGATTGCAAAAGTTCACGCGCGAGCGACAGGTAGCCTTGCGCGCCTTTCGATTCGATATCGTACAAAAGCGCCGGCTTTCCGTAGGAAGGGGCCTCCGAGAGACGGATGTTCCGCGGAATGACAGAATCGAAAACGTGAAAGTGACGACGCACTTCGTCGGCAACCTGATGCGCGAGATTGTTGCGCGAATCGAACATCGTTAGAACGACGCCGTGTACTTCTAAATTCGGGTTTGTGCTCGCTTTGATGCGATCGAGCGTCGCCATCAAATGGGTGAGCCCTTCGAGCGCGAAATATTCGCACTGGAGCGGCACCAGCACCCTATCGACCGCCGTTAGCGCATTGATTGTCAAAAGGCCGAGCGACGGCGGACAATCGATAAAAATGTAGTCGAACGGGACGGTTTCGAGCAGCGTATCGATTGCTGTTCGGAGGCGGGTTGCCCTCTCTTCTTCGTCGATTAGCTCGATTTCGGCCGCAACCAAATCTTGTGTCGCGGGGGCTACCCATAGCGGGGCAATCGCTGTTTGCACGATCACGTCAGCGAGCGACGCCTGCCCGATAAGCACATCATAAATGCTTTGATCGGTGCTCTGCGGTCGGACACCGACGCCTGAGGTGGCATTCCCCTGCGGGTCGATATCGATCAGCAGAACGCGTTTTTCGGCTGCAGCTAGGCTTGCCGCGAGATTGACCGCCGTCGTCGTCTTACCGACACCGCCTTTTTGATTGACGATGGCAGTTCGACGGCAAGAGGCTGATGGGTTGGATCGGTTGGGCATGAGGTATGGCGCCCGACCGAATTTAGTCTGGATCGCTAACGCACCGCAATCGACGTCGTCGCCTCGATGCAAAACAGTTTGCGACCTCGCAGAAAGCCGCAAAAAACGGCGGCGAGAGCGCGTTTGCTATTGAAAATACGTCAGATTTTTGCCCACGAAGAAGGCGGCCGGTATCGTGTTAACGAAATGGCAAAGCGACAACGATCAGCACTTGACACGCCACCAAATCCAGCGGTCGAGCGCGTCATGCGAGCCCAGTTCTGGGAAGCGCCGCCATCAAAGTTGTCAACAGAGACGCCGGCGCGCGGCTTCACCTTCGAAGAGCTGATGGAAGAGACGTTTTTTCAGCAGGCAAACGACGCGCTATTCGAAGACGAGTAGGGCGGCGGGCTCGTCCCCCGCCCCCCGCCACGTGACAGCTTGAACGGGCGGCGGGACGTTTCATGTCTCATGCAACGCGTGGCCACGGTGTTGATCAGAAGCGTGCGGGGGGCGGGGGACAAGCCCGCCGCCCTACGGTGAGATCGTCCATTTTAGCGTGGACCTAGTTGCTTACGCTTGCGCTTTTAGCTCTGTTACTAACTCTGGCACTGCCGTGAATAGGTCGGCCACTAGTCCGTAGTCGGCTACTTGGAAAATTGGGGCGTCTGCGTCTTTGTTGATCGCGACGATCACTTTTGACCCTTTCATCCCTGCGAGATGCTGAATCGCCCCTGAAATCCCTATTGCAAAATAGAGCTTCGGTGCGACGACGCGCCCCGTCTGACCGACTTGCAGCTCTGGCGATGCGTAGCCTGCGTCGCACGCCGCTCGGCTGGCACCAACCGCCGCGCCTAACAAATTGGCGAGCGGATCGAGAACCGCCGCGAATTGCTCTTTTAGCGCACGCCCGCCCGACACAATCACGCGTGCCTCGCCCAGATCGGGCCGCTCATTCTTCCCGTGCTCGAGCGATACGAACTCAACGTGCGCCGCGGCTGCGTCGGGGCCGGCATAAGGGACCGCCTCAATTTCACTCGCGCCTCCGCTCGCCTCAGCCGCTGCGAAATCGCTCTGACGAACCGATACGACTTGCAGCGGCGTTGTCACCGCGCATGTGCCAAACGCATTTCCGGCATACATCGGCCGCTTGTACGTGAGCTTCCCGCCGTCAACGACAACGCCGCTTACGTCGGGCGCGTACCCCGCGCCAATTTTTGCAGCAACACGCGGCGCGAGATCTTTGCCGTACGAGCTTGCCGTCACCGCGATGATATCGAACGCCAGCGATTTCACGAGCGCCGCCACGGTCGGCGCGAAACGCTCGCACACATAGTTTCCGAGGCTTGCATCGTCACAAACAAGCACTTTTTGGGCGCCAAATGCCACGACTTCGGCTGCCGCTTTCGCAGCGCCGGCGCCGATCACAAGAATCGCAAACGGCGCGCCGACCTGACGCGCGAACGTCACCGCGCTTAATGTCGACTTCCGAACTTTCCCCTCATGCATCTCTGCGATGACTAGAGTGTGGCTCATCATTCAATACCTTTCGCGCAGACCGTAATCGTTCGACGTGTCATTTAGAGAACTTTCGCTTCTGCTTTGAGCTTTTGAACGAGCTCTTGCACGCTCTTTACTTTGATCCCCGCGGCGCGGGCCGGCGGTAGCGCGAACGACGTGTACTCAATTTTCCGCGTGGCTCCTGGGACGAGGTCGCTCAACTTTTCCTCGACGAGCGGCTTCTTTTTCGCGGCCATAATTGCCATCAATGCCGCAAATCGTACGCCGTCGGGATACGCGTGCCCCTCGGCCGTGTGCGCCGAACGGACGCTCTTTGGCGCGACGATTCGCAAATCGACCGACACCACCGCCGGGAGCGTTACTTTCAAGTGCAACGTGCCGCCGTCGACCTCTCGGCCCACGTGCAGCGCTTTATCGCCCTCACTGCGAATCGTTGCCGCGAATGTTGCCTGCGGCCACCCTAGATACTCGGCTACCAGCTGCGCGACCTGATTCGAATCGCTATCGACTGTTTGCTTCCCGAGCAGCACGAGATCGGGCTTCTCTTTATCGACAATTGCCTTCAGCCCCTGCGCGACAACATCGCCGTCGAGATCGGCATCGTTCGCGTCGATGCGAATCGCTCTGTCGGCGCCCGTTGCTAGCGCTGCGCGGAGCGTTGACTCGGCCTCTTTGGGCCCGAACATCACGACAACGACCTCGCCGACACGCGCTTTGGTATTTGCGCCGTTTTCGGTTAGCCGAAGCGCTGTTTCGACGGCATATTCGTCAAATGGATTCGGCTTCCACTCTAGGCCGGTGGTATCAACCTTCGCGTCGGACGAGATCTTTAGCTTGTTCGCGTTGTCTGGGTCGGCGACCCGCTTTATAGGGACGAGTATCTTCACGAGTTACGGTCTCCTTACGACATGTCAAAATCGCAGCGCAGATTCGAGCACGATGTGGCTCTCATACGACGTACCAAGCGAGCGGTTCAAGGCGGGACGATTTCTTAGCGGTGGATTTAGCCTTTACCTGTAAAGACGCAAGCTGCGAGTGGTTTGATGCAAATATCGTGTGATTATTTGATTATCGGGTCGGGAATAGCCGGCCTTTCCTGCGCCCTAGAGGCGGCCAAGCACGGTCAGGTGGTCGTCGCCACAAAGCGGGCCCGCGACGAATCGAACACAAAATACGCCCAAGGGGGGATCGCGGCGGTCCTGGCGAACGACGACACGTTTGGCGCGCACATCGCCGACACACTGGTCGCCGGCGCCGGCCTGTGCCACGAGCGGGTTGTCGAATTGTGCGTTCAAGGGGGGCCCGAAGCGATCGCAAAATTGCGCGGCTACGGCACGCGATTCGACCGCACCGACGCAGAAGCCGACGAGCTCGACCTACACCTCGAAGGGGGGCACACCAAACGGCGCATCGCACACGCGGGCGATGCAACCGGCCGCGAAATTGAGCGCGCGCTCGTCGAAGCGATCGCCCGAGAACCGAACATTCGCGTGCTCGAAGAGCACATGGCGGTCGACCTCATCACACTCGCAAAATACGGCGGCCCCGAAGTCTGCGTGGGCGCATATGTTCTGGATATCGAGTCGCGAACAGTAATCACGATTCTAGCGCACGCGACAATTTTGGCGACAGGCGGCGCCGGCAAAGTTTACCTTTACACAACGAACCCCGATGTCGCGACCGGCGACGGCATTGCCATGGCGTATCGCGCCGGCGCCGAAGTTGGGAACATGGAGTTCTACCAATTTCATCCGACGTGTCTGTATCACCCCGACGCGAAAAACTTTCTTATTAGCGAAGCGCTGCGAGGGGAGGGGGCGATTCTTCGCCTGGCCGACGGCACGCCGTTTATGCCGAAGCATCATCCGCTCGCCGAGCTTGCGCCGCGTGACATCGTTGCGCGAGCGATCGACTTCGAAATCAAGCGCACCGGCGACGATTGCGTTTATCTCGACATCACGCACAAGCCGGCGGCGTTCGTGCGCGAGCGCTTTCCGAGCATTTACAACGAGTGTTTGCGCTACGGGATCGACATCACAGCGCAGCCGATTCCGATCGTTCCGGCGGCGCACTATTTGTGCGGCGGCGTGTCGACCGACCTCGAAGGGCGAACAACCATTCCGGGCTTGTGGGCAATAGGCGAGTGCGCGTTTACAGGCCTCCATGGCGCGAATCGCCTCGGTTCAAACTCGCTGCTGGAAGGAGTGGTATTCGGCCATCGCACCGCAGAAGCGCTAAAAGTTGTGCCGAAACAAGCGTCGTGGCCAACGGTGCCCGATTGGGATATCGGCTCCGCGGGGACGCCCGATGAAGCGGTCGTCGTCACGCACAACTGGGACGAGCTTCGCCGCCTGATGTGGAACTACGTCGGCATTGTGAGGTCCGACAAGCGCCTTCAGCGCGCAGCGCGGCGCATCGCGATGCTGCAAGAAGAGATCGCCGAATATTATTGGAACTACGTCCTAACGCGCGATCTCCTAGAGCTACGTAATATTGCAACAGTCGCCCAGCTGATCGTCGAGTGCGCCTCAGCGCGTCACGAAAGCAGAGGCCTCCACTACACAATCGACTACCCCAATCTCGATTCGCAAAGGGCGCGCGACATTGTCATAAAGCGAGGAGTACCCGCGCGGCATTTGTGGCGGTAGCGAGCTTGCTAGCTGACACAACTTGGTAGGGCGGGGGCTTGTCCCCCGCCGCATGGCCTGCATCAGCGCGGCGGGGGACGAGCCCCCGCCCTACGTCGAAGACTTTGCTTGACCGAAAAAAAGTCGTCCCATGCATGCTCGATCTTCGGCTTTACGCCGCGCATGACACTTTGAAGATTAAACTCTTCCGGCCTAATTTTAGTCACCATCGACCAAGGAATAGGCATTGCCACAGGAGCACCTGGGCGGGCTCGAAGAGAGTAGGGGGCTATCGCGGTCGCCTGCGATGAATTGCGAAGATAGTCGACAAATATGCGATTTACTCGCTGTTTTTTGGCCATATTTGCTGTGTACTGCGACGGATTCGTCTGCGCCATTGTCTGAGCAAAAAGCTGCGCGAACTCTTTTACCTCTTCCCAATGGCTCTTACGCTTTAGTGGAACGACGACATGAAGCCCTTTGCCACCGGTAGTCTTTACGAAACTTTGTAATCCTATTTGATCAAGCCGCGAGCGAACATCAAGCGCCGCTTCGACCACCCGACCCCATTCGACCGTCGGGTCAGGGTCGAGGTCGAACACGATCCAGTCGGGTCGATCGATGTCATCAAGCGCTGCACCCGACAAATGAAATTCGAGCACCCCCGCCTGAGTAAGAGCGACAAGCCCGTCGGCCGATTCAACATAAATGCAATCTCGCCCCTCAACCGTGCGGCTAAGAATCGCGTCTGAAGCGGGATGCGCCATATGCTTTTGAAAAAAGCACTTATCGCCCGCTCCATGCGGACAGCGCACCAAAGTTAGCGCCCGCCCAGAAGCATAGCGAAGAATATGCGGCGCCATTTTTGAAACATACCGAGCGACATCGGCTTTGGTGATCCGAGCCGCAGCGAACAATATTTTGTCGGGATGTGTGATCGTTATCCCGTCAACAACAAGCGCCTCCCCCGAAGCTTTTTTGGAAGCCCGCCCCGGCAAAATAGGCACCTCGCGAACAACAGAAGTTGCCGATTTATCAGTACGAACCCCCTTAAAAACCCCATGGCGAATTTTGCCATCAGAAGTCCACTGAGCAAATTCAACTTCAACAACAATACAAGGCCGAACCCAATGCACCCCAACAACGTTTCGTGGTCCTGCAACGTGATCGTGATCGTGATCGTTTTTGGTGCGCGTGCGCGTGCGCGTGCGCGTGCGCGTGCGCGTGCGCGAACCAGAAGTGGCTGGATCAACAAAAGGCGACTTCTTCACGCCAATAAGCCCCAATCGCTCTTCAAGTGCCCCCAAAATCGCGTCAGTAAATCCGGTCCCAATTTTCCCAGCATAAATCAGCGAACCATCAGCAGAATCACGCGTCCCAACAAGCAAAGCCCCAATCCCGCGACGAGCACCAGCAGGGTCGGTATAACCCCCAACGACAAACTCTTGCCTCTTAGAGCACTTAATCTTCAACCAATCAGCCGATCGCCCCGGACGATGGGGCGCATCGAGCCGTTTCGCGATAAGCCCCTCAAGACCAAGCCGGCTCGCTTCTTTGAATATTTGCTCCCCGTCTCCCACCACATGATCGGAATAGCGAACAACTGTTGAGTGATCGCCGACTGCTTTTTTTAGTAATTGTTTCCGCTCGCTCAAAGGACGATCGCGTAAGTCGACGCCGTCGAGATACAACAAATCAAACACCATGTAGGCAAGTGCAACCGACTCATCGAGGCCGCTCAACGCATTTTGCAACGCTTGAAAATCGGTGCGCCCTTTTTTATCGACGACACACAACTCGCCGTCAAAAATAGCTGTTTTAACCGGCATTTTTGACAGCGCATCGCGCACCGTGGGGAACTTCGCCGTCCAGTCTTTGGAGTTTCGCGAAACGAGTTTTATCGCCTTCGAATCGACATAAGCAACGATGCGGCAACCATCGTATTTTATTTCGTACCCCCACCCGTCGTCGGGCGGTGGCGCGCTTGCAAGTTTAGCCAATTGCGGTTTTACATCGCGTGGCACTGCCGTTTTTTTTCCGACAGCAATTTGCTTAAGCGACCGCCCTGTAGCGACGCTTCGCGTCTCCTTTGCAATGTCGTACGGCGAGACAGCGTACTCATCCTTTTTCTTTAACAAGAGCCACTGAGGCTTTTCGCTCGGCCGCTTTCTTGGCATTCGTACGAGCGCCCAGCGCCCCTGCAGCTTTTCACCGTAGAGATTGAAGTCGAGCTTGCCCGCTTTCAGCGCCGCGGCCGGTTTGGGATTTAGGGGCTCCCATGCTCCGCGGTCCCACAACATCACCGTCCCGCCGCCGTATTCGCCTTTTGGAATTGTCCCTTCGAAACTTCCGTATTCGACAGGGTGGTCTTCTACTTCGACGGCGAGGCGCTTATCCGCTGGATCGAGGCTCGGACCGCGGGGGACGGCCCAGCTTTTGAGCACGCCGTCGAGTTCAAGCCGGAAATCATAATGCAATCGCGTTGCATCGTGCATTTGAATCACGAATCGATCACCACCCGCGCGTACAGACTCCCCCTTAGGCTCGCCCGTTTTCGAAAAGTCGCCCTTTTTACGATACGGACGGAGGCCGCCCATTTAGCTACTATAAGCGTTCACTACACGCACCAAAAGCCTTCGGGGGGAACCAAATGCCAACAGCACCGTCTGGTCAGACACAAGGTCCAAAATCTGTACGAAATGTTAATAAAGAGCACTCGGACGAACTGACCCCTTTAACCCGACTCGCTCTTTGGATTACCGCGAAGGTCGGAACGATCGGATTTTTTCTAATAGTCTTTGTTTGGACTGCCGTTTGGCTCGGCTGGAACTTGCTGGCGCCAGAAGGGCTTCGGTTCGACCCAGGCATGGGCTTCGTGTTCTGGCTCTTTATATCAAACGTTCTCCAAATATTGCTGATGCCACTGATCATGGTCGGGCAAAATCTTCAGGGGCGGCATGCGGAGCTGCGAGCCGACTCCGACTACGAGATTAACGTTAAAGAAGAACAGCAGATGATGACGGTTCTAAGTCGCTTAGACAACCAGGGTCAAATGCTTGCGGCAATTGCTAAAAAGCTAGATATTCCGCCCCGCTGACGGGCTATCGCGCGACGCGCTTTGGGCGTTTTGGTCGCTGTTGCGTATTGGCGCGCAGCTCCACGCTTCGTTTCAAAACGCTCATCATGTCGATCACATTGCCTGGAGGGTGCGCTTTTTTGATCCCCGGGCGCGCCGCTTTTGTGTGGCCCTGTTTCGCTTTTCGTTCGATAAACTTGCGAAGCTGATCGTAGTACTGATCGTGGTATTTTTCAGCGTCCCACGGAGATACCATTTCGGTGACGAGGCGCTGCGCCATCGCAAGCTCTTTGCTTGTGATTTTTAGTTTTCGTAAATCATCGCCGGGAAGGTCGAGCTCGCTCGCCGGGCGAATTTCATGCGCGTAGCGGAGCGTGTTGAGCACGAGCGCGGTATCGCGCGCAAAAATAGCTGCGATGTACTCGCGCGTGCGAAGCACAAAGCGACAAATTGCCGCTTTTCGGGTTGTTTTTAAGACTTCGCGCAATACGGCATACGACTTGTGCGATTTGTCGGTCGGGGCCACGTAGTACGGGTTCTCGAAGAACATCGGGTCGATTTCGTTCGCATCAACGAAATCTAAAATGTCGACCGTTTGCGACGCTTCCGGGTTCGCTTTTCTAAAATCGTCTTCGGTTACAATGACATACGCTTCAGGTTCGTATTCGTACCCTTTGACGACATCACCCCAAGCGACTTTTTTACCGGTCGATTTGTTGACTCGCTCGTATCCTATCGGGGAGTGATCGCGTTTATCTAGGAGATTAAAGCGCAGCTCTTTGGCCGCCTTCGTCCCATAAAGCGCGATCGGAATTTGCAGCAGGCCAAAACTAATCGACCCTTTCCACAATGGGCGTGCTGGCATACCGATCTATTGCGGCCGTACAAAAGCGCAATTAACCCCGTTACTTCGGCGGCAATTGTGGTGTTGCGTCAGCAATTCGCAGTGCTTGTGGAGCAACAGCGCACAAATAGATGATCGACGCGGCGCTCATCAGAACGAACCCATACACCGGTGCACGACCTCCGGACATATGTTGGAATACAGCGGTAAAAACGATGTAGGCGAGTGTTGCCGCGACTGAGAAATAACTATAATTTTTCAAAAGACTCGACTGCTCGAGAGTGCTCGCAATCGTTGACACCCCGCTAAGCGCGAGAACCGTTGCTCCAAGGATAACCAACGTCGGATACGCCGCGGAGAACTCGCTGCCAAAGTGCCCTAGCCATCCTTTGCCCCAGACGAGCATCATGATAAAAAACAGGCCTGAAACAAGCAGGTTTGTGCAAGTTGACCCAAGCACAACTTGGCGAAGTTTTTGCGGATTATGGTCCGCAATGGCCATCGCAAGTCGCGGCGCCGCCACAACAAATATCGCATTCTGCGATGCGAACATAACGCCCGCGATCGACAACACGGCGGCGACGAGCCCGGTCTCCTGGCGGTCATTGCTAAACGCCGTCATCAAAATAAGCAGGAGGCTTGTCGGGTACCAGGTTGAAATCGCCATAATGAAAAGCTGTCTCGTCACCCTACGCCATCGCTGCATGTCGTATTTTGGTGCTGTCCGCCAAATTTTTGCCAGCGGCGTCTTCACAGACGAAAATCCAAACGCGATTCCAGCGGTGACGAGAAGCGCGCAGCAGTAGATTATGAGCGCTTCCGAAATCGAAAATCTATGAAAGAAAAACGCGAACGTTGTCAAACCAACGACGATAAGAATTGGAAATACCGCGCTGGTGAGCACAAGATAGAAGTTTGGATAGCCAATATCGAACAGGTAGTTCGTTGTATACGTAAACGCCATCATGGCTGGGACGGCCCAAATGAAAAAATAAATTGGGTGCGTCTGCTTGATATGCGTCAGCTGCTCGCCGGTCCTGAAATTGAGATAGATGAGCACCAAAATGCCGATGACAAACACGGCGGCGCCCGCGATCGCAATCCCTTTGATGGCGTGTCGAAGGTAGCCCGAACAGGTCGCGAGGTCTTTCTGTTCGACGTAGGTTGGCAAAAAGCGGCTTATCGCAACGTCTTTGCCAAGAAAAACGAACGCTGAAGTGAGGGTTAATACCGACGTTACTCCCGCATACGCGCCGAAGACGGAGGCGCCCAACGCTCGGGCGATGACGAGACTTGCGAGATACGACAATCCGTAGGCAAGAAGCCCTACCGTAACCGCCGTAACGAGTGCCTTCGCCGTAGGCGGAACACGCCCTGACCAAGCTCCTGCAAAACGGTCGTATACCCTCATGCGAACCCCCCCCGTTGACGCCACTGCTGCTAGCTCGAGTGCTAGCTCGAGACTATCCGTTATTTTACTTGACCGGAATGGCAGGCACGCACTTGCCGGCCCCCGCTGGCATCTCTTTGCATACCAGCCCTTCTGGACACAAACCGTCGGCGTCGCACCAGATGTATTGCACTTCCTTACCATCCGTCCCGGGGTGCTCCGATGACGAACTACTCTCACCGCCACACGCCGCCATGACGACCGCGGAAACGACCAAAAACGCAGAAAATGATGATTTACGCATGACAGCCTCACTTCGAATAAACACTGCGTATGAAGCTCATACGCAACTGAACCGAACTTACCGCGGTACCAGCGCCGCCCGGATTGCGCAAGCTCAGACCGATCGAAGACGTGATCGAACAGCAATAATTGCGGCGCCGCCGAACCCCGCCGAGTACCAGAAGAGGCGATACATCAGCGACATCGTTAGGGCCGCCGCCGGTAGCACCCCCGCTCGCTCCAAAAAGAAAACGTAGGCGGCGTCAGCCGTCCCCCAGCCGCCCGGAAGCGCTGGTATCGCGCCCGCCAACATCCCCATCGTGCAACCGACGTAAACGAGATGCTCTGACTCAGGATGCGCCCCGATGGCGTAAAGAACGGCACGGAGCACGACCAGCTGAATCGCGCTATTTAAAAAGCTCGGAATCGACGCAAGTACGATCGCCCGGGGCGCACGCGGATGGCTAAAATATGCGATCATCAAATTGATCGCGCGAAAAATGCCGCGCTCGTGATTTGCGCCGATGCGTGCTAGGCGATTTCGTACCGCGTTCACCTGCATCAGCGAAACAAAAATTACAAAGCCGACCGGGAGCGCTGCGATAAAGAGTGTCGTCGGGCCGATACCGCCCGGCGAAATTGCGATGGCGGCGATACACGCCAATGTCGCTACCGTTGTAAGCCCAAGGGCGCGATCGAGCAGCGCCGCTGCAAGCCCTACCGGGACTGGCGTGCCGCGCTGGGCAATCGCCGCGATCCGTAAAGCGTCGCCACCAACGCCACCGGGAAGTATGATGCCGCCCGCTTGCGCTTCGAGGTTGACGCGAAGCAGCTCACCGAACGGAAGCGGAACGCCGGCGATCGCCAACAGAAGGCGAAACCGAAGTGTCCATATGAGATACGACGCCAGATAGACGAGCCACGCGCCAATAAGAACGGCGACATTCGCGTGCTCGATGACTTGCCCGAGATCGCGAAACGGCACCATCCAGACGACGAAGCCCATCGCCAAAACGGCCGCGCCGATTTGGATAATACGCAGTGGTGGTAATTTCATGTACGGGCTTCAGGAGGGCTGAAAAGTGGCTCTATCAGCGCAAATTTGAGAGCCGATGAGAGCCGATAGCGCGTCTTTCCGTGCTCGCCCGGGTCGCGAATTCGCTCCACCGACGACGCGTCACCAAACAGATCGCGAACGCGCGAAATAAGAACGCGCACCCGATGCTCGGCGTCGGCTGAATCGGGGCCAGGACCGCCCGCCGCGCGAAGCACCTCTTCGGCGCTTAGCCCTTCACGAGCGCGACGAAGAAGCTGCACGACCAAAGGCTCGAGCGCTCGCCGCCGTTCAAGCGACACTTCGCGCTCATTTAGCCTGAGGGCGTGTGTAAGCGTATTGACGATCAGCGGAATGCCGGCGGTCGCACGAGCAACATCGCTCGCCGCAACGCGCGAAACGCCTTCGGTCGTCGTGATGTAAAGAAGAAGCTCCCCCTCTGCACTCTGCGATTCAAGCAGATCGGCACGTCCGGGGCTGCTTGGAAGTGGCGCCGGAATGCGTGTCGAAGGGCGCGCGATCGGAATCAATAATTTGGTTGTTGGCGGGGCAGGGGGGATCATCGATTCGGACGACTCTAAAAACTTATTTGCAATGCGCACCAGACGACTATCTCCCGAAGCGAGAGCAACTCGCCACAGCGGCTCCGACGCCGCGCCGTCGAAGAACACCCAGCCGTGGCGCTCGGCATTCAACGAGGCGCGCTCGACCGAAGCGCGAGCGATCGCCGCATCGCCAGTCGCAAGAGCGCATCGGCCAAGCGTGAGATTGAGCACGCCTGTCATGTACGAATCGGCAAGGCGATCGACCGCCGGCATCATCACCGCGACGGCACCCGTGTAGTCGGAACACGCTTCGAGAACGCGCCCACGAATCGCCGCCACTTCTTGCTCGTCGAATAGGTCGAGCCACGGCGCGTCGCTAAGCAATTTCTCCGCTTTTTGCAGCCACTGCGTCGCCATTTCGCCGCGCGCGAGCATCGCCAGGGCGTTTGCGCGACGCAAATACAATTGCAACCGAAGTGTATCGTTGACGACATCGCCCAGTAAATTTAGCGCTTCGTCGCACGCCTCGACAGCGGCGGCGGGGCAGTCGGCGGCGGTCTCGACAATCGCCAGAACGTCGTGTGCATCGGCGAGAAGTACGGCGACGTCGCTCCCGCCCACAGCGCGAGCCACTTCAATCGTTTCGTAGGCGTGACCGCGCGCCTCTTCGCACCGGCCGATCGACGCGAGGGCGATCGCCATCTGCCCGTGCGCATCGAGCGCTTGTAGCCCGCGCGCAGGCGCTCTCTGGACGGCCGCTTCATAGTGCTTGATAGCGGATCGCGGATCAGAGAGTGCCATCGCGATGTGACCGAGCGTCATCGATACCGGCGCACGCCACGCGCCGTCGTCAATCCGATCGACGACGTGCTCTGCGAGCTTTAACGCGGCGATCGCCTGCGGTATGCGCTCGAGGCTCAAATCAAGCTGCGCCGTAAGCACATGAACATCGAGAAGCTCGCGTACGACCGTGGCGCGAGGTAGCGACGCAAAGTAGCGCGCCGCCTGCCGAAGCTCGGCATCAACGCGATCGGGTCGCCCCTCTGCGAGCGCGAGCGCCGCACGCTCAACACCAAGGCGCCCGGCTTCGAGTGGTGGCCATGCCGATGTGCTTGTTGGAAGTGTCGCTGCGAGATCGGCCGCGCGATCAAGACGCCCCGCGAGACGATACGCAGTCATCAATCGCACGGTCAGCGCCGGTTCAAGGCGACTGCGCGACGATCGAAGTGACTCGATCCACGTTGCGACGAATTGTGATTCATCAGCCATCGCAAGGCGATCGATCAGCGTGACAACCGCGGCGATCGGAACCGAATCGAGCCCGCCCGGCGGAGGGAAGAGCGAGGGCGCTCGACGCGACTCCGCAGGTCGATCGAGCGACGCTTGCGACACCACCGCGCTCGCACGTGCGGCACGCCGTATCGACAGCGACGAATTCAAAGGTACAGATGCCGGCCTCGCCATCTTCTAGAACTCTACATTGAAAGAAGCGCGTTGTCTTGCTGACTCATTCTGTTCTTGCCGCACCAACGAGTGACAGCCGCGGGCCGGCCCCAAAACAGACGATCTCGCCGCTCTCTTCGACCGCGTAAACATCGAAGCGCTCGTCGACGCGAAGGAGGTCTGGAACAAGGTCAACTTGGCCTACACGCCCGAGCGGCGACCCGTCGATTGAGCGAAAAACATGCACATCTGACGATGGGACAAATAACGTCCCGGTGCGAACTACGGGCGCCAAACGCCTCGGCGTATCGGCCGCGGCGACGGTGCCAAGATTATGATGATAGCGAACATGTCCGCTCTCACCATCAAACGCGATAAGCCTGCCATCGGGTGTGTGACCAACGAGCAGCCCATCGACCGAAAGCCACCCGGTCCCTGTCGGCGCTACATCGCCTGACGAACGCCAACGCACCGACCCGTCGGCGCGATCGAACGCGACAAGTTTGAGAGCGTTTCGTTCGCGCACTGTGATGACGATCGCGGGGCCCGCAACGCGGGGCGCTCCTTCAATTGCTGATGTCCCTTCGCGAATTGTCTGCATCCACCGGACGGCGCCGGAGTACGGATCGATCGCGTGGATGTGCGCCGCCGACATCGACGCGCCCGAAACGGTGAAGAGTGCGTCGTCATCGACAACCGTCGCGCTTCGAAAGCGAAGGCGATCTCGAATTCGCCAAACGACGGCGCCGGTGAGAACATCGATCGCAGTAAGAGCGGTGTCGCCGGTTGTTACGTAGAGAAGCTTTCCGCTTCGATTTAGCCGTAAAATACCCTGCAATCCGCATGTGTAGCGCCAACGCGCTTCACCCGTTCTCAAGTCGACAGCAACGATGTAGCGATCGCCTTCGGTCGTTACCAGGAGCTGCGGGAGCCCTTCGCCGTAGACAGCCGTTGCGACAATCGGGCCGCCCAATCGTGCTGCGACTCGCGCTAGTGGACGCATATCGCCCGTCGCGCAATCGAGCAGACTAATCTCACCGTTCGGGCGAACGCGCGCGATCCCTTCGGGCGTCGCGATACTTGTCGCGCGTGCGGTATCGGCTTGCCACAGAACGGCGCCGCTCTGACGATCGATCGAAAATGTGTCGCGCGCCGTCCCCACAATGAGCGCATTGCGGCTCAAAAATGTTGAGCGCAGATCGATCGCCGGAACACGCGCTTTCCACCGCGCGGAATAGCGAAGCGGCGCACTTGATTTTGCCGCGATTGACGGCGCCTCCACGATGCGAGAGAGCTTTGCGAACGCTCGATACGGCTCGGGCGATGCGTTAACTTTGGCGTCGTCGCTGGGCGCCTTTTCGCGCAGTCGGCCGGTGGCATCGCGAACGCGCTGGCGAAGCGCGCCGAACCTCAAGTTCGCAGCCTGCGTGCGATCCAGGCGTAAAATGGCTCTCGCGAGCGCTCGACCAAATGAGATTGCGGCGTCGAGCACGTCGACCGGTTTTAGCCCCGCGAACGTGTAGGCAGCCGACTTACTCTCGACGGCCGATGCAGCGCCGATCGTCAGCGCGCTGTTGCCGTTTGCGATTCGGAGCGCGATACGAACTCCGCCAACTTCGCGACGCACGAAAAATGGGCGATGCTGCGCATTCGACTCGAAACCGTTCATTGCAATGTCGAGCAGCTGCTCGGCGGCCAAAAACGGGTGCACGCCGTCGAGCGCGATCGACCGCTCACCGACGCGCACAATGAACGCGCCGCGAAATAAAAGCGCGTGAAGATCGGCCCGCTCAACGCCGCTTTCGGCCCCCGCTTCATCTGACAGATCGAGCGGCGCCCTCATCGAAAATTCGCTACCAAACGAGAGCCCCAACGCTTCATCTGGATCGACGACAACATCGACGTTTTTTGCGAACTCGCCACCAATCGTCATCCCCATTTCGGCGGCGCTGTGGAGCGCGCTTGCCGCGCTTGCAAGCTCGAGTGCGAATGGCGTCGACCGCTTGTTCTGACGAACTGTGACCTCGGAGACAGCGATCACACTTGCGACAACATCTTCAAACAGGGCACGCTCATCAAACGCGAGGACCGAAGGGACGGGCCCTCCGCGATAGAGGCTCAGCGACGCAGCGCCACCGGCTCGCTCAATACTCAGCTCCCACGCATCGGTTCGCGACGTAACCGTCCGTTTTCCGAATCCGCAATCTGTAAGCTCGCGTGCCGCAAAGACAACATCGAGCAGTGTGCAGACTACATCGACCCCGCGCGTATCAACGACGGAACGCGAACGGTCGACAAACGAATCGATTAAAACGCGTGCCGGCGACCGGGTGGAGACCGGGCGGCGCACCCCCGATGAGAGTTGGGTGGAGAGGAACGGGGAGACGGGGGGTGACTGGCTTCGCATGAACTGCTTGCGAGCCTACGGATCGAACTGGAATCAGACCAGTTTCTGGTCGCAATTAAACGACCACGGTGTGTCGAAGCGTATGGCGAAAGCCTTTTTCCGGTTACATACGGAATGTCGTCGCAGCGGCTATTGCCGCGTCGAGTGTACAGGTTGGCGCTAGGCCCAGCGCTAAGACAAAGACTGCGCTTAGTAGCAGTGCTGCCTTTACGTGCCTTGACTGCATTGGCACTGCTATCGCTGCGCCTGGTTGCGGCTCTCGCATGTACATGAAGACGAGGACTCGCAGATAGTAATAGGCTCCGATCACGCTGTTTATAAACGCTAGGATCGTTAGCCAATAGAAGCCGCTATCCATCGCCGCTCTAAAAATAAACCACTTTCCGAAAAAGCCGGCTGTAGGTGGCACGCCTGCTAGCGAAAATAGAAACAGCGAAAACGCCATCGCGATTGCCGGATGGCGCTTTCCTACGCCGGCGAGATCGTCGTAACTGACCGCCTCTTTTCCGTAACTGCCCAGAAGAATGAGCGCGCCAAACGCGCCGATTGTCGAGACGGTGTACGTCGCGAGGTAAAAAATTACGCCGGCCGCTGCCTGCTCTTTTGAGCGTAGCGCCACGACAACACCGACGAGCAAATAGCCGGCGTGCGCGATGCTCGAGTAGGCGAGCATTCGCTTCACTGAATCTTGCCGACCTGCGATCAAGTTCGCCACGGTCATCGTGAGCACAGCAATTGCCGCGAGGGCAGGGGGCCAACCGGCCGACCATGACATCGATTCCGCGTCGCCGAAGCTCGTCAATAAAACGCGCAGCATCATCGCAAACGCCGCACTCTTTACGACGACCGCCATGTAAGCGGTAGCAGGCGTCGGCGCCCCTTCGTAAGCGTCAGGCGTCCACATGTGGAACGGAACGGCGCTCACTTTGAAGAGGAGGCCAATCACAATAAGGACGAGGCCGATGAGCGCCATCGGATGCGACGTCACGACGCCGTGAGAAAATGCAGCGCCGACGCGCGCGAGGTCGGTGCTCCCAGTTGCACCGTAAACCAACGCGATCCCGTAAAGCATGATCGCAGCCGCGAACGACCCGAGCAAAAAGTACTTGAGCGCCCCTTCGGCCGATCGCGGCGATGCGCGACGAAACGCAGTCAGCGCGTACGCTCCGAGCGACATCGTTTCAAGACCAAGAAAAAGCGTTAAAAAATCGCCCGCCGACGCGAGCATCATCCCACCGAACGTCGCGAACAGGAGAATCGAATAAAATTCGCCGCGATTTAGCTTGTATTCGACGAGATACCCGCCCGCCAAAAGCGATGCGAGCGCGCCGCCGAGGCAGAGAAGCACATTGAAAAAGAGCGTGAATTTGTCGACAAGAATCCACGGCGACAAGATGCCCACCGGCAAAAATTCAATGCCATAGAGCCAAAGCGCGACGGAGAACGCCCCCGATGTGATGAACACAATCGTCGTCCCGATCGCGAGACCGCTCGGCCTACGCGAAAAAACTTCGGCAAGCATCAATAGAAGGGCGCCACCACCGAGAACGAGAAACGGCGACAATGCAAACATCAGCAACATGATCAGTCTCTCTTCTCGGCAGTTGCGCCATCGCCGGACGGCGTTCCAATTGCGATGGGGGCATCGGCCTGACGGGCGATAAGGTGCGGCACCCCTTCAAAGTAACGAGGGCCTGGGTGCGCCGCGAGGCGCGATTGGTAAACATCGAGCGTGCGACTTGTTGCGCCACGAATTTGATCGATAAAAATCCCAGGAGCGACGCCCATCACGAAAATCATCGCGACAAGCGGCGCAAGCGACAGGAGCTCACGACCGTTGAGATCCTGGAGCGATTTGTTCTCGGCGTGGGTAATCGGCCCAAAGAACATTTTTTGAACCGCCGTCAGCATGTAGAGCGCGCCGAGAATAACCCCCACTGCCGCGCCGGCCGCTTGAATGCCGTTAAAATAGCCCAATTTGTGGCTCACGTACGTCCCCGTGATGACCATAAATTCGCCGATAAATCCGTTCGTCCCGGGCAGACCAATGCTCGCCACCGTTGCGATGATGAAGAGCGTCGCATAGACCGGCATCACTTTCGCGAGACCGCCGAATTCGCTCAGCTGCCTCGTGTGGCGCCGATCGTAAATCACGCCGACGAGCAGAAAGAGCGCTCCGGTTGAAATCCCGTGATTGACCATTTGCAGGACCGCCCCTTCGAGCGATGCCGGAGTTGCCGCGAACAGACCGAGCATCACGTACCCGAGGTGCGCCACCGACGAGTAGGCGACAAGACGCTTTACGTCCCCCTGGCGCCACGCGCAGAGCGCTCCATAAAGAATCCCCCCGACGACCGCCATGCCTGCGAGCACGGCGGCAAACTCGGCGGACGCTTCGGGGAAGAGCCCCATCGAGAAGCGCAAGTAGCCGTACGTCCCAAGCTTCAGCATCACGGCCGCAAGAATCACGCTGCCTGCCGTAGGCGCTTCGGTGTGCGCATCGGGGAGCCAAGTGTGCACCGGAAACATTGGGACTTTGATGATGAACGACAGCGTGAACGCGCCCCACAACCAGATTTGAACGTTGCGAGGTAACATCACGCGCTGAAGCTCAAAATAGTCGAACGACGGCGTGCCGTTTAGCTTCGAGTACATGTACGCCAGGTACAAGATCGCCGCGAGCATCAGCACCGAGCCGAACATCGTGTAGAGGAAGAACTTGATCGCCGCGCGAATGCGATCGCTGCCGCCCCACACGCCGATCATGATGTACATCGGGATGAGCATCAGCTCCCAAAACACGTAAAACAGGAAAAGATCGATCGCGACGAACGCGCCAATCAGCGCCGCTTCGAGCAAAAGGAGCGAAAAGCACCACTCCTTAATGCGCGTGTGAATCGACCCGAACGACGCGTACGCCGCAATCGGCAGCGTGAACGTTGTTAGAAGAACGAGCCAGAGCGAGATGCCATCGAGCGCAACGTGATAGTGAATACCGAATCGCGCGAGCCACACGATATCTTGGTTGAAATGAAACCCGCGACCCATCGGCACTAGGAGGCGTGCGCTCAACCCAAAAAGCGCGAGCATTGTGACCATTGTCACAACGCGCATCGCCTTTTCGGCGCTTCGCGGAACCACCAGTATGACCGCCGCGGCAATCAGCGGAATCGCGATCAAGCACGAAAGCAGGCACGAATCGCTCGCGCTCTCGCTCACGTTTGACGCCGCCATAACCGACGGCCACATGCGCAAGACGAACAGCGCGACAAGCGCCGCTATCAGCGCGAGACCAAGCCGCACACACCAAGGCCTGCTCTTCGGCATCGCGTACACCACGCTGGCCGTCAGAAGCACCGGCACGCCGTCGTGCCATACGTATCCAATCGCCGCGATTGCGAGCAGCCCGACGATCAATCGAGCGAGCATCGCGTAGTCTATCTGCAGCGGCCCCGCAGCACTGCACTTGTCGGTAACTATTTCATTGTGCTGCATTTGCGAGCCCCATTTGAACCGCAGGCGCATCCGGCCCGGCGATTTGAATCTCTTTCGACCGCGTGATCCCGAATGCATTCTTCACTTCGAGGCGAATCGTCTTCTTCGCGCCCGGCTCGACTTGAACGGTCACTTTTGAACGGTCTGAAAACTGCTCATCGTCGATAAGACCGTCGCCATCGGCGTCCCATCGGTACGTGTAGCCAGGCCCGGTGGTCGCTTCGACCATCTGCGCCGCGCCTTCAGCCTTGATGACAACTTCGGGATGCGGCACGATCATAAACCAGCCGATCGCCGCGCCACCGACGACCATGAAAGCGGCGTACGTGTTCACCACGCCGTTTTGAAATGCGCGAAGAAACGAGCCGAAACCTGCCACAATCAGCGCCGTTAGCTTCGCGAGAATCCCGTCGACCACCCACTTGTCAAACGCGTTGGCCATTGTCGCCAGCGCTTCGGTAGTTGCGATGATCGTCGCGTTGTAAAACTCATCGACGCGCCATTTATCGACCAAAAATCGATACACTCGTGGAAGCGCTGTCGCCAAGCGATGCGCAGGTTCGCCGTTACGCATGACGTAAACCCAATACGCCAGCGCCGTCCCGACAAAAAATGCCGCGACACCGCCGCCGGCAAGTGGCCACATCAGCGCTTCGGCATGCTCCGCCCCGCCGCGAAGTTCGACCGAACCATGAAGCGCCTGCTCGAACACCGGGTCGAGCCAATGCCCAAGCGGTTCGAAGTGAAACGGCGCCATGTTCAGCACACCGGCAAAAAGTGCGGCCGCACCAAGCACAACAAGCGGCAAGGTAATAGCCCACGGCGATTCATGTGGGGCATCACCAGGCAAAGTTAAATCATCATGAGCCTCCGACCCGTGAACGTGCCCGTGCCCGTGAACGTGCCCGGCCTTTTCGGCACTCTCAAGGTCATGACCGTGCTGCGCCTCGCTCGCGCGACCGATCGACCAGCCGCGAAACTCGCCGAAGAACGTGAGCACAAGCGCTCGGACCATATAGAAAGCGGTCATCGTCGCGGCGATAACACCGAGCGTGTAGAGCATCGGCCCAAACCATGTTGGCGCCTCCCACACTTCGACCCCGCGCGCCGCAAGTTCCGTTTTGTACGGGCTTACCGAGTGATTTACGAACGCTTTAAAAAGAATCTCGTCTTTTGAAAAAAAGCCACTCGTAAACGGAAACCCGATGATCGCCGCGGTTGCCGCCACGAATGTCCAAAACGTGATCGGCATGTACTTACGCAGGCCGCCCATGTTCCGCATATCTTGCGACGCCACATCGTCGTGCACGCGCGAATGCATCGCGTGAATCACGCTGCCTGCTCCAAGGAAGAGGCAGGCTTTGAAAAACGCGTGCGTGAACACGTGAAAAAAGCCAGCGACGAACGCGCCGACACCGACGCCGAGAAACATAAAGCCGAGCTGACTCACGGTGCTGTACGCGAGCACTTTTTTAATGTCGTTCTGCACAAGGGCAATCGACGCGGCGAGAAGCGCCGTGGCAATCCCGATGCAAGCCACAAGTGCCATCACCGCAGGCGACAGAACGAAAACAAACGACAGGCGGCAAATGAGATAGACGCCCGCGGTCACCATCGTTGCCGCGTGAATCAGCGCGCTAACCGGCGTTGGGCCTGCCATTGCATCAGGGAGCCACACATAAAGCGGCAGCTGCGCGCTCTTGCCGGTGCAGCCGAGAAGCAGCGCGAGGCCGACAGCCGTAGCTGCGGTGATCGTGATTGGATGCGTCGGCTGCAAAAACTGAAGCCACCCGGTGTAGTGCGCATTCGCTATCGGCCAAATGTGGATCTGGGCCCCTTCGGAAGGGTTGACGAGCGACACCGCGCCGCGCGCAATTCCTGCCCAATCGAGCGCACCGGTGCTCGAAGCTAGAAGAAACATCGCGCATAGAAGGCCGAAGTCGCCGATGCGGTTCGCGATAAACGCTTTTTTCCCGGCAGAGGCGTTCTCAGTTTTGTCGAACCAGAAGCCGATTAGCAAATACGAACAGAGACCGACGCCTTCCCAGCCGATAAAAAGAACCGGCAAATTGTCGCCCAAAATTAGAACGAGCATCGAAAAGACGAACAGGTTCAAATAGGCGAAAAAACGGGCAAATCCTGGGTCATTTGCCATGTACGAGGTAGCGTACAAATGGATCAAAAAGCCGACGCCGGTGACGACGAGCATCATCACGCCGCTGAGCGCATCGATGCTAAATTTTAGCTCAACTGGGACCGTCTGAAGAAACTGCCCGCCATTGGTGTGCATCCACTCCCAAGCAAGCCACGACAGCCTGGCCGCCCCTTGATGCTCCCCATGACCCAACGCCTCCGACGCGCGATGAAGCGCGCAGAATGCGAAGAGCGAGGCGATAAAGCTCAGACCGACCGACGAAAGCGCCATCAGTCGCACCGCCGGCTTTCCGAGACGGGCGCCCCACACTCCATTGATAAACGCCCCAATAAGCGGAAGCGCTAAAATCACACCGATCAGAGAAAAGTTGTTGTTCGGGAAGAATGCGGCCAGTTCCATCGAGTACTCCGGCATCGCCTACAATTTGCCAAGCGATGCGCGCCGGTCGTTTTAGTTCTTGAGAAGCGTTGCGTCGTCGGTGCGAATAGTGCGATGCAGACGGAACATCGCGAGAACAATTGCCAAACCGATGGCTACTTCTGCAGCTTCGGCGGCGATAACAAAAAAAGTAAAAATTTGGCCGGAATAATTGGCTGGGTGCGCACGATTAAAGGCCACGAGCGCGAGGTTCACGGCGTTGAGCATAATTTCGATGCTCATGAGCGTGACGATCACGTTGCGACGAACCAAAAATCCGATGCTGCCAATTGTGAACAAAATCGCGCTTAAAACGACAAAATGGTCGAGGTTCATCGTACTCATGGCTGCTCCTCGCTCGCGGAACCGGGCGTGGTGGCTGCACTTTCGAGCGGCCTTTTGATGTCCCCCTTTGCAATCGCAACAGCACCTAAAACAGCAACCATCAAGAGCGCGCTTGATAGCTCAAACGGGACAACCCAGTCTGAAAAGAGCGCCCGACCGATCGCATCAATGCCGCCAAATCCGGCCCGAATGCGCGGCGCTTGCAGCGGCGTCGAAACACCGACCACCAGAACGATCGCGCCGAGCGACACCGCACCGAGAAGGGCCGCGGCAAGTGTTCGCGACACGATCCGCTTCTTATCGTGAACCGAAGATGAACTCTCTCCGAGAATCATGATGACGAACAGAAAGAGAACGACAATCGCGCCGGCGTAAACAATTAGCTGAATGGCGGCCAAAAACTCGGCGCTAAGGGCGAGAAACAGCCCCGCAATGCTCACGACCATCACCAGAAGCGAGACGGCCCCGCGAATCGGATTTCGCGCAGTGACTGTCGCGATTGCCCCGGCGATGGCGACGGCGGCGCAGACATAAAAGTAGAGTGAGCCTATTACGTTCATTTGGTCAACGCTGATTTGGTCACGGTCATAGTGAGCTTCGTATTCGAGTTATGAAATCGTGAGGCGCGCGTCAGAGCGCTTTCGCTCTCCGTTGATGTAGGCCACGAAGTCTTTTCGGAACTTGCCGATAAATCCGAGCGCCGGCATCGCCGTCCCTTCACCGAACGCGCAAATCGTGTTCCCCATAATGTTGTTGGCGACGTCGGTCAACGTGTTGAGGTCGGCCATTGTCCCGTGTCCGTCGAGAATTTTTTCAACCGTGCCGAGGAGCCACGCGCCCCCTTCGCGGCACGGCGTGCATTGTCCGCACGATTCGTGACGATAAAACTGCATCAAATTGTGCATCGCGAGAACCGGGCATGTCCCCTCCGCGAGCACGGTGACGCAGCATGTCCCCAGCATTGTCCCGATGCCGCGCATCGTATCGACGCCGAGCGGAACATCGAGCACGCTTTTGCCGTGCCATGGGTGCAGCGGCGACTTCTCGTCGGGCGCATTCACTTTTTCGTCGGCGCGCAAAATCGGTGTCGACGATCCGCCTGGAATTACGCCCAAAATGCGCCTACCGCCGAGAACACCGCCGCCAATGTCTTCGACAAGTTCGCGAATTGTGACGCCGACAGCAAGCTCGTGCACGCCGGGCTTTTTCACGTGGCCGTTGATACCGAATAGGCGCACGCCGCCGTCGTTCAAATAGTGAAGCGATGAGTACTTTGAAAACTCTTCGCCGCCGATCGTAAAGATCGTTGGCACCGCCGCGATCGTCTCGAGATTGTTCACGGTTGTCGGGCAGCCAAACGCCCCCGCTTGTGCAGGAAATGGTGGCTTTAATCGCGGTTCGCCGCGCTTCCCCTCAAGCGAATTGAGGAGCGCTGTCTCTTCGCCGCAGATGTATGCACCGGCTCCTGTGTGCACATAAATCTCGACCGGATAATCTTTGCCGAATGGCGTTTTGCCGAGATACCCCTTAGCGCGTGCTTCATCGATCGCGCCCCAGAGCCGCGCTTTCGAGAGATGAAGCTCGTCTCGCACATAGATGTAGGCGACGTGCGCACCGATGCCGTAGCAACCGATGATGCACCCTTCGACCACCGAGTGCGGGTTCAGCTCCATCAGCGTGCGGTCTTTGTGTGTCCCAGGCTCGCCTTCGTCGGCGTTGATCACGAGATAGGCCGGCTTCGTCGGGTGTGGGCGCATAAAGCTCCACTTGACGCCCATTGGAAATCCGGCGCCGCCACGCCCTCGAAGATTCGCTTTTTTTGCCTCGTCGACCACGGCCTCGCGCGTCATCGCGAGCGCTTTTTTTGCCGCTTCGTAGCCGCCGGTCTTCTCGTAAACGCTTAGCGACCAACCGTTTGGAACACCGTAGTTTTTTGTCAAAAAGTCGGTACGCCGGATCATCTCTTCGACTCCATTAGACGACTTAGAATCTCGTCGACACGATCGTGCGTGAGATTCTCAAAGTACTCTTTGTCGACTTGCATCATCGGCGCGGTGCCGCAGCTCGCTAGGCACTCAGCCGTCCGAAGGGTGACTTTGCCGTTCGCAGTCGTCTCCCCGATGTGAATTCCGAGCTTCTTTTCACACTGTTTGATCACATCTTCGGCGCCGCGAAGGGCGCATGGCAGCGTGCGACAAACCCATACTTGGTGCTTGCCGACCGGATGCTGGTTGAAGAGCGAATAGAACGTGACGACCCCCTTCACGTGCGCTGGGGGAAGGTCGAGGCGATGCGCTACAAATTCAATCACTTCGTCGCCGATATAGCCGGCCTGATCCTGGCAAAGATGCAGGAGCGGGATGCATGCCGCAGCTTTGGTCGGGTATCGTTCGAGAAGTTGGCGAAGCTCGCGGTCGCGTTCTTCGGATAAAGCGAAGGCCATCGCGTGATAATCCTGAAATTGGGTGCCTTGAAAACCGGCCCCTTCAAGAGCGAGCCGGGAAAACTACGCGCCGGTGGCTTAGCATGGAGCCGCACGAAAGGCGCGAAAAACTGGGGAGCTCTACGGTTTTGACGCGGATCTGTCAAGTCGCCAAAACGGGGTAGCACTCTTGAAATGGCATGTCAGGAGCCTCCGAACTTATTGCCGTTTTGGCCCTTATCCTATGCGTGGTGAACTTGATGAAGTTGCTTAACTTTTCCTTTATTTCCGCTTTTTTAGCAGCATGTTCAGCCTCCCCACACGACGCGCTCGAGGCGTCGGACAAATTCGTGCGAAATCGCGCAGCCCTGGTGACTGAAGACGCTGGCGTCGCCGACAAGCCGACTCCCGTACAGGTTCCACAGTCGTCACTCACCGTAAAGGCCGAATATTTTGCAGCCGTTCGCGAGGCGATCAAAGCGATCCCTCTTCGTGAATTCGAATATTCCGCGATGTGTCGGTACTTTGACAGCGATCGCTTCCTTTTGTCGGGGCAGGCAAAATTCGCCTGTCGCCTACGAGAGCCGAGTCATCTCTTGGCGGGAAACCCCAGCATTGCGCTACTTTTTTCGCGCCACGCGGGGACTCGAGCCAGCGTGGATAGCGAGCGCGCTACGCTGGAGAACATCAAAGAGCAGACCCGAGCTCTTGGCCATCCGATCATTACAGCACCTGTAGACTCAGAGACTTTTGACGTGCCGTGCTTTGGCGAAATTGGAGAGTTGCAAGGGCGCACCGATCACTCAGGCAGACATTGCCGCGCCTATCTGCAAGTCTGGTTCGATGCCTCGCGATACCAGCAGTGGCAGACGTGGCAACAAGACCATACCGTCGTGTCGCTGGAGCGCGCCATCCACTTGCGCCTATCGGGCCACGGTGACGCGCTGGCAAAACGCCGCGCTTGCGACGATTTTTGGAACTTGGTGCAACTTGCCGACAAAGGGTTCGAGATCGACGATCCTCAGGGTTTTTTAGGGATCGACGGGGTAAACGCGGGCCGAATCATTATCGCCGACCCGCTCGGCATCTCGCGAGGCGCGCCCCACTATGCCGCCGGCACTCATAGCTCGTACGACCGAACGTGCGGACATCGGTAGAGCTCTTTTTAATATGCGCCGCGCGCGCACTCAAACCTACTCGAGGTCGTATGGCTCCACCGTCACCGACGAGAGCCGCTCAACCCCAGCTTTGATGCCGTCGAGCATCGAGTCGGCCGTACCTACGACGACGATCCGCAAATTCTCCGGGTCGATGCGATTTTTTAACGCATCGTTCGCCTGCTCGAGCGTGACGTTTTTTACATTCCCAAGATGAGACGAGTAGTAATCGGCCGGTAAATTGAGCAGTTCGACATCGAGCGCTTGATGAACGCGCTTTACCGCAGTGTCGATTTCAAATGCGTGCGAGCGAGTCAGATACTTCTTCACAAATCCGAGTTCACGCGCCGAAATACCCCCCGAAACAAGCGATTCGAGTAGCCCGATTTCGAGGTTCAAACAGGCAGCTGCGTCGGCCGCGCCCGGAGCCGTCCCCATCGAAAGCGAATGACGCCGACGCTCGATCGCCACGCTCGATGAAGCGCCGTACGACCACCCGCGCTTCGACCGAACTTCGCGCATCATGCGCGACGTGAACGTGCCGCCAAACACAGTGTTCGCGACAGTGAGCGCGACGTGATCGGAATCGTGCGGCCACGAGGCAAGCGTGCCGATGAGAATTTGCGTCTGCGTCCTGTCAGGCTTATCGACGAACGTAAGATGCCTGCCGCTAAGCTGCGCCGGGTGTGTCAATTCGACTTTCGGCGCGGCGTGCTTCGGAAGTTTTTCAACCAACTTTACAGCGATTTTTTCGGCCGACAGGACATCGCCCGCAAAACCAATCACAACATTCGGCTGGGTGAAATGCGCCGCATAAAACCCGCGAACATCGTCGAGCGTAATCGCCGCGAGGCTTTTCGATGTCCCCCCGGCGCCGCGGCCGTACAGGTGACCACCGAAGAGATTGCGACGAAGCGCCTTGTGCGCGAGCGAGCGATCGCTGTCACGTGCCTCAACAATTTCGGCAAGTGTCTGCCGCTTTAAACGCTCAAATTCTCGCTCATCAAATGTCGGTGTCGACACGATACGAGCGAGCAGCTCCGCAAACGGTTCGATGTTGCGCGAAATGACCTGGCCACCCATCGAGATCGACGAGAGCCCAGTATCGCCCGAAAGCTCTGCGCCGAGAATGTCGACGCGGTTGTCGATTTCGTTCGCCGTGAGCCCTGCGCAGCCGCGACGCATCAAGCGTGCGGTGAGGCGAGCCAGGCCTTCTTTGCCGATCGGGTCGCATACGCTCCCGCTCCGAAGCGACACGCCAACCGATACGAGCGGTATCGCATGCGACGCTTCGACAAACGCGAGAGCTCCGCCCGGAATTTCAAAACGTTCTGTCGTCGCGAGTTTCATGCTGCACCTTCAACGACTGCATCGCCCGCTTCATCGGGGAGCACGCGCAGCACCGTGCGCGAAGAGCTGTTCAAATACCGGCGTGCCACACGCCGAAGGTCGCCACGAGTCACCCGCCGATACGCTTCGAGCCGCTGAAACGCAAACGCCGGGTCGCCGAGCACTGTCCAATAAAAGCCAATTTGCTCGGCTTTTCCGCTCATTGTGTCGAGCGACTGCAGAAGCGAGAGCTCAAGCCGCGCCTTCGCGCGTGCGAGTTCGACTTCAGAAACAAGCTCGCTTTTCACGCGCGAAAAGTGACCATCGAGCACGTCAAGTATCTCCGCGCCGTTACGGCCCGTCCGGGCCGCCGCAAAAATGTCGTAGAGCCCCGGATCGCGAAACGTCGATACCCACCCGCGCAAATCGCTCGCGAGCTCTTTTTCGGTGATGAGCTCGTTGTAAACGCGCGAGGCGCGACCGCCAAAGAGCACTTCGTTTAGCAGGCTAAGCGGCGCATGGTCGGCATCGCCGAGAGCTGGCCCATGAAAGCCTACAAGGAGCTTTTCGGTTTCGGTCGGCTTGTGCACGACAAGTGTTCGCTCTTCAGTCTGCGGCGGCTCAGGGTGAGTATCTTCTTCCGGAATCACCGAGCTCGGAATCGAGCCGTACGCGCTCTGAATTTTTGTCAGCAGCGAGCCTTCGTTGAAGTCGCCGACCACCACAACGGTCGCATTGTTTGGCGCGTAATACGTCTTGTAAAACCGCTCGCAGTCGTCGGTCGTAAAACCTTCGATGTCGCTCATCCATCCGATTGTCGGCCAATGGTACGGGTGGCACGTGAATGCAGTTTTGTAGAGCAGCTCGTTCGCGGCCCCTTCGATGTCATCGTCGACACGCTGGCGGCGCTCGTTCGTGACAACCTCTTTTTCGCTCACGAGCTGCGGCTCGCGCAGCACCAAATTTGCCATGCGGTTCGCTTCGAGGCGCACGGCGAGGCCGATGCGATCGGCGGGGATCGACTCGTGGTAGAATGTCCAATCAACCCACGTCGCGGCGTTTGATTCGGCGCCGCTCTCTTCCAAAAGTCTATCGAATTCGCCGGCTTTGAGCGACTCTGTCTCGTTAAACATCAAGTGTTCGAAGAGGTGCGCGAGCCCTGTTTTTCCGGCAGTCTCGTGACGTGAGCCGACATTAAACCAGGTGAAGTATGTCGCCACGGGCGCGCTATCGTCTTTGAGCAACATGACCGTCAGGCCGTTGCCGAGGCGATACGAATGAATCGTGTCGCCGCCGAAAGGGCGGGGGCCTTCGTAGCTAATGTGATGCTGACTATCCGGCGCTTTTGCGTTTAGGCGCTCAACGAGACGCGTTCGAAAATTTGCTGACATCAATCGACTTTCAAAATCGCCAAAAATGCTTCTTGCGGGATTTCAACGTTGCCCACTTGCTTCATCCGCTTTTTCCCCTCTTTTTGCTTTTCGAGGAGCTTTCTCTTTCGGCTGATGTCGCCGCCGTAACACTTGGCCGTCACGTCTTTGCGCATCGCCCGAACGCTCTCTCGCGCGATAATTTTGCCGCCGATGGACGCTTGAATGGCCACCTCGTACTGCTGCCGAGGGACGAATTCTTTCAGCTTTTCGGCAAGCCCGCGCCCGCGATTGTAGGCTCTGTCTTTGTGCACGATGATCGACAGCGCATCGAGCGGTTCGCCGTTGACGAGCATGTCGACTTTAACGAGATTGCCGGGGCGGTAGCCGATGATCTCGTAGTCCATTGACGCATAGCCGCGCGAAACGGTCTTCAATTTGTCGTGAAAATCGAACAAAATTTCGTTAAACGGGAGCTCGTACACAAGGATGACGCGCTCGGGGCTCGCGTACTTCATGTCGATCTGAACGCCGCGCTTGTCTTGGCAGAGCGCCATCACCGCACCGACGTACTCGGAGGGGACATGGATCGACATTTTGACGAACGGCTCGTCAATACGGTCGATGTACTGGGGGGCAGGGAGCTTCGCCGGATTCTCCACGCGCATGACGGTGTCGTCGCTCTTGTAGACCATATAGACAACGCTCGGCGCCGTCGTAAGCAGGTCGAGGTTGAACTCGCGCTCGAGCCGCTCTTGGATAATTTCCATGTGAAGCAGCCCGAGAAATCCGCAGCGATAGCCGAAGCCGAGCGCTTCAGATGAATCGGGCTCAAACGAAAACGCGGCGTCGTTCATCTGCAGCTTTTCAAGCGCATCGCGAAGTGTCGGATAGTCGGAGCTGTCGGTCGGGAAGACGCCGGCGAAGACCATCGGCTTCACTTCTTTGAACCCGGGGAGCGGCGTCGTCGCCTGACGCGCGGTGTGCGTCACCGTGTCGCCCACGCGCGTGTCGTGAACGCTGCGAATGTTGCCGGCCAAAAAGCCTACTTCGCCCGTGCGAATTTCTTCGAGGGCGACGGCGAACGGCTGAAACGAGCCGACTTCGGTGATTTCGTAGTCGGTCTTGCTCGACATAAACCGGACGCGATCGCCTTTGCGAATGATGCCGTCGACGACGCGGACCATCACCATCGCGCCGCGGTAGCTGTCGTACCAAGAGTCGAAAATTAGCGCGCGAAGCGGCGCATCTGGGTCGCCGGTAGGCGCCGGAATTTTTTGAATAATTTGCTCAAGAATCGCCGGAACGCCGACGCCTGTTTTGCCGCTGCAAGGGACGGCGTCCGAACAATCGAGGCCGATGACTTGCTCAATTTGCGTCTTCGTCCCTTCAACGTCGGACGACGGCAAATCGACTTTGTTCAAAACCGGAATAACTTCGAGCCCTTGATCGACGGCGAGATAGACGTTTGCGAGCGTCTGCGCTTCAACGCCTTGCGTCGAATCGACGACGAGGATCGCCCCTTCGCATGCGCTGAGCGAGCGCGAAACTTCGTAGTTGAAGTCAACGTGCCCGGGAGTGTCGATCAGATTCAGCTGATAGAGATTGCCGTCGGCGCCTTTGTATTTGAGACGGACGTTCTGCGCTTTGATCGTGATGCCGCGCTCGCGCTCGATGTCGAGCTTGTCTAAAAACTGCTCGCGTGATTCACGCTCGGTGACAGCTCCCGTCACTTCGAGAATGCGGTCGGCTAGGGTGCTCTTTCCGTGGTCGATGTGCGCGATAATAGAGAAATTGCGGATAAACGATTGCGAACTGGGCGAACTAGGCAAACTAGACATGGGCTACTTCTTGACGACCGCGCCTTCAACGCGACTCACGGGGACAATCGCCGGTGTTGACTCGAACTGGAGCTGCCCCGGCAACAAATTGGCATACTGCCGAAGAACGAGGTCGATTCCTTCACGTATATACACCGCAACTGGGACTTTGGTGCGCTCGTGGAGCATTTTGAGCATCTCGTTCTGCTCCGGTGTTACATAGATTGTCGTGGAGATCTTCTTCCGAGACATCTGATGTTCGCTTCGCTTGTAATAGCCGCCCGGAGCTCAATGCATGCCGCCATGGCCGGCATCCCGCTCCGGCATGTGGATATACGTTACCATATGTTTTCATTCAAGGCAGGCTGGCGGTGTAGGTCTGTTCGGGAATAGAATCGCGCTGACGGCAGTTTTCGAAGAGGATATTTATGCCCATGACGCCAAAGCGCCTATTTTGCTTCGCTGTTTACCCAACGATCGTACTTGTGGTCGGTTGCGGCCGGAAAGCAGACGGGGCGGCGGAAGGCAAGGCGCATGAATCGCGGGCACTGGCGCAAGGGCCCAGCCTTCACGAGCCGTGTCTCGAGCGGCGAGGGCGGATCGAGCGGTCAGAGCACGCTGCGGGCGAGTTCCCCGAACTTCAGCGAGTTTTCGAGCTCTCGGGGCGCGAAGCGTGCCGGGCAATCGATCTAAATCGCGACGGGCGCCCCGAAATGTTTGAGTATTTCGACGAGCACGGCGAGCTCCGTCGCCGCGAAATGACAGCCGGCGATTCGGCGAGGGTCGAAGCGGTCGACTTTTTCGCGAACGGCAAGCGAATAAGGCGCGAGTACGACACGCGAGGGGTCGGACAAATCGACACGCGCGACTACTACAACGTGGCGAGCGGAGAGCGAGTCAGGCGAGAGCGCGATGCCGACGGCGACGGCAAAGTAGACCAGTGGTCGGTCTGGCACGATGGGAAAGTGACAACAACCGTAGACCGAAACGGCGACGGGATGCCAGAGCCAGATTCAGCAGTAACAACCGACTCAAAAGCCGACGATTTCGTCGCCGCCTCGAAGAAGTAAAAACCCCTCACCCCCTCGCGACCGCCGATTGAGCAACTTCCCCTCTCCCCCTGGGAGAGGGGCGGCTATGGTTTTGTTGTCCCTTCGCGGCCGTAGGCGTCTTCGAGCCGCACGACGTCGTCTATCTCGGGCGTCGAGACCTCAAATACGTCAACATCGGTGATTGCGATCATGCGGTGCACCGTTTTTGGTGCACAATGAAACGATTGCATCGGTTCGAGGCGCTGAACGCGCATGTCGCTCCCGGTGCCGATTTCAAGGTCCATGACGCCCGACTGCACTAGAAACGTCTCGTCCTTGATGTTGTGATACTGACGAGAGAGCTTCGCCCCGGCGACGATGTGAAGCACTTTTCCGACGTAGCGGTCGGTTTCGGCCCAAATCAGCTCGTACCCCCACGGTTTATCCACTTTTCTCATCAGTTAGGCTTGTAGATTACATGGCAATAGAACGCCTTCAAAAAATCCTTTCACGCGGCGGCATCTCGTCGCGCCGTGCGGCAGAACAGCTGATAACAGGCGGGCGTGTGCGGATAAACGGTCGGATTGTAACCGAACTCGGCACAAAAGCCGATTGGGCAACCGATCGCATCGAAGTCGACGGCAAGCGCGTTGTCGCCGAAAAGCCGGTCTACATCGTGCTTCACAAACCGCGCGGCGTCGTCGCCACACTGAGCGACCCCGAAGGGCGGCCGACAGTCGCCGACTATGTGCGCGGGATATCGGCGCGCATCTATCCGATCGGCAGGCTAGATTTCGCAACAAGCGGCGTGCTTTTAGCAACAAACGATGGCGATTTCGCCGACGGCCTGATGCACCCGCGCCGCAAAGTCCCGAAGACATACGTCTTAAAAGTCAAAGGGGTCATGCAGCCCGAAGACATCGAAAAGTGGAGGCGTGGCATCAAGCTCGAAGACGGGATAACGCTCCCAGCCGAAGCGCAGCTGATTCGCCACGACGGGGACAAAACCTGGCTAGAACTGACGATTCACGAAGGGCGAAACCAGCAAATTCGCCGCATGGGAGAAGCCACCGGCTTTCTGGTCATGCGCCTAGCAAGAACAGCGTTCGCAGGGATTTCGTCCGACGAACTAAGGCCAGGCTCATGGCGCGAACTTACGCGTGAAGAGCTAGTCCAGCTGAAAAAAGAGTTCGGCGTACCAAAGCGAATATCGGCCGGAAAAGTAGTGGAAGACAAATCAAAAGGCGCCACCAGGCTAATGCCAACAAGGCCAGGGCGCCCAGCAATGGCAGGCAGGGGCCGCGGCCCACGCGAAGACGATCGCGAACACACGCCAAGAAGCGCGTGGCCAGCGCAGCGCGACGAGCGGCCAGCGAGGCCAGATGCGCGAAGAGGCGCGCCAATGCGCGATGAGCGACCCGCGAGGCCTGCAGCGCGAAGAGGCGCACCTGTGCGCGACGAGCGCCCGGCGAGGCCAGATGCGCGAAGAGGAGCACCTATGCGCGATGAGCGGCCAGCGAGGCCAGATGCGCGAAGAACCGACAGAGACAGAGCGCCAACAGCCACAAGACCAACAAGGGGAACCGCGCCAAAAAGCCCAGCTCCGAGCGGAAAAGGCAATGGCGGTAGAGGCCAAAAGAGGCGGTAATGGGACGCGCCGAGAGCGCCTCACCACTAGGTAAGTGATCTCAAAATCTGATCTGCCCCGTAAACGTGCCCGTGCCCGTAAACGTGCCCGGTAGTTTTTGCTCGCGACTCGCTCAGAAAAAGCAAAGACCGGGCACGTTTACGGGCACGGGCACGTTTACGGGAGGATTATGAGATCACTCCCTAACACCTCTAGACCGTCAGTCAGCGAGCGCTTGCGCTAACGTTCGCGGGATATCCTGAAACAGCACTTCAACTTTGTGCGCATCAATCACGCGCGTCACAACGCCATCCCCAAACTTCTTGTGCCGAATCAGCTCGCGCTCAGCAAATTCGAGCCCGACCCGGTACTGCTTGAAGTCGGTGACTTTGCTCCCCGCAATAGCCTTTTCCCAAGTCGCTTCTTGCTCTAGCCGAACCGCCGCCGCTTTCGTTGCGGCAGCTCCGCGCGTCCCCCGGGCGCCTGGCGCCTTTTTCACGGCCCCTTCGCTCTTCCCCTCGCGTTTTGCGCCGTCTGCGCGTTTCGCCCCCGGCGCCTGCGCGCGATACATGTGCACCGACCTGCAAGTCAAGCACTCAGCTTTGACCGGCTTGTTGTGCATCAACGCGACTATCCGGTGATTGAGCATCATCAGACACTTGGTGCACCAGCTATCTACTTCACCGCCCACTTGTGGCGACTTCGTACTCATTGCGTTGTGACTCCTCTTACCCGCGTTACCGCGAACGACGGCGATCTTGCCGTTCGTCGCGCTTCACAAATACTTCGGTTTTTACTTCTGGCTTTGGCAGAGACTCATCCTCTGCTTCTAATTCTACCTGATTCGATTTTGCCTGATTTGGTGAAAATCGAATCGTTGTGTGCACTTCGAATTGAACTGTTGTCAGAAGTTTTCGAATCTCGGCGACGAGATTGGTGTGCTCCAAGAAATCGCGAAACTCTTTCGAGACGACTCGAAGAACGCCGTTTTTCGTCTCTTCAATCTGCCCGTACAAATAGCCGCCGATCTCTTTAGGCAGCTTCAGTTCGTGCATAAAAGCTTTCAGCGACTCAGGCGCTTCCGCCGCTTTTTCAACCCCTAACTCCATCGCCCTCTTCAAAATCTCGGAGATTACCCCTTCGAGACGCTTTTTTGGAGGATCGCCGGGGTCGTGCATTCTCCTACTGGATTAGCCTTCGATCGCTTCGCGGTCAAACCGCACGTGAGCGCGCCCTTCGTCTCGCCCAAATATACGCGCTCATCCCGCCGACCACCGCGAGGGCCCCGCCGACCGGTATTGTGCCTAGAATCCAGTCCAATAGATACTCGCTCGCGTTATGGAGAATATGATCGCCGGTCACCTGCAACCATTCACCGGTTCGAATGCGGTGCGAAAGCTGCACCTCTGCAAACGCGATCCATGGAATCGTCACGATGTTGCCAAACTTTGTGCTCACCGCCGCCCACAGCCGATTGACACGAAAAACCGTCGCCAACCCCACGGCGATCGGGGCGTGAAAAAAAATAACCGGGCTCGCCCCGATAAACAGCCCTAGAGCGACCGCTCCGCCGACTTTTCTCGGCGCGGCGTGCTCATGAAGCAGACGCTTCCAAATCGCTTTTAACCGCCCATCCCACGCCCCTGGCAGGCGTGTTCGAAACGGTCGCTTATCGCCTGACATCTATCGGTAGCCAGAGCGCTTTTACCTGCGCCGAGGAGCCGCGACGCTCGTAGCCGGCGAGCCCGAAGAGAATGTTCCAGAAATATCCCTCGGGATTTTCACCGTACGAGAACAGCGGCACGACATGGAACTGCCAATCGGAGCCGCCGGCTACGCGCTTTTTTATATAAACCGTATTGCCAGCGACTTGCGTGACGCTACCGGTTGTCTCGTTTGCAAATCGCCAATAGAGCGGAAACCCAATTGTCACGCGGCTCTTCGGTGTTTCAAAATCCCAATAGAGCGGCGCCACGACCGAGTGCGACGACTTGCCTCGTTTCAAATAGATCAGCGGATGAACATTCGCTTCCCAACCGGCCTGGGTTTTCGAATGCGTGATCGTCGGGAAGATCCACCACGTACGCGACTCGCCGTAAGACTCAAAACGCCCTAAAAGTGGCGTTAAAAACGCGTTTCCGGCAGGGCTCGACGACGTGTAAAATAGCGGCGCGAACCCAAATTGGTCGAGATGGACATCGCGATCTTGGTACCGGAAAAAGAGCGGCAACACTGGCCCAACGAGCGTCAGCTGCGTCGCGCTATTTCGCGTTTTGGCGCGCGAGAAAAACGGCGTCAGCAGGGTGTCGGTCGTTGGCGTGGTACGACGCAAGTAGCCGGGGACGACAAAAAGCGATCGCTCGCCGTCGGTCTGACGGGAATGGCCGTAATGAACGAACGGGAGCACCGTCGTGTGCGATTCGGGAATGCCCCCCGACTGCGGGCGCCCCGTAATTTGATAGACGAGCGGCAAAACGTTCACAATCGACCGTTTCGGCGTCTTTTCGACGACGACCGGCCCGGCGACCGTCATGCTGCTCTCATCGGACTCACGCTCGCGATTAAAAAATAGCAGCGGCGGGATGAGCGTGTACGTGCGTCGATCGCCGTTGCCTGTGCCGCGCTCGCCCCGAAAATAAAATGGGGCCACCCCAGAATGCACCGAGTCGTCAATCCGACTTCGGAAGTAGAGCCACGACAGCGTAAACGCCCCGTGCTCGCCCCACCATGACGTTGTGAGGAGCGGCGGTAGGTGAAGGTAGCCGCCGTGCTTTCGCGCCCCTACGAAAAATAGCGGCGCCAGCCAATTATCCGACTCGTGCGGCGCGTCGCGGTGAGCGAAAAGAGTGAACCCCCACGCGCGACTATCGTGATCGCGAACGTGCCACGCGAGCGGCAGCGGAAAGAGAAAATCGGCATCGAAATTGCGCGAACGACGCTGGTAATAGAGCATCGCGATGAGCCGCTCCATGTCCTCGTCGCGCGGGTCGAGCGACCCGAGCCCCGTCGTACTTTCGAGGTACACGGGCGGAATGATGCGAAGCCTCGTGTCGGTCGTACGCTCTTCGTAATACGGGAAATATCTGCGAAATACCGGTGAATGCTCGGGCTCTTTCGGAGGCTCGGTTGCGTCGGTACCGATTTTCGTGCGAACTTCGGGCGTGATTTCCAGTGGATCGGCCGGTGGCGCCGCCGCCGGAAAGCTGGCCGGACCTGCCGCATGCGCGTTCGCACTGACCAACAAGAGCAGGAGCGTGAAGACGAACGCCATCACGCGCGGCAAAGCGTGCAGGGACGTCGCTTTCACGCCTTGCCCTTCAGGTATTCGGCGACCTTATCGACTGCCACCGATTCCTGCGAATGAGCCGCCAAATCTTTCACCTGCACACTCCCACTTGCAATCTCCGCTTCGCCAACAATGACCGCGAACCGGGCACCTAATGCGTTCGCTCGCCGAAGCTGACCTTTGAGCGAGCCGCCACGGGAATCGACTTCGCACGGAAGCGACATGTCGCGCAAGCGCTGCGCGACGGTCATCGCACACGAGACTGCGGAGTCGCCCATCGACGCGACAAAAACGCTGACAATCGGCGCTTCTTCGGCGGCGCTGCGCGCGATCAGTAGCCGCTCGACCCCCGCGGCAAAACCAATCGCTGGAACACTTGGACCTCCCAGTTCGGCGATCATGTTGTCGTATCGACCGCCTCCGACCAGCGTATTTCCGGCCCCGAGCTTGTCGGCTCCACCTTTTATCTCGAAAAGCGTTCGCGTGTAGTAATCGAGCCCGCGCACGAGATGTGGGTCGACTCGGTACGGCATGCGAAGCGCGTCGAGGGAGCGCCTTAACCCTTCAAAATGAGCTGTATCGTCGGCATCGAGCACATCCAAAATCACGGGCGCCCCTTTTACCGCTTCTTCGTCGCGTGGGCTTTTTGAATCCAAAATTCGGAGCGGATTGGTCACCAGGCGCCGCTGCGACTCTTCGCTTAAAAGGTGCTTTTTCGGCTCCAAAAAATCGGTCAGCGCGTCGCGATATTTTTTTCTCGCGCCGCTTCCGCCGATTGAATTAATCACCACTTCGGAATCAGAAATGCCTAAATTTCCGAGAAAACGGACGAGCGATTCGATCATCTCGGCGTCGCAGTGCGGCCCCGGATCGCCAAAAAGTTCGGCTCCAGCTTGATAAAATTGCCGGTAACGACCGCGTTGCGGGCGCTCGGCACGGAACATCGGGCCGAGGTAAAACCACCGGCTTACCGGCTCGCTGTTGTGCACACGGTGCTCGATGTAGGCGCGCGCGACCCCGGCCGTCCCCTCGGGGCGCAGGGTGAGCGCGTCGTCGCGATGGACGAACGAATACATCTCTTTTTCAACGACATCGGTCACTTCGCCGATGGCGCGAACGAATAGCGGCGTCGTCTCCAGATACGGGGTTCGTACTTCGCGATAGCCATAAAGGCCCATTGTCGACCGAAAAATCGACTCGACATGGTGCCACGCCCCGCTTTCTGCTGGCAAAATGTCGTTCATCCCTTTTGGTGCGCGAAGCGGTGTCATCCTTGTTCCTCGTTATCAAATTCGGTTGAATGCGGGACTAACATCTTTTGCTACTTTCAGCTCTGCGCCATGAAATCAAAACGAACTTGCGCTCTTGATCTCGGAAAACGCCGTATCGGGCTCGCAATCGATGATGAGCTTGGGCTCTACGCGCACCCACGCGGCATCCTCGCGGGGGGCGATATTGCCGCGTTTTTGAAGGCGTTGCGTGAATTTGTTGTTACCGAAAACGTGGGGACAATCGTCGTAGGGTTGCCACTCGACATGAGAGGCGGGGAGGGGGACGCAGCTCGGTCAGCCCGCGTAATGGCGCAAAAAATAGCCGATGCAACGCGATGCAATGTTACGCTATGGGATGAACGGTTGACGACCGCAGAAGCGATGAGGTCGCTCCAAGCGAGCGAAGTGTCCGGAAAAAAAACGCGCGAACGAATCGACGAGGCAGCGGCGGTGGCGATTTTGCAATCGTGGCTTGACCGGAGTCGTAAATCCGACGACTGACGTTCAACGATGCCGCAACGACCCAATCGATGGCTTAATCGCTTTTTCGGCCAAAAAAAGCCAAAAAGAAGCTCCGGCGCAAAGCGCACCCGGGGCACGCGCGATAAATACACCACGTGGGCGATCTTAGTACCATTCGGACTGCTCGGTATTGTCGCGTCGCTGCTCCTCATCGCGTATCCACTAAGCAGCGGGCCGGGCGTCGGCCGCGAAGTCGTATTGACTGTCCCGGGCGATGAATCGCCCGAAGCGCTTGGCCAGCGCCTTGCCGGTGCGGGGTTGATCTCCCATCCGAGGATTTTTGCGCTGTTTGTTCGAGCGCGCGGCGGCGCGGCGAGCGTCGTGCCAGGCGAACACTTGCTTACGGACGATTTGTCGCCGGGCGGCCTATTTTCAAGGCTCGCGCGTAGCTTTTTCGTGACCCGCACGAGAGTCACGTTCCCCGAAGGGTGGACGCGGTACGATATCGGCGCGCGTTTGCAAGCAAAGCGCATTTGTACCGCGCGAGCTTTTTTAGCCGCGACCGAAGATCAAAATCTTTTGCGCGAACTGAAAATCGATGCGCCGACCGCCGAAGGCTTCATGTTCCCAGAGACATATTTGCTCGGACAAGACGCCGATCCACGCGCCGTCGTTCGAAAGTTTAAAGCCGAATTTGACAAGCGTTATCGGGCACTCGAAGCGGACCATCTGCCGGAGCTTGTCGAGCTCTCACAGTCGCTCGGTTGGCATCAGTATCAACTGATAACGCTTGCTTCGATGGTCGAAAAGGAGGCGGTGGTCGACGATGAGCGACCGATTATCTCAGGAGTATTTTTTAATCGGATGCGCGACCCATCGTTCTCGCCAAAACTTCTGCAGTGCGACCCAACCGCAGGATACGGCTGCGTGTCGATGCGCGACAGCATCCCATCATGCTGGACATATCACGGCAAAATTACGCACGACATCGTTGCCGACGCGGCGAACCCGTACAACACGTACAAACACGAAGGGCTCCCCCCTGGGCCAATTTGTAACCCCGGCGCAAAGTCGATCGCAGCGGCGATATCGCCGAAACAAACGCCGTATTATTTTTTCGTAGCAAAAGGCGGCGGCCGCCACACGTTCTCAGAAACGCGAGCCGCACACGAAGCAGCGATTCATCATTGAATGCAGGTGCCCCCTTCGTGCGCCAAGAGCCACCTCTTCATTTCTAACCCGCCGGCGTAGCCGCCTATTCCGCCGTCGGCTGCGATCACGCGGTGGCACGGGACGACAATCGGCAAGCGATTGCGGCCATTGGCCGACCCTACCGCGCGCGTTGCATTTGGGCGCGACACGCGAGTTGCTAGCCATTTGTACGACCGCGATTCGCCGAATGGAATTTCGATCAGCGCGCGCCACACGTCAGATTGAAATGCCGTTCCTGCTTGCGAAAGCGGGATTGAAAAGTGCGTTCGCGCGCCTTGAAAATACTCATTCAGCTCGCGCTCCGCTTGATCGAGAATGCGATGCCGCAATGTTGAAGCGGCATCGCTCGCCTCCGACGAAAACGACGGCAAAAATATTTCAACAAGTGCGCTCTCTGTTGCCACCAACGTGATGTCGCCGATTGGCGATTGAATCGTTTTTTTGAATCGCTCTTCGGTTGTTGTTTTCATTGCGTCTTCATACACCCGGGGCAAAAAAGCGACACGCGCGTAGCTAGAAAAAGCCGGGAAAAGCACCAAAGAGTGCGCTCCCCACGCTCCGTCCCCGGCTTCCCCGGCGGTTCGCGAAACGCTTGTCATCCATTTGGAGAATTGGGTCGCGGACAGAGACCCGCTACTCCACCAGCTGCCGCGACACTTAGCCGCGGAGACACCACCCACACCCGCGTGACTGAAGCTGCTCCGCTTCGCTCGCAAAGGTAGGGGCACTTACCTCTCTTGATTGGAGACAGCCCATCGTGAAAACTGCATCGACTTGTAGTATCCTAGCTTTTGCCGGAGCGACTATCCTCGTTTCAGCAGTCGCCTCGGCCGCACCGGCCGCAGAACCGCACTGCAAAACCAAGGTCGTCAACCCCGCAGGCGCGGCCGGTATTATGTTCGACGAGGATTGCCACACCGCGTACGTCCTGCCGCCGGTTACGGGCAAGGCTTCGGTGTCAGCTGTCGCGCCAAACACGAACTTAAATTTCTGCCCGGCAGTGAATCAAGCCGGCGTTGTTGCAAGCAAGACGATCGCGTCGGCAGGTGTTGTCGCCGACAAAATCGCCGCCATGATCAAAGGGTTTGATCCGCTCAACAAAGATCTTCAAGATCTGCAAGATAAGCTCGCCATAGCTTCAGCCGACAAAGACGCAGCCGCGGCAACGCTCGCGAACGATCAGATCGAGCAGCAGGAACACATCAGCAAAATCGGCGCCGCCAACTCGGCGTATCAAACATGCGTCGCCCTTAACTCACCGGCGCAATGCGAGGACGCGCTTCGCGATCTCAATGCTGAGAAAGCCGAGTACCGGACGTTCATCGTCAACAAGCTAGGCCCCGATCAGCAGAAGCAAATCGCGACGCAAGCGGCGTTCGATGCGCTCTCGTTTTCATACACCAGGAAGACAAAAAACCTCGCCGATGCGACGGCGCCGCTCTTCGATTTGCAGGCAAAATTGGCCGAGTTGAGCAACTCGGTTGAGCAGGCATACGTGCACTACGCGCCACTCGAAGGCTTCACCGCCCAGCTAACCTATTCGATCCCGTGGGATACGCTGCTGACCAGCTATCAGGCCGCGAACCCAACACTCGACTTCGTTCGCTTGCCGATCACCGAAGCCAAGTTCTCGGCGACGGCGATGATTAACAACGTCGCGACGTCGCTCCCAGCTATTCTCGCCTATGCAATCCCGGGGATGCCTAAGCAGGGGGCGATTCCTGCGCCACCGGCAGGCGGGTTTCTTCGTCTAGGCTTCGGCAAAGGGGGCGATGTGGGGCCAGCCTATATGCCGTTCGGAAGTAGCCTTTCGGCGCAGATCGTCACGAGCCTAACCGGGTCGTGCGACTTCTACCCGAACGGCTATTCGGGCGGCGTTGTCGGCAACATCAACGACCTAACCGCGCACGTCACGGCCAACTTGAACTACTTGTACGAAATCAAAGCGCGCCGCGGCTACACGGCGTCGTACAACATGAGCTCATGGATCTCGCGCGTCGAAAAGGTCAAGAAGAAGGGCGGATTCTTCACGTCATCGACGATTCACAGCGTGATGGAAGATGGCAATTCGAGCGATTGGTTCTCGATCAAGTTTGACCAGCAAGCGAGCGGCTTCGCCTACAGCGACCAGGAGAAGGTCAACCTCACGAAAGAAGTTAAAGGTCAGCTGATGGAGCGCGCCCTTCGCCTCATCGCAATGCAGAACGGCTCGATGTCGAAGGGACCACCATCGACACCGGCGTTGGCCCCCACCGGCATCGGCACGGCGGCAGGCTACCTGATGGGCGGCTGCGGATTTTGGTCATGGTGCACCGTGGCCGGCTGGGTGCTCGGCACACTCGACAGCATCTTCGGGTCGTCGACGGCAGTCAGCGATTTCAAGAAGTCGAACAGCGCGTGGGTAACCGACACGGTGAAAGATACAGCCATCCTGCTTCGCCCAGGAAGCCTGACATTCGTAAAGCCGTAAGCATGCGGTAAGTGGTAAATGGGAGGCCTGTGCAGGATCGTCAGGCCTCCCATTTGAACTGAAACCATCAGTTTGAGCTCAGGAGCTGAGTCGTGAACAATCAATTGATAAGTCGCAAAATTGGGTTGCTTTTGGGAGTGGTTGCCGTTGGTGGTGCGCTGGCGGCTGTCGTCGTCACCCGACATCACGGGGAGAACCGCGCGCCTACAAAGTCGATCGCCGCCGACGATGTTCATGAAGCGGCCGAGCCGGCGCCGGAAGCGAACTCGAGGCCGCTCATTGCGGTCGAAAACGGCGTTCCGGAGGCCGTCGAGCCAAAGCGGGCCGAAGAAGCCCCGCCGGTCGAACCGGCCGGAGTAATCGAAACAATGACCGAAAATGAGCTTCGCGATACAGTTTCTGAAATCGCAAGGGAGCTGCTAGAACGAAACGCCATCGGGCGACTGAATTCCGGTGCCGCGACAGACTCGGAGCGCGCAGAATTCGGCTCGCTCATGCACCGTCACGCACTGATGCAAGGGCAACTCGCACGCCTCGCCGCCGAAGATTTAGAGCGCGAAGTGGCAGACTACGAAAAAGTCCACAACGCACGAGTGGCCAAATACCTTGCCAAAGATGTTGATAGCCCGGCCAATTAATCGACGGGCAATAGTATATTGAACGACGTCGCAGTTTGATCTGACGAGAGCTTAGAGACGGAGACTACCGAAAATGATAATGAACTACGCAGCACGCGGTTCAGGTTTGGCACTTATTCTGATCGTAGGTTGTGCCCCCGCGTCAAGCGGCGACAACGGCCTCATTCAGCCGACGATCCCGTCACCTGAGGGCGAACCCGGCGTCCGAGACGACGCAAGTGTGATTGTCAGTCATGGTGGCGATGGCGGTGCACCGCGGCGAACCGATGGCGGCGTGACGCCACCACGCCCCGACGGAGGAGCTCCGCTACCCTCCGCAGATGGCGGAAGAAACGAGCCCGATGCCGCGCCGCCACGCAAAAAGTTAACCTTTTCGTTCACCGTCGAAGGCGCCGTCGATCCGATTCACGCGTATACCGAAAGCGCAGACTCGACCGACATTGTCATCGTCAATTTTCCCTCGGTCATTCAGTGGACAATCTCGTACGGCGTGCTTCCGGTCGGCTACCAAGGCGCATTTTCTAGCGCATTTTGTGCAGATATTCGTACCAAAGCAAATGTCGTAAAAGCGAATGGGATCGGCGCGCTGACGTACAAGCGCATCATTCGGCGAGATGCTGATGTGCCGCTCACGATTGGCCTCTTGCCATTTGTCGGCGGTGAATTTTTGGAGGCGGCCACAAAAGCGGCAATCGCTGCCGGCAATCACAACAATGGGTTTTCGATCGTCAACTCGGTATCGCTCACGGAGGCCGATCTAACGATATCGTTCGCTCCAGACGCGCTATCGCAAGTTATCGGCGCCACACAGCCGATCATCGACGCCGCGCGAACGTATTTTCAAGCCAACACAAACCCCTTCGCGCCCGTGTTTGGTCTCCCGATCAACGCGAAGGATGTTCTATGCGACTTCTCGACAGGCAAAGCGTCGATCGTGATTCAACTAAAGGGGGACGTCGACGGTACTCCGTACGCTGGCGTGTTGACCGCCACCGGTATGAAGGCTCTCTAACTTGTAGTCCTCTCTAACTTAAGAAAACGGTGCGTGATGCGCTTCCGATCGATCTCTTTATTTGGAATTTTTTCGCTCTTTGGAGCGCAGGCCGTTGCGGCAGTAAACCTCGATCCAGCATGCAGTTCTAAAGTCGGAACCATCAAAACACCGGCGGGAGGGTCGAATGGCGTCCTGTTCGACGAGACATGCAAGACGGCGTATACGCTGCCGCCCGCGTCGGGCGACGCAACAGTCAGCGGTCTGACGCAAACGGCAAACACGCAGTATTGCCCGCAAATAACGAACATTTCTGCGACAGTCAATTCGACGCTGGCAAGCGTTCGCGACTTGCAAGCCAGAGTCGATGGCTTCTTGGCCGACTACGATCGCCTCTCTGCAGCGGTCGAGCTGCTGGAGGACGACGCGAACGCCAAGTTGGTAACGCAGACCGCCGTTGGTCAGGCGCTGACAAACGCGATGAATCAGAAGATCGATCTGGCGGCGCAGCTGCAGTCGGCTCAAGCCGGATACGACCAGTGCATGACGCTCAATTCCGCGGAGGCATGCGCAACGCTCCTGGCGGCCATGCAGCAGGCAGAAGCGGCGGTCGAAGCGTTTAATACAAGTACGTTGGCGCCAGCTCAAGCTGCAGCCGATGCTGCAGATGCTGCGTATCAAAGCTCATTTAATGCTTATACCGCACAGCTAAATGCGCTCACCGCCGCCCTCCAGCCGATCGCCGATCTTCAAGCGCAAATCGATAACTTAAACACGACGATTCTAAACGCATATCAACAGTACGGCGCGCTCGAGGGGGGGACGGCGACGCTCGACTATGCCGTCGGTTGGCAGAAGCTCATCAAGCAATTTGCTTCAGCAAACCCAGCTCTCAATCTCAGCTGGGTGCCGGTGCCGCTCGATGGCGCGATCTTCTCGGCAAGCGCTGTGATCAACGGCGCGAAAACGAGCGTTCCGGCTGTTTTGTGGGCGCGCTTGCCTGGCGATAGCACCAGCGGCACAACGAGCGATCAGGTCGGCTTGGCGCTGCTCCAAAGAGGTGAGTCGGCCACGGCGACGATCGGGCTTAGTGTCGCCGGAATTTGCGAATTTCTTCCGTCGGGAGCCGCCAGTACGACACAACCACTAGCGGCACATGCGGTCGCAAACCTCACATACCGATACACCGCCATCGTCGATGCAACATTCGCCGATCTCGTCGAAAAATCGCCGATTGTCGCGGGGATTCGGGCGCGCCTTCCGAAGTTCAATCCGCTCGGTGGCGGGCGAGCCGAAGTGCTGGTTCGTGGTGTTGTCGCGAAGCAGGCTGTGCAGTCGAACTTTAGCAAGTGGGCTGCGAGCAACGCTGCCGCGCGCGTCCGTGTGAATGGCGCAATACACGATCTTCAAACGCCGATGCGGATGGCGATCGGTCGCAATGGTCGATTGAGCGCGCGCGAATCGTTCGCTGGCGAGGATGACTTCGAGTCGGAAGCGCTGGCGATATCGAGCGACGTCGCAGCGAGCCCGCTGATTCCGGTACGCCCGAGGTTCCCTTCGCGTCCGATGATCCCGGTTCGCCCGATGATCCCGGTTCGCCCGATGGCCCCGGTGGTCCCGATGATCCCGATAGTCCCGACGGTCCCGGTGCGTCCAATTGTTCCGGTTCAGCCGATCAATCCAATTCGCCCGCCGATCAACCCGATCAACCCAATTCGCCCGCCGGTTGTTCCGATTGACCCGATTCGTCCACCGGTCGGCCCGGTCGCGCCGTGGCGTCCGCACCGCCCAATTCGGATTCCACCGCATCTGATTATCCCAGTTGCGCCGCCTCCTCCGCCAACGCGAACAATTCAACAAAGCGGCGCTTTGACATTTGAACCGCATTCGTAGCGCTGAAAATCCGCTCCGTGCCCGTGCCCTGTTTTTCTGACTGCCCTGAGAAAAGGCCGGGCACGTTTACGGGCACGGGCACGTTTACGGGGGAGATCAAAGTGCTAGGCTCGGCGGGATGCAGCCCTGGGTTATCTCCGCCATTGGCGGCGCGTTTGGGATCGCCGTTCACTATCTCTTTTTGCGAGCTGCAGCCGGGCGCATCAATGACACGCTCGGCGCACTCGTTCTTGAGCTAACCGCCGCGGTGGGGATCGCGCTCGCCTACGCTCTCGGGCTCCGCGGCGGCCCATCGATCGCGCCAACCCATCTCGGTATTGCTTTCGCTGCGCTGAGTGGCCTCGGAATTTCCGCGGCAAGCATTCTCCTCTTCGCCGCGCTTCGTCGCGGTGGCCCGGTGGCCGCAACCGGTACCATTGTTCTCGGCGGTGGCGTCGTGATCAGCGCGCTCGTCGCTCCTCTTCTCTTTGGCGACGTTTGGACGCCGCGTCGAGCCATCGGCGTAGCGCTCGGCATCGCCGCAATGATTGTCCTCTCAGTCGACGGAAGTCACGGAGCAGAAGTGAAGTAAAGCGCTTCTTACTGTTGCCGGATCGAAGTATACCGATCGCTCTATGACGGCAGCTCAAAAAGACAAACGAGTGCGGTGCGTTTGGCCAGGCGTCGATCCGCTTTATGTCGCCTACCACGATACCGAATGGGGCGTCCCTGAGCACGATGATAGCGCCCTGTTCGAAAAGCTTATTTTAGACGGGTTTCAGGCAGGGTTGAGCTGGATCACCATCCTGCGCAAGCGCGACAATTTTCGGCGCGCATTCGATCAGTTTGTTCCGGCAAAAATCGCGCGCTATTCGCCAAAAAAAGTCGAAGCGTTGATGAACGATGCGTCGATTGTTCGGAATCGCTCAAAAATAGAAGCGTCGGTAAAAAGCGCCCGCGCTTTTTTGGAAATGCAAGAGCGTGGGGAGTCGTTCAGCGAGCTAATTTGGAGCGCGACAAACGGAAAAGTAATTCAAAACTCTTGGCGCGGAGATGGCGACATCCCAGCTGATACAGCCGAGAGTCGCGCACTTTCAAAAGCGCTTAAAAGCAAAGGTTTTCGTTTTGTGGGGCCAACGATAGTGTACGCATTCATGCAAGCGACAGGGATGGTGAACGATCACACAACAAGCTGCTTTCGGTGGCGCGAACTAAAGAGGAAGCGATGATTCTCGCAGGCGATATCGGTGGAACGCACGCTCGCTTCGCACTGTTTGCCGACGACGGCAAAACGCTCGTTCGAAAGGGTGATGTCGAGAGTCAGCGGTTTTCGTCCGCAACGACAGCCATTGAGCTTTTTTTGAACGGGCAGGCGGTTCAATCGGCCTGTCTAGGGATCGCCGGGCCGGTAATCTCAGGGGCATGCAACGCCACGAATTTGCCGTGGAGACTGAGCGAATCGGTCATAGCCGCGCAATTCGGGATTGCGCGAGTGCGCCTCGTAAACGACCTTGTCGCAATCGCGTATGGCGCCATGGCGCTCGACAGCGATTCGCTCACGAAGATTCAGGTAGGATTTCCGCGCAAAGAGGGGGCAAACATCGCCGTTATCGCCGCGGGGACAGGGCTCGGCGAAGCAGCTCTAATTTGGGATGGTAGGCGTTTTGTTCCGCTCGCGACCGAAGGGGGGCATTGTGATTTCGCCGGGCGCGATGAGCTCGGGCGCGAGCTCTCTCGCTTTTTCCAAAAGCGCTACGAGCACGTTAGCGTCGAGCGCGTTTTGTCCGGGTCCGGTCTGGCGCTCATCTACGAGCATTTTTGCGAAAAGGGCGCGCACGAATCGCCCGAAATTACCGAGCAAATTCGCTCCGCGGCCGATCGAAACGCCGCGATCACCGAGTTGGCAAATTCCGGAAAGAGCGAAATCGCGGCCCGAGCAGTCGATACATTCGTCGAACTTCTCGGATACGAGGCGGGTAATTTCGCGCTTAAAACACTGGCGTTAGGCGGCGTTTTTGTCGTAGGAGCCATCGCAAACGCGCTTCGCGACCGCATCGTCGATGGCGTATTTTCTCGCTCTTTTATCGACAAAGGGCGAATGAGTGGGCTTCTAAGCAGCGTGCCTGTTGCACTCGTCACCAGCACCGATATAGGCCTCATCGGAAGTGCGCATCTCGCCGCGCTGAGTCACAACTAGGTCCAAAGGGAGCCGTATGCACGACGCTAAGAGTGTTGAACTAGCTGTAAACACAATTAAAACACTTTCGATCGACGCGGTCGAAAAGGCGAAAAGCGGGCATCCGGGTACGCCGATGGGGCTCGCCAATATCGCGTTCGAGCTATGGGCTCACTACTTGCGGCACGACCCGCAAGACCCAACGTGGATCGGTCGCGACAGGTTTGTGCTCTCAGCAGGGCATGCGTCGATGCTCCTCTATTCGATGCTTCATCTATCGGGCTACAGCCTGTCGCTCGATGACATTAAAGCGTTTCGTCAATGGGGCTCAAAAACGCCTGGGCATCCCGAGAACTTTGAAACGGCGGGCGTTGAAACAACAACCGGTCCGCTCGGGCAAGGGGTAGGGAACGCCGTCGGGTTCGCGCTAGCCTCAAAAATGACGGCAGCGCGCTTCGGGATGCCGACCGAAGATGTGCGAATTTTTTGCATCGCTTCCGACGGCGATTTGATGGAAGGGGTAAGCGGCGAAGCATCAAGTTTCGCAGGGCATCTCGCTCTCGGGAATTTGATCGTCATATACGACGACAATCGAATCACGATCGAAGGGGAGACCGAACTCGCCTACACAGAAGATGCGGGTCTTCGCTACGAAGCGTACGGCTGGCATGTCCAGCGGATTGATGGCCACGATCACAAGCAGATCCGCTCGGCAATCGATGCCGCAATCGCCGAAAAAACACGCCCGTCATTCATAGTCGCCCGCACGCACATCGCCAACGGAGCGCCAACCGCGCACGACACAGCTGAATCACACGGAAGCCCGCTCGGCGACAACGAAATCGCAGCAACTAAAAAGGCGATCGGATGGGATGCAGAGCGAAAGTTCTTCGTTCCTGAAGCGACAAGCGAGCTCTTTCGCGAACGCGCTGTCGAGCTCGCACGCGACAAAGCTGCGTGGGAAACGCGATTTCAAAAATGGCAGTCGGCGAACCCCAAATTGGCCGATGATTTTCGAACTTTTATGGCCAAATCGGCACCGGCCGATCTGTACGAACAGCTCATTAAAGCGCTCCCCGCGAAAGATGAAGCAACACGCAGTCATTCTGGTGCGCTCCAGCAGGTTGTCGGTGAGCTCGTCCCATCACTCGTTGGTGGCTCGGCCGATTTGGGCCCATCGACAAAGACTTTGCTAAAAAATTCGTCAAGCATTACGCGCCACGAACAAAGCGGTCGCAATCTACACTTTGGGATTCGCGAACATGCGATGGGTTCTATTTGTAACGGGCTCTCGCTCTTCGGTGGGTATATTCCGTTTGCATCGACGTTCTTGGTCTTCAGCGACTATATGAGGCCGGCGGTGCGGCTAAGCGCGCTGATGCGTGAGCAGTGCCTTTGGATTTACACCCACGATTCGATTCTTCTTGGCGAAGATGGGCCGACACATCAACCGGTCGAGCACGTCTGGGCGCTGCGGTTGATTCCAAATTTGTTTGTGATCCGCCCCGCCGATGCACTCGAATCGGCCGCGGCATGGGCGATAGCAATGGCTCGAAAAGGCGGGCCAACCGCGTTCATTTTGTCGCGCCAAAAAGTGCCGAGTGTGCAGCGCGACGCGCAATTCGATCCACGCAGCGTTTTGCGAGGGGCGTACATCGCGCAAGAGGCGGCGGGGGCGCGCCCGGATCTCGTCATCATCGCGACAGGGAGCGAGCTGCAGCTCGCAATTGCGGCTAAAAAAGCGCTTGAACTAGATGGAAGGCACGTTCGCGTAGTGAGTGCACCGTGCCTCGAGCAGTTTGCAAGTGAGCCGATCGAATATCGAAACGCCGTCCTTCCACAGGGAGTTCGGCGCGTGTCGATCGAAGCGGGAGTTACGGGGCCGTGGCGTCAGTGGGTCGGCGAGAACGGGATCACAATTGGGATCGATCGCTTCGGTGCAAGCGCCCCCGATTCAGTATTGGCCGCAAAGTTCGGCTTTACCGCTGAAGCGGTGATTCAAAAGATTCGAAGCGCGAGTTAAGGGAGTGTCCTCAAAATCTGATCTGCCCCGTAAACGTGCCCGTGCCCGTAAACGTGCCCGGTAGTTTTTGATGGCGACTCGCTTAGAAAAAGAAAAAACCGGGCACGTTTACGGGCACGGGCACGTTTACGGGAGGATTACTCCCTAAGCGATAAGCGGCGAGAGCTCTCGAGCCCTCTTGCGCTCTCTGATCCGGTGTTTACCTTCGTGATGAGACGAGGAGACACGCATGGATAATCCTGCACAAAACGGCAAACTTCTTGGGTACGTGCAAGTTCGCGTCGGCGCACGGATGATTGGACTTCCGGTAGAAGCAATGCGCTTTGACCGCGACGACGCGAACAAAGCGCCCGGTGGTTTCTTTTCAGATGAAACGGGCGCCTGCGGCATTATTGTCGACATTGATGCGTCAGTTGAGGCAGTAAACGCGCAAATTCAGCGCGCGGTTTCTGAAGCGGTAGCTCATCTGTCGCGTGGCGTATTAAATTAGTAATGCGGTATTTGCCAAAAAAAACGTGCGATTCCGCAATGGATAAACGAGAAGTGACTGATACACATTTTGATAGTCTAAATATTAATGCCGGGTCGCTTTTACTTTGTTCGAAAGCGAACAGCGGCGAATAGCGGGCGCTTAATCCAAAGGCGCTCAAAACCTCGAAAGGGGGTTGGCGTGATTAACTTTGAACGAGCTTCGGCGGATACGAGTCGGGAAGAACAGTCTGCTCCAAAAGCAGCCACGACCGGCGAGGAGGTCAAACCCCGAAGACGTGGGTTTGCCGCTCTCGACCCAGCGATTTTAAGCGAAATCGCGAGAAAAGGTGGGCGCGCCGCGCATCGCGCAGGCACCGCTCACGAATTTACCAGCGAAGAAGCCCGCATCGCCGGGAAAAAGGGGAGCAAAATTACCCACGAAAAGCGAAAAACCGAAAAAGAGACGACCACAACCCACTAGGACGTCCCCGTGAGCCGTGGCGTCGAAAGCATCCGCTGGCATTGAGCCGGTTGGCGCAATATATTTGCGACGTCACAGGCTCTCGGCGCCTTTGCTAGCGCCCCCCTGTCAGGCTATCTCGCGGTTTCAATGAATTTGGCATCGGGTGCGATGTAATGGCTGAGAAGATTGCGTCTGCATCAGCCCGGTCAACGGCACCGAGTGAAATCGGTTCACGCCTAGCAAATCGCTACGAAGTCGTTCGCGAATTAGGTCGCGGAGGCATGGGCGTCGTCTATCTCTGCAAAGACTTAGTGACCGGTGATCGCGTCGCACTAAAGCGCTTGCGTCTGTCAGGCGAAGTAGCGCCGGCCGGCGAAGATAGGCCCGAAGAGACGTGGTGGTTTCAGCAAGAAGCGCGCGCCATTGCAGCGCTAGAGCACCCGACGATCGTGCGCGCACGCGATTTTGGCTCGCTCAGCGACGGGACGCCGTATCTCGTGATGGACGTGCTTCCCGGGCGCAGCGTTCACGAATGGATGCACACAACTGGTCTCTCGTGGCCGGTCGTGTGGTCGATGGTCGATCAAACGTTGGCCGGGCTCGCGCATGCGCACGCGCGCGGCGTCATCCACGGCGATCTTAAACCGTCGAATATTATGGTCGATTTGGCCGCCGGGCTCGGACCGCGCGCATATCTTCTCGACTTAGGTCTCGCCTGGGTCAGGCAAAATCGGCACGATCCACGGCTCGATGGTGGCGCAGCTCCAGAGCCGCTTCAGCATCGCGGCGCAGGGACGGTCGGATGGGTCGCGCCAGAGCAAATTCGCAAACAGGCAACGCTCGTAGGGCCCGCCACCGATCTCTATGCGCTCGGATGCGTGATGTACCGCCTGCTCAGCGGCAAAGAGGTGTTTGAAGGGGAGGCGCAAGACGTCCTCCGCGCGCACAAGCGAAACGAAGTTCCGGAGCCTTCGCTCCCCGACGGTGTGCCGGCGGGCGTCGCGTCATTCGTCCAGCGCCTTCTCGAGAAACTGCCCTGGAAGCGCTTTGAATACGCCGCTGACGCACGCCGTGCATGGCGCGCGCTCAGGCCGACACAGGGGGCAACGCTCGAAGAGGTTGCCTCGATTGCCGGCCCGGCGACATCGCAACATTTTCCTTCGTTTGGCGCGGCTGACGATCGACTGATTGCCGCCGCGCGAAGCCTCGCCCCCGGCTTGTTGGCGCTTCGTTCGTCACCGATGATCGCCCGCGACGAAGAGCGCGGCGAGCTGGGTCAAATCGTTCACGAGCTCGCAACAAAAAGAGGAGCGCCCCAACGATTTGTCGCGCTCGTCGGTGAAGCCGGAGTCGGGAAGAGTCGGCTCGCCGAATGGCTATGCGAACAGGTGCACGAGGTCGGGTCGATGGTCGCGCTGCGCGCGCGCTACGGCCGGATGCCGACACCGCTCGACGGCGTGACCGGCGCCGTGAACGCCTATTTTAACCTCGAAGGGGCCGATCGCGTACTCGTAGAGCAAACGCTCATCGCCCGCTGGGAAGTCGCCCCCGACAACGACGAAGAGCTGACATGGGTCGCCGCCATCGCAGAGTGGCTACGTCCAACCCCACCAGGCGGAGAGACACCGCTCGGCCCAACGGGCAAGCGATTTGTGCTCGATCGCCCTGAATTACGCTGGATTGTCGTGCGTCGCGTGCTCGAGCGAATCGGTCGCGATCGCCCCGTCCTCCTCTGGCTCGACGATTTGCATCTCGCGTCGCCAAACACATTCGACATGCTCCATCGCCTCCGCCGCGACGCGCCGCAACTGCGCCTTTTTCTCCTCGCGACTGCGCGCAGCGAAGCGCTTCTCACCGACGCCGAAGCCGGCGCTCGCCTCGATGCCACGCGTGCCGATTGGAACGGCCAGCTTGTCGACGTAAAACCGCTCGGCGGCGACGAGACCGAAACACTTCTTCGCACAATGCTTCCGCTCGACGATATCGCCGTGGCGCGCGCATCGGAGCAGAGTCGCGGCAACCCGCTCTTCGCGCTGCAGCTGCTCCACGCGTGGGCCGGTGGCGGCTATTTGCAGCTCGAATCGGGGCAATATCGCGTCCCCGATCGCGCGCTTCATGGTCGCGCGATTACGACCGCCGAACTGTGGGACGAGCGCCTCCTCGCCGTGTCATCCGAGCTTCGTCTCTCGGCATACGCAGCCGCAGCACTCGGCGAAGACATCCGCGGTGAAGTGCTAAAATCGCTCGTTTCATCGCTCGGGCTCTCCCCGCACGATGTGCTCGTTGCGCTCACAGGCGCGCAAATTATTCTCGCGGTCGGGAACGATCAGTTTCGTTGGCCGCACGCGCTGCTTCAAGAACACTTGCTCGAGCGTCTTCAAGATCGGGGCGATGCGACAACGATTTTTCGCGTTGCGGCCGATGCCCTCGCAAAACACCCAGCCGTCGGTTCGCGCCGTATTATGAAGCACCGCGTGGCGAATTTACTGCGCGCCGGCGACGACGACGCAGCAGCCGAATTGATGTTTCAGTTTATCGAGGGTGGGTGGCGCCGCGGTCGCGATACCGCAGCGACGCTCGCCGATCTCGAGCTGCTCGATGGGCACGTTCGAGGGCACGCGGCCGCGCAATATTCATTCTGGCGCGCAGAAGCGCTTCGCCATGTCGGTCGTCTCGCTGAAGCGCGATCGCACGCTGAAAAAGCCAAAATCGCCTTCGAGAGCGCCGGCGACACGACCAAAGCTGCGCACGCTTTACGACTTCTCGGGCATATCGCTTCGGATGTCGGAGCTCCAGCGCAAGGGCGCGTGCAAGTCGCTCTCGCAGTCTCGCGATTCGAAGAGCTCGGCGATCTTCATGGCCTCGTGCAAGCGCAGCTCGTTCTAGGCGAAATCGACTACCTGCTCGGACAGCACGAAATCGCACGCACGATGCTCGAACGCGCCGAACCGCAATGCCGCGAGCTAGGCGATCCGCTCGGTCGAGCGCAGTGCCTTCTTCTCCTCGCATTGACCGAAATGGCAGCCGGCGCGCACCGGCGAGCACGCGGCCGCATCGATGAAGCGCGCGTCGAGTTCGACGCAATCGGTTATCGCCTAGGAATCGCGCAATGCGACGTCGTACTCGCACACGCCGAGTATCGCGGGGGAGAAATTCAGCGCGCTCGAGCGCGCGCGCTCGGATCGCGAAGCGCATTTCGCGACGTAAAAAACCCGCGCGGCGAAGCGGCATGCGAGCGGCTCCTTGCGATCATCGCGTTCGATACAGACGACTACGCGGCGGCAGCAGCCCACGCGCAAATCGCGCTGCGCCTCTACGAAGGGCTACGCGATCCGTGGGGCGAGGTCGAATCGCGGCTCGTTCTCGTTCAAGTAGCTCTCGCGAAAGGGGAGTCAACCACCGCCGAGCAGCTGATCGCACTCTGCGACGCGATTCCGCTCGACGAGGCCGAGCCGCGCCAACACCGTCATTTGACCCACGCATGGATCGCCCAGCGGCGCGGCGAGTGGTCGCGCGCGGCCCAAGAAATCGATCGCGCAAGGAGCGCATTTGGCGAAAAAGCCCGATGCGGAGACCACGCGCCGCTGCTTTTAAAGCGCTTTTCGCACATGATTTGGCTCGGACCGGCACTCACAAAAATCGACCAATGGCTCATGGCGATCGAGCGTTCGGGGCGTGCGTAGTCCAGGGCAGCCCATGATCAACCGATGTGATACCGTTTGAAGGCGGAGGCGGGGTTGTCGATCATCGTTCAAAAATACGGCGGCTCATCGGTCGCTGACGTCGGAAAAATTGGCCAAGTCGCCGACAAAGTTATGCTCGCAAAGCGGGCAGGGCACAACGTCGTGGTTGTCGTAAGCGCGATGGGGAAGACAACCGACGAGCTCGTGCGCCTCGCGCGCGAGGCATCGCAATCAGGCCATATTTCCGGGGGAAATCCGCCTCGTCGCGAGCTCGACATGCTCGTCTCAACAGGCGAACGCGTGACGATGGCGCTCTTGTCGATCGCAATTCACGCGCGCGGAGGCGACGCGATCAGCTTTACCGGCAGCCAATCGGGCATCATCACAAGCGACACGCACTTCGACGCGCGAATCGTTGAAGTAAGGCCCCACCGCATCGAAGAAGAGCTCGAACGAGGGCGAATTGTCATCGTTGCCGGCTATCAAGGGATGAGCCGAAGCCGCGAGATCACAACGCTCGGACGCGGCGGATCCGACACCACAGCGGTCGCGCTCGCAGCAGCGCTCGATGCCGAAGCGTGCGAGATTTACAGCGACGTAGATGGCGTCTATTCGGCCGACCCGCGCGTCGTTGAAAAGCCGCTTCATTTGCCTGAAGTGAGCGTCTCAATGCTGCAAGAAATGGCCGAGGCCGGGGCGAAAGTTATAAACGCGCAAGCGGTCGAATGGGCGCGAAAAAACGGCGTAACAATCTTCGCGCGAAGAACGGCCGACACACTCAACGAGCAGCGCACCCCCCCAAAACAGACACGAATTGCCGTCGACTCAAAGAGCGGTTCCGCCCGCGCGGTTGTCGGCTTCGGCAACATCGTTACGGCCGCGGTTCCACGCGCGCAATTCGAGCGCCTGTGCAAATCGCTAAGCGCGCACAACATCGGCATGAGCGACATCGCAATCACTGCAAACGAAGCGGTCTGTGCGATTCCGCTGCTAAATTTGCCCGATTGGCCACAGCGGCGGACCCGAGTCCTAACCGATCTCGAAGTGCGGTTCGACGAAGAGTCGGCTCTCGTGAGCGTTGTTGGTGAAGGGGTGCAGGCCAGCGGCGGAGTCGCGAAGTTCGTCGAGACGGTTTCTTCGCACGGCGGCTTTCAGGCGATGATCACAACGCCGCTACGAATTGCAGCAATCGTGCGCGCCGAAGAGCGGCAGGCGATTGAACGCGCGCTTCATGACGCGTTTATCCCGGCTTGATCAAAACCCGTAGCCTAGCGAACCGCCAAAAATTCCTGCGATTTCGCCGCGCGAAAAATCGGCGTACATCTCCGGCCCGATCGCCCACGATCCGAAATGAATGTCGTACGCTCCGCCAGCTCGCAGCAAGAACCATGGCGTCCATTTATGCTCCCGATGCGACACTTCGAACCCGGGGGCCACAATGACGCGGAGCCCTTTGTACGGGTGAACCTGAAAGGGAACGGCAAAAAGCATCGGCTTCGTCACGTGGGTCGTCGTTTCAAACAGGGCGCCGATGCTGATGTAGTCGCCGAAATATGGGAGGCGGTACATGTAATCGAGCCCGAATGCCGCCGAACCGCCCTCAGTACGTTCGTACACACCGCCCGCAAAACCGGAAATGTGATGCCGGTGGATATGCGGTCCCGCCTCGTGGGGCTCGTTGCCGGCCGCTTGAGCAGGGGTCGTGACCGATATCGCCGCTGCAATTGGCAGACAAAATGAAAACGCCCTAAAGTATACCGCTCGTCTCATGAAACGACGTACGGACACTCTAGGGCGTAGAACAGCCCTGGGGCTGTTTTTTCTTCGATTTGGATCTGGATTTCGATCTCGCTCCTGACCCTTTAACTGCCGGGCACGTTTACGGGCACGGGCACGTTTACGGGGCGGGACAGATTTAGTACGGGGCGGAACAGATTTAGCTAAAACTTCGCTAGGCTTACGCCGTACCGCTTGGCGTAGGCTACCAGGCCGAGTTTATCGATTGTTCTGATGTCGCGGGTCGTAAGATTGAGCGTCACGAAACGGCTCAACTCGGGGACCCACACGCGGCGGCGCTGCACGTTCACGTGCTGCCAACGGTTTGTCTTGATGTTTGAGTGAGAGACGTTGTGCGCCTTCATTCTACGCTTGCCGGTGATGTCGCTTCTTGCCATGACGATTTGACCTACTGTCGGAAAAATGGGTGTGTCAAACTGATCGATGCCCGCATGTATGTCAAGCGGTTACCTAAACTATCAAAAATCACGCGACGATACAGCTAGACGACTCGCGCCGCTAACCGAGCCACCACGTCTTGGCACACTCTTCGGACGATGGCAAACGCTCTGTCGACCGGCTGCGAATTCTCTTCATCCATATACAGTCTGCGTGAAATCTCAATTTGAATCGCATGCACGCCGGCCGCCGGATTCCCATACTTTTGGGTTGTGAACCCGCCCCGAAATGGCTCGTTGTGCGCGACTTTTAGCCCATTTTTGATAAAGACCTCTTCGACCAGGGCCACCCAATCGGCCCCAGAACTCGCCCCATCGAGCGTCCCCAGAACAATGTCCTCCCGGCGCTTCGGGAAGCTCCTAATGGCCGCCTGGGGGGCCACAATGGGGCGATCGTACGATGGCATCGAGTGAGCCGCGATTAGTACAGTGTGACCGAACCGCGCTTTTTTTGCCTCGACCTCTTCGGCAAGTGCCCGGTGGTACGGCAGGTAAATTTCGCGCATGCGCCTCTCAAACTCGCCGCGCGACAGCGGCCGTTCGAGTGTCGGTTGGCGATCGGTCGTGTGGCGCCAGATGAGCCCATACGACCGTGGCGGCGTGCGATGCGGCGCACCTTGGACGACGCCCGAATCGATATCGGCCGGACTTCGATTCAAGTCGACAATGCATCGCGACGCATGCGCAACCAACAGAGTTGCTCCCTCGCTCGGTGCATCCGAAAAGAGAGCGTCGACGTACGGATCGCCATCGCGAAAAATCGCGCGCCGCGATGCGATGAGCGATTTTGCAAATTCGTCAGGGACGACACAGCCCGAATGCGGCACTTCGACAATCACAGCGCTCTCATTTGAAGCGGGCTGAACCCGCGAAAAGAAACTCATTCGCGTATCCCGTCACACTCGCGCACGCGGATGCGCGCTTCGGTGGGCGCGGGCGATGTGATCGGTCGACACGCGCGTGTAAATCTCTGTCGTACTCAAATCGGCATGGCCGAGCATCGCCTGCACAGCGCGCAAATCGGCGCCGTGAAAGAGCAGGTGAGTCGCGAACGAATGGCGCAGTTTATGCGGCGAGATCGGCGCGATAATCCCCGCGGCGACCGCGTAGCGTTTTAGCAATTTCCAAAACCCTTGCCGCGACATGGCTCGACCGCTTGGTGACAAAAAGAGCGTCGGCTTCGCGCTCGAACGATGCGCCGCTCGCACGCCTTCAATGTACTCGCGAAGCACCGTGATCGCCGCCGCGCCAACCGGCACAACACGCCGCTTCCCTCCTTTTCCGAGGGGTGTCACGACCCCTTCGGTGACATCGAGGTCGCCAACGCGAAGCGCGCATAGCTCGCTCACGCGAAGGCCCGATGCGTACATCAGATAGATCATCGCCGCATCGCGCGAGCCACGTTTGGTCTTCCGATTTGGCGTTTCGAGGAGACGATCGACTTCGGCAATCGATAATGGACGCGGCAGACGACGCCCGACGCGAGGGCGATCGAGCAGCTTCGTCGGATCGACAACAACAGCCTTTTCCCGCAGTAAAAATCGAAAAAAACCGCGCCACGCCGACATCTCTCGCGCACTCGAACGGGCCGAACCACCTCGCTTCATGTTCGCCTGAAGGATCTTCGCTAGGAGCTCGGCATCGACCGTATCGACAGAGAGTTGATCTCCTTGCGCCAGCTTGGCCAAATCACGCGCGTACGCCTCGAGCGTATTTTCCGAGAGGGCTCGCTCCACTCGAAGATGATTTAAATATGCATCAATCCAGCCGTGCAATGTCATGAGGGGCTCGCGGCAGGATAGCCGACGATCGTGAAAATGAATGAGTCTTGTCGCTTCGCCTTATGATTTCGTTGACATGCGAGAGGGCTTGCTTTTAGCCTCGAATGCGCAAGACCGCTTCTTGCCAAGGAGTTTCGATGGCCGACGAAAACAAACCGAGAATCGATTTGAGGGGACGCCTTGGTCGAAGCGGCGCCGATCCCGGGCCGGCAATGCCGCCGCCTATATCGCCGATGCCACCACCGATGGCACCATCGCCACCCACCGCGCAAGGGTCAGCGCCGAATTTATTGTCGCCCAATGTAGCGTCGACAAGCTCTAACTTTGGCGCATTGCAGGCGGAGTCGGCATGGCACCCATCGCGAATCGAATTTGATGAGGCGTCGGTCGACGAGGCGCGGAAGCGGGGGAAGAGGCAGGGGCTCGCCTTCGCAGCAATCGCGTCAGTCCTCTTTTGTGCCGTCGGGTATGTCGCCGGCGGGGCACTCGAAAAGCGGGTAGGGCACGAAAAAGCGCGAAGCGACGCCGCCGATTTGGCGAAAAATGTAACCGCTTCTACCGAGACGCTAAAGCAGCTGCTCGCGAAAATCGAAGCGGGGCGCGATCAGCTGATAAAAAGCCACAAATTCCCTGACACATTGGCCCACGATCTAGGCGCCATACACGTTAGTTTTGACGGGACGGAGCTGGCGGGGCGGCGATTTAGCGGCTTCCCACAAGATGTGACGCACGATTTGGTCGAGTTCATCACGAGCGTCCAATCGGTAAACGATCGAAAAGCGGTCATGATCGGCCTGCTGAACAAACTGCAAAAGCCGCTGACCGAAGAGCTGAATGCGCCGCCCGGCGGAGCAGCCATCGCGCATGTTGTCGTGATTGATAAAGATGCGTTGGGCAATCCAGCGGCATTGTTGCAGCCGCTCGTTCAGCCTGTAGCCGCGCCGGTGAAAAAAGGCGATTTGCCAGATGAATTCGTGTTCGCCGGGGCGAATGCGGGCAACACGAAATTGCCGCGCTACAAAGCAGGCGATCTGGCCAACGGCTCGGCCGCAGCGGTGTATGTAGTGCCGCGAACATTTGAAACTGTGTGTCCAAGCGATAAATCAGGGCATTTTGCGCAACTTGCGGCCCAAATGGGCAACTTCGTCCGAGAAATTCGCGGCGAAGCAGCAGCAGTCAGTGACGTCGTGCAAGACTTAAAGCCGGGGCTGATCGAAAGGGCCGGTCGGCTCACGACGGCGCTCGCGAAAGTCGCGGAGTAGCGTTCGACCTCGACGTTCGAGGTCGAGGTCGAGGTCGAGGTCGAGGTCGAAAATCGACGATCGGCGTGCGATTGTACGCAACCAATTTGCGAGCTTGCCGATTCAACTGTCATGAGCTCCACCGTCGAACTTTTACCATCCGCCCGAAACACCTCTGGTGACGGGCGGTCGATAACCAATCTGCCCAGTGCCAGCGCATCATCCGCTCCGGCGCGCGCCCAGCCGTCGTTCGCCACTTGGGCCGAATTACAGCGCGCGTTGGCCGGGCCAATAGCCAAGTCTGTCGTTCAATTGCCATCGCAGGTGCAGCACACATCAGCTGCGGGCCATTCCCACGAACTTGAAATCGAGGCGAAAAAGCGCGGGCGTGGGTTAGAGCGCGCCAAACAAGATGAGGGCGACGAGAGCTTGTCGTCAATGTCGCGCGCACTGGCAGCGATGGGGCCAGGGCTAGCGGCTATTTCGCAGCCAAATTTGAGCGGCGCGGCCTCACCCGCCACTTCGCTAAGTACAACACAATTCGAAGCGCTACTCAGCACATTGGTTCGGAAAATCGGCTGGAGCGCCGACCGAAACACCGTTCGTTTAGAGGTTGGCGCGGGGGCCATTCGCGGCGGAGTACTGACGATTCATGCCGGCAGCAGCGGCGTTATGGTGCATGTCGAAACGCCGGCTGGCGTTGATATAGGGCGATTGAAGGAGCGGATTGCTGGGAGGCTTGCGATGAAAGGCGTGGCGATTGAATCGATTGACGTTGTTTAGCGAACGCGCGTGCGCGGTTTTTGTCGCGCCCCCAAAAGGCCCTCCCACGAAAGTTACCATAATGTTTCTTATGCGATCTTCCAATTCAACGAATATGGCTTAAATAAGCCACTTTTCGCTCTCCTCGCTTCTCCGATGATAAGGTCAATCAATGACTGCAAAGAAACGACCGCTTGGTCTGTTTTCGCTTCTGATGCTCGGCATCAACGGCATCGTCGGCGTCGGGATCTTTTTGATGCCGTCCGAAGTGGCTTCCGTCGCGCCCGGAAATGTCGGCATCGGGATCTTCGCAGTAACAGCGCTGCTGATGCTGCCGGTCGCATTTGTCTATGCGATCTTGTCGTCACGATTTGACGAAGACGGCGGCGCGGTCGTTTTTGCGCGCCAGGCTTTTGGGCCTGGTGCGGCGTTCGCGATTGGTTGGCTTGCCTATGTTGCGACGATGCTGTCGGCCACGGCGATTGCGATCGGGCTTGCTCGCTCGCTCGCGCCTGACCTTGGCCTTGAGGGCCCATATGCCGGGCCAGTGTGCGCTTCACTTGTTGCGCTTACGGCGGCAACTGCGAGCAGCCGCGGGCTCCTATTTTCGGCCCGCGTTTGGAATTTTTTGACGATCGGTAAACTGCTTCCGCTCTGCGCATTTATTTTGGCGTCGTGGCTTCTCATTTCAAATTTGCCCGCTCCAGTACCAACGACTGAGCCGCCCATGTCCGCGCTTCTCCGCGCTACGCTTCTGGCGACATTCGCGTACCAAGGGTTTGAAGTGATCCCGCTGATTACCGGGCAGACGCGCAATTCGTCGCGCGTGATCCCGCTGGCGCTCGTCGGTTCGCTGTCGATCGTCGCGCTCCTCTATGTGTCGATTCAGGCTGCGTGCGTGTACGCCCTGCCCGACCTTGCGCACACACGCAGCCCAATCATTTCCGCAGCTGCGGTGTTTGGCGGTGCGCAGTTTGCAGCGATTGTCCGCGCGGGAGCGACGGTCTCCGGGCTCGGAATTGTCTTTTCTTTGGTGACGATGTCGCCTCGCTATCTTGTTGCTCTCGGGAGCGATGGTTCGCTCCCTGGCGGCCTCGAACGGCTCGGGAAAAATGGCGCTCCGCTTCGTGGTCTCGCGCTCACGGCAGCGCTGATGATCGCGATCATCGCTGTGGGCGAACGCGCTAACGTCTTCACGCTCTCAAGTTTGGTGATGGTCTGCCAATACGCGTGCATCAGCGCCGCGCTTCTGTCGCTAGCACTGCGAAAGCGCAACAAGTTGTCGTGGAAACACGCACTTGTGGCGATTCCGGCGATCGCAGTGTCGCTCGCACTGGCATCAGCAGCGAGCATAAACGAGTGGCTGGTAGCGCTGGCAGTCTTTGCCCTCGGCCTTGGTCTGCGCGGCGTAGCGCGGCGATCGCGCTCTGCTCCGTAACTGCGCCCGGTTTTTCTCCGCCCACATGGAAAAACCGGGCACGTTTACGGGCACGGGCACGTTTACGGGAGCAGGCAGAAGATTGAGCGCTACCCGCGCCACTTGATACTGCACCCCACACTCGGCTTCTGATCGCGCGAGACCGGCTTTCCGGCGATGAGCGCGTCGATCGCGTGCCGCAAATCTGCCCCGTCGGCCGCCTTCCCGCTTTTTGGGCGGCTGCTATCGAGTTGGCCGTGGTAGACAAGAGTGCGCGCGCTGTCGAAGAGAAAGAACTCCGGCGTGCAAGCGGCTCCATACGCTTTCGCAACGCTTTGTGCTTCATCGAAGCAGAACGGAAACTCGAATCCGAGTTTTTCCGCCATCGCTTTTAGGTGCATCGGCGCGTCGTCTGGGTATGCGACAATGTCGTTTGAACTGATCGCTACGATCCCTAGATTTTGCTTCAAGTAATCACGCCCAAGTCGCGCAATTTCATCTTGAACATGAACAACGTATGGGCAGTGCTTGCAGATGAACATGACAAGGAGGCCGCGGCTTCCCGTGCATGTATCGAGCGTCATCGCTTTGCCCGAGACGACATCAACGAGCGTAAATTCGGGCGCTTTTGCCCCTAGTGCCAAACTGTTGTTCGATTCGATAGCCATCTAACTTCTCCTGAGACGTCATGCTGCGCATCGTGAGACGTCATCGTGAGACGTCATGATACGCGGGCAATTGGTGCCGCGTGTAGCGCCAATCGCGAGGTGTAGCGCGTTGAACGACCGATGCAGCATCAAACCAAAACAGTAAGCGGCGCGGCCATTTATAGCTGTTATTAGTTAAGTATCCGTGGGGCGCCCTTTTCAATTTCGAACCGACTCTGCTGCGTGGCTAACGCGTGCAGCTTTTTTTGTCTCGGCGTTTGCGCTCTCACTTCTCGCGGCGATCGCGCTTTCGTTTCATCGTCTGCCACCTCGCGTAACAAGTGAAGCATCGCTCGCTAACGCGTTGTCGTCTGAAGGGCTTCAGTGCGGCCCATCGGATGTCGTGTGGGTCGACTTTCCGAACGGAATGTCGGCGTTTTTCGCTCGAGCTCATGCAATCGTTCGGGCGCACTCAGACGGGCTAAACGACCTCTACCTAATCGATGCACGCGTGACTCCAGCGGGCGAATATCAAACAGTTGCAGGCGTTTGGAATCTGACCGACACAAGCAATGCAGATGAGAGCGTGCCGGTCGTCAAAGGGCACCGGATTGCTTATGCCGGCTCTGTCGACGGCGCGTTCAACGCGGTGCACACGATCGACCTCGACGGCGTTTCCGACGCAGAATCGCGCGATTTTTCGACGATTCAGCGCATTCAAAACGCTATCACGCGTTGGCAAGAGACGGGGCGCACCGCCGGTATCGCGCACGTTTCTTACGCGTTTGAAATGGTCGCGCGAAGCGTATCGCTAAAAATTAACGAACGCGACGAGCTCGAGGCGATTGCCGATGGGCATAAAATTCGAGCCGGAATTGCCGACGCCGAGCCAATTGAAGGGAAAGACTTGGTGCATGTCGTCCCGGCCTACGTTGCGCCCCCCGGTGCGCTAATGACATGGGCGGTCGATCGCGTGCGCGCCGTCCCCTCTTTTGGTGTCGACCGGATGCAGTGGGTGAAAGCGATTGCATTTACCGCAATCGAATGGGGGCGGCGCGCGCGCACTGCGCTCTTCGGCGATGACGATGCGAACGAGCTGCGCGAAGCGATGTCGACAAGGAATGACGCGCGCGAGATTGCGATCACGAACCCCGATATCGGCTGGCCGCCCGCGGCGATCGAACCAATCGTGACGCCGCCGGAGCCGGACGAAGGTGCATGGCGCTCGCTCGAGAACGACCCATTTGTCGGACGAAATCCAGGTGTTCCGACACCATTTGTAACCACCTACATTCGGGCCGAACCGAAGCGCGCGTCAGCATCGCACGTCTTTGTGACGATGTGGGACCCGCGGCAAGTGTCGCTCCATATGATGGCCGGAACGGTCGAGCCGAAGAGTGCGACCGGTGAGGCTGGTGCAGGAATGGTGCCTCACGATCGCGCGACGATCGGCAGAGTTGTCGCCGGATTCAACGGTGGGTTTCAAGCAGAGCACGGCGAGTACGGAATGCAGGCGGCCGGCGTGATGTATCTGCCGCCAAAACCATTTGCGGCGACCGTTCTTGAGCTTCGCGATGGAAGTAACGCATTCGGTTCTTGGCCCAAATCACCTGAAATTCCTGATGGAATTAAGAGTTATCGCCAAAACATGACGGCGATCATAGACCACGGCGAGTTCAACCCATGGGGGCGCACATGGTGGGGCGGCACCCCGCCCGGCTGGCGCGATACGATTTACACGACGCGAAGTGGGATCTGCCTCACAAAAGATAATTTCATCGGCTACTTTTGGGGGGGCGATATCTCGGCGAAAGAGCTCGCCGACGCGATGCTTCGCGTGCACTGCTCATTCGGGATGCATCTCGACATGAACCCAGGGTTAGCAGGCTTCGAGTTTTATCAAATCGCGCCGGCGACCGAACTTCCGCCAATCGGTAGGCCGCTCGACCGCGAATGGGAAGAAGAGGCGACGTTTCGCGACATGCCAGACGTTCGATACCGCGCGAGGCGAATGCTGCGAAGCATGGTGGCGGTGAATTTCCCGACATATCTACATCGAAACGCGCGCGACTTTTTTTATCTGACACTACGTGATGTCCTGCCAGGATCGAACCTGCAAGCGAGTGCGGGAGCGTCGCAAGCGAACGCGGGGGCCACTTCGCTCGCCGGTGCGCTCGGCGCCGCTGCGCAATTGGGCACAGCGGCGGCTGATGGCGTTTGGCAGACGAGAGGCCTTCCGCAGCGCGGTTTTCCGTATGCGATGGCCGAAACTTCGCTGCCGGCGTCGCATAGCCGCGCACTGCGAATCGACCCTCGCGCGCTGTCGGTCGGCGGGCCCCGCAGCGGCGAATTGATAGCGTTTCCGCGGCTCCCCGCTCCTGTCGATGGCGAACTTGGGATTTGGTATCACGGTGATAAATTTGTAGTCGCGCGCGTCGCACCGGCAGTCGGCGATGTTCTCGTCGCAGCCGGCGTGACACGCGAACACGCGAGTGCCGCAGTCGCGCGCCGGGTGATGTGCGTCGACCGGGCGGGGATGTTGACGGTGGCCGAGCTCCCGCGAAATAGCGCCGACAGCGATTCAGTCGCGCGCATCGACGGGATGCTTAGTGGAGCCGGGTGCGACCTACGCCTCTTCGTCAAAGGGAAAGCAATTCTCGTAGGCGGGGCGCCGTGGGGCGATGCGCGCGATGCGATGGCACGAGATTATGTGCGCTTCGGACGCGGAACGACACCATCAGCGAAACCGTTTTTCCAAGAGACGCCGGTGGTGAGCCCAGCAATATGGCAGCCGCTCCAATCGCAGCGAATAAGGTACTTCAGAAAGCCAAAGCGAGTCGCATCAGAGACACTCGACGGCGTACCGCGAACACTGGACGGCGTACCGTGACCTCTTCACCGTAGGGCGAAAGGCGATCATTTCGGTTTCCAATCGGTCATCTAGTGAAAAATCTATACCTTTGCTATCCAGCCAAGCTCGCCGAGGAGAGAATCGATGCCGAGCCAGAAGCAGCTGGAACCGAGTTCCGGGCTTGACCCGACCGATGACGCGCCGCCACCGTCGGGCCCCGCTCCCACCGTTGGGTCGCTGCGCGCCGAAGTGCCAACCATTGGTTCGCCGCGAAGCGAAGCGAGCCCGACGATGACGATCGCTCGAAAAACACTGGTCGGTATTCCGCCGGCAACGCCGAGCACAACGCTTCTCTCGCCACCAGTTTTGCCTGGTGCTCTGTCGAGGCCTTCGCTTGCATCGTCACATTCACGCACGTCGCCTCCACCTGTGCCGAGCCGCGCGTCGCTACCGCCGGTGCTCGGTCGATCGGTAAGCACTGCGGGCGTTCCACCAGCTCCACCATCGCGCGGCGTCACTCTACAGTGGGATGGCGGCGACGACGAAGCGACGCACATTTTCGATAGGCCATCGAGCGAAGAGCCGTCCAAAGTAGCAGCACGCCCCGCAGCGGGAGCGCCTTCACCTTCGAGAACAAGCATATCGCCCGCCGCTGGAACGCCGGTACCCTCACCTGCGGTCTCGCCCGCCGCTAGCTCATCTTATTCATCGCCGGCCGGCGTTGCGCGTCCAACTGGACCATCGTTTCCTGTTCCGCCGGCGAGTGCATCGCTGCCGCCCCCTTTTGCTTCAGCGCCGCTTTCATTCCCCTACCCCGTCCCCTCACCGCCCGCTTCGACAGCGTCGCTTCCACTCGCAGCGCTTCCACTCGCAGCGTCGCCACCGCGTCGGCCGACGTTCATATCGCGGTACGGTACGCTGATTGCCGGAGGCGCGTTCGGCGCGGTCGTGTTTGGTTCGGTGCTCTATTTTTTGACAACGCGGCCTGGCAAAGCCGTCATCAACGTGAGCGACGCGCAGGGCGCAGCGATAAATCGGCTTGAAATCTCGGTTGATGGTAAAGTTCAGTGCCAAACCGCGCCGTGCACTGTCGAGTCGCTGTCGCCGGGCCCGCACGATGTGAGTATCCTCGCGCCGGGTTTTCAGCCTCCCGCAGTAGAACGCGTGTCGATCGAAGCGAGCAAAGTCTCGGCAATCCGATTTGCACTCGTCCCGACGAAACAAATGACAAGCGGTCTACGCGTTGCCGCGGCCGAACCGGGGCAGCCTGGCGTGCGCCTCTTTATCGACGGCGCCGAGGTCGGCCCACTGCCGCAAAGTGTGCACGACATCGCCCCAGGCACGCACACAATTCGGATTGCCGGGAGCGATCGGTATGCGCCGTCCGAGCAAGTTGTGAACATCGGCAAAGGCGAGCTTGTCGATTTAGGAGCGCAGCCGCTCCGCATCGTGAAGGGGAAGGCTGCAATTTCGCTCCACACGCCAGGTGCGCGCGTTCAGCTCATATCGGGTCGCGAGCGACGCGAACTTTCGGCGCTGCCTATCACGCTCGACATCGACACATCGCAACCGTGGTCGCTCGAAGCGACAAAGCCGGGCTACGTTGTTTACAGGCAAGCGATCGGTTTCGAAGACGGCGTAGCCGAAAAGTCGTTCGCAATCACGCTCAATCCAAAGGGGGCAGCCCCGCGACCGGCGCCGCGTCCCGCAAAAGTGGAAGCCGATGAAGCGGACGATGTGGCCGAGGTCGCCGAAAGCGGATTTCTAAATATCAATTCGATCCCCGCATCAACGGTGACGCTCGACGGTCGGCCGCTTGGCGCAACGCCAAAGTTAAAAGTGCCCGTCAAAGCGGGCGCACACACGGTGCAATTCGTCAATACCGAAGATGGGCTCACAAAAGAGATCTCGGTGACAGTCGGCGCAGGCGAGACCAAAGCGGCAACCGCGCGCCTTCGTGAGTGACAAATTTGACGCTACGAGCGCCGGATCGTTGACGCCTCCAATCCGCCGCACGCATCTTCAAGCTCATGCATGCGCTTTTCCCGTGGCACATCAGGTGCATTAGTTTTACGCGTGATTTTCTGCGCCCCGCGCGACCCACACAAGCGCCTAATTCGCCCGATCGGCACCACCGACGGTTTCACACTAGTGGAGCTCGCGGCCGTAGTTGCGATCATCGGCATTTTATCGACCATCGCCGTCATGTCGTATCGACGATTGGTAAACTCGGCAAAGACGGCCGAAGCGACAAATATGATCCAAGCGATCCGCGTCGCACAAGAGAGCTACCACTCTGAGGTTGGCAGTTATGACAACGTGTCGATAACGCTGACAGGTAACACCGCGGAAGGTCGCATGAACGGTGAGTCGACGCTTTTTCCGAACCCACGGCCCGATGGCTCGAAGTGGCCATGGGTCGGGCAAAATCCCAACGACCCGGTCACGCGTAGGTGGGCCGCTTTGCCTGTTCATGCTGCTGGCCCCGTGCGATTTGGTTACGCCACTGTATCCGGGCCTGCGGGCGTAATCCCCGCACAACCTCGCCTGTTCTACGACGGCGTGCAGGTAGGTTGGGGCGGCGTGCGACCCAAAGATTGGTTCATTACTGAAGCGATGAGCGATACTGATGGCAACGGAATTTACTGCACAGTATTCGCCCCTTCGTGGGATTCGCAGGTATTCATCGATCATCAGGGCGAATAGCAACATAAGTTCTATTGCAGACGATTTTGGTTATTGAACAATGGGGGGAATGAAAATGAAAAGGCTAAACAGTTCAGGAAGTAAAAATGCGGCGCGAGGTTTTACGCTCATCGAGTTGATGGTCGTTGTAGCGATCATCGGCGTGCTCGCGGCGCTCGCGATTGCTGGAATTAGTAAATACATCACTAACGCGAAGGCGGCGGAAGCACGAAGTAATGTCGGGTCGATGGCGAAACTGGCGATCGTTGCAATCCATACCCCGAAGGCGATTGCCATCGGTACGGACGAAAATCTGGGTACCGTTGCTGCAAACGCGCCAGCGGCAGCGGTAGCCGGCGGTCAGGGATGCGTGTACCCCGACGACGTCTACACGCCACCTATAGCTCGGGTTGCAAACGGTGCCAAGGCCTACGGCGACTGGAGCGTCCAGCCATGGACCTGCCTAAAATTTGGGCTCGATCGGGCGACGCCGTTTGGTTACCGATATAATAAAGCACCGGATACAACGGTTTTCGCGGCAATGGCGGCGCCGGACCCCGCTTCCGGCCTTCCAAGTTTCCGTGTGCGAGGTGCATACAACGCCGCGCTACACGACTGGATCGTAGGCGAATTGGCGGAGGACCCGGCCGGAGCCCCGCCAAACCCGTAATTTCATAACGGCGCACGTCATAGGCGCTCGAAAGTTTGTCCATCGTTGTCGGGACAGCGCATCATCATGGACAGATGCACACCGCGCACCGCTTGCCATGGGGTCTTCCCCTTCTGATCGCAATGGCAAGCGGTGTCGGTGTCGCGGCACTTCAACCTCGTCTCGCCGCAATTGTTCACAGCATTAAAGTCAGCGACGACGTCTACGTCTTCCCTCCCCCAGCTCACCTTCGTGCTCTCACGCTCGGCTATACCGCGATGGCGGCCGACCTCCTGTGGGCCAAGGCGATCATCGAGTACGGCACGCATCTAACAGAGCACCGAAAATTCGCCGACGTCACGCGCTACTTAGACAGTGTCATCGCGCTAGAGCCAGACTATCCGCAAGTCTACAAATACGCGGAAACGCTGATCCTATTTCAAACAGCGCCAGCGGGCCCAGCCGATGCCCACGCCACACGAACCATCCTAGAACGCGGCCTACGCGAACGCCCAGGTGACGCCGATGGATGGCTAAAATACGGCATGTTCTTAGCGTGGCTAGCCCCCAGCTATCTAACAAATCAAGACGAAATCGCCGCATGGCGCACGGAGGGCGGCGAAGCAATGGCGCGAGCCGTCGACCTAGGCGCCGACCCGGGAATTGCACTCATAGCCGCAAAGCTAAGCGGCGAGCGCATGAAGCGCGAAGTAATGCTCCAGCACCTGCAACAGGCCTACGCCCTAGCGGACGACGAACCAACGCGCCAAGCGATCCTAACAAAACTAACATCGCTAGAAACGTCAATCGTACAAGCAAAAGCCGAAGAGACACTGCAAGCAATCGAGCGCCAATGGCGAGAAACATTCCCAACGCTAAGCCGCGGGACGTTCCTACTGATTGGACCAACAATCGACGCAGCAAAGTGCGCAGGAATCGAAGCCAGCACGCGAGCAGAGTGCAGCAGCAAATGGGCGATGCGGCTCCAGTGAGATACCGCTAACCTCGCAACAAAAATTAGCGCCTTCGCGATAAATTTTCTGATGACACGCGATCGCCTTTCTGACTAGTCGGGAGGCATGGCGCCGCCGTCGATAAACCACGAAATTCCGATCGACCTCATCCGCGAATGCCCCGAAGTATTCGAGGTACTGCTGCGATTTGTCCTCGATTACCCGCTGCCAAAGCACACTCGAATTAGCGTTGCCGATTCAAATATGTCGCAAGTGATCCCAACACCATTTGCCGCCGACTTGGTACTACGATTCGAAGACGCCAACGGAAAGACGATCGCAAGCAGCGTCGTCGAGAGTCAGCTACGAACTGATGAACAAAAGCGCGTATCGTGGCCGGTGTATGTCAGCGGAGAGAGAGCGCGAACGGGGTGTCCAACATTTCTTGTGGTGCTCGTACAAAACCACAACATCGAGCAGTGGGCATCTCAACCGATTGAACTCGGCCATCCAGGCTTTACGCTAAAACCGCTCGTAGTGAACCTGAGCCGCGTTCCGCGAATAACTCACGAAAATATCGATCTCGGAAAGCAGTTTCCAGAGCTTGCGGTGCTCTCAGGCTTGGCCCATGGGAATAGCCCGGCCGGCCCCGACGTCATATTGACGATGCACCAGATATTGAGCGAAATTGCGAGCGATCGAGTACTATTCTATCGTGACTATGTATGGAACACCTTGAGCGAGCCGATTCAAAAAGCCGTGGAGGCACTGATGGAAGCGGAACAGTTTCAATATAAAACGGAGTTTGCCCGCAAATACTACGGCCAGGGGAAAGCGCGCGGCGAAGCGCAAGGCGAAGCGAGAGGCGAAGCGAAGGGGAAAGCGTCGTCGATCCTAGTGATCCTCGCGGCGCGAGGCCTCACTATTTCAGACGAAATTCGCTCGCGCATTACGTCAAACACCGATAACGCGCTCTTCGACGAATGGCTTCGCCGATCCGCGACGGCGGAAACCGCAGTCGAAGTTTTTGGGTAGTACCCACGAGTTCCGAAGAAATCGGAAATCGCGGCTCCAATGAGAAAGAGGAGTAGCTCGCCAAGTTTCAGTCGAGACCAAGCGCGAACGGCTTTTTTGGGGGCTGGGGCGTACTACGCGTACGTTCCAGCCCCCAAAAAGTTGTTCACGCGCCGGTATCGGCTGAAAATTGGCGGGCTACTGCGGCGGGAGGCCTAGCTGATCTAACCCGCAGTCGTGCGTGCAATTTTTGAACACGCACCCACCGAGCCCGCTTGCCTCTGGCCCTGCTGCCAAGATTGGCGCGCCGCAGGCGATGACTTGGCTGCCTGGGGTTGCCATGCACGTGAACATTTTGTGCACTGCCTCTGAGCACTTACAGGCGCTCGCGCACTTGTCAGTCGTCTCTGAACACTGTGTGCGAGTGCAGGCTACGCACTTTGAAACCGTTGCTCCGGTCGTCCCGATTGGGCCTTCCGGAAAATTGGTCGTCCGAATATCGGAGCCGGCCACACAAGTTGCCGGGCCGGCATCGTCGCTACCGACTAGAACCGGTGTCTCTGGCGTTGTCGGCGTTGTCGCTGGACCCGGCGGATTCGTTGTCGGCCCCGTTGTTGGCTGCGCGGGATCTACTGGGGCTGTTGGCGTTGTCGATGTGCCGGGCGCCGGCGGAGTTGTTGTACCGGTCGCGGGCGTCGTTCCAGGCGTGGTGGCGGCCGGTGTTCCTGGCGGCGTCACGGGGTTCGTCGGCGCGGTGACGCGATTCGGTTCCGTCGAGCTATCGCCGCAGCCGGTCATCACGGCAGCCTGTGCGGCAACAAGACCAATGACTAGCGCGTAAGCAACTTTGTCTTTCAAAACAACCATATTTGTGCCTCCAAAAGCGTTACACCCGCATGTGCGCGGGGAGCTACAGGGGAGCCACGTTACGCACACTTTGTGCGAACATCCAACAGCCGAATGCGCTCCGTGTTACGAATTGGTCGCGACACCGATCGCGTCAGTCGTTCTTTAATCGCGCAAACCGACTCAGCCGAGAGGGCAAATGCAGCAGGGAGAACCGGTTGATAGTCTGCACTATCCGCTCACGTATACCGCCCTGCCCGCGCGATCGGTGTGGTGGCGCATCGCGCCTCCGGTGATCGCCGCGCTAACAATTCTGATCGCGCTGTCAATCTCAGCCCCCCCTGCACTACGCATCACTCTCATTCTGTTCGGCGGCGCGATCGCAGCATTTCCGCGACTGCTGTCGCGCCGCGACGGAGAGCCGTGCGGCGAAGTGCGCATCGACGGCCACGGCATCATGCGCATCGAAGCAAAAAAAAGCGTTCGCCTTGCGCGATGGGGCGGCCCCTTTGGCGTCACGATTTTTTCGAACCGCGCATGCACACGACTCTTGTTTGCATTCACGACGCCCGATTCAACCCGCTATCTCAACGTCCCTATTTTGCGGCGCGACACCGATACGCTCCGCGATCTGCTCGCGAACGCGATCGTTCTTACCGATAGCGATGTCTGTTGGTCTCACCAAGACTCGAGCGCGACCATCGATGCGCGCGACGCACTCGATCTCTATCGAGTGCTCATGACGCGCGCGCCGGCATCGTTTGAGCGCGTCTACATGAGCACTCCACAAGGCGCCATTGTGCTATTAAATGGGGGCATTTTGCGCGTTGGAACGCAAATGTTCGATCTGACCGCCCCGCTCGAGTGGCAAGGCCTCGTCTTTAAAGATTCCGGCGGCGGCGCCAGTCTCGTCTACCAGGGGACGCGCGTAAGGCAGGCCGGAACCGAAGTCGTATTGGTCTCGCTCCTCCCCGACGCCGCTGCGTGGTTGAGACCAAACGAAGCGGCGTGGCACGAGTTTATTCGCGAGTCGGGGCGTACATCGGAGCAGCCCGAATCGTCAACGCGCGTCAACGATGTTCGATTGATGAAGTCAGTGCCGGTCGACCCACCGCCCCCCGAAATTCGGTTCGCGATCGATCGGCTATTTGTGCTCCCATTTCGACAAGCGTTAGACCGCGCGCCCTCGGTTCACTGAAATGCAAAACCGCAGAATTTGAACAGGGAGGGCGGAAGGGCGGGAGATTTTTTATGGGTTCGGTTGCTACGTCGTGTTCGCAATCATGACCGACTCACCTAATGGCGTCGACGACGATTGGCGACGGTTCGCCGCTTGCTATGCACCACAATTGATGCGCGGCGCGCGTTGCTCCTACGTACATTGCGTGCCTTGCCGTTGGCGCAGTCGAGTAGCTTGATGCCGTGGTCTCTACGAGCACCACTTCATCGAACTCGAGCCCCTTTGTCTGACGCACGTCGGTCACGTCGACACCCGGCTCCCATGTGAAATCTTGCTTCGCTACGCGCCGAACATTCGGCACTTCGGCGCGCACAAGCCCATCGGCGTAGAGATCGGCTTGCGGTGCAAATCGAGCCACAATCGCGACGTTTGCGTACGGCTCGGCCTGCGCGAGCTCTTTGAGCGTATCGGCCAAAAATGCAACCGACTCGCCCGGCGACGAAAATGTAAACAGCTCCACTGGCGGCCCGTGACGCGTCGCGATCGGCTCCGACTCGTGCGCAAGCGGACCGAGCACGCGCCGCGCAAACGACGTGATCTCCGCCGTCGAACGATAGCTTACTTGGAGCGGTTCGATCTTCGTGTGCGGCACATCGAGGTCGGTCAGCAGACTGTGCCAATCGAATTCGCCGCGATCGTCGCCGTCGTCGAACATTCGCTGAGCGATATCGCCCGCCAACGTCACGCAGCGCTCTTGCCCAGTGAGCTCGATGAGCACGCGGAGCGCCACCGGGTTTGCATCTTGAACTTCGTCGACGAACAGGTGCGCAAACCGCATCGGCCGCTCTTGCACATCAACAATCGGCCCGCGAAGTGTCTGCCAAATTCGAAGCAAAAGCGCCGGATCTTCGAGATCGATCGTCGCCACTTCACCGTCACGCTCCCCCTCTTGACGAATACGCGCTTGCCACACGCACCACGCATGCACCTGATCGATTTGCCCTTCGCCAAACCCCGGCTCGCCTTCGAACACATGCCTCAATCGATCGCGATTCGTCAGCACTTCGTCCCACACATCGATAATCGATCGAGTCTGTGAACGGAGCTCTGGCCCGAGCCGCTCGAGCGCGCCGCGTGTCACCTCTGGCAGCTCTGACGACGCGCGAACATCCGTAAATTGCCGCTTTCCGGCCACCCACTGCGCGAGCGCTGTCACGCGCGCATCGGGCGTTGCTTTCGTGATCTGCCCTGTTTTTTCCCACGCGGCGACAACCAAATCACCGCTCGGCCACTTCGCCATTTGCAACCGCAGTTTTTCGTCGCACTCGCGATCGATCGACCGAACCACATCATCGATCGCACGAAGCATTGCCGAATGCGCTTTTGCACGCGAGACCACGGGAGGCGTCTCATCGCTCACGCGCGTCGGCACTTTTGGCAGCATGTATGAACAGGTGCGCTTGCTCCAGCGCTCGAACGTCGTCACCGCGACCCCCGGCACATCGAGCGACGGAAGCACGCGATCAACATAGTGAACGAGCGCGTCGTTTGTCACGACCACCATCATGTTGTCGGGGCGAAACCGCTTCGGATCCGAAAACGCGAGATACGCAATGCGGTGGAGCCCAACGGTCGTTTTGCCGCTCCCCGCGCTCCCCTGAATCGCCACGAGCCCCGCTCCGGGGCGCGCAATGAGTTCGAACTGCGCCGCATCGAGAAGCGACGCGATCGCCGGCAAATGTTTGTCTTGACGAAGGTGCCCATCGGCGCCGATTCCAAGCCTTTTTTTCGACGCCTCGGTCGAAATTCCGGTGCTCTTCGCAAACGCGCGCTCTGTCTGAAGCCGCGCGACAGCTGCGTCGACACGCTTCCACACGCCATCTGCGCCGCGCACGAAAACCCCTTCGGGCGCGGCGACACGAACAAGCTCCCCCTTCATAATCCCTACGCTGCGACGCGCGAGCACAACCCCTTCAACGGTGCGATCGCCGAGCCGCTCTTCGTAGTCTTCGTCCTGCATGTATCGATAAAAAATCCGGCTCACCGGCGCGTTTCGCCAATCGACGATACGAATCCCCGCGGACGAATCGACGTACGACTTCCCCCCAACGAGCACGTCACGCCGCTTGCCGTTCTCTTCGAGACGCAGATGCCCAAAGTACGGGCTCGCGCGATCGATCGCCCCGGCAACGCCCTTCCCACGCTGCCCACGAAGGGCACCGATGTGATGCATCTGTTCAAACAGCGCGGGCAAATCTTCCGGCTTCGCTGTGGCCACCTCTTCGCGCAGCTCGAGCATCCGCGCGTCGTCATCTTGCCGACCTTGATGCGCGGCATTGACGGAGCTCGTCGCAGCCTCGAGCGCACGGAGCACAATCGCAAGCAAATTGAGCTCTTCGCGGACGACACGCGCGCCGTCAACATCGTTTTCTAGACCGAGGAGTTCGGGGGTAGCGACCATGGTTCTCGCAAAAATGAGGACCGGATCTAATGGAGCCACACGCCCAATAGCGCAAGGCGTATTTTTACAAGAGCAACCCGTAAACGTGCCCGTGCCCGTAAACGTGCCCGTAAACGTGCCCGTAAACGTGCCCGTAAACGTGCCCGGTTTTTTCTCCTCCGGGAGCGCTTAACAACTTTAAATGCCGGGCACGTTTACGGGCCCGGGCACGGTTACGGGGTAGAGCAGATGATTAGATCATTTGCTCTAGTGCCGAACGATCGGCAGTGTGTCGTCACTTCGCGACAATTCGCTGATCGACTCTGCGGCGGCGTTTGGTTTGTACGAGTGCTCTACTCCGGGAAATTCGCCCGACTGCACTTCGTTTACGTATGTGCGAAACGCTGTCACTGCGGCGCCGCCGAGATCGGCGAATTGCTTTACGAATTTTGGCGTTTTGCCCCGTGTTAGACCGAGCATGTCTGTGCACACGAGCACCTGCCCGTTGCATCCGTTCCCTGCCCCGATGCCAATTGTCGGAATCGACAGTTCGCGCGTCACCCGCGCCGCCAAATCAGGCGGAATCGCTTCGAGCACGATTGCGAATGCGCCTGCCTCTTCGATCGCGCGGGCATCGGCGAGCACCCGCTCAGCCGCTGCCTCGCCGCGCCCTTGCACTTTGAAACCGCCGAGCGCGTGCATGCTTTGAGGCGTCAGCCCCACATGCCCAACCACTGGAATGCCGGCTCGCACAATTCGCCGCACATGCTCGGCAAAATCGGCCCCGCCTTCGAGTTTGACGCTTTCACACGCCCCCTCTTTAATCAGCCGCCCGGCATTTTTTACCGCCTGTTGCGGCGATACTTGAAAACTCATAAACGGCATATCGCCGACCACATGGGCCCGCGCCGCCGCCCGGGCGACCGCGCGCCCGTGGTAACATGTCTCTTCAATCGTCACAGGGATGGTGCTTGCGAGCCCCTGGACGACCATTCCCAGCGAGTCACCAACCAGGAGCATGTCGACCCCCGCCTCGTCGGCGAGACGCGCCATTGTGAAATCGTAGGCCGTTACCATCGCTATCGCTGGACCGCTATTTTTGCGGTCTCTCAACGTAGGAACTGTTAACTTGCGCGCCTCAGGGCCGCGCGAACTTGCGCCATTACCGTACATATGCCTCCGCGGTCGCGGCCCATAAGCTCGTCTCGCTAGCTTGTCTCACTACGCGACGAACGGGTCCACGCCGTACAAATCCTCTAACTCGCTTCGGCGCCACCGGCAAGGAGTCTCATTCGTCTTGCCATTATGCTAAGCCACGTGGCGCGCCTCAAAATGCCTAAAAACGGGCCTACATCACCGCGGTATCGCACGTACGCGCGCATCGCTTCCGTGCTTTTTATCGCGCTAACGCCGCTTGTGCTCTATTTCGCCGTCACCCGTTTTTCAGTGCGAACAGGTGCGCTTATCGTCGCATCTTGGGTCGCGTTTCGGCTTGCCATTTCCGTTATTTCACGCACTCGCGCTGAAATTCGCCATGCGCTCGCAATCCCTCTTGTTTCGCTCGCGTGCGCGCTCCTTGGCGCTGCGGCCGAGAGCGCGTGGCTTCTGCTGCTTTTGCCATCGCTCACGCAGTTTGGAATCGCGTCGGTATTTGCCGCATCGCTTCGCAAAACGCCGCTCATCGAACAGTTTGCACGCATGCAGCAGCCAGAGCTATCACCGGAAGAGAAGGCCTATTGCCGCAAAGTCACAATCGTTTGGAGCGTATTTTTATCGCTTTCGGGCTGCCTCGGGCTCTTGCTCGCATGGTTCGCAACCCCTGGCGTTTGGGCGTTTTTTACCGGCGTTGGTTCGTATCTGCTCGTGGCACTTCTGTTCGCGGCAGAGTACATTTATCGGCAATTTCGTTTTCCAAACCACCGCTTTCGCGATCTAAAGCGGGCGTACCGTCGGCTCTTCCCTGGCCCATAGATGACATACGATCTGAATCGTTTTTTATCGCGCGATGACTCCACGCGAACATGGTGTACCAGCGCCACCGGCGTCCGCACGTACAGCGATCTGCGCGATGACGTGCTGGCAGTAGCCGAGCACTTGCGCACGTTTGGAGAGCCGAACGGTCGGCACGTTGTCGTCGCTTGCCAGCATGCGCGCCATTTCGTCCCGGCACTTTTTGGCGCTTGGCAGGCCGGATTTACGGTGGAGCTTCCGCCGAATTTTCAGGCGCAAACGCATCGTCAACTCGCAAACGAACCGCGCATCATGACCGTCCTCCACGACGCGCAGAGCGAGCGCGGCGTGTTCGTTCCGAACGTGTCGCAAGCGGGCGCGAAACCAACATCTGAAATTCGAGCGCTTTCGGGAGATGAAGTTCTCCTATTGCTCCATACGTCGGGGACGACATCAACACCGAAGCGGATTTCGAAAACTGCCGAGCAGATGTTTACGGAAATGGATGCACTTGCGCAGACGTTTGCATGGCCCGACGCGACCTTTCTGAGCACTGTTCCGAGCCACCATCTTTTCGGTTTTTGTTTCGGTATTCTGCTCCCGCTTCGCCTCGGCGGAGCGATTGCCGATGCGCACGTTTTGCTCCCGGAAGATGTTGCGGCGGCGCTTCGAAACTACAATTCGCGCGCGCTTATCACTACTCCGTCGCATCTTCGCAATCTCGATTCACCCACAATGCCGCGCGGCCTTGAAATTGTTTCGAGCGGCGCGCGACTTCCGGGCCACTTGCAGCTCGATTTGTCGAACCGACATTCGTGGACGATTCACGACATTTTCGGTTCGACGGAGACCGGCGCGATCGCCACGCGCGTATCGCCGATCGCCAATTGGGAGCCTCTGGTCGGCGTTCGCGTCGATGCCGACTCGCTAGGCCAGTTGCACGTCGACTCGCCATGGGCGCGCGATACAGCCTGCGCCGACCGGATCAAATTGAGGCGGGACGGTTCGTTTTCGCTTTTGGGGCGCGCCGACAGCGTCGTAAAAGTGGCCGGAAAGCGCGTCGATCTTGTAGCTCTCGAAGACGCACTCCTTCGCGCGCCAGGCGTTCAAGATGCCGCGGTTGTCGCCCGCGAAGATGAAGTTCGGGGCACGCGTCTATTCGCGTTTGTCGCCACCGGCAATCCCCCACCCGAAAGTGCCGCCGACGAAAAAGAACTTCGCGCGCTACTGCTCGCCGAATTTGACGCGACGGTCGTTCCGCGACGCATTCTCCGATTGCCCGCGCTGCCGCGTGAAGCGACCGGAAAGCTGCGAAGAGAAAAGCTGATAGCGCTCGTCGAAAGCGAAAAAAATGACGCCGCGACAAGGCTCTCCCTCGAACCCAGCGACGCGCCTCACACGTTTCGCGTGACGGTTCACCGCGATTGCATCTATTTTCGCGGCCATTTTCCCGATGTTTCGGTCCTTCCCGGTGTCGCGCAGCTGTCGAATATTGTCGCGGTCGCCGCTCGCCGTTCGTGGAGCGATCTTGGCTCGGTTGAGCGCCTGTCGCGCGCCCGTTTTCGGCGCACCGTTTTTCCGGGGCAGACGCTGACCGTTTCGCTTGTGCGCGCTGCCGCATCGGTCCGTTACGAAATTCGTGTCGACGCCGATGCGCTCGTGGCCGACGGCACTCTTTATTTTGGTATTCGCGCGTGAATCGTTACTGCGCCATCATCCCGACGTTCAACAATCCGAACACGATTGTCGACGTCGCCCGCCAAGTGGCCCGCGCCATTGGGAATGTGATCGTCGTCGACGATGGCAGCGACTCCGCGGCCCGGGAAGCGGCGAAAACGCTTGTCGGCGAAAACGGCATCGAGGTCATTTTTCGGCCACAAAACGGCGGAAAAGGGGCGGCCCTAATGACAGGGTTCCTCGCTGCGAAAGAGCGCAACTTCACGCACGCGCTTCAAATTGATGCCGACGGTCAGCACGACGTAGCCGACATTCCGAACTTTCTCGCCGCATCTCAGGCGTGCCCAACGGCGCTCGTTTTAGGGCAGCCGATTTTCGATTCAACGGCGCCAAAGTCGCGCCTCTGGGCACGGCGCGTTTCGATCTTTTGGTGCAGCGTCGAAACAATGAGTCGCGCCATTGGCGACCCGCTTTGCGGCTATCGCGTCTATCCGATCGACGCGGCCATCCGCTCCGCCACCCACGGGAATGGGATGGACTTTGACGTGGAGATTGCCGTTCGCATCGTCTGGCAAGGCGCGCCAATTGTTCACGTACCGACCCACGTTCGCTATTTTTCTCGGGAGAGTGGGGGCGTTTCGCATTTTCGCCCGTTTCGCGACACATGGCTTATTTCGAAAATGCATACTCGCCTTTTCTTCGAGGCGGTGTGGCGCGCGATCAAGCCGCGGCGTTACGGCGCAAGCCGATGGAATGCCGTCCCCGAAGTCGGAACCGCGCTCGGAATACGCTTCGTTGCCGCGCTCGCAGACATGTTTGGGCGCCGCGCCGCCTCTGGGTTCGTGTTTATTCTCGCGTTCTACTACGCGCTTTTAGCGAGCCACCTTCGCCACGCGTCACGAGATTATCTTTCACGCGTCGGAATTCGCCCGACGTTTTTCGCCGTCGTGAAACACTTTTGGTATTTTGCGCGCGTCTCACTCGACCGGTATCTTTTTTTGACAGGTCGCGTTGCGGCGTTTGATGTTCATTTGCATGGACACGAGCACGTCGCGCAAGCAAAAGGAGCGCTGCTTATAGGCTCGCATCTTGGCAGTTTTGAAGCGATGCGCGCGCTTGCGAATACGCACAACATTCCGCTTTCGGTCGTCGTCGATTTCAAAAACGCGAAACGAATTAATGGCGTTTTGGAACGACTCGCCCCCAGCCTACGCGTTCGTATGATCGAAGTCGATTCAGGCGACGTTGGGTCGATTTTTGAAATCAAAGAGTGCATCAAGCGCGGCGAGCTTGTTGCAATTCTCGCCGACCGCGTCGCCGGACGCTCCCACCACACGGTTGACTCGCCCTTTCTCGGCAGCATCGCGCCGTTCCCAGCCGGACCGTTTATTCTTGCGCACCTGCTTGGCTGCCCCGTTTTTGCTACATTTGCGCTGTTTTCGTCGCCAAATCGCTACGACATTACCTGCGTGCCGTTTGCCGATACAATTCGCCTTCCGCGAAGTGGACGCGATCAAGCGCTTCGCTATCACGTAGGACTATATGCTGAGATTCTGGAGCGTTACACTCGAAGCGCCCCATTCAATTGGTTCAACTTTTACGATTTTTGGAAGTAGATGAAACGCGTTTCTGATGCCCTCACATCCAGCGAAGCGGCCCGCTACGAAGCGCAAAAGCTCGCATTCGCGCCGCTCATGTTTCACGCCACTCTCGCAATGCGCGACCTCGGCGTGCTCGATCATTTGTACGCCGCGGGGGCCGCAGGAGCGACACCCGACAGCGTCGCCACGCGCACCGGCCTCTCGCACTACGCCGCATCGATTTTACTCGAAGCTGGCTTTGCGTCAGGGCTCTGTTCGCACGAAAACAGGCGTTTTTCGATCACAAAAATGGGCGTTTTTTGGCTCAAAGATCGGCTAACGCGCGTAAACGCCGATTTTAATCGCGACGTCTGCTACCGCGGAGCATCTCACTTTCAAGAAGCGATGCGCTCAGGCCTTCCGTCAGGCCTGCGCGAACTCGGGCCTTGGCCAACGCTGTACGAAGGGCTCAGCAAGCTCCCATCCGATATCAAAAGCTCGTGGTTCGCATTCGACCACTACTATTCAGACGGCGTGTTTGAGCAGTGCGCCGAGCTTATTTTATCGCCAAACGTGAAGCACCTTGTCGACCTCGGGGGCAACACCGGCCTCTTCTGCCGCGTATGCCTCGCCGCATCGCCTGATGTTCGCATTTCAATCGCTGATCTCCCAGGGCAGTTAGCCATGGCCGATGCCGCGTTCAATGACGAACAAAAGCGACGGGTCGATCTTATTCCGGTGAACTTTTTGGACGACACCGCGAAGATTCCCGAAGGGGCCGATGTCTACTGGATGAGCCAATTTCTCGACTGTTTTTCCGAGTCGGAAATCGTGTCGATTTTGCGCCGCGTTCGCGACGCGATGCCAAACGGGGGGCGCGCATATATTTTAGAAACGCTGTGGGACAAGCAACGATACGAAGCGGCGCGTTACTGCGTCATCGGCACATCGCTCTATTTCGCGTGCATGGCCAACGGCAATAGCCGCATGTACCACTCGGAAGACTTGAAGCGCTTGATCAAAGAGGCGGGGCTAACGATAGCCAATAACATGGAGTCAATAGGCCTATCGCACACGCTCATCGAGTGCGTGCGTTAGAAGAACTTGTACCCTTCGCTTGCGATTTTTATTTCGTACGCGAACCACTCGTTCTGGATTGTCAGTTCCTCCGGCTCGCAGCGCTCCACTGTGCACCCTGCTGAGTAGTGAATCGTCACCGCGCCGTTAAAGCCCGGACGCGTGAATCGTCGCTCGATTAAACTGCCGCCGCGCCATTTCTCTTCGACATGCTCTCCATCGAGCTCCCCCGCGATCGTCTTGTCAGCGGTGCCAATCTCGCTCTCGCTCGGTAAGCGCATAAAATACGCGCGATGGATATCGACAAGAATATTTCGCGGTGCGAACGGCATCTTCGGGCCGAACGACTGCTCGAACGACACGTCGGCCCCTTCTTGGCGAAGCACAAACGCGCGGACGCCTACAGGCCCTAGGCCGATGACAAGAAGCTCGTTTTGGCGCTTTTGAAGCACCACATCGACTTCCGCGTTTCGTCCATGGGCTTGAATCGTCAGATGTTGACGAACCGAAAAGTCGGGGCCCAACGTGTTCGGCGGCGCCAAACTTCCCGGATATTCCTGCTGCGCCATTGGCGTCTGCCGAAGCGTCGGCGCGCACGACGTTAGAGCCACCAACGCCAGCATCGTCACGCGCGCAATCACGAATGCCGCTCCTCGGCGCGGTGAGCCCACAAAACAAGTGCTCCAGGGCACAAGATGAGACTCGCCGTAAGGCCGATCGTAATCGTCAACCCGATCGCGCAAAGAACCGGGCTCACACTGAGCGCTAGGGCGCCAAACGAGAGAAGCGTCGTAAGTGTCGCCGCGAAAACGCTCACCAGCGACCGCGCCGATTCATACGGACTATGCCGCCCTTCCACGATAAAAATTCCGTAGTCGACCCCCATTGAAAGCACTAGCAGCAGCCCGACAACGTGAAAAATATTGAGCTTCACTCCGCACCAACCAAAAACGCTTATCGTAAATGTTGCCGCAATTAGAGCCGGAAGCAGCGCCGCTATCGAAAGGCGTAGCGATCGATATTTGACCAGCACAATAGCCCAGACAAACACGAGACTGAGGCCGACCAGTTGAACCACACGCTGGCGAACATGGCCGTACGTCTCTTCAAGGAGCGCGCGCTCATCAACGATGATCGCATCGGGAACATACTTGCGAAGCTCTGCCATCGATGAAATCCCACCAAGTGGAATGACAAATGCCTGGCGCCCCTCGAGCTTCGGCGCAAGCGGCCCCACAACACTGCCAAGGGGCGATTTGATCACTTCGGCAAGCGTCACGAACTTCGGTGACGTACCGCTCTCGGTCGTATGAAAAAGCTCCGGACGAAAACCGTTTGCCGCGAGCGCTTCGTCGATGCGTCGACCGCTCGCTTGCGCTGCCAAAAAGCTCGCCCGCTGCGCCTGTTCAGAGCGAATCAGCGCACCGATCGGCATCGCGTACTTGATCACACCTTCACGCTTTGCGCGATCGAGCTCGGCCGTTGCGAGATCTAACTTTTCACTCGCCAGCTCTTCGGTATCGCCCACTACAATCGCAAATCGCCCCGGTTCAGAAGATGTAACCCGTTGATGAACGCGCGCATCTTCGGCCGTAAGCGCCGGGTCGAGCGCGAGCAGCGCGCTCATGTCGTCGATGAACCGAACGCGCACAAGCCCAAACGCAAGAAGCGCGAGCGCAACAAATGCGACCACCGCGATGTGCTTTCGCCGCGCGAGCGTATTGACGATCGATGCGGCGTGACGCTCAAGCGCTTCGAGCAGCTTCGGCCGCGCGTAATTTGTCGGCATCCACGGCGGAAGCAAAAAGCGCGTTGCGACGAGCGAACCGATGACCGCAAGGCTCGCGAATAGCGCGATTTCGAGCGCACCTGGAAAGTCGGCCCAACCGATCCCGATAAAGCCTGCCACCGTCGTCAAGGCGCCTAGCCACAGGCCGGGCCACACGAGACGCATGATCGCATGGCCACCCTTTTCAGGTTCGAGCGCAAAGTGCGTGAAATAGTGCTCCGCGTAGTCGATGCCGACGCCGAGAAGCGACGTGCCGAATGCGAGCGTTAGGCCGTGAACTTCGCCAAAAATCCAATAGCTTCCGAGCGTCGCCACGATCGTACCGAATGCGACCGGAACGAGACCCAACATCAGCATCCGAAACGAGCGAAAAAGAAGGGCGAAGAAGCCTAAAATTCCAATCATCGACAAGGTGCTAATGCGCTCGATATCGCCGCGAATTTGCTCTTCTGAATGCACAGTAAAGCGGCCGATGCCGCTCATTTCGAGCCGCTGCTCGGGGCTCGTTCGCACTTCGTCGAATGTGCGATGGATCATCGCAAACGCTTCGCGCTGAAGCGGCGCATCGAACGCGCTCCCGTTTGTTCTAAAAAACAAAAACGCGTGCGAGCCGTCGCTCGATGTCAAAATCCCGTCGCGCGATGTGAGCCCTGCCCCTTGCGAGTCGCGCAGCTTATTGAGCAGCCCAATAACACCACCTAGCGGATCGTTTGGCGCCAAAGCGCGCACCATCGGACCGAGCGGGCCCCCGAGTTCGCTTTTAAGATTCGCGATCTCTTCTTGAATTTTTTCCGGTTCATACGACGACACGGGCAAAAACGCGCTCGGGGGAAAGCTCGTCAAAAACCGCATAATTTCGACCTGTTCCGCCTCCGACACGCCGCTTGTGACAGCTCGTGTAAGCGGCGACTCAAGCACGCGCGCTTTTAGACGCTGCGCAGTGAGCACGATCGCTTCGTCTGCATCGTCACCGCCGCCGCCACCGCCGATGTCGATCACGGTCGTGCTCGCCATTTCACTTTCGGCGAGCGCTTTTAGTACGTTCACCACGCTGCGGTCGGCCCCTGTCGGAAGAAACCGGGCGATCGACATTTCAACGTGCATGCGCGGGAGCGTCCACGCCCAAATTGCAGCGGCTATGGCGAACACAACGACGCTTGTGATTTTGGCTGTGACGTCGCGCACTCGGCTCACCTAGGGCCCGCCAGGCGGCGCTTTAAAAATCGAGTTGAGCTCCGCTTCGGTGTAAACTTTTTTCGGATTTACTTCTGAGAATGTCGACGTGCTCGCGTCGCCACTCGCTTCGCGCACCGTCAGTGTTGTCACCGTGACACCATCGCCGCGAACATCGATTTCTTTCAGTATTTTTCCGAGGTCGGCCAGCTTTGGCACAAGACGAAGGCGCCACGTTTTTTTAGGGTCGCCGTCGAACACAAGCTCAAAATTCTTTTCGAGCCCCGCGCGATCGGCCCCGAGGAGCATGCCGAACGCGTCGGCAAACGCGCGAAGCGCCGGTGAACTTTTTAGCGATACCGACTCGGCCTTTTTCCCGTCCCAAAACGTCAGCGTTGTCCCCGAAAGATGAACACTCTGTTTCGTCGGCTTGAGCGTGTGGCGGGCGAGCCCCTTTTTCGGCGTAAAGTGGATTGTACCGTCGCTAACAATCGGCAGCGTTAACAGCGCAATCTGCTTTTCGTCATGAAAACGTGCAAAAAGGCCGGGGGACTTCGCAAATTCGTGCATCAACACATCGACCGGTGGTGCACTTGGAGATGTCGAAGCATCTGGTTCCGTGTTCGCCGCCAAAGCGCGAAGCGGCGCCAACGCGAGAAACAGAACGACCAGATACCTCGAACGATTCATCTAAGACTTTGCCGCCGATACACTTGCTTCGTCCAACACCGCGCAGATGAGATCGGTCACGTCGCCGAGCGTTCGTAGCTCGCGAAGGCGCTCTTCTGGGAGGCGTCGATGCGTAAAATCTTCGATCCGGGCCGCGAGATCGAGTGCGTCGATGCTGTCGAGACCGAGGTCTTCGACGAGGCGTGTCTCTTCGTTGAGATTCGCTTCGTCTTGTTCGAACAGCTCGACAATCGTTGCGCGAACGCGCGTCACAACTTCTTGGCGCTCCATCAGTTGCTCCGCTCGCCGATGTAAACCGCTAGCGTTCGAACCGACCGAAACACCTGATTCATGTCGGCTGTTGCTTGCGAAAACTTCACGCCGAATCGCTTTTCGAGGGCGCTCGCGAGTTCGAGCGCGTCGATCGAGTCGAGCCCTAGCCCTTCACCAAACAGCGGCACCTCGGGTTTGATATCCTCGGGGCGAATGTCTTCAAGTTGAAGAGAGCTGACGACTATTTTGGATATCTCAGACTCGAGTTCAGGCTGGTTCATTTATGTTTTGACTTTGGGCAGATTGAGTGCGAAACGGTATTCCGTTTCAACTTTTTGGCGCAAGTGCCTGCTGTTTCGATTCCAATCTAACGGGTTTATCGGGGCTTGCGGCTCAATTGTCAGAATGGCCATTTTGTCGGGATGATCCCAGAATGCCCGGTTTTTCGTAAGGGCGCTCGGCTGACAGCGAAGCAAGAGTGGTACAATCGGAACGCCCGCTCGGCACGCAATTTCGAACGCCCCCCTCCGAAACGGCAAGAGCCCATCCGGTGGCGAGCGCGTCCCTTCGGGAAATACAAGGATATCGAAGCCTTGGCGAAGCCGCTCGCAGGCAGTCTCAATAATGGACTTTCCTTCCGGATCTCGCTGCTCCGAAGGAATAAAACCGCACAACCGCAAGAGTCGTCCGACGAAAAAATTGTCCGCATAAGACGATTTTGCAACGCAGCAAATGTTTGGAAACCTCGCGATGATCGCCGTCACGTCGACAAGCGTCGTGTGGTTCGCCACCAGAACAACAGGGCCGCCATCGAGCCGCGGAATTTCGCCCGTCACTCGCGCGTCGACGAGACGAAGAACATGCATGTAGCCGTGAAACAGGCGAAACGACCCTGACACGAACCGCTGGCAGCGCCTCGTTCGTTCGACAGAACTACCGCCGATCAGCGCGAGCGGAGGGAGCAGAAGCCACGCGAGAAGTGCGGCGCCGCTCCAAAAAAATGCAAACGCGCTTGCGACCAACACTGAGCGAAACAACCGCTTCATCCGGCCCCCTCCAAAAGTTCATCCAGACGAACGCACGCGAATTTTCTTTCGGCTGCCGTGCGAAGAAGCTGCTCGAGCGCATCGAGCGTCGGCGCGCGATCGCGCGAGGGGGCTAAGCAACTGCCGTCATGAAGGAGGACGATGGCGCCTGGCGTGAGGTAGCGTGTTATGCGGCGTGCGACGACATTGGCGCTCAGGCCGATCGTATCGACGCCTCGCGCGCTCCATGTCGCGCACGTTAGTGGCTCAAGGCGCTCAAGCGCGTAACGGAGAGTTGGAACGCGAAGGCCTTGCGGAGGGCGGAAATATTGGGGGCGTTGGCCGGTGATTCGCTCGATTGCATCGATGCCGCGTTCGATGTCGTGCGCCATGCTTTTCGCGGTTCGAAAGTGCCACGCGGGGTCGTGGGTGTAGCTGTGCGAGGCTACAAGATGACCAGACGCGATGATTTGACGGACAAGGTCGGGGTATTTGTCGACCGCGAATCCGACGACGAAGAACGTTGCTTTCGCTTTGTAGCGATCGAGCAATTCGAGAACGCGGGGGGTTGTGTGGGGGTCAGGGCCGTCGTCGAATGTGAATGCTACCGCGGGGCGATTTGGGCCGCGGAATACTGTTGGGACTAGCCACTGCGTTTTTGGGCTTGCTACTAGCCATGTTATTGCGGTGGAGAGCGCTGCGAAGGTTGCTGCTGCGGATAGGGCGGCGTGATTTGGGAGGGTTAGGGCTAGCGTTAGGGGGATGGATATTACTGCTGCTGGGATTCCTGCTGTTAGGGCGGCGGCGCTTAGCCAATTTAATAGCCGCGCACGCGCACGCGCACGCGCACGTAGACGATCACGATCACGTGAACGATCACCTGCTCGTGATCGTGATCGTGATCGTGATCGTTGACGTGCGCGTGCGCGTGCGCGTGCGCGTGCGCGATTCGAAAAGCCCAGCACCGCTAAATCCGCCGAAACAAAAGGCTCGTGTTAATCCCCCCGAAAGCGAACTTATTGCTCATCACGATATCTACCGCTCGCTCGGTCGGCTCGCGCTGCAAATATTTTAGCTCCGCGCATCGCGGATCTACGCGCTCCAAATTGCGCGTCGGAATCAGAACGCCTTCATTCATCATGTCGATCGTCAGCGCCGCTTCGATCGCGCCGCACGCCCCTAGCGTGTGCGCGAGCGCCCCTTTGAGCGAACTCACAGGCACGCTTGTACCAAAGACGCTGTGTGTCGCTTGGCTCTCGGCAATGTCACCGATGACTGTCGCCGTTGCGTGCGCGTTGACGTAGCCCACTTGGGACGGCTCGATCGCAGCGTCTTTCAGCGCTGCAATCATCGCGCCTCGCATCCCCTCCGCCGACGGATTGGTTACGTGGGTGCCGTCGCAGTTTGTCCCGAAACCGATAATCTCAGCATAAATATGCTTATTCGCTGCCTTCGCGCGCGAGTACTCTTCGAGTACGAACGTCCCTGCCCCTTCGCCTACTACAAGCCCATCGCGCTTCTCTTCGAACGGGCGTGGCGCTTGATCGGGCGCGTCGTTGTAAGCGCAGCTCGTCGCGTGCATGATGTCGAACACACCGGCGTGCGTAAAATGAAGCTCTTCGGCGCCCCCCGCGACCATCACGTCGGCGAGGCCGTGCTTGATTGTCTCGTACGCATAGCCGATCGCTTGCGCTCCGCTGACGCACGCCGCGCATGTCGTCAAAATGCGCCCACGAATACCAAAATGAACCGCAAGATTCGTCGCCGCTGTGTGGCTCATAAACTTCAGGTACGCGGTCGACGGCATCCCCAAAAAGCCGCTCTGCGACAGGATCTTGCGCACCCACTCTTCGTTGGCGGCTGACGACCCGTGCGTGCTGCCGTATGCGAGACCGACATCGCCCGACGACAGCTCTTCGCGCGAAAGGCGCGCATCGGCGATCGCTTCTTCGCTTGCGACCGCCGCGAGAATTGCGACGCGCCCCATCGTGCGCGACGCTTTGCGCGACAGCTGATCGCCTGCCACGCCTACTGCGGGCGCCGCGAGGCGCGTTCGCAGACCGACAATCTCTTCCCACTCGGGCATTCGCACGATGCCGTGCGCCCCTATTTTTAGGGCGTTCCATGTGGCCCCATGGCTCGCGCCGAGCGGACTTACGACACCAATTCCCGTTACAACAACGCGACGATTCAACCGAACCCTCCGGCGATCGAGATAACCTGACCTGTGATGTAGCTTGCTCGATCGCTCGCCAAGAACGACACGAGATCGGCCACTTCGTCGGGGCGCCCTAGGCGCTGCATCGGAATGAGCTTCATGATTTCATCTACGGGGGCGCTTGCGACCATGTCGGTTTCGATCAGGCCTGGCGCGACTGCGTTGACGGTGATTTTTCGCTTTGCGAGCTCTTGGGCGAGCGATTTCGTGGCGCCTATCAGCCCGGCTTTGGCGGCCGAATAGCCAACCTGACCGCGATTGCCAATCACACCCGAGATGCTCGAGAGCGTGATGATGCGCCCCCACCTTCGCCGAACCATCGGCATCACGAGCGGCTGCGTGACGTTGTAAAATCCATCAAGCGACGTGCGCATCATCTTGTCCCAGTGCTCGCGCGAAAGAGACGGAAATGGCGCATCGTGAACGACACCCGCATTGTTGACGAGAATGTCGATCGGCGAGGCGGCGAGCAGCTCGGACACGCGCGCAGAGGCCGCCTCTGCATCGGCTACATCAAACTGACAGAGCGTCGCCATCCTGCCGAAAGCGCGCACTTGCGCCGCGACCGCTTCGGCAGCAGCTTCGTTTTTTACGTAGTTGATGACAACGTCGACGCCATCACGTGCAAGAGCTACGGCGATCGCCGCACCGATACCGCGACTGGCGCCAGTCACGAGCGCGCGACGCCCCGTCATTCGCCAACCCCGAGGCCGGTACCGACTCTGTCGGGCCGCACGACGCTGACGTCCATCGACGCGATCACAACGCCGCCCCGCTCGACCTGCCCCGCAAACTTTCCGAATGCGCCATCGCCCCACACATGTTCGGCTTGCACGATGAGCTGCTCCCCTTCGCGAAGGCAATCGCTTGAAAACACGGCATTTCGGCAGCCGACCAAAAAACCTGTTTGTGGCGGCTCGCCTTTTTCTCGCTGCTGAAGGCCAACATACGCGCGAACTGTCTGCGCCACTAACTCAACGCAAACGAGCACATCAGCGACCCCGTTTTCGAGAAAAACGAAGTCTTTCGTCAGCGCAACTTCGCAAGTCACGGAATGGTCGGTGGCCGCAACAACGCGATCGAGCAGCAGCATCGGCGGCTCGTGGGGCAAAAGTTCGGTGATTGGCGGAAATGTACGAATAGCGCGAATATAGCATAAAAATACTGTCCAGCGGTCAGGCGCGCGCAATCGTCCGCAGCCGCTTTGATTATTCGGGCCGAACGTCTTTCGTGGGGTACGACCCGCCAGTTCGGACGCGGTTCCTAATCAACCCGCCGACCGGAGGCTTAATGTTGCTGCGGAATTGCGCGTTTCTTTTCTTTTTTGTCCTGACACTTGCGCACTGCGCCGCCGATTCGTCGGAGGCGGGCGTCGCGGCAAGCCACCTTCCCATTCATAGCGCCCAGCCTGGCGCTGCCGGTTCGCCCGGTTCGCCCGGCTCGCGGGTCGCGGAGTTGGTCCTTACAGGCGCCGTTGATGTTTCTGGGGCGACTTGCCACGGCGCGTGCGACCGCGTGTTCGAGAGTCTCACCGGTGTTAAGTGCGACCGGCAGAACGGTGCGTTGGTCGACTCGCCCGCTGCCCTCCTCAAGACGATCGTCGACTGGGCGAGTTCACCAGCCGACCACGGAAGTATTATGGCTCTCGATTTCAGCACGCGAGGGGCAAACCAACATTCGTTTTTTCTTGAAAAGAGCGGCGAGGATTTTTACGTGTGGGGCCAATTCATCAACAAATACAATCTTTTGGAGTGCGCGAGTCGGCAATTCAAGCGCGCAGAAATGTCATTAGGGAAGTACACGGCGCTAGAGGTTCAACGAATCAAACGTCAGAACGTCTTTGACTACCTCCAGATCATCCACGTCGCCGAAGATGAAGAAGCTGAGGTTCAGCCGATCGAAGCGTGGATCTCGAAATACGGCAACGTCGCGCTCGATTTGCCTGGATTAGAAGCGTATGCGATCGAGCTTGGAGAGCTTCTTCGGGCGACGCGCGAGAATAGCGACGCGGCGCTGATGAACCGGCTCAGCACCGCGGTGTTTGGGGTGCCGATATGGGCCTTGAAGGAGTCGCCTTACACCCGCCGGCCGTTGTTCAAACGCGAACTCCCGACCGACGCGGCCTACTACGTGACCACCGCAGAGCTCATAGGCTCGCACTGAATGACGATCGACGTTAGAGGCGATAACGCGAGCTCGACGCTTGATCGGCTTTTTTTCTCGATTGATTTCACTGTTATGAGCGCTAACGCAGCGGCATTCGGCGCTAGGTGCTCCGGAAGTGCAGGCTCGCTCGCAGCGCTGTCACGGAGCTCAAGCGTCAATTTTGCGAGCGCGTTCTTTTTATCGCGCGACAAAACAATCGCGACCGCAAGCGATGGTCCGACACTTTCGCGCAGCACTTTCGGGAACGCATCGTCGGCGCATGTGAGGAGCACAGTGTCAGCCTGGGCAAGCAGCGCCGCTTCGAGAATCGCTGTCGCGAACGTGCTTGGCCCAGTGACCACCGTCGTCGACGGCATCGTGTTGCCGGTTGCAATCGAAAAGAGGCCCGAGGGGGTGTTGTGCACACTCTGGGTAAACCTTGCGGCGCTTGTCGCGTGCTCTGTGAAAATCCCGTCGAGCAGCTCGATCGCGGTCGACAGCTCGCCCATCGCCGTTGAAAATACGGCGACTACCCCCGATGGCGGCTCGCTAGCACGCGTGAGCGCATCACCGGCGACTTCCAGGTGCATTTGCGTCACGCGGCTCGTAAACCGCCTTAGGCGCCCCGGCACGATTGGAAATTTTGGCTCGATAGGCTCACGCTTTTGATCGCCGAACGCATCGTCGATCGTGGCGTATTCTGGGCTGAAAAATGCGTATCCGCGAACGTAGAGCGGCGTAAATTGTTGGCTCATGATGCCGCTACCACCACAGATGCGTTCGTCCCCCCGAAGCCAAACGAATTGCTCATCGCGATACGCACCGGCATTCGCCGCGCTTCGCACACGATGCGACCGGCGACAATGGGGTCAATCGGGCCGCTTGTCACATTGGGCGGCACGACGCCGAGCTTGATCGCCTCGCTTGCGAAAATAACTTCGGTGATCCCCCCTGCGCCGAGCATGTGGCCGGTGACCGCTTTGGTCGATGAAATCGCGGTTTTTTCGCCAAAAACGCCGACCATCGCGTGCCCTTCGCTCGCGTCGTTGTGCACTGTCCCGGTGCCGTGCGCGTTGATGTAGTCTACTTCGCTTGCCGACATGCCGGCCTCTGCGAGTGCACTTCGCATTGCGATCGACGCCCCTTTGCCGTTTGGGTCTGGCGCTGACAAATGGTGAGCATCGGAACTCTCGCCGACACCGACGACAACCGTGGGCGCCTGTGCGTGCCCGTCGATCAGAATAAAACCGCACCCTTCACCGAGCGAGATACCGTCGCGTTCGACCGAAAAAGGGCGCGTTGTTTGGCTGGAGAGCGCGCCGAGTGAGTAAAAGCCGTAGAGCGTCGTTAGCGACAACGAATCGGCGCCGCCAACAAGAACGGCATCGGCAACTCCGGCGCGGAGCAATCGCGTCGCTACGCCGACCGCTTTTGCGCTCGACGAGCAGGCGGTCGAGATCACAGTGACCACCCCTTCGACGCCGAGATAGCGCGCAATCTGCGACGGCACGACGTGCAGCGGATGCATCGTTTCAAAATCGTACCCTTTGGCAGGCTCGCCGACGCGGAGCTTTTTGTAGGCCGCTTCGGTGCGATCGAGACCTCCGGTGCATGTGCCGAAGACGAACGCGACGCGCTTGCCGCCATACTTCGACACTGCCGCGCGCACCTGCTTCTCAATTTGCCGGATGCCGAGCATCGCAATTCGCAGAAGGCGCGTGTCGTATTGGCTCGCGATTTCCGCTGCTGGCGGGAGATTTAGCATTTCGCCTACGACGATTTTAAACGGCGGGGCAAAGTGCGGGGATGGGGGCACTAGCCTTGAAATGCCTGAGAAAACTTGGTCGATCACGCTTTCGGTGCTTGCGCTGGCTGTGTTTGCTAGTGCGGTTGCTGTGATTGCGTATCGGGTTTGCATTGGTGATTTTCGTGGCCGAGATAAAGCCGGGCACGTTTACGGGCACGGGCACGTTTACGGGTTTTCCTGGCGCTTGTTATACTCTTGGAGTGGCACTTAGGCGATCTTGCACGTACGGTTGGCGCCCACTTTATGAGATATCCTTTCGGAGTTTTTATAGTTTTGGCCTCTCTGTCGGTCGCCCTTGGCGGTTGCGACCGTCCCCCGTCGCCCTCAAAAGCCACCGCGTGGAAGCCGACCGATCATGGCGCCGATGAGCGTTTTGCAGCGGCAGAAGCGGCGAAAAAAGCTGGCGGAGTAGCCGCCATCGAGACGCCGGAAGCGCGCGCCGCCAACGAAACGCGCCTGCTGGCCGATCGCGTTTGGGCGGCTCAGTGCGCCAACTGCCACGGCGATTTTGGCAAAGGTGATGGTCCCGTCGGCGGCGTAGTCGGCGCACGCGACCTCACGAGCGAAGCGTGGCAAGCGAAAACAAGCGACGACGCAATCGCGTCGACAATCCGCGAAGGGCGCGGAAAAATGCCTAAATTTGAGCTGCCTGACTCGACGATTCGCGCGCTTGTTGCACGCATTCGCGCCGTGCGTGGGCTCTGATCATGAACCCAGTGTGGAAAAAAGCTTCAGCGCTCCTGGTGATCGGCTTGCCGGCGATCGCGCTGATCACGTCGCCTAAACTTCCTCGCGACCAAGCGCTACGAATTGTTCTCGGCGAGTGTGCGCCGCACGTTCACAATTTACGAATCGGTATCGCCGAAGCCGATTCACCCGATGAATCTTTGCGTGAGATCGCGTTCAACTATCCGAACGGAGATGCCGCGCGAGCCACTACAACAACGTTTCGTCTCGCAGACGGCGCGTACACCATCGAGGTGGAAGTGGTCGTCGATGGTGAAATTCACTCGATTCGCAGACAAGCGACACTGATGTCGAACCAAACAACCGTCATCTCGCTCAACGAAGGGGGTAGTGCGATAGCCTGCCCCCTGGCAGTTAGATAAGCCGTGACAAGTGGCTTTACACGCGTTTTTGCTTCATTTCCGACGATTGTGCGCCAATTCGGTGACTTTTTGTTGATCGCGAACTCAAGGGCCCGATACAAGGGGGCGTAAGTAAGAGTGAAGTTAATAAGCGACGCGCACCACCATGGTGCCGGCGCGACGTTCGAAACGTTTGGAGCGAAACAATGAAGTTACGACCTTTATACCTAGTTGCGCTGGCGCCCGTTGCGGTTGCAGGTGCGGTTGCAGGCGTGTCTGGTGCGGTCCTCGGTCACGTTGCCGTTCTCGCTGTTACCTTAGGAATCTTCTTCGGCACATTGTCGCTTGGTCGTCACGGCGCCGCGGCAGCATTGTCGCAGCCAGCCGTGACGCAAGTGCAAATTTCAGATTCGACCGTGAGCACGCCGGTCGAAAAAGGCGAACTGCTAAGCTAGTTCGCGCCCCCGATCGTGTACCATCACGGCGCCCATGAGCGCTCCTCATCCGCATCGCCTCATCCCCGTTGATGAATTTTCTCTCGCCGATATCGAGGCGATTCGCCTAATTTTATCGGGCGACTCAGTCATCGATTGGCACCGTCTAAGCTACACATCTGAACGCGAAGTCGCTGAGGCGATCGCCGCGCAAGAGTTCCGTCTCGACGATCAGGCCGATTGCGAGCGCCTCGAAAGCCTGAAGCAGCAGGCCATTGGCTACCTCCATCGCCAATTTAATTTTCCTGTTCCAAAAGCGGTCGCGAGCGCAACGACGGCGGAGCTGATGCTGATGGCAAGCGGCCAGGGGCACCGCCAGGTCTGCGCCTGCAGCATTTTGAAGTGCATGCACATCATCCATCACCTCGATGGGCGCGAGCTCCTCTTCGTGCTGCCAATGAGCGACCAGGAGGTCTTTCAGGCGGTCGAAGAGAAGGTCTACCGCGTGATTGGGAACATGCTCGCCCATGCCCACCCCGTCATCGAGTTCGTCGGCGGGCGGAAGAACAAAGATTCGCTCTACACGAAGCTTCTCTCAAAACAAGACACAATTGCCGCGCAAATTTACGACAAATTGCGCTTTCGAATCGTCGTTCGGCACGTCCACGACATCCTGCCGATCTTGCACTACCTGACGCGTACGCTCTTCCCGTTCAGCTATATCGTCCCCGGCCAAAGCGAAAACTCGGTGTTTGATTTTCAGGAGTTTTGTGCCGGATTTCCCAATCTTCGCGAGCAATATCCGCAACTGCAGGCCGATACCGATGGGGGGTTTTCGCGTTCGCCCAACCAATTTAGCGCTGAATCGTACCGAGTGCTCCATTTCGTCGTCGATATGCCGGTGCGCCTGCCGACTCGCATTTTAGAGCGCGCGCCACCGAATGCGATCGACAAGTACGGGCGAATTATCTTCGTCATCTGCGAATTCCAAATTGTAGATCATGAGACCGACACGAAAAATGAGCTTGGTGAGGCATCACATGCGGCGTACAAAGAGCGGCAAAAGCTGGCGGTGATGCGGCGCTTGCGTCTAAATCCACGCCCCAGCAAATGATGAGGAACAAATTATGCGTCTTTATGCGGGAAAAGTAGCGTCGATCGCGACGGAGGTGGTGCGCGTGCTTACCGCAGGTGAGCAAATTGATGTGTCGGCGCCGCGCGAAGCCGAAGCCGATGTCGCTTCGGTGTTGACCCAATATTTGAACGACGATCGAGAGGCGTCCGAGCGCGCCAAAGAGATCATCGAAAGCACGGGGCGCAGTCAGTCCGAATTCGGGCGGATAAAAGCGCTCGCCGCGGCCGAAAAAGGGATTAAAACCGGCGACGAAGCGCTCGACTACCTGCTCGACCAAGTCGTCGAGATGCTCCACTACTCGCAAAACATCGACGAGATTTTTTGCGAAGATGTCGAGCTAAGGCGGCTGATGGCGCCCGTGTTCAAAAAGCATATGGCCGAGGGCGATGCCCTAGACGGCGAAGTGCGAGCCCAGCTGCGTCACCTGAAAGAGGGGACACGCGATTGGGACATTGAGTACGGGAAAGTGATGGAGCTTACTCGGCGGAAGAAGGGGCTGTAGTTTAGCCATGGGCTGGATACCTAAGGTCGAAGAAAAGTCGCACTTTTGCCACAAATGCCGCGGCTCGCTTGTGTTCGATGTGAAGATGCAGCGCGCGGATACTTGCCCGCACTGCAGTGTCGATATGCACTGCTGCAAGAACTGCGAGCACTGGGACCCTTCTGCCTACAACCAGTGCAGAGAACATATTGCCGAATATATACCTGACCGCGAATCGGCCAATCGCTGCACCTTTTTCACATTTCGCAGTGGAGCCCCCGAAGACAATAGTTCAAGAATCGCATCGGCTAGAGCAAAGTTGGATTCCATCTTTAACAAAAAATAATTATTCCACACCTATGCGAAGTATGACTGGCTTCGGAACAGGTGAGAGTCCACTCGGTGCGGGAAAGCTGATTGTTGAGATTCGAGGGGTCAACCATCGCTTTCTCGACTTGAGGGTTCGTGTCCCTCGTGAGCTGCAAGACATCATGACATTCGTTGAACATCTCGCGCGCGATCGGTTTAATCGCGGTCGGTTTGAAATGACGCTTCGTCTTGAGGGGATCGTCTTGTCGGGGTCGGTGCTCGATCGCGATCGCGCGAAAGGCGCTTACAAAGCTTTTTGCGATTTGCGCGATGAGCTTGCGCCGGGGGCTGAAGTGCCGCTGTCGTTGCTCAACAACGTCCCCGATTTGTACGTGTCGGCGATTGAGCGCGATTTGGCGCAGGTGCGTGAAGCGGCAACGATAGCGTTTGAGCACGCCGCAGAAGCGCTCAATGGGATGCGCCTGCGTGAAGGGCGCGCTCTGACCGACGATTTGGTGAAGCGCGTTCAAACCGTGCGTACGCTCGCAAGGCATGTCGAAGGGCGCGCTCCCGATGTGATCGAAGCTCACAGGCGGCGCCTCCGAGAACGGGCCGAGCGCCTTCGCGCGTCGATCGACGTCGAGTGCGACGTGGGGCGGATGGAGCAAGAAATTGCCGTATTTGCCGAGAGAATCGATATTTGCGAAGAGCTAACGCGACTTGAAAGCCACTGCGTGCAATTATCATCGCTTCTCGTGCGCGATGAGGCCGTGGGTCGGCGCCTCGATTTTTTGCTGCAAGAGATGGCTCGCGAAGTCAACACGGTCGGTGCGAAAAGCGCCGATGCGCAAGTGAGTCACGCGGTCGTAGAAGTAAAAGCGGAGATTGAGCGGATGCGGGAGCAGGTGCAGAACATTGAGTGATTCGACTTGCCGTTTTGGCTCTTTAACTGCCGGGCACGTTTACGGGCACGGGCACGTTTACGGGTTCGTTTTTGGGGTCGCCTATGCACTCTAATTTGATGCTTTTTGTTTTGTCGTCGCCTAGCGGCGCGGGCAAAACTACGCTCACGCATATGCTCGAGAAGCGATTCTCTGAGCTTACTTTTAGCGTTTCGCACACGACTCGCCCTCGCCGCGCAAACGAAGTTGATGGCGTTGATTATCACTTCGTTGACCGCGCTGAATTTGAACGCTTGGTTCGCGCTGAAGCGTTTTTGGAGTGGGCTGAGGTACACGGCAACTTGTATGGGACTGCCAGCTCGGAGATCATTCGCGCCGAGCAAACGCCAAATTGCGTCGGTGTTATTTTCGATATCGACTACCAAGGGGCTAGGCAAATTCGGGCTAAGATTTCGGGCGTCGTCGGCGTCTTTATTTTGCCGCCTTCGATGGAAGAGCTCGAGCGCCGCCTTCGCGGGCGAGCCAGCGAGACAGAAGAGTCGCTAAAAAGGCGTTTTGCCGCCGCAAAGCTTGAAATCGAGCAGTACGCGCTATTCGATTATCTGGTCGTGAACGACGATTTGAACCGCGCTTTTCACTGTTTGGAGTCGGTAATTATCGCCGAACGGGTAAAACGTCGCCGATGCGCCGCTCTTGCCGAACAGCTCTTGCGCGTAGGGCGTTTGCCGTGAAGGCTTCGGGGCGATGACAGCGTACACACTAGCAATTATCGGCGGTAGCGGCCTTTACGACATGCCCGGGCTCTCACGAGTCGAGGAGAAAGTCGTCGAGACTCCGTTTGGGCATCCGAGCGACAAGCTTGTCCGCGGCGTTCTCGAAACGCCAGCCGGTTTGGTGACGCTTCTATTTTTGCCGAGGCATGGTGTAGGCCATCGCTTTTTGCCGAGCGACATCAACTATCGCGCGAACATCTACGCGCTCAAGTCGCTCGGGGCGACGCACCTCGTCGGCGCAACAGCCGTCGGGTCGATGCGCGAAGACATCGTCCCAGGTGATTTCGTCATCGCCGACCAATTTGTCGATCTCACGAAATCGCGGCAGTCGTCATTTTTTTCGGGGAGCGGCATTGTCGGGCATGTCCCGTTTGCCGACCCGGTCTGCAGCGATCTGTCCGCGGCATTGGCATCAAGCGCCGAGCGTGTCGCGCAATCGTTTGACCACCGCGGCGGGCGCACGCCTCACGTTCATCGCGGCGGCACATACGTCTGCATCGAAGGGCCGCAATTTTCAACGCGCGCCGAAAGCCATATTTATCGGTCGTGGGGCGTTTCGGTGATCGGGATGACAGCGGTGCAAGAAGCAAAGCTATCGCGCGAAGCCGAGCTGCCATACGCTACACTCGCGCTCGCAACCGATTACGATTGTTGGCACACCGCCGAAGGTGACGTATCCGCCGACGCCGTCGTCGCCATCGTGAAAAAGAATGCCGCACTCGCAAAATCAATTTTGATCAATCTCGCTGCCTTCCTCCCCGATCCAAAAACGAGCTGCGCGACCGGCGCACTGTCGACCGCCATCATGACAAGCGCAGATGCGATCCCAGCGAATCACCGGTTAGACTGGCTCATCAAAAACTCACGTCATACGGCCACGCAATAGCTAAAGAGGTAATTCGTGCAGTCTACTCGCTCATCTGTCCTCGTCGTTGGCTCGATCGCGTTTGACAACTTGGAAATGCCGCACGGCACATACGAAAACGTGCTCGGCGGCGCCGCAACGTATTCGGCAATTTCTGCCTCGTTTTTGGCACCGACAAGCATCGTCGGCGTTGTGGGGAATGACTTCGCCGATTCGCATTTGCAATCGCTTCGCACGCGAGGCGTCGACACGATGGGGATCGAACGCGCTTCCGGAAAGACATTTGTCTGGCGCGGGCGCTATTCCGACGATTTGATGAGCCGCGTAACGCTTCAAACGGAGCTGAACGTCTTCGCCAATTTTTCGCCGAAGCTGCCGGACGCGTATAAAAAGGCTCCGTTTCTCCTTTTAGGGAACATCCATCCCGCGCTTCAGTCGATCGTGCTCGATCAAGTAACAGGCCCGAAGCTGATCGCAGCCGACACAATGAATTTTTGGATTTCAGGCGAGCCGCGCGCGCTTGACGCGATGCTGAAGCGGATCGATCTATTGATCATCAACGACGAAGAGGCGCGCGAGCTGTCGGGCATCCACAACATTCCGAAAGCGGCAGCCGACATTCATAAGCGAGGGCCGAAGCGCGTGATCGTAAAGCGCGGCGAGCACGGTGCGCTTCTGTTCGATTCACACGGCGTCTTTTTTACGCCGGCCTACCCGCTCGAAGACGTGCGCGACCCAACCGGCGCCGGCGACACGTTCGCAGGCGGACTGATGGGCTATCTCGCACGAAACGGCGAGGTAACGCCGCAATCGCTTCGCAAAGCGATGTTTTTCGGCGCCGCACTTGCGTCGTTCTGCGTTGAAGACGTCGGAACAAAACGCCTCCTTGGTTTGACTCAGGTCGATTTGGCGAAACGTCTTCGCCAATTTGTCGACTTAGTCGATCATGGTGGCCCGCTCGATATTTAGACAGTCTCATCTACCCGCGACCTCTCGTTTTTTTGACGAGGATGATAGACCAAGGTCGCCTTTTCAAAACGAAGAGGCACTTGGGGCGTGGTGCCTCGAATCAACGGGGGGGCCAATGCTATCATCGTTTCGCGTACGCGGCGTCGTCGCGTTTTTGGTAGCGGGGTTTGTCGCGGCATGCAGCAGCGGTGGGCTAGCAAGCAGCTGTTCCGGCTGCGGGATGAAGCCTCTCGCACGCGGCTTTCCCCGCGATGAAGCGATCGACAATGCCGCGGCAATTCGGTTAACGCGGTCAGGGCTTGATGTCGTCGGCGACAATTTGCAAGATGTCGCCGCGCGCGTTCTTGGCAAAGCCGGAGTGGTGACATTCGATATCCCGCACGTGCATGAGTCGAAAACTATTTTGCCGTTTGTCCGCGTCGGCATCGATATTTGCCCCGATGGAGCAAATGCCGGCGCAAACCCGCCTCAGTGCATCGTCGAGCTTAATCTTTCAAAAGCGCAGCTTCGAGTCGACGCGATTCGTGAGCACGCGCTGTCTCTTACCGGAACAATCCCGGTTCGCGTGCGCGACCTTCGCGTTCGCACCGGCTTTTTGGGGCTCGGCGGCTTTAGCCTCGGCCTTGGCGATGGCAGCTGCAGCGGGTCGACGCCCAATTTCGACTACCGCGACTTCCCGATGCAGGTCGAGCTCGATTTATTAAATGAGCCGCTTGCACCGCGCAACGGGTATACGAAAATCGTCGTAAAAAAGCTGGCGCCATCGATTTCACGCGGCGATATGCGCGCCTGCAAAGATTGCAGCTTTCTTACTGGGATGTGCAATTCGATCTTTACCGAGATTTTGCGGCTTGCGTTTGAGCCGCTTATCGGGGGCATCAAAGACCAGCTCGCATCGGTGCTCGAGCAGCAACTCTGCACGCGCCCCGACAGCACTCTCACACCATCGTGCCCCGATCAAACGCATCCCGACAACGCCGATCCGCGCCACGCGAGCAAATGCATGTTCGATGCCGATCGCAACCGCTGCCTTCCGATCATGCTCGGTATCGGCGGGAGCATCGATTTGGGTGGGCTATTGCACGCAGTATCGCCGCAATCGACAGGCGCAGTCGATTTTGTGTTTGCCGGCGCCGGAAACATGAGTCCCGATCCCTCGGCCGCGGCCGATAGCGCCGGGCACACGATCAACGGCGTCACGCTCGGCCTTGTCGGCGGTCTAAAAGCCGGCAACGCTTCGAAGTGCGTGGCTCAAGTGGCAAACCCGCTACCGATGGCGCTGCCAATGCCGGATGAGTTTCGGACGGATCGTATTGCAGCGCTTCCGCCTGGCATGCACGCCGATGTTGGGTTGTCGCTCTCGTCGCGGTTTATCAACTACTCGCTGGCAAGCATGTACAATACCGGCTTTTTTTGCCTCGGGATGACATCGGAGCAAGTCCCGCTCATGCAGTCGGGCCTGCTGGGAATGGTTATTCCGTCGCTCGCGAATCTACCCGCGGGGCATCGCCCAACAGCCATCGCCGTGACGACACGACCGCAACATCCGCCAACCGTACAGATGGGGACGGGGGCCAATTTGGGGCCCGATGCGCTTTTAACACTGCAGCTCAAAGAGCTGGCGATCGATGTCTATATTTGGTCGTACGAGCGCTATGTGCGCGCGCTAACGTTTAGCTCTGACATCAGCGTGCCGCTCAATCTTCAAGTGGTGAAGGCCGCGGGGCCAACGAGCAACACGTCGATTTTGCCGGTGCTCGGCCCGGCAACAGTGACGAACGCGCACGTGACCAACAGCGGCCTTTTGAGCGAGACCGAGCCAGTGATCGCGAACGCGATGTCGGTCGTCGTCGGGGGGATGGTGGGACAGCTCATGGGGGTGATCAAGCCGCTCGATGTGTCGGGCGTGCTAAGCTCGCTCGGTCTAATTTTGCGCATGAGTGACAACGGAATCGTTCGCCTGAGAAAAAACGGTGACGATTTTGTCGGTATTTTTGGGCAACTTGTCTCGGAAAATGCGCCGGTGAGCGCTCCTCTAACGCACGCGAGTGTAACGCTCGTGGCGATCGATCCGGGCGCGGTCGGCCTCGCTGTACGCGAAGATACGCTGCCGGCCGTGCGAATCGCGATGTCGGCCGATCGAGACGATCAAGGCGGGCCGACCGAATACGCATGGGCGCTTGATAACGGACTACGAAGCGCATGGTCAGAAGAGAGCGACGTGACGATTCGCGATCGTTATTTGGCGATGCAAGGGGCGCACGTAGTTCACGTTTTTGCGCGCGCGGCTGGCGATCCGCTATCGGAATCGGACGATTCCGCAGACGTCTCTTTTGTGATCGATGGGTCGCCACCGCAAGTGGGGGTTCGCACCGAAAACGATCGGCTGACGATCGATGCGTGGGATGCAGTGAGCTCGAGAGAGAAGCTTGAGGCGCGTGTTCGCGTGGTAAAACGCGACGGTGTAGTCGGCGATTGGAGTCGATGGAGTGACGTCGCTGCTGCGGAAAACGCGCGGGTCGATGATGCGGTAAGTCTCGATTTCGAAGTTCGCGATGAGCAGCAAAATGTGATGCAGGTGTCGCACGCGCTTGTTCGCGGGCGGCCCGATCCTACATTGCCCCAAGTTGCCGGCGTGCGCTGTTCGATGAGTCGCGCCCCGGCGGGAGCCGCTGGGCATTTTGGCGGCGTGATGGCACTGCTCGCGCTTTGGATATTTGCGGCGCGACGGCGAACATTGTCCCGATGCGGCGGGGGACGAGCCCCCGCCCTACAAAGCGTTGCAACCATTATTTTGTCGGGCGCGATCGCTTTTTTTACGGGCTGTTCTGCTCCGGACGCGGTCACGTCTGCAAGCAACCGTGCCGGACCTAACGCGCCCCGGATAACGCGACCGACAACGACGCCCGTTATGGCGCCACCTGACTCGCCCGCTGTGCCAACAGTCGAACCGATGCGTCGCTGCGGCACCGATTGCAAGCAACCATGTGCCGAGAAGCTCACTCCTGGCGTCGTCGGCGCTTACATGTCGGCCGCATCGTCAAGCGCGGGGACGCTATGGGTCGCAGGCTACAATGATCTCGCGCAAACTAGCGACGGTACACTTTTCGTCTACGGCGATCTTGTTGCCGGTCGTTACGACGCGGCCCTCGGACGCGTTCAGTGGGCGACAATCGATGGCGTGCCTACGTTGGACGAGGGTCACTGCATCGAGCACGATCCACGCGGATGGCGCGGCGGCGAAACGCGACCGGGCGATGATGTTGGCCAATGGACAAGCCTACAAGTGGGCACCGACGGCAGTCCGAAGATCGCGTATTACGACGCAACGCACACTTCGCTGAAATATGCGGCATTTAATGGCCAATCCTGGGCAATTCATACAATCAAGTCGGCGCGCCCATCGGGCGGCGAAACTAACCCGGGCTCGACAGGCGACTTCGGCCGCTACGCCAAAATGATCCTTGTCGACGACAAACCTGTCATCGCGTTTTTGGCAATGTCGCGCGCCGCCGATGGTCACGCGCGAACCGGTGTGATGGTGGCGCGCGCAACGAAAGCGTCGCCAAGCGACACGGCCGATTGGGCATTCGAAGACGCCGCGTTCGACGAGACAACGGCGTGCACGGCGGCATTCTGCGATGCAGATGCTGCCGTAAACGGTGCCGTCGAGGCGTACCCGAATGCATATGGTGAATTTATCGGATTGGCCAAAGGAGCAGCCGGGCTCGGGATCGTCGCGTACGATCGCCTTCACGGCAATCTGGTCGCACTAGAAGAATCGGCCGGTCGGTGGCACACGTCGATCCTCGGCGGCGAGCAAGGGAGTCGAGCGAGCGGGACGGCGGTCGATACAGGGGATGTCGGCGTCGGGGCTGCGCTGGCGATCGATGCCGCGGGGGCGTGGCACGTGACATACGTAAACGCGACAACAGAGCGACTCGAATATGTTCGCTATGCAAATGGCACAGTTGGACAAGCGGAAGTGGTCGATGAGGGCGCGAGAGACGATGGGCTGCATTTGATCGGGGATGATTCAACGGTGCGCGTTGGCAGCGATGGAGCCGTGTCGATCGCTTATCAAGATGCCACTGCGGGGGCGCTGTGTTGGGCGGTGGGGGCGGTCGATGGCGCGACGCATCGATGGACGCGCGGGAACGCCGCGGTGTCGCCTACGCGAATTGGGGGGTATTTCCCGGCGTTTGTTGGCGAAACGCAAGTGATCAGCTTTTGGCGTGGGACTGATCCTACTGATCATCGCGCTGCTGGTGATGTCGCGGTTGTGGAAATAACGAGTATCACCCGTTTCTAAGGACAGCTCTTACGGCCACATTGAGCGGTCGGCGGGGGGTCTCGCATCTCCGGTGCGTGCTCGATCCTTATTGCTTGCTTTTAGGTTGTCACTCCGAAGCATTGGCTTTGGGCACGTCACTGCGTTCGTGCCGGACGTCTGCGCGCGCACCGGAGTGGCGAGCCCCGAGGCGGCGGCCGAAGGCTCTACGCAGGAACAACGCTACTTCTGAAAGATCCTCCGCTTCGCTCAGGACAACGCTCCGCTTTTTTTGTTTTTTCGACACTGTTTATGGACCAACTAGCCTCGGTGTCGTGAAATCGCTCGGGAGCCCGCCGCCGAGCTGAGAGGTGTTGTTGCTCCCCCAGCAGTAGACCGCACTGACTAACTGAGCACACGTGTGTAGCTGCCCCCCGGCGAGCGCTGTGACGCCATAGAGCGGATTCGGGCCGCCCTTCACCGCCACCGGTGAAGGACGATCATTTGTCGACCCATCGCCGAGTTGACCATGATTGTTGAAACCCCAACAGCTGAGGATCCCCTTCGAAACAGCGCACGTGTGATTCGTCCCGGCGCCAAGCGCCGTAACCGTGACGAGGCTTCCCAGGCGTACTGGAACTAGGGCATCCGTTGTCGTTCCGTCGCCAACCTGGCCATATTTGTTATGGCCCCAGCAATGCAAGGTACCGTTTGAGATAGCGCAGTTGTGAGCGAGCCCAGCGACAATCGCCGTAACGTTGTCGAGGTTCTTCACAGGCCCCGGCAGTTTCCTATCAATTTTCGAGCCGTCACCAAGCTGGCCGACGTCGTTGCGGCCCCAACAGGAGACCACACCGGCCGAAACCGCGCAGGTGTGATCGGCACCGGCGGCAAGCGCCGTGACGTTGTCGAGGCTCTCCACACGCTGCGGCTCCGTCTCTTTGCTCGAAACCGACCCGTTGCCAAGCTGACCGCCGTCGTTGCGGCCCCAACACCGGACTACGCCATCCGCGAGCGCGCAGGTGTGATCGGTACCGGCGGTAATCGCTGTGACCACGCCGACTGTGCTTGACGCTTTCGGCACCGCAGCCGGACTTGGCGAATTTGTTGTCGACCCGTCGCCGAGCTGACCATGCTCATTGGAGCCCCAACAGTAAGTGCTGCCCGATGAAACCGCGCACGTATGATTCCACCCAGCAGCAAGCGCCGTGACCTCGGCGAACTCGCTCGTCCCTCGCTTCACCGCTACCGGAGCTAACCGTTCTTCACCTTCTGACCCGTTGCCAAGCTGACCGAGCTGATTGGATCCCCAACAGCTGACCCTTTCCGCTGAAATCGCGCAAGTGTGAAGCAGTCCAGCGGCGATCGTGGCACGCATTTGAGTTGTCACTGCTGGTGCAGCGTCGCCCTCATCTGTCACTGCGGCGTCACCCGCATCTGCCCCTGCAGCGTCGCCTTCGTCGGGCAGTGCAGCGTCGCGCTTCTCTGCTGCGGCATCCTCCGAAGCGGCAAGCGACCCACCTGGCGCCTTCCCTCGTGAGGTTCCAGAGCACGCTATCGAGGCAAGTACCACGGTCAGCAGGCAAGCCGACGCGCACTTGCGGAAATTCGCGGAGGTCGGAGGTCGGAGGTCGGAGGTCGGATCATGCCTGAAGAAACGGCTCGTCCTAAAAATACATAATAAGAACGGTGTCTTTTGCCCCCACAGTGTCGCCTAAGCGCACAGACGGCCGGAGAGTGCCCGCCTCCCTACGAATCTCAGAAGCCGGCCGGGTCGGAAATTTTGAGGGCGCGCAGTCGAAGGCGCCATCCGTTCACCCATGGCGCCACCGCTTCGGCCGCCATGGGGCGAGCTGAGGTGGACCCCAAGGTCCACTTCAGGAACCGACGCATACAGGCCGCGCCGCACGTGAAGAACGTTCCCAGCGACCGCATGCCACCTCAATAGACTGTCGACTGTCCGCGAGCTCCGTTCACCGCGAACAGCATGCGCGGCAAAGAGTCGGGCTAGCGAGCGACAAGCGCGGGATGTCGAGCTTCTGCCTGAGGGGGCCGGCAAGCCGAGCAGCGTCGACCGAGCGCGCTTTCATGCAATTGCGCGTGGGTCGGCGATGGAATGCGGAGCCATCGTCGATGTTTGCAAACTGGCGGGCCACATTTCGGACGATCAGGCACGCCAGGGCAAACTGCTGTTGGCCCGCGTGGTAGCGATGCTCACGAAGATGTGCCGCTGACGAATTCGCGCACGCGCACGCGCACGCGCACGCGCACGCGCACGATCACGTCGCACGCGCACGATCACGTCGCACGGTCACGTGGTCGTGATCGTGATCGTGCGCGTGCGCGTGCGCGTGCGCGAACATCAGCCGCTCTAATTCATAACCCTCTCCCCAACAACCACATCAGTCGCCCCGCTATCCAGCAGCAGCTCGATCCGCACCTTTCGATCACTTTGCGCGCAAGCCCGCGCGCTAACCGCGTCGCTCGCGCGCGACCGATCGATCTCCTCGCGCGTCACCGCGTCCAACAGTCGCAAATCCAACAAATGATCCCTCTGCTCCGCCCCAGCAGCAACGCGCAAGCAGCGCCCCGCTGCAAGCGGCTCTTCCCACACATTGATCGTCTCGGAATCGGCGTGAAAACTTTTTACCGCCGTCGGCGCCCCTTCGTGAATTGAATCGGGCCCTGTCGCCGACCTCGACAACATTCGCGCTGCGGCGTGCGGATGCTGCGTGAATGCTGCGTTTTGCCATGTTTCCGGGCGCACGATCAGCTCGTATGGCCCCGCCACGCCGACCGTATCGACATCGAGATGCCCACTCTTTTTCGTGCATACGAACAGCGTCGCGGAAGTGTACCCCTTCCCGCTCGCCCACCTTGTTCCGTCTTCATCCCACGCTGTCGCTTCGAGCTCGGTCATCCCGCCGCCCGCGATCACATCGGCGCGCGCGCATCCGTTTGCTGCCGCGCTTGCCCAATCGATCGCCACGGTATCGCGCCGACCTGTTTTTAGCTCTCGCTTCGCGCTGAACGTTGCACCACCGTACCCCGCTTTCGCCAACTGCGCGCCGAGCTCGTTTCGCGCCGACGACATACCGCGCGCAACAGCGGTTGAAATCACATCCGGTCGTCTCGCCAAATCGCGCGCTGTTTCGCCTCGCGTTCTTGCCAAAACAACGGCGGCGAGTCCGCGCCCGGTATGCGGCCTCAGTGTCAACGACGCAGCGACCGCGCCTCGCGAACACACTGTGATCGTTTCGCCTTTGTCGGCTTCGCGCGCCCGTGCAACCGATTGCCCTTCGCGATCGAACGCTTCAACTTCGATCTGACCAACACCTTCATCCGAAACGATAAACGCATCGGTGCATTGGTCGGCTCCGATCGGAAAATTCACGTAAGACGTCGTGCGAACATCGACTGGCACGGCGACTTTTCGAAACTCTTCCCAGCGCCCGCCAAGCGTCGCGCGATGTTTGCGTACCATGTCGTCGAGGCCGGTCCATCCGTCGGTCGATCGCGGCCCGTCGTTCACGCCGCCTCGCGCATTGAGAAGCGCGCCAACGCTCTCCGCACGCGAGCGCGGGACAAGATGCGCCGCGAGTGCGACAAGCCCCTCCCCGCTCGCAACGTGCACCGCCAAATAGATGCGCTCAGGATGCGGCGGACACATGATGATGGCGGGGTGCTGATCGGCCGCTTCGTCGACAACGATAGGCGTGCCATCTTCGCCATACGTCGCGATATCAAGATCGTCGATCGACGCCGAGCCGCGAGCGTACGCGACGAGACACGCGTCGGCGGGGACTTCCACAAAAGCGCCAAGCCGTTCGCCATCAACCGTTTCGCCCGACGCGACAATCGACGCTTCACTCGCACCGAGGGAGGCGGCGCGCGATGGAATGACACCGAGCAGTTTCGTGGCATCAAGCTCGCCGAGCGTCGACTTCGGTGGGCCGAACTGTTCGGCAGTGGCGCTGTGCGATGGCATGTGCGCGCACGCCGTTTGCCCAAATACGGCCAAAATAAAGGCCAATTTGGCACATTTCATTCGTTCCTCCCCGTCGTTTTCGCATGCAGTTGATACATCGCGAGCCCCCATGCGACGCCAGCGCCGCGCACTTCGACTTTGATCGCCGCTCGCCTCGCCGCTCCGGCGCAAAACCCGATCGTCCATGCTTCGCCGTTGTGACCGCGCTCATCGGTCACATCTTGCGATCCGATCGCAACGCGAATCGCGAGACGATGCGCCACTCCGTGAGTAATCGCACCAACAGCGAGGTAACAGGCGCCCGGCTCAATTGCGACCGGCACCGTCACCGTTCCAGCTGGCCCTTGCGCCGTAACAATCGGCGCTTCATCCGGAAACGTTGCGTGGCTCGAGAGCGCCGCCGAAGCGATTTTTGCCCGCGCCGACGGCCCCCAAAGATGCGGAATCCGCTCCGGAATTGCCCACGAACTTGCGACGATTGCAGCCGGCGCGTTTGGCGCGCCACCAACAAGAACGAGTTGGGACTCTTTTTTTTCGTCGACGCACGTTTCAAGTCGCGCGTCGACGCCGTCGCTTCGATCCCGCACGATCAATAGCTCGTTCGCATCGCGAAGCTCGGCGTCAACATCGAGTCGAGTCGAAAAGCCACCACTTAAGCGCGGCTCGGTCGCCATCACATCGATGCGATGGCAGCCCGGACTGAGCGTGACCCGCAGCGACGCAAACCCATCCGGACCAACCGAAATGTACGTTGGCGGATAAAACGTCGCACGGTCGCGCCGCGCGCGAAGTTCGGTCGATTCAACTCGCTTCGCAAGAGCTGGGATGGCGGGCGGCTCGCCGAGATAAGGCTGCCGCGGCAAGAGTCCGCCGGTTCGCTCCGGAAGAATTAGATCGAGCGCCGGAAGCGGCCCGCGCGACCGAGCGACAATCGTCTCGATGACGCCCCGTCCCGCCTCGCCTGTAACCATGACCCGCTGCGGAGCCGCGGCGACGTCATCGCTACCGCAACGTGTAAACGCGAGCACGCCGGCGACGCTCGAAACTTTCGTCGATGTCGATTCGCCATTCGCGAGCGATATCCCGCCAAGATCCGGGAGAATCCGCGCATGAAAGCTAAGGCCGCGAGCAGCCACAAGCGCGACGGAAGTGCAGCCGCCGTACGGGGGTGAGAACGTGATGTTCAACGTCTCGTCGTCGTTCAAAAAACGAGGAGGAGCGCGAACAACTTCAGCCCCGGCTGCGTTCCACCCAGCGGCAACGCGGTCAGCAACAGCGCGCAAGTCGGCATGCGCCAAAGACGCAAAAGTCAAAACAAATAAAGCCGCGACCATCGCCCCCAATCGCACTGGCATGCGCAAACGAATCTACACGAACAGGCCAAAAAAAGCGCTATTTTCGCCTATTGGATGAGGTTAATCCGCTTCGATCACCGCAATTGCGGCTCCCGGCGCGCCGACTTCGCCGCTTGGGGCGACATCGTTCGCGAGATTTGCGCGCTTCATGCGCCCACCTTCGCCTCCGCGTCCACCAGCTCCCGCCAAACCGATTCGCCACGACCCTGCTCGTGGCGCGACCGCGTTGTGCACAAGGGCACCATCGAGTCGCGGCGGCGTCCCCGTGAACATAATCGCGACCGAGCTCCCCCCTTTGCCACCAGCTCCACCAGTGCCGGGCGACCCTTCGCCTCCAGGGCCGCCAGAACATGCTCCGACATCGCCACCACCCCCGCCATTGCCACCATTACCGCCGTTGCCGGCATTGCCGCCGTCACCACCGCGACTCGCGACTAGCTGCGACTGCTCGATCGACACGTCGGATCGATACACCCCAATCGCCACGCTCCATCCACCCGGCGCGCCCCCTCCGCCACGACGGCCGCCGCAACCGCCGCATCCGCCCCCGCCTCCACCACCGGTAGTGTCATCCAATGAAACGCCGCCACCACCGCCGCCGCCTCCTTGACCCGACTGGCCATCGAGACCACTCGCCGCTTTTGGCATCTGCCCGTCAGCACCTGGGCGACCGGTCGCGCATGAATCCATCCTTGATGCGGCGCCCAATCCGAAAGCGCCCCAATTTGGCTGCGACCGATCGATAACCGGTTCGCCCGATGTGCCGTCTGCGCCTCGCACCGGTCCACCGTCGCCCCCCTGCCCTCCGACCGAATCACCGCCGCTTGCGCATGTGCATTGCTGCCACGCTCCGCCTTTGCCGTTCGCTGCAGGATTCCCTTTTTTCCCGGCAGCGCCATCAACCCCATGCGCGCCGTCTGCCCCGCGACCGCCGACGCCGGCGATCATCACAACACGTTTAAATTCAACCGATTTCGACTCGGAGACGACCACCGCAACGCTCGGGCGACCCGCTAACGCATCGCTCGCTTGAAAAACAAAATCTTCAAATACCGCTCCGACCGAAGTGTGAACACGAAGCGCCGCGCCAGTCGCGTGTCCAACAGCACTAGCATCCTCCAGGGCCACGTCGTGCGCCGCGCCTGCACGCGAAAGGCTGCTCTCGCCGACCGCGGGCGCGATAACCCGAACCGACGCCTCACGCGGGGCATACCGCCATGCACCGCCGCTGCACGACAGCCCACCGAGGAGCATGATCGCCGAGTCACGCTCCACCGTGAGGCTCTCGCGGTAGTCGCCACCGCAGACGAAAATTCGCTCTGCCCCGCGCGCAATCGCAGCGCCGATCGTTGCAAGCGGCGCATCTTTCTTCCCGCTAGCCGCGTCGCTTCCAGAGGACGCCGACACAAAAAGCGCCGCCGTGTCTCTTGTGATTAAGCACTCCGCATCGTCAGGCCAATAGCTACTCGCGCAGCCGTTAACCGACAGTCGTCGACCGGTCGGCTCTGGTCGACACGACATATCGTAATCGCAATTCGACCCGCACCCGTCGATCGCAAATGGAACAGTGGCGACCATAACTGCGGCAGCGACGTAAACGAACTCTTTACGCATGCCCCAATCGTGAGCCACAAATCAGTCGCCTGCCATCTACCGGCTAGCCGCCGCCGACAAAATGCACGATTTCGAGGCTATCGCCCGGGGCTACGACCCGCTCGCCGTGCTCCGCGCGGGGCACGATTTCGCGATTGAGCTCGACCGCGACAAGCCGGTCGCCAAACCCCAACTCGTTTAACACAGCGCGGATCGTAACGCTCCCCGTCACATCGCGCAGCTTGCCATTCACGCTGATTTGCATCGCCCTCAACGCCTCTCGACTACCAACAGCTGGCTCTCGAAAAACTCACGCCGCTCGTCACTCCAGACATACAACTTTGCTTCGTCGATCTTGCCGAGGACGACGCTCGTGATCAAATACGCGATATTGTACGCCGGCTCACTGCCGCCCATCAGCGCTGCTGCCGCATCGGTCTCGGAAAAATGGGCCGTCGTGTCGAGATGCGAATGGTACAGCACTTTCACCGGACGCCCATCCGCCGCGCGACCATCGACTTCGCGTGCGAAACGTAGCGGGTCGAGGTCGAAATACGTGCGCGCCGTGCGCGGATAAGTCACCGCATCGATCGCGTGAAGTTTGTTCGCTCGATTGTCCATCCGCACGATGCCATCTAAAAAGAAAGGATCGCTTGCAGGGCCGATCAAAAAACCGCAGCTCTCTTCGTCCATTCGGTAGCTTGCTAGCGCGTGCCCGTGCACCTCATCGATCACGCACTTCAGCGCAATTAGCGGGCCGCGGCACCACGCTGGCTTTTTTACCGCGACATTTGTTACCGATTGCTCATGCATGGCGCCTCCTCATTTCGCTCGACTGTGAGCGCATCGCCCGGCAATGCAAGCTGCAACACTGCGCGAAGCGCGCGATACGCGCCATCGCCGACAGCCTTTGCCGAAGCGCTGTAAAACAGATACGGCGCCGACTCCAAAGGCTCCAGATCGCGGAGCCGAGCATCGATTTTGATAGACACCGCGCCGTCGATCGACCGCGCCGCATCGGCAATTTCGTCGCTCGCGACAACAACAGCGCCAACGCCGGCCCCCGCGACGTACCGCGCCATGATACCCGCCGCGGCACCATCACCTAGAACCTCCACTTCGCCATCGCGTATAAGCCGCTGCCCCACCTCGCCAATACCATCGAGGCGAGATTGCCGCGAATGACGAAGTGACGCCAAATTCACAGCAGCCCCCCAGCGATGGCCGGGACGATTGTCACTTCGTCGCCCCCTTTTAGCGGTGTTTCAAGCCCTTTTAGAAACCGCACGTCTTCGTCGCCGACGTACAAGTTCACAAATCGGCGGACCCCTTTTTCGTCGAGCAGGCGCTCTTTCATCCCCGGATGTTTGCGCTCGATGTCATCGATCGCGTCGGCCAGCGTGGCGCCGCTCGCTCGCACTTCATCGAGCCCACCGGTCAATGTTCGAAGTGGAGTTGGGATACGGACAGTGACTTCCATCGAGACCTCCTGAAAAATAGCGTCGGACACTCCGATAACACGGAGCCACCAACCTGCAACATCCGAGCCATGTCCCCTAGAAACGTGAAGTTAACAGCGGCAGAAAACCGTGGGCTTCTACGGGAACATTGGACAGCTTTTCGTATTCGACCATGGCGCCATGCAGCTATTGCGACACCCTTGAATGCCGCACGGATAGCAGCACAGGAGCCCATCACCACATGGATGATCGCCCGTGCATAAATCTCCGGATTCGCCCGCTCCGTCTGGATAACAGACCAGCTCGATTCGCTCCGGCGTTCCGACAATTGCAGGAGGATCGTCAAACGGTGGCCAAACGGCCGGGACCGCTTCGCAATGATGCCGATCGGCGCAGGGGAAGTCTTTGCAGGCGTCGGACGCCGTTGGACAGCTCGCGATTTCCCACCCGCATTGGCCCCCTGTTTGCCTTAGGCAGCGCCCTGTCGGCCCGGAATAGTGATAGCCGTCGGCGCAGATGCGATTGGGCATCCCCAACTGGGGGCCGCACTCTTCGGAGCTACACAGCGCAACAGCGCCAACGCTAGACACGACCGCGCGCTCATCACGACTGCTAAATGAAGGCGAAACTTCAGCGATCGCGGCAAAGGAAATTGCACAACATAGACCGGCAACCGCAAGAAAAGAAAAGCGCTTCATCACAGCACCCTTTCATAAGAATTTCTCCTTAGCCACATAGCGCACACCGCGCGCGCGGCGCTATATCGCGCCGTCGTAGCTCGTCGCTTTTCGCATCGAATGTCACCAGGACGCCGCCGGTCAGCGCGCCGTCGATCATCGCGATCGCCAAATCGGCTTGAATTGCCGCGATAACACCGACCATCGGCCCCATCACGCCAGCTTCTGCGCAATTGGCCGCGCCATCTTGCGGCTCATCTTCGAACAAGCAGCGATAACACGGCCGACCGTTTGCACCGACCGCCATCGCTGTGCCGACCCACCTGACAGCCGCGCCATGCACCACCGGAACGCGCGCCGCCGCGCACGCATCGGCAACAAGAAACTTCGTTGCAAAGTTGTCGGCCCCTTCGACAACAATGTCGTAGGCCGACGCGAGTTTGACCGCATTTTCGGGCACAAATCGCCCAAAATGTTGCGTAACCGCCCCGACAAAACCGTCACGACGAAGCGCTTTCTCGAGAGCGACGAGCTTCGACTCGCCGACGTCGCGCTCGGAATATGCGATCTGCCGATGCAAATTGGACAACTCGACCGAGTCGTCATCAACAAGACCGATCGCCCCGACTGACGGCCACCGACCGAGTGCAAGCGCCGCAACCGACCCGAGCCCGCCGGCACCGACAACGAGCACCCGCGCACCACGAGCCCCGCTTGGCCTCTCGGCGCGATTTTGCTCCTCATTTTGCCCCAACGCATTCGACACGGCCATCGGTCGGAGTATACGTCCCGATCACCATGCTCGGCACCCCAGAAGCGCAAGCAATCCTCGCACACCACCCAATTGTCGACCTCCACGCCGATACATTGATGTGGGCGCGATGGCTAAATTACGACCTGCACGCCGCGCACAAACCACCGCTTCCACGCGGCGCAATAGGCGGCCACGTCGATTTACCAAGAATGCGAGAAGGGGGCATGGGGGCGCAATTTTTCGGCCTCGTATCGCTACCGCTTTTTGATGGCCTAAGAGGTATGGCGAGGGCCGTTCACGAGCAGATCGATGCGCTAGACCAAGCAATCTTGCGCGACCCAAAAAGCCTACGCCTAGTAAAAACGGCCGATGAAATCGAAGCATGCAACCGTGACGGCGCAATCGCCGCGCTTTTAGGCATCGAAGGGGCACACACACTCGAGGGCGACCTCAACAACGTCGCAGCATTCGCGCGGCGAGGAGTCCGCTACATTGGCCTCCTCCATTTTACGTCAAACGAAGCCGGATTTCCGGCATATGGCCGCGGTCGGCGCGACAGCACAGGCCTAACCGCATGGGGCCGCGCGCTAGTCGAACGATGCGAAGCCGAACAGGTCATAGTCGACCTAGCGCACATCAATCGCCAAGGCTTTCTAGACGCCTGCGAAATGGCTAAAAAGCCCCTAATTGTGAGCCACACAGGAGTGCTAGGAGCCTTCGAACACTGGCGCAACATCGACGACGAGCAGCTAAGAGCCGTGGCCAACAAAGGCGGCTGCGTAGGGGTCATCTTCTGCCCAGCATTCGTAGGTGGAGATGGCCTTCAGCCAATCGTGAAACACCTAAAGCATATCATCGATGTAGTCGGAGAAGAAGGCGCAGCCATAGGCAGCGACTGGGACGGCTTCATCGTCCCAACAGCCCAACTGAAAGATCCAACAGGCCTACCACTATTAGTAGACGCCCTAGTTCAATCAGGCATGAGCGAAAAAACGATAGGAAAGATTTTAAGGGGCAACATCATGCGAGTGCTAAGCGACTAGCCACAGCTCTGCCCCCGTAAACGTGCCCGTGCCCGTAAACGTGCCCGGCCTTTGAAATGGGAAGAGCGGATACCCCCGCTGCCGCTAACAATTGCTTGATCGTACCCATCAAAAAGCCGGGCACGTTTACGGGCACGGGCACGTTTACGGGTTCGAGAGTAGAGCTACACTTAGTGCGGTGACGCCTCTGTACACCGCCCGTTTACGCACGCTAGTACTGCCCCTCCGACGCAGCAGTCGGCACTGGTTACACACTTTTCGTATTCTTGCGCGCACTCCGGTGACTTCGCGGTGCATACCGCTCCCCCTGCGTCGCCCTCGGGGCGGCAGTAGCCTCCGCAGCACTCGTCGCCGGTTACGCAACTTGTTCCGTCGGAACGGCATGGGTCGACTACCCAATAGCCTCGCGAATTGCCTGCGAGCAGCTCTTGGCCTGGCAAATAAAATGCTGGATGGCTTGGATCGACGCCGGGGGGCGCGCTTAAATCGATTGCCGCTACCCATAATTTTTTTGTCGTCGGCGTCTTGCTTAGATCGTGGTAGCGCGGGTCGCTCCAGAATGGATTGATTGTTGCGACGTTCCCGTAAAGCCGCCTGCTTGTGAACACGACCCAAGCGTATCCGCCCCCTGCTACTGGATTCACCGTCGGCTCGTAGTTGAGTGTTGCATCGCTGTCTGCTTCACCTAGCGCGGCTGACGGGTGCGGCGGGAGATAGCCTACGCCGTTCAGCCGATCGAGTGAAATGGCTTTTTTGGTCGCTCGATCGATAATCCACAGCGCACCGCGTGCGCCGACATCTAGGCAACCGTTTCGATTGAGTGGCCCTTCGCAACTCGCTCGCGTTTCACCGAGGTCGCGCGCTAAACCGCTCTGCACTTGAAAAATAATCGCTTCGCTTGTCGGCACGAATGACGGCCAGACGGTCGGACCGTCGATCGAAATAAACAACTTCACAAAGTTTCGAAACGAGCGCGTCGCCGGATCGAACTCGATCACGCTGAGCGTTCGCCGGTCGCTCCCCTGCCCGTCGAACAAATTAAACGCAATATGCTTACCGTCGGGTGAAAACGCCGGCGTCGCGCCGCCCAGGCCGCTTGGATAGCCTGTTGTCGTTACCTCTTTCCACGACGGCAATTCGAATAGCCCGCTCTGCCCGCCACCTGACCGCGTATCGCTAAACAAATACTTTCCGTCGGGCGAGAGCGTTGCCCAGGTAAAATTACGCCGCCCCGTCGTCGGCGTGTTCTCGCGATTTGACTGTCGCAAATCGTAGGCGCTTGTTAAATCGTATGTGTTCTGAAAATTGCCCTGCTGGGTGATCATCGTCGACCCGTCGGCCGACACTGAGTGACAAACGCGGCAATCTTTTTTGTCGCCGTTGCGCCCGGCTACAAGCACGGGGCTCTCTGCGCCGGCTTTGATTGCGAGCGTTGCGCCTCCGAATGTCACGCCACGGTCGGTTTCGTTGTGGGCGAGCTGGGTGCCGTATGAATTGTAATAGACCGTCCCCGTTAGGGTTGTTTTGGCGATATGCCACTTTTGGCGAATTGGCCCTACGGCTTTACCATTTATCGAAAAAACAAGCGATATTTGTAAATCGTCGCCGTCGTTTGAATACGTCGCTGCGTGCCATGCCGCCTGCGGAATCGGATGATGGACCAGCGGCGTGCCCCCTTTCGAAAAATAGCCGTCGTACACGAATGTCGACTCTTCGATGTGAATCGCCACTGCGTCGATGCTCTTGCCTCCCGCGTCCCACTGCAGAAGCGGCGCGAGGAGGCCGCGCGGCCAGACGGTCTGGTCGTAGGGATAGAGCCAATGGATCGATGCATCGGCTGCCGGCGCGCTATCGAGCACTTTTCGCGTGTTGTCGTTCACAGGAGGGCCAACGCCTTCACCGCCGACTCCGCCCGCGCCGCCAGCACCGCCGGCCGTCGACTGCACCCCTCCGTTTTCGCTTCGATGCAGGCGCACCGTCACTTTGGCGGTTGCCACAAGACTGCCATGGCGCGCTGAAACGACCCCTTTTCCGCCAAGTTTTGCACTTGCCTTTAGCGCTCCGCTCGCCGAATCGATCCGCGCTACCTCTTCGCGATCGAACGACCATGTCGCATCGACCGGCACACCGCCCCGCTGCGCTACAAACGACACCGGCTTCATCGCGCCGTTCGAATCGACGTCGACCACGATGTCGCTCGGACTCACGACGAGCGGCCCAGTAGACCCCGCGGCTACAGGCGCGAACGGCGGCGCGGCCGGCTTTGATGATGGCCCCGCACTTCCGCCCGGTGCGCCGGGCCCACCGTCACCTGCCGAAGTGGACGCTGGCGGACCGAACGAATCATGAGTTCCGCAACCGGTAATGCAGACCATGAAAAGCGCGAAAAAAAAGTAAGAAAAAGCGCGAATTGCGACGCCATTACGCATCGAACTCCCTCCTCATTCAACGACAGGTCGAACGAGGGCCGTTCTAGTCCCGCGCAAAGATTTGCAACAGACTAAACGCCGCTGGTCATAACTTTTTCAAGAAACGCCGCCGACAACTTCTCTTGCATCGAATTCGCACGAAGGCGCTGATTCAAATGCGCAAAATCGACCGTATCGAGATCTTGGTCCTGATTGAAGCATGAAAATACGACAAATTCGCGCCCCGTCACCGGGTCACGATGCTTTTGCAAGCACTGCGCGCAGACCTCTTTCATCATGCACTGCATCGGCGAGTTGATGCTCCCGATCGCAAGGTGCCGTGGACTGAGCAGCGGAAGAAGCACACCATGACGCGCCTCACGCACACCGTTCATCATCCGGTCGGAACCGATCGCGATAATTCGGTGAACCTCCGCCAGCGAAATCTCCTGCTTGCCGAGCTCACCCGCACCATACGCCCGCATTGCTTGCACGATGTTGCCGCGAAAATGCCTATCTTGAGGCCGCCGCGGTGCGATCTTAGCGCCGCTGTCGGTCGCCCAAATCACCTGGTCGGTGTAACGCTCAATCTCATCCTGCTTAAAAAGATCTTCGCCGCGTTTGTACCCGGCAAAATAAAGCACGCGCCCACCGATCGACTTGTATGCCCGCGCGATCGAAAAGAGCACCGCATTGCCGAGGCCGCCGCCTGCGAGCAGCACCGTCTCGCCTGGAGCGATCTCTGTCGGCGCACCCGTCGGTCCCATCAATACCACCGATTCACCCGGCTTTAGCGCGGCGCACAAATTCGAACTCCCGCCCATTTCAAGCACGATGAGCCCTAGCTCGCCTTTTTCGGGGTCTGTCCACGCGCCCGTAAGCGCGAGCCCCTCCATCGCCAATCGCAGCGTTCGCCCGCCGCTTTCGACCACCGCCGCCGACGTTTCGAAGTTTTGAAGGCGATAAAATTGCCCCGGCAAAAACTTTCGCGCAGCAAGCGGCGCGCGCACAACGACTTCGACGATCGACGCCGTCAATCGATTAACCTGCGTGACGGTCGCGCAAAGCTCGTTCTCAATCTCGCGGAAAAACTCGCCGAGCGCCCGATCGCGCAGCGGCTGATCGCTCTCTCGCAGCGACTCAATCGAAGGGAACAGCGCTCGCACATGCTCATGCCCGTGCTTCGCGCTCGCCATCGCGCGCACGACGCTACCGGCGTAGTGAGGATGGTTGTCGCCGTAAAACGACACGGTGTGATTGCCGTTTAAATAGCTTGTAAAAAAGCCCATTCGTGACGGATCGAAAACGAGCTCGACGCTACCGTCGTCGCCAACAACGGCGGTGTGCGTCTTAAAATACTCGTGCTTCGCATCGAGCTCGAACGTTTGAGGGTGTTCTCGTTCGTACGTAACATTCGGCTTCGTTCCGGCCGCCACGCAAATTGTGCGCGCGGCGACTTCGAGCTCAACCCCATCTCTTCGCGCTAATTTAAGCGCTTTTACGGCGCCGTGATCATCGAGCACCGCTTCGACAGGCGAGACATTTTCGATGTACCGCACACCTTCTTCGAGGCTCTTTGCCACCTCTTCGTGATTTAGGCGATACGCCGGTGACTCCGTTAGCGCGCGCCTGTATGCCACCGTCACGCCGCCCCACTTGGTTAGCAGCGCTTGAACATGCGGCTCGCGCCGTTCGTTTTTCGCGAGAGCGCGCTCCGCTGCGAGCTCACGAGCGTGCGCGAGTTGCTCCTGAAGCACGACCCACTCTTCGTCGTCAAACAGTGCTCGAACGGCGCTCTCGCCTCCTTGGTCAACAAGTGCTTTCACTCGCTCGGCAGTCTTTTCAATCTGCACGACGTAATAAGCGAGAAGCTCTGTCGCGGTGTCGGTCGCCGTCAAACCGCCACCGATCACCACTGCCGGCAAGCTAACTTGAAGATTCGCGATCGAGCTTTTTTTGTAAGCTCCCAGCTGAAGCGCCATCAAAAAATCGCTCGCTTTTCGGATGCCGCGCGACAAATTCCCCTTCATGTCGATGATCGTTGGGCGCCCCGCACCGGCTGCGATCGCGACGTGATCGACTCCCATCGCCCAGGCGTCGTCGAGCGTCAGTGTGCCGCCGAATCGCACGCCGCCGATCATGCGCAACAGATGATTGCGCGACAGGGTCATGTACAAAAGCGTGAGAAAATTTTTGTCCCAGCGAACGGTGATCCCGTATTCGCTCACGCCGCCGAAGCCTAAAACAACGCGCTCGTCGAGCTCGGTGCAGAGCGAATCGAAACTCTTCACCGGCGTAGGGGCGCCATCAACTCCAACGAGCGACGCTGGAAGCGGCTCGAGCTTCAACCCATCGACGGCGATGACGCCAAAGCCGTCACACGCGAGATGATGCGCGAGCGTGTAGCCGGCAGGACCAAGGCCTACAACAAGCACGTTTTTCCCGTTGTACGGAAGCGCGTACGGGCGCCGAATATTCAGCGGATTCCACCGGGTGAGGAGACCGTAAATCTCGACCCCCCACGGCATATTCAACACTTCGGTGAGAATGTGCGTTTCGATCGCCGGGATGTTTACCGGCTCTTGCTTTTGAAAGACGCACCCTTTCATGCAGTCGTTGCAAATGCGGTGGCCGGTGCCGGGGCACATCGGGTTGTCGATGCAAATGAGCGACAACGCGGCGAGCGTATCGCCGTCACGGCGCATCAGATGCGCTTCGCTAATTTTTTCGTCGAGTGGGCAGCCGTCGAGGGTGATGCCAATCGGGTTTTTTTTCAGTTCGCGCGTCTTGTTATCGCGCAGCCCTTTTGAGCACGAATCTTTGTCGCGATCGTGGCAATAGAGGCAGTAGTGCACCTGCTCTTCGATCTGCCGCACGTTCATCCTGCGGTCAGTCAGCTCAAACGAATCGCGTTCACGGCGATGGTGCGCGGGCCCTACAATCAGTTCAGGGATAGCCTCCGACGGGCGACGAAGTTGCACGAGCTGCGCAAAATCAAGCGTCGCGGGCGAATGAAGCGACGCCCAATGATGTGCCGGGTCGTGCTCATCTTTGTGCCGCGTCGCGATCCAAAATTCAAACGCGTCAAGAATGTATGCGGCGATCGTTGCAGACGCTTCATCAGTGAGCGAGTCACTGTCGTTGACACGCCCGAGCCGCAGCGCCCAATCACGCACCTGCGCGCGAAGATCGTCTGTCCAGTGTGCACCGCCCGCTTTTGCCGCTTTTCGTGCGACATCATCGATCGCTAAAACAGCCAGCACAGTCTCTGCGACGGCCAGCTCTTCATCGATCGCAGCGTCACCGACGCACGCATAAAGCATCGCGCAGACCACCGCGGCCGCTTCATCAAAGCTGCGCCCCGCTTTGATCCAAACCTCGCCAGCGGCGGCGCGAAGAACGCGTTTTTTCGCAAATTCCTGCTTAAATCGCCAGAGCGGCTGGCGCCTAGCAACCTCCGCGCGAAATGCAGCGACCTCCGGTTCAATCGCAAACAAACGCGCAATGTATTGCGACACATAAGGCGCAGCAGCGAGCAGCGCGTCGCTCACAGCAATAGGCGACATCCCTTCGCCACCGCACGCCCGATACGCAGAAAAGCGCTCGTAGTCCGTGGGCGACGATGCGGCAAACCAAGCATCGAAATCGCTATGCAGGTCACGCAAACGGAGCGGCTCAAACAAGTCAGCGTAAGTAAACCCAGCCACACCTAGCGCAAGCGTCATCTCTGCCATGCTTCCCGTAAACGTGCCCGTGCCCGTAAACGTGCCCGGCTGTTGAAGCTTATGAAGTTCTTCCCGCGAATCTCTCATAGGCCGAAGAGCGCTAATCTTTCTTCGGCACGTATGCGGTAGCGGCCAAATCACCCTCTTCAAAACCGAAATAGATAGCAGCTTGTTTAAACATAAACTTCTGCCCTTCGGCGGTCACCAAATCGACCCGATAGGTATTGATGAACTTTACCGAATCTTTCAGCCACTGCGACCAGGCCTCTTGCGAGACTTCATCGTAAATTCGCTGCCCCAGCTCGTTTTTGTAAGGGGGGCGCGTTAGGCCTGGAAGCTCTTTTTGGAGTTTTTTGCAAAAAACAATGCGTTCTGACATGACGGCGGCGTTGTAGCAGATCACAACGCCGCCGTACTGTCATGAGCGCAAATTATGGCCTAGAGTCGAAGATATTGGCAATTTCGACGACCTGCGTTTTCGCAGCGTAGAGTGACGCCGGGACGAGCACAAAGGTGTGCGCGGGGGTTAACGCGTCGAAGCCACCGCCTGCGGCCACGGTCGCAGCCTGGATGTCGGTGAGCGACTTTGTCGCGCCTGTCGAATACTTAAACTCTGTCTTGCTCGCATCGTATGTCCACGGGACCGCGACGCCTGCCGAGGTATCCGCAAACGCCGCTGCAGCGAATGCCACCACCGCTACCGGAGGGGGTGCTGTGTTCTCCAAGGTGGCGGAAACCGGACCGGCGTTCGGCACCAGATTCACGAACTGAAAGAGCGGCGTTGCGTCGGCTGCATCACCCAGAGCCGATGCCCCGTTGTCAATTTCGATAATTTTAATGTGGAGGCCGCGCGTCGTGTCGTCACCGCCGCAGAGACTCACATCGGTGTCATCGTTCGCGCATCCGGAAATCGCTGCGATATAGGCCTTTCCGGCCGTCAGCGTCCCAGGCCGGATCGCATCGAGCTGCTTAATGACGTTATCCCCAGCGCCGCCGTCCGCGGAAATTGGCGCGCAGCGAGCAAAGCCTGCTTTCACAACATACGGGAAGAGAGGAACCCGCGGCAGCTCTCCTAGGAGGAGGTCTGAAAGCTTAACCTGAAACATCCCACCAACGGGAACGCCAGCGTCTCCTGTTGGCAGCGGCGATGGTACCGGCCCAAAAGTGATCGGTTCGCCCTGGGCAAGGATCGTTCCTAGGCAGAGCTTGTGCGCTCCAAGGTCCGGAGATGCGTTGATTACTGTAATTCGCGGGCCGCTGCTGTTTTCGTTCCACTTCTGCTTCGGCACCGCCTGCGCGTCCGGCTGGGTGGGCGCCGCGTCTGCGATCGGTGCAGCATCAGGGGTATTACCCGGCACGCCACCAGCTGGTGGATTCTCCGAACCGCTGCACGCAACAAAACCGGCGATGGCGACCGCAGCCGCGCTTGCACCGATGAATCCTAGACGAACTTTGCTCCACTTATCCATATTCATTCCAAATCCTCCCAACGACAAAAAAGGCCGCCGGTGCGGAAACTTATGCCAAATCCGCCACAGAGGCGAAAAAAAACAACTTTTACCCAAAGTCCCCAAGCGAGATCGCGATGCGCGCCCTACTGCGCTTTGCGGTCAAAATCGCTTCGAAATGCGATAAGTCCTGGGTACTGCCGATCCCTCCCATACTTCTCTGGGAGCATCATAAATACGTAACGGTGCTCTGATAAAAAGTAGGCGTCTTGACCTGTATACCCACCGGGCACCGCCCATGCCATGACGTCGAGCGAACTGGCAACCGGTCCACCCCCTCGAATCTTGATCGTAAAGTTCATCTTCTTAGAAAGCGAAATCGGCAGTGCCGGCGAAGGCTCCGGCGGACCGCCGTACTGAATATTATTATCGCTGTTGAGAAGCTCGATCGCTGCGCCCGCGTCATCCCCGCCGCTGGTGAATTCTGCCGATAGAATCCCTGCGCCGCTGAAAAGATTGGCATATCCTGGAAGATACAATTCGATAAACTGAGCGCTGATACTACCCGCGGGGACGATCGTCGAGCTGTCGACTTCAATCACCTGGAGGCCGGGCGTACGGAGGTCACGGGGGCCACCTCCGCAATCGCCGCTGTACGTTCCTTCTAAAAAACATCCGATAATCGCCGCAACGTAGCTTTTTCCTGACGCGAAAGTATTCGCCGGAACGGCGGGCAAAGTGGCCACGACATTCGCCGTAGTGCCAGCACCAACTATCTCGGTGCATGAGCCGGTCGCGTCTGCTTTGACAACGTATGGCGTCAACTCAACGCCCGTCAGTTTGCTAAACGCTTCGTTGGAAATATACACCGGTGCACCGGTACCGGTCTTGAGCGACGTTTCTGGTGGAGCCGGAACGGGAGCATCGGCACCGGCGACAAATCCGCTCGGCGCCTTAAAACAGACCCTCACCTCGCCCAAGTCTGGCGACGCGACGACCAGATTGATTCGCGGCCCGAGCGGTATCAGAGCGGCATCGACGTCGTGGTCGCTACCGCCGGCGCTTCCGCCACAGCTAGCAAACGCATAACAAGCGACGATCACTACGCAGCCAAGTCCGAAACTTGCCGCCCCGATTTTTCGCATCATTACGCCCCCTCGGTTGCCGGAAAAACCCCCGGATACCGGCCAAACGATACGCGGATCAGGGCAAATGGGCGAAAAAACTGCCTCTTGGCATAAGTCCCAATGCGGGTCATATTACGTGTAGGGAGCAACTATGGTTACAATCACCGAAAAAGCCGCCTCAAAAGTCAAAGAAATCGCCTGTTCCGAAGCGCTTGATGGCCAAGGGCTACGCCTTCGCGTCATCGGCGGCGGCTGCGCAGGCTTCACGTACGACCTCTATTTTGAAGATGCGGTCAACGAGATCGACGAAACCTTCGAGTGCAACGGCGTGAAGCTTTACGTCGATCCACTCAGCTACCAATACCTGACAGAAACCGAGATCGACTACGTCGAAGGGGTGCACGGGTCAGGGTTCAAGTTCAACAATCCGACAAGCAAAGGCAGCTGCGGCTGCGGCTCGTCTTTCTCAGTCTAAATTGCACTGCGGGATCGTACAACACAGTAACGGCGGGAGATTACCTCCCGCCGTTCGTCGTTTAACCGGCGACCTAAGCCGCCGGCATTTTCACTACTTGCCCAACTCGATCAACTGCTGCACCAGGCTCGACCTGATGTGCGGATTGTGACCGTCGCTGCCGCCGCCGTTGTCTGGCCCTGGGCCTTTCGCCGTCCATGCGAACGGCGCGACGCTTAGCCGCGACTCGCCGCGGCTTGCATCTGGGAGGTACTCGCCGCCGATGATCTGCGAATTCGTCGGGCTATCGAGCTCGAGAATTGCAGACATCTTCGTCTCTTTCATCGACTTACGCCCCGACACAAGGCGCGTGTTCGGGCCGTTCTCGGTGATCCAGTAGAGACCAATTTCGACGAATGCGAACGCCTTCGCCGCGCTGTTCCACTGATACCCGCGGTGCGTCACGCCTTGCGACACGAGTTGCGCCGCCTGCTCCATCGTCACCGTCTGATAACGGTAGACCTTGTAACCAGCCGCCGGCTGATTCCAAATCTCGTCGGTGTTCCGTGGCGTCTGCGCGTTGATGACGAATGGCAGGCTCGCCATCTTGAGCCTGTGCGCCAAAACAACCATGAGCGAACCTGCGTTCAACCCCTGGCAGCCGCCGCCGCCCTGCTCGCGAACGATACGGCCGAACGCATCGAGCTTGATGTCGGTCGGTTTCGTGTCGCATCGCGCGCCGATAAAGTCGCTGTCGGCGTCGACATAGGTTTCGGCCGCAAGCGCGTTGATGTCGCCGATCTGATATGTTTCGCAGCCGGCGCTGCCAGCTGTGCACTCGACCATCCGGCCGCCCTGGAACATCGCGTTAACCGGGTGACGAACGGTATTGCCAGTGACGGCCGCCGCTGCCCAACCGGGGCAGTGACCGAACCACTCGGCGACGCCTGGAAGGCCTTTGCCGTGGTTAGCATGCTCCCACTGCTTCGCCGCGCTCAAGCTCCCAGGACTGACCTGACGAACGAACTTCTCGAGCGGCGAAGCGCTCCCTGTGAGCCATACGGCGTCGACGCCGCCCTGGGTGAACGGCCAGTACGTATCCGGGTACGGCATGCGCTCCTCGGGGACCATAAACGTCTTCCCGACGTCGTCTTTCGACACGACATCTTTCAGCGCGAATGTCGCCTCTGGGATCAGCTTGCGCGGATCGTCCTTCGGCGCGATTCGATCGGCCTCCGGCTCTGCGCCTTGCGCGCCTTCCACGTCGGGCGACTGCTCGTCAATGCTGCTCGTTCCCGAACACGCCGCTGTAAACCCAACCGTCAATGCCAACCAAGCCAACTTCTTCATTTTATTCCCTGTGTGTGCTTAAGAAAAACCGTTAAAAACGTGTTCGTGATAAGTGACCTTTTTTTGCGCTTCAATGCGCGAGCTTATTGCCCCAGCAAGCGATCGAGCTGTTCGTCCGAGACGATTCGCTCAAATTTTCCGACCTCCAATTCCGGCTCCGACAACGAGCGAATCACAAATTCGCTTTTCGTGAAATGATCCAAAGTGACAACTTGATCGTGTGGGATGCCCCTCGCTCGATCGCTTTGATAGTGAAACGTAATCTTATTAAAGTTGATCGTGTACCAACCGCTTACATTCGTTTCGTTTAGGCCGTCATCAAATGTTGCGGTGAAACGGAAGCCGTCATCTTTGGCATTGTCAGTTAAAACGAGCTCGGCAACTTCATATTCAAGCGACCCGAAAAAACCATTTGTGTCGCCGCTTTTGCCAAACCACTTTCCGGCGAGGCTCTTCGGGGCGTCTTTTTCGATCGCGCATCCCCAAACATTTTTCTCCGTGTTGCACGCTTGAGTGAGGCCGGCCTCGCAACGAATTTGTGCATCTTCTGTGCACGCGATGGTCGGGTCAACTGCCTTCGCGCCAACGTGGTCGTTGTGAAAAACCGACTCTTGTGAGCCCGAACATGCGATCGCAGTTAGCGACAACGATGGGCAAATAATCTTTAAAAACCGCGATTGTCTCGACATGTCCGACTCCTAAGAAAAGCAGCAATAACCGTCACGCGTCAGCGAGCGACGCACTTCCACGTATTGGAATTGGTATCGCATTTTGCGGTACGCGTGAGCCCGCATACGAGTGCGATCGGCTCGTGATCACACGGTATGCCGAAGTGCGGCAGAGCTTGACCGTCAGTCTTTGACAAGTCTTCGCAAGCCCAACGGTTCACCGTGTGGTCGCACCCGACTTGATGGTCGGCCGGGCACGGAAAAAAGCCGTGCGTAAAGCACGAGAGCCCAGATGTCGGTCGCCCGCCTTCATCGCAGTGCCACGTGTTTGTCTTGATGTCGCATCGAATCAGCGTGCGATCCGAGCATGCTACCGTTGGCATGTCGTCACAACGATGGCCTGTCATCACGCCGCCATCCGGGTCATGCGCGATGATGACTGAAGCGCCGCTTCCATCACCTTGTGGCGGTGATGTCGACGCCCCAGCTCCGCACGACGCGAACGCAAACAGCGTGGCGCACTGAAGAACAGCGCGCGCGCCGTTTCTCATAAGATAGGACATTTTTTAAGCGCTCCGAAGCAAAGAAAAGATAAGAAAGAGGCCTGTGCCGATCACTCGTGAACCGAGCGAACAGAGCCCACTTACCAATCGTTTTTTGGCGCGCAACCTGGCGATGCCATTTCGACTTCGTCTTCGAAATAAATTGCCTTTTCTTGTTCAAAATTCGAACGCAACTGAATGATAGATCCAACCACACAAGTGCTTTGAATCTGCGCCGCAACGGGACCTCGACGGCCTCGCAGCAACGGGCAACGTCCACGCACAAAAGCACACTGCCCGAGCTCGAAAGCACCGGGCAGGTGGTTGACGGATTCATAAGCCGAGTTCTGTTCTGCGCTTGGTCACCTTTGCGCAGCGACAATCATTCCTCTAGGGCAAACGTTGCCGTTTGCCTCAAGCAGCCAACCCGCGGACTCGAGCGAGTCGCTCTTTGCCACCTTCGCTTTCGCAAAGGTGACACGCCCGCCTACGCGGCCTTGCTCCCGATGGGGTTTTCCATGCCGCCGACGTTACCGCCGACGCGGTGGTCTCTTACACCACCTTTTCACCCTTACCTATGCTTCGAAAAGTATAGGCGGTCTCTTTTCTGTGGCACTATCCTCCGCGTTACCGCGACCGGGCGTTACCCGGCATCGCACTCTTTGGAGCTCGGACTTTCCTCCCGCGGGGCTAAAATAGCCTCGCCGGCGATCGCCTGAATGGCGTCAACCCGGTGAGCGTTACATCTCTGCTCGATCATTGCAAGGGATCAGCTCAGGCAAAGCCAAGCTTCATCAGCGCCACAAGAACTTCGCAGGCTGGAAGGCCGACGACATTTGTGTACGAACCGTCAATTCGCGCAACAAACCCTGAGGCCCGCCCTTGCACCGCGTAGCCTCCGGCTCGGTCGACCCACTCGCCGCTTGCCACATACGCGGCCCGTTCTTGGGCGCTCGCGCTCCGAAATACGAGCGCGGTCGTGACTGTCTCTTCGTGCAAAATTTGCCCTGATTTTCCGATTAAAAAGCGCGTTTTCGTTTCGTGCGCATTTCCGCATAAGCGGGTAATCATCTTTAGGGCATCGTCAGCATCGACCGGCTTGCCGAAAATATCGCCGCGATCGACGACAACAGTGTCGGCTACGAGCAGCGGGTGATCGCTCTCGACGAGGTGACGAACCGCTTCAAATTTTGCGCGCGCTATTCGCTCGAGATAGCCATCGGCAAGCTCGCCTGGCTTCACAGTTTCGTCGACATCGGGGCGAAGAATTGTGCATGAAATGCCGAGCATTTCGAGTATCTCGCGACGCCTTGGTGAGCCGCTTCCTAGTACTACTTGCTTCATCAATTTGCCTCTACAACTTCGGCCGGCGACCCATCGATCTTAAGATGTGTCCCCGCTGCACTTGCCGCTCGCTTGACCATCGCGAGCGCCAAAATCGCTCCGTTTGTTGGGCTAAAACATGCGCTTGTGACGGCGCCAACGCTCGCACCGGATTCGTCAAACACTTGCGCTCCGATCGACGGAAGCGCATCAGACGACACTTTTAGCCCGACGATTTTTCGCTTCACGTGACCGCGCAGCTCGAGCATGCAGACGACCTCTTGCCCGAGGTAGCACCCTTTCGAAAACGATATCGCGCGCGCTTCAAGCCCCGCCTCTTGCGGATACGTTTTCATGTCGAATTCTCTGCCAAATTTCACTACTTGGCGCTCAATCCGCAGCGCGTCCCACGCGGCCGGGCTCCCGATCACACCGCCCACGCGAGCCGTCACTTCCGCAATTGCGGCCAAGAAAGTCCCGTTCGAGTGGTCGGCGAGAACGATCGCCCCGCCGAGACCGGTCGCATCGACGAGGCCGCCATAGCCTCCAGCCGCGCGCGCCGCCTCGAGAATTTCGGCCGAACGTGGGCCGTGTGCGACAAAAATCGAAAACCCTTCTATCTCACGATCGATCTCGGCATCTTCCATCACAAGATAGTGCTCCAGCGATGCTCGAAGTTCGGTTGCTGCCGATCGCGGCACTACAACGAGCGCATCGCGTTCGCGAAACACGATTGTCATGTCGGCGATCACTCGCCCTTTTGCCGACACCGCAAGCCCGTATGCCGCATCGCCAACTTTTGCGCCGGCCAAATCGCATGTCACGAGGCCGTTGAGCCAGGTTGTGCGATCCTCCCCTGTGATACGTAAAACGGAGTGCTCTTCATCGCCCACCACCAACACCGCCGTCCGCGCCGCGTGGACCGCTTGCTCGACTGCCTCGTCTTTTGCCATTGATTCCGTCTCCCGTTGATCGCACAAGACCGTCAACCATGACAATCGGCCTTATTCTAAACGCAAATTGCCGAGAAAGCCGCCTACATCCAAAACGTGGCGCGGCATTAGCCACTATTTTGAGCGGCCGCGGCACCGTACGCGAAACGCGATCGATGAGCGACTTGGAAGCGGCGATCGCGGACTTTCGCAGCCAAAATATAGGCCACATCGCGGTCGTCGGTGGCGACGGAACGATCCATACGACCGTCACTCAAACGATTCACGAATACCGATCGCACGGCCTCGCAGTTCCGGTATTTTCCCTGCTCAGCGGTGGGACGATGAACATCGTCGCCCATTCGGTCGGAGTCGGCGCCTGCTGCCCCGAACGCCATCTCAAATCGCTTTTAAATGCGGTCGATCGTGGCGTAGCGAGGCGTGAGACGCGAAACCTCCTCAAAGTCGCCGGGCGGTACGGCTTTCTTTTCGGGGCGGGCGTTATTGAGCGTTTTCTGGCTGAATTTTATCGCGGTAGTGAGCAGACACCGCTGACGGCCGCGGCAACTCTCGTGCGGGCTCTTGGAGGCACGATTGGCATCGGTACAACGTTATCGCGCGTCGCCCAACCGTTTGTCGGCTCAATAACGGTCGACGAAAACGGAGTGAGCAAACATTGGGGGGCAAAATCTTACCTCGCGGTCGCCGGCGGCACGGTCGAGCAGCTCGGCTTCGGATTTCGCCCGTTTTGGCGCTGCAACGAACAGCCGAATACGTTTCATATTCTCGGAGTCACGACAACTCCGGCGCGCCTCGCGCGTTACCTGGGGCACATTTGGCTTGGGCGCAATCTCCCTGAGAGCGTTGCTTATCAAGCGACCGCGAGCCGCGTAGTTCTTCGGTCAGATAAGCCGATTGCCTACATGTTCGACGGCGAACTTTACGAAGGCGGCACCGAACTTGAAGTCGAAGTCGCCGAGAAAATCAATTTCTTGTGCAGCTGACTTTGATACCGTTCGCAGATGATTCGTCGAGTTGGGGCAATCGCGTTTAATACGTACCGTGAAGCGGTACGCGCCCGCATTTTGATTGGCCTAATCGGCGTGGCGCTCGCGACAGTTGCGTACTCGCTTGTCATCGCGACGCTTTCGCTCGGCTCCGACGCGCGTGTTATCGCCGACATCGGCTCCGGATCGCTGTCGCTCTACGCATCGGTTGTCGCCATCATTCTTGGCGCGACGTCGCTCTACCGCGAAGTCGAATTGAAGACGATTTTCCCGATTTTGACGCGTAAACTTAGGCGATACGAATTTGTCCTCGGAAAATTTATCGGAACGCTGGCAACCATCACAATCTTCATCGCGATCGACGCGGGGACGGTGTGCGCAGTTTTGGCGCTCCAAACAGGGCAAAATATGGCAGTTGTTGGCGCTTGTGTTGGCGCCGCGACTGTTGCGGTAGCACTTTCACTTTGGCTACTCAAGCGCTCGCAATTACTCGCATTAGCAACGATCGCAATTGCCTATTTTGTCGCAATGGCGGCCCTGAGCGCGACTGCGGGGGTCGAACGCCAATTGGTGCTTGTTCAGGCGCTTCTGACATTTTTCGAAGCTGGGATTGTTATTGCGGTAGCGACTCTTTTTGCGTCGTTTTCGTCGCCGTTTCTAACTGCGCTTCTGGCGACCGGCATTTTTATCGCCGGGCGGTCGGCCGATACGCTCGCGCATCTCCCTGCCCTATCGTTTGGCGAAACGATCGCCGCCATGGGGCGCGCCGTTGCGCGAATTCTCCCGAATTTACAGGCCTACGTGCCGCCAAGGCCGGTTCTGCTCGGATACCTGCCCGACGTTTCACTTCGAAATTATGTCGCCTTAGCCGGCACTCAGGCAATCTTGTACACAGCAGCGCTCCTAGCGGTAAGCGCAGTCATCTTCCAGCGCCGCGACTTCCAATGAGGGTTTTCGAAAGCTCTTTGTTGTGGCACACCGTCTGGTATGGCGAGCGTTCCAGTTGATTTAGGGCAAGTCGAGCAGTGTCGAAAAATCGCGTCGGACATCGCCGATGATGTGCAGAAGTATATCGATCGGCACACGAGCGTTGGCGTCGAGCGAACGATGCTGCGCGCGTTTGGCGCTGAAGGGGTCGACGACCAAGGGGTGCCGATCGCGAATGTCGCCGTCGATCGGTACCATCGCGCGGGGCTTTTATCGCGCGGGATTTCAACGCTCGTCGCTGCGGAACTTTTAAGCGGCGCGACGACAATTCAAGACGCAGCCGAGCGACTCGCATTCGGAGTAGCACTTGAAGAGAGCGCGCTAAAAATCACGCCCGAACAAGTTCGCGCCACGCTCAAGCCGCACACCGACGCAGCAATCGCGCGCATCGATGCCGCGCGAATTCAGCGCCAAGCGACCAAAGCGAGCTATCCGCCAGTCTCCAATCCGCTCAAGTACGTGATTGTTGCAACAGGCAATATTTACGACGATGCGCTTCAGACAAAAGCGGCTGCATTTGCTGGGGCCGATATCGTTGCGGTAATTCGCGCAACCGCGCAATCGCTGCTCGATTACGTACCGCAAGGGGCGACCACGGAAGGGTACGGCGGCACGTTCGCAACACAAGAAAACTTCAAAATCATCCGGCGCGCAGCCGACGAAGCGTCGGTTGAATTTGGGCGATACATTCATCAGACGAACTATTCGTCCGGCTTGTGCATGAGCGAAATCGCCTGGATGGGCGCGGTCGAACGGCTCGACATGCTGCTGAACGACGCGATGTACGGAATATTGTTTCGCGACATCAACATGTGCCGAAATTTTATCGACCAGTACGTATCGCGGCGGATCATCGCGCGAGCGAAGATTGTCATCAACACTGGCGAAGACAACTACTTAACAACGTCGGACGCAGTCGAAAAAGCGCACACAGTTCTTTCAAGCCAATTTATCAACGAAGCGTTCGCGCATCGCGCCGGCCTAACAGACGACCTACTCGGCCTAGGCCACGCGTATGAAATCGATCCAAAACTAGAAGATAGCTTTTTGCTCGAGATTGCGCAGGCGCAGCTAATCCGGCAAATTTTTGCGTCGCATCCGATCAAGTGGATGCCGCCCACGAAGCACAAAACAGGCGATATTTTTCACAGTCATGTGCACGATGCGATGTTTAATCTCGTCGGCATCACGACAAATCAATCGATCGAACTTTTGGGGATGTTTAGCGAAGCGATTCACAATCCGATGCTCGTCGACCGATATTTGTCGCTCAAAGCAACGCGCTATGTCTTCAGCACATGCAAACATCTGGGCGATGAAATCGAGTTTAAGCCGGATGGGCGCATTGCAAAACGCGCGGTGCAAGTGCTCGACGAAGCGCTCACGCTGCTGCGCGAGGTTGAGCGCGATTCGATCTGGGAGTCGATCGGCAACGGCGCGTTCGCCGACGTGAAGCGAACACGCACCGGAGGCCGAGGGTTCGCGGGCGTACTCGAACGCGCGCACGATTACGCCAATCCGATTCTCGAAGTTCTCGAAAGGGGGGCGTGATGGATAGCTCCGTGCTGCGCGCATACGGCGATCGTCAAGGTGACGGGATGGTGCAAATGAGTTTCGTGCTGCAAGTTGCGCCATCTGCGCGCGCACGCGAAGCGGCCAAACGATTTGCGGAAAAACATGGGCTAAAAGAACCGCTCGTCGCAACGATGGAAGAGTGCGCGAAGGGCTACAGCTATTTCGTTGTCTACGGGCATTCGGTGCATTCGGTCGATTTTAGCGAAATCGATGTGCCAGAAGTTCGCACCGAATCGCTCTCACGAACCGAGATTGAAGAGCGGATTAAATCACAATTTGGCCGCAAATTGGTCGTCGTGGGGGCGTGCACGGGCTCCGATGCGCACACGGTCGGGATCGACGCGATTCTTAATTACAAAGGGTATGCAGGCGACAAAGGGCTCGAGAGTTACAAGGGGTTTGATGTTTACAATCTCGGGGCTCAAGTCGAAAATGAGCAGCTCGCCGCGAGAGCGCGCGCGCTAAAAGCCGATGCGATTTTGGTGAGCCAAGTGATTACGCAGCGCAATTGTCACAAAGAAAATGCACAAGCGCTGATCGACTTTCTGCGAGCCGAAGGGTGGCGAAAAGACGTGGTGCTTCTGCTTGGCGGGCCACGAATCGATCACAAACTGGCGCTCGAGTTAGGCTTCGACGCCGGCTTCGGGACGGGGACAAAAGTTGCCGACGTCGCGTCATTTATTCTCGAGCGGCTTGAGCAGATCGGGGTTCCACATAAGTAGCGAGCGAACTATTGACGAAGTGTGGGTCGCAAGCATTCGTGGCAATTTTGACGTTGATGGCGATAAGCTATCGATCAGTACAAGGAGATGCGGCAATGGCTTTTGAATTGACGTCGACGAGTTTTAAACACGAGCACGAGGTTCCGCAAAGTTGCACGTGCGAGGGGGAAGATTTGTCGCCGCCGCTCTCATGGTCAGGCGCGCCGGGGCAAACGCAGAGCTTCGCGCTAATCGTGGATGACCCGGATGCGCCCGATCCCGCACATCCAAAGCTAACGTGGGTTCACTGGCTCGTTTACAACATCCCGGCGGGCGCGAGGGCGCTCGACGAGCACGCCACCGCGGCAACGCTGCCGCCGGGCGCGCGCGAAGGGCTCAACGACTGGAAAAACGCCGAATACGGCGGCCCCTGCCCTCCAATTGGGCGGCACCGCTACTACTTCAAGCTCTTCGCGCTCGACACCGTGCTCCCCGATTTGAACAAGCCCGATAGAGCTACGCTCGAAGAGGCGATGAAGGGGCACGTTCTAGCCCAGGCAACCCTAATGGGGACGTACGCGAAAAAGCAGCCGTGACGGCGGGAATGGCTCGCTAGGCGCGCGCACGGGCGACCAGGCGTGGAGCGAGCGAGGTAAACTCGCCGCGGCCGGCGTTACCTCTTGAACGGCCGGTTCAGGCAATGGCTCGCCGCCCTGCGGGCAGAAGGCCATTCCAGCGCCGCCACAGGCCGCTCCCTCAAGCATCCGCTCAATAGTCTCATGGCAGGAGCCACAATCGCCCCCAGCGCCACACGCACGCGCGACGGCACAAAGCGAATCGGCACCATTTTCAATGGCGCTCTCGACCTCACCGTCAGTAACCGCACGGCAAACGCAAATATACATCTCCTCATATTGATAATGAAAACGATTATCAACTGCAAGAAGGAACGTACGCCGCGGGACAAAAGAGACGAGGAGTCCCAAAATGGGATGGCCCGTATGCCGGCGGGGGACGAGCCCGCCGCCCTACGGAGTTTTTGAGCACCGGACAGGGAAGGCGCCCCGATAGGAGCGCCTGTCTGCCTACTCGTGGATTTGCTGCGACAAGTAGTTCTGCTCGCCTAGTTGGCTCATCAGTTCCATTTGCGCTTCCAGCCAATCTGCGTGCTCTTCTTCGCTCACTAGGATGTTGCGAAGTAGCTCTTCTGTCCCGTGGTCGCCTGCATCTCGGCAGGTTGCTAGCGCTCGATTGAGCGTCGGAATCGCTTGCTGCTCGAATGCTAGGTCGTTGCGGATCATCTCCGGAACGGTCTGCCCGATCATCAACTTACCGATGCGCTGCAAGTTTGGCAGCCCTTCAAGAAACAGTACGCGCTCGATAATTTTATCGGCGTGCTTCATCTCGTCGATCGACTCTTTGTAGATGTACTCCGCGAGCCCTTTGTACCCCCAGCTTTTGCATATACGAGCATGCAAAAAGTACTGGTTGATGGCGGTTAGTTCGTTGGTGAGAATCTCGTTTAAGAGATCAATAATTTTGGGATCGCCCTTCATGCCGTAGTGGGAGCATGTGCGAGGCCACTCCGCAAGCGTTTGGTGAACGAATTCCGTCTTTTATGAAAAATTATAGTTGCCTCAGCTGGTGCTACAGCGAGGCGGCGGCGTTTTTCGGGCGCGCGAGGTCGCGGAACCGCTCGTAAATCTTGTCGAGATTGAACGTTACGTCGAACGAAAGGCGTGCGTCTGGGCTCCACCAGTAGTTGTATTTGCCGAACGGCGTTCGCTGCTTGCCGTCTGGAGCGAGCGTATTTTGCAGGTTGTAGTAGCCGATTCCGAGCGAAAGTTCGTCGAAGAGATCGTATGTCAAATCGGTGAGAAACCACGTCCGCGTCACCAGAGTCGTCGCGTCGGGCGAGCGCGCCACGTCCACCGGGCCGGTCAGCGTGTTGACCGTTGCATCGGGCGGAGAGTGCTTGAACGCCCACATCACGGCCATCATCGGACTTAGCGTTAACTTTGGGATAATTTGCACGTCGACGCGAAACGCCGTCATCACGTTGTGATTTGACATCATCACACCGCTCAGCGTGTGGTCGTCGACCGACTGGCCGTTCGTATCCTGCCGCACGCGCGTAAACGACCGATTGTACGCCGTCTTTGAATTGGCAAACGGATGCGAATAGATCGCGTTCCAGCTGAGGCCAAGCCTTGAAAACGGCTTATCTTCTGCCCGCAACTTAAAGCTATGCGACAGCCCTACCGATGGGCCGATCGACAAATAATCGCCGCGGGCGCGCGACACTTTCGATGTCGGAAGCACAAGGCGAATGCCGACCGAGCCTCGCGTTTCCGGGGAGATAAACTTCAACCGCTCCGAATACATCGCGTTAAGCCAAGTGTCGCCGATTTGATCTTCGCGGGCGTACTTTGTTGGCGATGAGTTTGTGAACTCTTTCGAGTAGTCAATCCGCCCTGAAACCGAGAAGTTATCGTTCAACTTGTAACGTGGCGAGAAAACTAACCACCACTGATAGTCACCGATATACGTCTGCTGCGAGCGATCGAGCCCTGCCGTTTGGGTCGACATGTTTTGGTTAAAAAGGAGCGTTGTGCCAGCCCACGGGAGCGCATCTTTTTGAGACGACTCATCGGCCGTCTCGGTCGAAGTCGCCGCATCGCCAGCCCCGGCGTGTGAAGTTCGCGGTAGTCCCAGAACGATACCGAGCAGCCCAGCAGTAAAAAACAGGCGCTTTAGTGTCATGGCTGCACCCACCGTTGCATTCCTTTTCCCCCCAATAACCACATCCCTGAAACTTGACCTGAAACATTCACTTAGGCAAATGGCCAAATCCCGTGCCCGTAAACGTGCCCGTAAACGTGCCCGGCAGTTTTAGATTCGGCCGCTCGCTCCATGGAAAAACCGGGCGCGTTTACGGGCACGGGCACGTTTACGGGGCGGAGGCAGATTTTTGAACGAAGCGTTGCATGCGATTTCAACGCCTGTTAAGTCGAGAACTTCATGGAATCACAACTAAACCCAGCCTCCGAAATCACCGCTTTGCTAGGCCGAGGCACCTCATTTGAAGGCAAATTGCACTTCGAAGGGAGTGTGCGAATTGATGGCATCTTCCGCGGCGAAATACTCAGCAGCGACACGCTCATCATCGGCGAAGGGGCCGAAGTGCACGCTGAAATCGATGTCGGCACGGTGATCGTCCGCGGCGGCATCGTTCACGGCAATGTTCGCTCGCGGTCCAGCATTGAGATTTTTGCCCCTGGAAAACTGTTCGGCAACATTCATTCGCCATCGGTGTACATCGAGCGCGGAGTCGAATTTCAAGGGGCATGTACGATGGCGCCAATCGAAGAGCCGTCCGCCGACCACGCAAGAGACGCAGCCGACGCAGCGTAATCACTCCTGACTAGCGGTGTATTAGTGGCGACTGCGCGGATCTTGTGCTCTTTGTAAGAGATACAAGGCCCCGCGCAGCGGCATACAAAAGAATGAATTCGAACGACCCATTTGGTGACTTTGGCGTAAACGCCGGCTACGTCGAAGAGCTCCACAATCGCTATTTGCAAAGCCCGCAATCGGTTCCCGAGCATTGGCGCGCCCTGTTTGATGGGCGAGCTGGTGTTAAAACATCAAACGGCCACACCGGTGAAACGTTCGACCTCACGCCGAACGCCAGAAACGGCAGCGGCACGCATGTCGTCACGCATGCCGAACGAGTGGCTGCCACGGCCTCGCTACAAGGGGCGGTATTTCAGCTTGTGAATGCGTTTCGCGTTCGCGGTCATGTGTTCGCGCACCTCGACCCACTCGGCACCGCGCCCGACGCGAAACCGGAGCTCGAGCTTTCAAAGTTTGGCCTGTCGACCCGCGATTTAGACACGGTATTTCCAACAGCGGGGATCGCGGGGATGCCGGAGCGCGCGACGCTTCGCGAAATTATCGCGCACATGACCGAGACTTACGTTCGCTCAATCGGCGTGGAGTTCACGCAGATCGAAGATCCGGACGAGCGGCAATGGCTGCAAACGCGAATGGAATCGACTGGCAATCGCGGCCTTCTCGATGAGAGCGAGATGCTGCGCGTGTTCGCGAAGCTGACCGATGCTGAGATTTTAGAGCAGTTTATCCATCGTAACTACGTAGGCGCAAAGCGCTTTTCTCTCGAAGGCGGCGAGAGTTTGATCGCGATGCTCGACTTGCTCATCGAGTCGGCAGGCGCGCACTCCGTCGAAGAGATTATTATCGGGATGGCGCATCGCGGGCGCCTCAATGTGCTCGTGAATATTCTCGGCAAGAACGTGCGCGAAATTTTTGCCGCGTTCGACGACAAGCAGCCAGAGCGTTTTATCGGCGGCGGCGACGTCAAGTATCACCTCGGCTACTCGAGCGATCAAAAGACGGCGTCGGGAAACACGGTGCATCTGTCGCTTGCGTTCAACCCGAGCCATCTCGAGTGGGTCAATCCGGTTGTCGAAGGGCGTGTTCGCGCGAAGCAAGATCGCTCGCAACGCTCCTCAGAAATTATGCCGCTTTTGATTCACGGCGACGCGGCGTTTATGGGCCAAGGGATCGTTCCCGAAACGCTCAATCTCGCCGGGCTTGCTGGCTACACGACAGGCGGGACAATCCATCTTGTCGTCAACAATCAGATCGGGTTTACAACGAACCCGCACGATTCACGATCAACGCGCTACAGCACCGATATCGCACGAATGATGCGGGTGCCTGTTTTTCACGTGAATGGTGAAGACCCTGAAGCGGTGGTTCAAGTGGCGCGGCTCGCGTTTGAATGGCGCCAACGCTTTCACCACGATGTGGTGATCGATATGTACTCGTACCGTCGTTATGGTCACAACGAGGGGGATGAGCCGCGTTACACGCAGCCGCGGATGTATGCGCTCATCGACGGAAAAGCGTCCGTACGCCAAGTGTACGAAGATCGCTTGATTGCACTTGGAGTGCTGACAAAAGAGCAGGCCGACGCGATCGGGCTCGAGCGAAAAACCGCGCTCGACAAAGCGCTTGAAGAGGCGCGCCAAGGAGATTTCAATCAGCCGCCGAATGCGATGGGCGGGCTTTGGGCGCCGTTTTTCGGTGGGCCTGAGCAAGGTCGGCCCGATGTGGCGACCGCTGTTCCTCGCGAAGAGCTGATCGAGCTGCTCAAAAAGTTGGCGACGGTGCCTGAAGGGTTCACCCCGAATCCAAAAGCGCTAAAGCTGATTGAACAGCGGCGCGACCGCGCGATCGCCGGCCAGCCGATGGACTGGGGGACCGCCGAAATTTTAGCGCTCGCAACGCTCTTGTGGGAGGGGCGGCGGATTCGGTTGACGGGGCAAGATGTCCGTCGGGGGACGTTCAGCCATCGCCATGCTGCGCTGTTTGATATGCAAACGGGGGCGGCGTATGTGGCGCTCGCAGCGCTCGGCCGTGGGACATTGGCGATGTACGACAGTCCGCTTTCGGAGGCGGGCGTGCTCGGTTTTGAATACGGCTACAGCCTCGATTGTCCGGATGGCTTGGTAATTTGGGAAGCGCAATTTGGCGATTTTTTGAACACCGCGCAGGTCATCGTCGACCAATTTATCTCGTCTGCAGAAGACAAATGGAAGCGTCTGAGCGGTTTGGTGATGCTCCTTCCGCACGGCTACGAAGGGCAAGGGCCCGAGCACTCGAGCGCACGAATTGAGCGGTTTTTGCAGCTCGCGGCCGAAGATAACATGCAGATTTGCAACCCGACGACGCCGGCGCAATTCTTCCATTTGCTGCGACGGCAAGTGCTTCGTCCGTGGCGCAAGCCGCTCATCGTGTTTACGCCGAAGAGTCTGCTGCGAAGCCCTGATGCAACGTCGTCGCTCGACGATTTGTCGAACGGGACGTTTCAGCGAGTGATCGCCGATGCGTCGACCGACCCGAAAAAAGTGAAGAAGATTCTCTTCTGCAGCGGGAAGATTTATTACGATCTGATGCACGCGCGCGCCGAGCGAAAGCGCGACGATGTGGCGATCATTCGGCTCGAGCAGTACTACCCGATTCATCCGGCGCTCGACGAAGCGCTGGCGCCATACAAAGCGAAGACGCCACTGGTTTGGGTTCAAGACGAGCCGCTGAACATGGGGGCGTGGTATTTCTTGAAGGCGCGAATTGGCGACTTCACGGCTCGCGATTTGCCGCTATCGGTCGTCGCGCGGCACGAAAGCGCGAGCCCCGCAACGGGGAGCGCGGCGAGCCATCGCCTCGAGCAGCAGATGCTCATCGACGAAGCGTTTGCGTGACACGCTGATGAAAAAAGCAGCCTGTCATCCTGAGGCCGCTTTTGCCGAAGGATCCCATGAAC